>DATKVC010000018.1:0-161572 GCA_035530275.1 Rectinemataceae bacterium | reverse complement strand
CCGTAGGAGTATTACCATGAAGGTGACAACCAAGGGGCAAGTAACCATTCCGCGGGAACTCCGCATCAAGTTTGGAATCGACCAGAACGCGGAAGTCGATTTCGCCGAGGAAGGCGGAAAGATCGTTCTCAAACTGAAGCGGCGAACTCAAAATCCCCGACGCGCGCTTCTAGGGCGGGGAGACGTCGCGATGAGCACGGACGAGATTCTCTCCCTTACGCGGAAGGAATAATGGGCGGATACCTGATCGACTCGAGCGTCATTCTCGACATCTTCACGGATGACCCGAGATGGGGGCTCCCTTCGCTCGAGGCCCTCGATCGCGCGGCTGCCGAGGGGACGATCGCCATCAACCCGATCATCTATTCGGAGATTTCCATCCGCTTTTCCAAAATAGAGGAGTTGGAAAGAGCGGTCAGGGACGCGGGCTTCCTCCTCCTGCCCCTCCCACGCGAGGCCCTTTTCCTGGCGGGAAAGGCGTTTTTCGCGTACCGGAGAGGAGGAGGATCGAAGACCTCGCCCCTCCCCGATTTCTTTATCGGCGCTCACGCCGCGGTCTCCGGCCTCGCCCTCCTGACGCGCGATCCGGAGAGAATTCGCCGACATTTCCCGAGGGTGACACTCGTCGTGCCGGGAAGTGAGAAGGTCTGATGTTGGCGCTCATGGGAGTCTGACCCTTGCCACCGCCGGCGATCGGGGCCATCATGCCGACCGATCATGGAACTCGATTTCGCGACGGTGGACAGCCTTCGCCGTAACCATCCAGCCTGGCGTCTCCTCATGGCTGAGTACGCGCCCCTTCTGATCTCTTTTCTGGACCGGGTCTTCGTAAAGCCCAACCTCCGCGGGATCGAGCAGGGGCGTCTCGCCTCGCTCCTCGAGGACGAACTCTATCGCCTGCGGGAGATCCGGGGGGCCGAGGCTTATCCGCGCGACGCCTCCTTCTACCTCGACGACTGGACGCAGGAGGGCAAGGGCTGGCTCAGGAAGTTCTATCCCGTCGGTTCCGACGAGGCGCATTACGATCTGACGCCGGGGGCCGAAAAGGCCATCGCCTGGGTGGACAGTCTGGGCGTGCGGGCCTTCGTCGGAAGCGAGTCGAGGCTGAGGCTGGTATTCGATCTTTTGAGGGAGATCGTCGAGGGGAGCGGGGCCGATCCCGAGGGCACGCTGAAGGAGCTCAGGCGGCAGAAGGCCGAGCTCGAGCGGCGGATTTCGCGGATCAAGGCGGGCGAGGTCGAGAAGCTGGACGGCACGAGGGTGCGGGAGCGCTTTCAGCACATGGCGGCGACGGCGCGGGAGATCCTCACCGACTTTCGCGAGGTCGAGCAGAATTTCCGCGACCTCGATCGGAACACCCGCGAGAGCATCGCGGCCTGGGAGGGCTCGAAGGGCGAGCTTCTCGCGAACATCCTGGGTCAGCGCGATCTCATCGCCGATTCGGACCAGGGCAAGAGTTTCCGCGCCTTCTGGGATTTCCTGATGTCGCAGGAGCGGCAGGAGCGGCTTTCGTCGATGCTCCTGGCCGCCTTCGCGCTGCCGGAGGTCGCCTCGTCGGCGCCGGACGCGGCGCTGAAGCGTGTCCATTTCGACTGGCTCGAGGCGGGAGAGCGTACGCAGCGCACGGTGGCCCTGCTTTCGCGTCAGCTCAGGCGCTTTCTCGACGACCAGGTCTGGCTGGAGAATCGCCGAATAATGGAATTGTTACGATCGATCGAGGCGAGGGCCCTCGAATTGCGCGACGCTCCGCCCACCGGATCAGTGGCCGATTTGGTCGATCCCTCGGCCGTCATCGAGCTGCCGATGGAAAGGCCCTTGTACTCGCCGCCTTTGAAGAGCCGCGTGGACTCCGCGCGCGTGGAGGCGGGCGACGAGGACATCGACGCCTCTGCCCTTTTCGAGCAGTGGGCGGTGGACCGCGAGATGCTCCGCGCGAGGCTCCGGCAGGCCCTTCTTTCGCGCGACCAGGTGGCCCTGGCCGAGCTCGCGGCGGAGTATCCCTTCGATCGCGGTCTCGCGGAGCTCCTCGCCTGGTTTTCCATCGCCAGCGAGGACGAGGCGGCGCGCTTCAGCGACGAGGCGAGCGACATCCTCGAATGGCGGGATCGCGAGGGACGACGCAAGGGCGCCGAGGGGCCGCGTGTGCTCTTCGCGCGGGGTGCGGCTGAGGGAGGACCATGAGATGAGTTCAGGCGAACGAGGGGATATTTCTCTTCCGGTCGTCGCCCTCCTCAAGGGGGTGCTGCATCGGGAGAGCGACGAGGAGCTTTGGAGGGATTTGCTCGTCGCCCAGGCGGCGGTGCGCGACTATGTCGCCGTCATCGGGCTCGAGCTCGTGCTCGACGAGGCTGAGGGCTTTGCCTGGCTCAGGCAGCGCGAGGCCCGCGAGGGCGAGACGCAGCTCCCCCGCCTGATCGTGCGGCGGCAGCTGCCCTACCTCCCGAGCCTCCTCCTCGCCCTTCTCCGGAAGAAGCTCGCGGAAACCGATGTCTCGGGCGAGGCGCAGCGCCTCGTGCTTTCCCGTGAGGAGTTGGTCGATCTCGTCAAGGTCTATCTGCCCGCGGCGGGCAATGAGGCGCGGCTGGCCGACCAGGTGCTCGGCGCCGCCAACCGCCTCGAGGATCTCGGTTTCGTGCGCAGGCTCAAGGGGCAGGAATCGCTCTACGAGGTCAGGCGTGTGCTCAAGGCTTTCGTGGACGCCCAGTGGCTCGCCGACTTCGACGCGCGGCTGGCCGAATATCAAGGCGGGGCGAGGGGCGACGAATGAGCGACGGCTTCCTGGACTTTTCGCCCGACGGGGAGCGGAGCGGTTTTCGCCTCGATCGTTTCGAGCTCCTCAATTGGGGCACCTTCGACCGCCGCGTCTGGCGCCTCGAGGCGCATGGGGACAACACTCTCCTCACCGGCGACATCGGCTCGGGCAAGTCGACCCTTGTCGACGCGATCAGCACCCTCCTCGTGCCGCCGCAGCGTCTGGCCTACAACAAGGCGGCCGGCGCGGGCGCCCGCGAGCGCTCGCTGCGCTCCTATGTGCTCGGGCACTACCGGGCCGAGCGAGGCGAGTCGGGGATCTCGTCGAGGGCGGTCGCCCTCCGCGATCAGAATTCCTATTCCGTCATACTTGCGACCTTCTCGAACGAGGGCCTGGGCCAGACCTGCACTCTCGCGCAGGTCTTCTGGATGAAGGACCTGCAGGGACAGCCGGCGCGCTTCTACGTCTTCGCGGGGCGCGAGCTCGACATAGCCGGGGATTTTTCCGACTTCGGGGCAGACGTCGCCGATCTCCGCAAACGGCTCCGCCAGACCGAGGGGGTGGAGCTCTTCGACGCCTTTCCCGCCTATTCGGCTGCCTTTCGCCGCGTCTTCGGCATCGACAACGAGCAGGCCCTCGAGCTCTTCAATCAGACCGTCTCGATGAAGTCGGTGGGCAATCTCACGGACTTCGTGCGCGAGCATATGCTCGAGCCCTTCGAGGCCGAGGAACGAATCAAGGCCCTCATCCACCACTTCGACGACCTGGACGGCGCGCACGCGGCGGTGCTCCGCGCCCGCGACCAGATCGCCGCTCTGCGCCCCCTTGTGGCCGACTGCTCGGACTTCGAGGCTCAATCGAAGGAGCGCGAGGAGCTCAGACTCGCGCGCGACGCGCTCTCGATCTTCATGGCGGGCAAGAAGGTAGCCCTCCTCGACCGCAGGCTCGAGAATATCGAGACGGAGCTCCGGCGCTTCGGAGCCAGGGTGGCCGCCTCCGAGGAGAGCAGGGCGAGGTTCCGCGCCGATCGCGATGAGCTCCGCGAGGCGATGGCCAAAAACGGCGGAGACCGCCTCGAGCGCCTCAGGCTGGAAATACGCCAGGCGGGCGATGAGCGACAGAGGCGCCAAGAGAGGCTCGAGCGCTACCGGAAGCCGGCTGAGCGCCTCGGGCTCACGGCGCCGAAGGACAGCGACGCCTTTTCGCACAACGTGGAGGAGTTAGGCGGTCTCAGGGTCGCCCTCGAGACCGAGGAGGCTGGCTTCCAGAACGAGAGGGCCGAACTCGAGTTCGCGTTCAGGAGCGGTCGCGAGGAGCGCGCGGAAGTGGTTCGCGAGCTCGAGTCGCTTCGCTCTCGGCGCAGCAACATCACCGAGCGGCAGGTCGCGATACGCGAAACCCTCTGCGCCGCGCTCGGAATCGCCGTGGACGAGCTCCCCTTCGCCGGCGAGCTCATCCGGGTTCGCGAACGCGACGCCGAATGGGAGGGGGCGGCGGAGCGCCTCCTCCGCAACTTCGCGCTCTCCCTCCTCGTGCCCGAGGCGCATTACGCCGCCGTGTCGGCCTGGGTGGACGACAATCGCCTCCGCGGCCGTCTGGTCTATTACCGCGCCCGCCCGGGGGAGACCGGCGCCCTGGCCGAGACGGGCCCCGACTCCATCCTCCGCAAGCTCGAGGTTAGGCGCGGCGTAGCCCTCGAGGACTGGCTCGAACACGAGCTCTCACGCCGCTTCGACTATGCCTGCGCGAGCTCCATGGAGGCCTTCCGTCGCGAAAGGCAGGCGCTGACGCGGCAGGGGCAGATCAAGGGCTCGGGCGAGCGCCACGAGAAAGATGACCGGAACGAGCTGGGCGACCGCTCGCGCTACGTCCTGGGCTGGACCAACGAGGCCAAGATCCGCGCGCTGGAGGCGGAGCTCGCCGCCCGCGAGGAGGGGCTCGCCGCCCAAGGCTCCGCCATCGCCGAACTCCAGCGAAGACAGGCCCTCGCGCGCGAGGGCCTGGAGGCGGCCGCGAGGCTGGCGGAGTTCAGGGACTGGGTGGAACTCGACTGGGGCGCCATGGGGATGCGGGTGGCTGCCCTCGAAGCCGAGTTGGCCGAACTCGAAGCCTCCGCCGACTTTCTTCGCTCGCTCTCCGCAAAACTCTCCGAAAAGGACGCCGAGCTCGCGGCCGTCGAGAAGGCCCTGGAGGAGCAGCGGGCCGAGCTCTCGCGGGCGGGGCTCAAGCATGAGCAGGCACTGGAGGCCCGGAGTCTTGCGATGGAGATCGCGGCCCGCGATCCCGAGGGCGGCGAGGCCACCCTGGCGCGGCTTGAGACCCTGGCGGCGGATGGTAAGCACCTCGTGAATCTCAGCGTGGAGAGCTGCGAGAATCGCGAGACGGAAATGCGCGGTTCGATCCAGGCAGCCATCGACACCGTCGACAAGCGGCTCGGGCGCCTCCGCGAGCGGATCGTTGGCGCGATGGAGGCCTACCGGAACCGTTGGCCGCGCGAGGCTGAGGAGGTGGACGCGAACCTCGAGGCCTCTCCCTCCTGGAAGGCGATGCTCGATGGCCTCCTCGCCGACGACCTCCCCCGTTTCGAGCGGACCTTCAAGGAGCTCCTCAACGAGAATACGATCCGCGAGGTGGCCAATTTCCAGTCGCAGCTCGGCCGCGAGCGCCAGCTCATCAAGGAGCGGATCGAGCGAATCAACGAATCCCTCGTGGAGATCGACTACAGCCCGGGCCGCTATATCGTGCTCGAGCTCAGGCCCAACCCCGACGGTGAGATCCTGGACTTCCAGGCACAGCTCCGCGCCTGCACCGAGGGGAGCCTGACGGGCTCGGCCGACGAGCAGTACTCCGAAGGCAAATTCCTCCAGGTGAAGGCCATCATCGAGCGCTTCCGCGGCCGCGAGGGGAAGAGCGAGCTCGACCGCCGCTGGACCGAGAAGGTGAGCGATGTTCGTCAGTACTATGTCTTTTCCGCCTCGGAGCGCTGGAAGGAGGACGACACGGAGTACGAGCATTACACCGATTCGGGCGGCAAGTCCGGCGGACAAAAGGAGAAGCTCGCCTACACCGTGCTGGCCGCGAGCCTCGCCTACCAGTTCGGCCTCGATCCGAAGGCGCCCAAGCCGCGGAGCTTCCGTTTCGTGATGATCGACGAGGCCTTCGGGCGCGGCTCGGACGAGTCCACGCGTTTCGGCCTCGATCTCTTCGGGCGGATGAGGCTCCAGCTCCTCGTGATCACGCCCCTCCAGAAGATCCACGTGATGGAGCCCTTCGTCGCCTCGGTGGGCTTCGTGCACAACGAGGAGGGGCGCGACTCGCGGCTCCGCAACCTGCGCATCGGCGAGTTCCGGGACGAGCGGGCCCGCCGCGCCGGGACCTCCCCGTGAGCCGAGAGCGAGGGGCCTGGACCGACGCGGAGGCGTTGCGCGATCGGCTGCGCCGCGACTGGGATTCGGGCCGGCTGCCTCGGGCCCTCCTGGGCGCGGGTGACGACTTTCCATTGCGGATCGCGCTGCGCGGGCCCACGGCCTCGGAGCTCGGACCGCGTTTCGACGAGGCGAGGGCTTGGATCGCCGGGCTTTCCGCGGGCGAGTGCCGGCCCGGCTATCGCCTCGAGTGGCGCGAAGTGAACCATCGTCAGCTCGGGCGGAACTCGCTACCGGTCGCGGCCATCTTCGACCTGGCGGCCGACGCCGTCGCCTTCGCGGGCAGGCGCCGAGAGGCGGTGCGCCTCGTCGTCCTCGCGCGGGAGATCGAGTCGGCCTTTCCCCGCCTCGCGAACTGGGTCGCGGAACATCCGCTCGTCGTTCTCGAACACGGCGAGGAGTGGCCGGCCCTCCTCGGCGCGCTCGGCTGGTTCAAGGCCCATCCCCGTCCGGGGCGCTACCTCCGTCAGGTGGACGCGCCCGGAGTGCACAGTAAGTTTATCGAGGGACGGCGGGGTCTCCTGTCCGAACTCCTGGACCTGGTTCTCGCGCCGGAAGACTACGACCCCGAGGCGGCGGGCGCCCAGGCCTTCGCCCGCCGCTACGGCCTCCGCGAGAAGGAAGCAATAGTGCGCTTCCGCTGCCTCGATCCGCTTCTCGCCTTCGGCCTTTCGCTGCGGGGCGGCGCCTTCCCGGTGGCGCCGCGGACTGGGCTGTCGCAGGCCGATGCGCCGGGGGCCGATGCGCCACGAGACGCGCCGACGGAACGGGACGCTGCCGGCCTCGCGCAGATCGGCCTCGGCGCCGCCGATTTCGCGCGGCTCTTCGACCCTTCCGCCATGCCGCCCTTCGACGAGGTCTTCGTGACAGAGAATGAGATCAACTTCCTCGCATTTCCGGAGCGGCCATCGGCCCTCATCCTTTTCGGCGCGGGATACGGCTTTTCCTCGCTCGCCGAAGCTGCTTGGCTCAAGAAGTGCCGGATCCGCTACTGGGGCGACCTCGATACCCACGGCTTCGCCATCCTCAACCAGTTCCGCGCAGTCTTCCCCGAGGCCGAGTCCTTCCTGATGGACCGCGACACCCTCCTCGGGCACAGGGCGCTTTGGACGAGCGAGGCGGCGCCCACAAAGGCCGAGCTCCCGCGGCTGTCTGCCGAGGAACGTACGCTTTACGACGATCTCCGCGCGGATCGATTGGGCCCCGCGGTGCGACTCGAGCAAGAGCGGGTGGGTTTCGGCTGGCTCGAGTCCCAGCTCAGGCCTTCCACTCGGTGATGTCGATGAGGCAGCCGCGCACGATTACGCCCCGTCCATCGGCATCGCGATGGATGACCTGGCCCTTCACGTTGAGCCAGCGAATGGAGGAATCGGGGAAGACGACCCGGAAGTCGAATTCATAGCGGTCGGGGCCGCCTGGGGTGACGGAATATTGGATGTATTGGTTGGATATTTCTCGATCCTCGGGGTGGGTCGCGGCGAGGAAGGTGCCGATGTCCCAATGCGGCTGCGGGGCCAGTCCGTAGAGGGCATCGTGATTGTCGGAACGGGTCATGCTATTCGACGAAAAGTCGTATTCCCATACGGCGATGCCCGCCGTTTCCGTCGCGTGGCGAAGGCGCTCCTTGGTTTCGAGAAGGGCCGCCTGGGTCCGCTCGCGCTCCGCGAGAAGCTTGGATTGCTGGATTGACGCATAGCTCATGGTGGAGATGATCTCGGAGAGCCTAGCGTAGAAATGCATGCCCGCGTCCGTCGTTTCCTTGCTGAAACGGGGCACGCGGTCGAGGGCTGCGAGATAGGCGTCTTCCTCGAAGCCATAGCGCTTGGCCTGGGCTTTGAACAATTCGATGTCCGGCTTTTCGTCATCGTAGAGGAACTGGCCGATGAAGACATTGCCGACATGCCTGTCGCCGATCATGAGGGGCGTGACCATGTCCCACATGTTGTTCTTGCAGCGGTAGGTCCTGAACGTCTTGGGCGACACCCCTTTGGTGAGGATGGTGTCGCTTTCGAGGCAATTCTTGAGGGAGTCGGAATTGCAGCGGTGGAACTTGGTGCAGATGTCCTGCCAGCCGACGGCGACCAGGACCTTTCCCGACACGTCGAGAATGGCTCCGAGAATGCCGGTGAGTTTGTGGAAGTCCTCGAGAAGGGACTGGAGAACCTCGGTGTCGATGATGTCGGTGAGCTCGAGATGTCCGAGATCCCCGTCGGGCTCCATGATGGCCTTGAGCCTGTTCCTTACGGAGGACTCGCTCTGGATGAGTCGATGTTCGGAGGCGATCAGCTCCTCGTTCGCCACCTGCATCTCTTCGTAGGCCGCCTCGATATCCATGCGCTGAGCCTGGATGCTCTTTTGCGCCGCGAACAGCTTGAAGGCCATTTTGATGGAGGCGTCGAGGACCGTGATGCCGGAATTCTTGACGATATAGCCATAATTGGTTATTTGTTCAGTCTTCCTCACCACTTCCCTTTCGGTGTGTGAGGAGAGGAAGACCAGGGGCAGGTCGTGCGTCTTGAGGATTTCCTCGGCCGCCTCGGTGCCGTCCATGCCCGGGCCGAGGTTGATGTCCATCAGGACGATGTCGACGGCCTCCTTGCCGCCTCGAACCGTGTCGATGGCCATTTCGCCGCTCGTGACGTGGACGACTCGATAGCCTTCCTGCTCCAATTGGCGCTTTTCCATCAAGGCGATGAGGATCTCGTCTTCGACGAGAAGGATCGTTTTGTCGTCCGGGACGTCCATGTCTACTCCGCGCCGTCGCGCAAATCCATTGCTAAATTGGCTCTCATCGAGCATTTGATATCATCGATCCTAGCGCGCCATTCCGGCTGGCGCAAGGTTCCAGATCGCCAATCAAGACTTGCGATTGGGCTAGGCATTGCCTGAACGGCGTCCTGGACTTATAGCGGCTCGCGAAAGTTGTGCAACATGCGCATTAGCCAGCTTGACGAATCGCAACCGGCGATTCGTCAAGCTGGGAGCCGCTACACAAAGCCCTGCCTCTATTTCGCGACACGCCTCGCGTGTCGCGCTACAATCGAAGGGGTTTGTAGCATCATGTCAGGAAGCTCCAATGATACCGAAAATCGGCGGGCGATCCGGCCTCCTCGCGAATCGCGATTTCATGCTCCTCTTCTCGGGCAAGCTCGTCTCGCAGCTGGGCGATCAGGTCTATGCCTTCGCCCTATCGTGGTTCATCCTCGCGAGGACGCATTCGGGGCTCCAGATGGCCCTGTTCCTCGTCGTCGACTCCCTCGTCCTCGCGCTGCTTTCGCCCCTCGGCGGAGCGATCGCCGATAGGACGAGTCGAAAGTCGATCCTCGTGGCGATGGACCTGGCGAGGGCTCTCATCGTGATCGCTCTCGCGATCCTCTATCAATTCGATGTATTGCAGATATGGATGCTCTACGTCGGCGCCGTCGCCTTGTCGACCTGCGCCGCGGTCTTCGGCCCGGCTTCCAGCGCCATCATTCCGAATATCGTCGACGACAAGGGCTTACCGAAGGCTCTTTCGCTGGTTCAGTTCAGTTGGTCCTTCACGGCGATAGCCGGCATGCTCGCCGGGGGAATCGTCTTTTCCTGGGCCGGTGTCTCGGCCATCTTCCTGATAAACGCCCTGTCCTTCCTCGTCTCGGCCGGCCTCGAGGCTCGGGTGAGGGTCGCGGCGCGCCTCAAATCCCTGGATGGGTCGCGATTGCCGCTAGGCCCGTCCCTTCGTTCGCGGATCGGCATCCTCGGGCGCGAAATGCGGGAAGGCTACCATTACGTACGGAGCGACAGGCTGATATTCTCGTTCTGCGTCCTCTACGCGATCTACAACGCCCTCATCATGCCGATGGGCTTCGTGTACATTCCCTATTTTTTCAACGCGATCCTGAAGGCGGCCTCGTATCAACTCGCCTTTGCGACAGGCTCCATATTCGTCGGCATGATGACCGCCTCGCTGATCGTCCCCCGCGTCATCGGAAGGCTCAGGCTGAGATCGGCGATACTGCGCGGGCTCTTCGTCCTCGGCGCCAGCTGGGCGGTCTTTATCGCGTCGGTCCTTGGTCCCCTCGGAAGGGGGCTCGACACCTGGGGCATTACCTGGCTTGTCTCCGGGCTCAGTTTCGCCATAGGTCTTGCCGTGACCTTCTTCAACGTGCCGATAAATCTCATTCTCCAAAGGCGCACCGCGGATGAATACCGAGGGCGATTCTGGGGATTCTTCTCATCCCTCGTCTCGCTGAGCGTTCCCTTCGGCTATCTCGTCGGCGGCGCCCTGGTGCAGCGTCTGCCGCTCCGGCTCATCTTCGCGGCATCGGCCCTGGCGGTTCTCGCCCTCGCCCTGTGGATCGCCGGCTTGAAGGAGCTGCGCGAATTGGAGGATTGAGGCTCGATCCGCAGGCGGCGAAATCAATGGCCCTATTTCGCTCGTCGGCGGGAGGCGAGCTTTACCGCCGCGTCCGCCGCCAGCTTGCCCGTCAGGATGGAGATCGGCAATCCCGCCGGGCTGTAGGTCCACTGTCCTGCCTGGAAAATCTCGGGCATCGTCGTGAGGATCGAGCGTCCCACTTCCTGCATCTTGTGCGGCGCGGGTCGAGGGCCTTCGCCGAAGGCCCAGCCGGTTATCGCCCCGTCCGCCCCGCCCGTGTAGCGCGCGAGGGAGGAGGGCGAAATGGAAAAGCGATGCAGGATGCTCGCGTCCAGTCCCGGATACGCGTTCGTCGAAAGGGCGGCGATCATGCGAACCTCGATCTCGCTTTTGAGCTCCTCGTACCAGCCCCGTTCTCGAGCCAACTCGGTGAGCCGGAAATCGAAAAGAACGCTGACGATAAGTCCCGTCTTTCCCGGCGGCGCCAGAGCGGGATCCTTGAGGACGGGGATCGAGATCTCGTAGGTCGTCTTGCTCAGGTAGCGGTCGAGCCAGGTCAGCACCGCGGGCTTCAGCCGCTCGTCCGTAAAGGCATGGGCCTCGGAGAGGAGGGCGTCCAGGTCGGGCAGGAGCGAGGCGCCTATGCCCTCTTTGCTGGGGCTGTAGAAAAGGTGACCGTTCGAGATGGCCGCGAAATAGGCCGGCGGGCGGCTCGTGGCCAGGTAGAGGCTGAAGACGCTGTCTCCGCCGGGCATGGGCTCGAGGAAGGCGCGGCGTTCCCGCGTGCGGCGGCCCCAGCCCCCTTCGGGCAGAATCTCGTCGTCGACCGATCGATAGAGGGTCTTGAGATCGGCGGCCCAGATGAGGGAGCGATAGCGGTGCTCGCGGCCGGTGGAATCGACCAGGCGATGGGCGCTCGGATCGACCGCGCGAGCCGAGGTGGAGAGGAGGAACTCCGTGCCCGCGCCCGAACAATAATCCGTCATGGCCCGGACCAAGGCTCCGGTTCCGCCCAAGGGGTAGCGGTAATCGAGATAAAGGCTGAAATAGCTCATCGCGAAGAAGGCGGGGGTTCGGCGGAAAAAATGCTGGGCGATGATGTCGATGAGCGGCCGGTGCGAGGTGAATCGCGCAAGATGCCGCTCGACGGGCTCCTGCATGCGATTGATGGCGCCTATCGTGAAGAGGAAGCGCCACAGCCAGGGGAGGAGGGTTTTGAAGAGGTACTCGCGATCGTGGAGAAGGTCCTTGAAGGCGGGATTCTCGACCCCATATAGGACCTCCATGTGTCGCATAACCTTCCGTATGTCGGCGACGATGGCCCGCACATCCTTCTCATGACCCGGATAGAGCCCGATCAAGAGGGCTTCGTAGTCGGCCAGATTTTCGGCGCTCTCCACGGGCACGAAACGGTTCTCCACGCCGATGGACACCAGCCCGCGGACGAGGGGCAGTTCAATGCCGAGGGACGCGAGCATGGGCAGCAGTATCCCCGAGTCCTCGATGCCGCGAAGCCCGCCGTCCCAGGTGAAGCCTTCTCTTTCGAAGGAATTCACCAGGCCGCCGAGCCGCTCCTGCTTTTCCAGGAGCCTGACCGAGAGCCCCGCCTTGGCGGCGAAGGCCGCGGCGCTCAGTCCCGCGATTCCCCCTCCCACCACGAGGAGATCCACCGGCGATTCCGGGTTTCGAGTCTCGGTGTCCTTCACGTCAAGCCTCCCAGTCGCATGCTCGCCTCCCAAATTCGCTTGCCGAGTCCCCTGTCCAGCGCCTGCGGGGCGGGTCTTTCCTCCCGCGTCAGGTTGAAATATCGCCCGCTGATTCCCTCCAAGTCGGGCGAGGAGGCAAGCCAGCGGATCGCTGAGCCCGCGACCGCGGGATCGGCCAGCCCCCTATCCGTGAAGTTCCGCTTGTGCCAGCGATAGAGGGCACCGTTGTTCCGCCCGATTCCGCTCAGGACGGCACCTGGGTGCATCGCGTTGATCGTGACCCCGCTGCCGCGAAGGAGCAGGTCGAATTCCCAGACCGTGAGGAGCTGGGCCGTCTTGGAGGCTCCGTAGCCGCGAAGTCCCGTGTAGTGCCGCTTCTGCCAGTCCAGATCCTCAGGATCGAGGCCGCCGAAGCGGTGGCCCTGGGAATTCACCTGCACGATGCGCGAAGGAGCCGAGCGCCTCAGCAGCTCGAGGAGTTCATGGGTAATTATGAAGGACGCGAGGTGGTTCACGCAGAAGACCGTCTCGCGCCCCTCGGCCGTGCGCGTCAAGCGCGTCGAGTGCATGCCCGCGTTGTTGACGAGGACGTCGAGACGAGGCAGTTCCCCAGCGAGGCGGGCGACCAGTTCGCGCAGCTGGTCGAGCCTGGCGAAGTCGGCGAGATAATACGAGCACTCGATCCCATGGTCGCGGCGAAGCTCATCGCAGAGGGCTTCGGAGCGCCTGCGATCTCGGTTCACCAGGATCAGGGTGGCTCCGGCCTCGGCGAAAGCTTGGGCCGCCGCCAGGCCCACTCCGGAGGTCGCGCCCGTGACCAGGCAGACCTTACCGGCCATCGTCGAGTCGTCGCGCGCCTGCTCGGCCCGACCGTTCTCGAGCATTTGTCGGATGTCCTCCAGACGGTATTCGCGGAGATAGCGGAGGGTATCGCGGAGGCTCATCCGAACTTCTTCGCCATGAAGCGCCGATAGGGTTTGGCGAACCAGGGTATGTTGTCGAAGATATCCCCCCAGAGGTCGTAGTAATCGCGTTGATCGATGATCCTCCCATCCTCGTGGAGGAGGAGCCGCGTCGCCCCATAGATCGTCGAGCTCGGATACTTTTCGAAGCTCATCGTCATTTCCCACTGCATGAAGATGATCCCGCCCTCTTTGACGATCGCGGGAATGACCATGTCGAGATGGCTGCAGCGCCCAGCGAGGCGCCGGCAGAGAGCCTTGAAGGCCTCGATGCCACGGATCTCCTGGATGCTGTCCTTGAAGAGGAGGTCTTCGCGGTAATAGGGGAAAATGTGGGACCAATCAGGCTTCCCCTCCCGGTCGTAGGTCTTCGACCAGAGTTCGCGGATCTGATCGGTCGACATAACGGTTAGGGAATTTACTTCATTCATATTCTTACTATTGATAATGGCAAGTCCCCTTAGCCCGCAAGGGACCGGGCGAATTCAGCCGTGGACGCCCGAAGCGAGGAATGCACCGATATCGCCGAGAGCCTTCCTTCCCTCGGCGAAGGGAATGAGGGGCCAGTCGTGCATCATGCCTTCGCCGATATGGACCTCGAGGCGATTCCCCGCCGACTCGGAAAGGCGCCGGGCGAGGATGGCGCAGTCGGGGAAGAGGAGCTCCTCCGTGCCGAAATAGAGGGCTATGTCGCCGAGGGACTCCAGTTTGCCGAAGAGGGGGGAGAGGCCGGGGTCGCGGAGCTGCGTTCCGGCGGCGTAGAGCTCCGCGGCGAAGCGAAGGCCCTCGAGGGACAGGATTGGATCGCGCAGCTCGAAATCGGCCATGAGGGGGTTGGCCATCGAAAGATCTACCCAAGGGGAAAGAAGGACAGTCGCGCGCGGCATCGGCGCGCTGGCCTTGTCGTGGAGGGCCTGGAGGGTCGCGAGGGCGAGGCCCCCTCCGGCGGAGTCGCCGAGGAGGGCGAGCTCGACGCCGGGATCGGCCAGGGCGATTTCCTCGTAGGCCCGGAGAGCCACGCGACGAGTGGTCGCGCAGTCGAATTCGGGAGCCTTGGGATAGTCCACGAGGCTAATGGCCAATCCTTGTCTCACCAGGCTTTCGATGGCGAGGCGATGGAGGAAGGTCGGGCCGAGGACATAGGCTCCCCCGTGATAGAAAACGACGCGCCTGGTCCAGGGGCCTAGGGGGGCGAGGCTCAGGACATCAAAGCCTTCGATCTTCTCCCTCGTCGCGCGGAGGGCTGGATTGCCGGGCCATCCCTTCATCGTGAAGGGCCTTCTCGAGGGATTGCGCAGCTGCCGGGAAAAGGAGGCCTTTGCGTCGATCAGCCGCAAGACTCTCATCATCATTCGAGCGGCAAAAGCCATGGCCTACCTCCAGCTCCGCCTCGCCTCGAGGAGGCTCGGGCGCCCGACCAGCATCGCGTCGAAAAGGGCCGCTTCCACCCTAGCGCCTCCCTATCGCCCTGTCCATGCAGCTGATTTTTTCACGAGTTCCCCTGCAAGCCCGGCCCGGCTTGGGAAAAGCACCCCGGATAGGCCGACGATTCCAGGGGGCCGAGGCGCGGACGAATCGAGAGTCAGGGACGATCCGGCATTGGCGGTCCCACTCCCAGGTTCAGAACACAGAAGTTATCTTTTAATCTAATATAGCTTGAAAAACTATATTGTTCGATGTATAATATTGTCTGAAGGAAAGAAAATGGACGCACAACTCAAGAAAGGAATCCTCGAGCCCCTGGTCCTGGCCCTTATCGGAGGGGGTGAGACCTACGGCTACGAGCTCTCCGAACGGATCTCGGCGATCATCGGGATTTCCGAGACGGCCCTCTACCCCGTATTGCGGCGGCTCGAGGCCCAGGCTTGCCTGGAGACCCGCTCGGTGGAGTACAGGGGTCGACTTAGGAAATATTACGCCCTCACGGAGCAGGGGAGGGAAAGCCTCGCGCATCACGTGAGGGAGCTGGGCGAACTGGAGAAGGTCATCGCGGTCGTGACCCGGGGAGGTGACAAAAATGCCGATGGGAATTGATGGATTCTTCGCAGCGGCCCGCGAGGGACTCGAGAATCTCGGGGCCGAGCAGGTCAATGACGCTCTTTCCTATTATGAGGAATTCGCCGCCGAGGCCTTGGAGGCCGGCAAGACCGAGGCCGAGGTTCTCGAAAGACTGGGGAAGGTCGAGGACTTGATCGCCAACCTCCGCTCGGAGGCTTCGATCAGCCGAGCGGAAACAGCGCCCGGTCCGGGTACCCTGACTCGAGCCGCACACGGGGGCATGGGGCGTCTCGCCGGAGCCGCGGGCCGGGCGAGCCTCGTGTCGGCCGCGGCCCTGCCCTATCTCCTCGCCATGGCTTTGTACGTGCTCGCCTTCGCCTGCCTGCTCGGAGTCTTCGCGAGCGTGACGGCGGGGATCCTCGCCTACCTCGACGTCAGCTCCGCCTTCCCTGCCTCGAAGGTCGGCGCGGCGGGGATAGGCATCATCGGCGTTTCGGTTTTCGGCCTGCTCGCCGCGGTCTTGCGATTTTCAGCCGACGCCCTGGCGCGCTTCACCCTCGGTCTCATGAGGAAGGGCCTGGGCAGGGAGGGGAGGACCATCCAGGCGCCGAAGCCCCGGCGCGGCGGTCGCGGGAAGGCGCTGGCCTTTGCGGCGGGCGGGGCCTTCATCCTGGGTGTCGCCCTCGTCGTCTTTTCGGGGATCGGCACGCGCTATTTCTCGATCTGGGATTCCATCAGGCCTGCAGAGCTTGCGACGAGGTCGGGCGAGTGGAAGCTTTCCGCGATCGATTCGATTGCGATTTCGACCTTGAATTCCGACATCGCAGTGGTCGCGTCGAGCGATCATCCGGGCACGGTGCGGGCCATCTACGAAGAGCCGGACTGGATGAGGGGCAGCTTCGCGATTGAAGGCGGACGCCTCGAATTCAGTGAGGTCTCGAACGGGCGTTTGCCCTTCCTAAGGCTGGCGGCAGCCCATCGCGGCACGACGGCGATCCGCCTCGAGGTGCCCATCGGTTGGAAGCCCGGACGAATCGAGGCGGTGAGCGTCGGCGGCAGCGTCGACCTCGGGCCCCTCGGGGGCGGAAAGTGAGAGCGCGGAGCAGGCGCGGCGCGAAGGAGCCATGAGATGAAGCATGTCGTCATAACTGGTTCGACCTCGGGCATAGGTTTGGCCGCGGCGGTGGCCTTGGCCCGCGAAGGTTGGCGAGTCATCGGTACCGGAAGGGACCCTGGGCGCTGCGCCGCAGCTGAGGCCGCGGTCAGGGCGGCGGCGCCCGGAGCGGAAGTCGTGTTCCTCGCGGCAGATCTCGGTTCGCGACGGGAGGTCCTTGGCCTCGCGGAACGCATCAGGAGCCTCGTCCACGCGGACAACGAGGGAGGTCTCGAGGCCCTCGTCCTCAACGCCGGAACCGTGCCCGCATGGTACACGGTCACCGAAGACGGCTTCGAGTCCCAATTCGCGGTCAACCACCTTTCGGGCTTCCTCCTCGCCCGGGAGCTCGACGTCGAGCTGCGTTGCGCGGGAGAGGCGCGGATCGTGACCACGAGCTCCGGCTCGCATCGTGGGGCGCGCATCCATTGGAAGGACGTGATGATGCGACGGAGCTATAATCCGCTTTCCGCATACAAGCAGTCCAAGCTCGCGAATGTCCTCTTCACCGTCGAATACAATCGGAGAAGGGCGGAGGGTAGGGGACCGCGCGCCTACGCCGTCGATCCCGGCCTCGTCGATACCGCGATCGGCGAGAAGGGGGGCGGCATCGTCGCCTTCGTGTGGAGGTGGCGACGGAAGGGTGGCGTCAGGCCGGAGGAGGCCGCGCGGACGATCGTCCACCTCGTCGCCGAACCCGCTCTTGCCGATGCCGAAGCTCCCTATTGGAAGGATCTCCGCCCCGTCAACCCGAGTCGCCGCGCCTTCGACGAGGGAGAGGGTCGCGGGCTGTGGGAGCTCTCGGAACGGCTCTGCGGCGAGCCCGTCGCGACGGGGAGGCCGCAATGAGGAGGCTCGCCCTCGTCACCGGGGCCGTGGGGGGCCTCGGCAAGGCCTTCGCGGCCGAGTGCGCCGCGCGAGGCTACGATCTCTTCATCACCGACCTCGACGAGACCCGCCTCCGAGTCCTTGCCGAGGGGCTCTCGCGGATGCACGGCGTGGTTATCCATTGCCATGCCTGCGACCTCACCGACCCCGACGCCCGCGCGGGCCTGTGGGACAGAGTGCGAAGTCTCGGTCGTAGCCTCGGCCTCCTCGTGAACGTCGCCGGCGTCGATTTCGAGGGCCCCTTCGCGGAGCGGAGGCCGGAGGAGCTCGAGACGATCGTGCGACTCAACATCGAATCGGTGGTCGCGATGACGCGCCGCTCCCTCGAGTTCAAGGCGCCCCTCGCCTCCCTCGCGATCATCAACGTAGCGAGCCTCGCCGCCTTCTACCCCATGCCGATAAAGGCCGTCTACGCTGCGTCCAAACGCTTTCTCCTCGACTTTTCACGGGCCCTCAACAGCGAGCTTAGGCGGAGCGGGGTTACCGTCATGGCTCTCTGCCCGGCCGGCCTTCCCTCGCATCCCGCCGTCATCCGGGCCATCGAGGCCCAGGGGCTCGCCGGCAGTCTCACGACGACCAACCTCGGAGTCGCGGCGGCGGGCTCCCTCGACCGCGCCGAGGCGGGGAGGGGCCTGTACATTCCCGGCCTCGTCAATCGGCTGCTCGGATTCCTGGGAGGGGCGCTCCCGCCCGCCCTCATCGCCGAACTCATCGGCCGGAGGTGGAAGGAGCGGAGCGTCACGGGCGCGTGACGCTTCCCGAGTCCGGCTCTTGGGCATTGTGAGTATCGGCAGTGGCCAAGGAAGGGCGTCGCGGGCTACGATATCCCTTCGCCGGGCCGCCGCCTTCGGATTCGGCGACGACGTTGCGAGGGCGGAGGGGAAACATGGGGCGCAAGAACTATCTCGTCGAATTCGCCTACGATGGAACGGACTACGAAGGCTGGCAGCGGCTGCCCGACGGCAAGCCGAGCCTCCAGGCTGTCGTGGAAAAGGCCGTGTCGGCGGCCCTCGGCGAGCCGATCGAGGTCACGGGCGCGAGTCGCACCGATCGCGGCGTCCATGCGGAGGGGCAGGCCGCGAGCTTCCATTCGCGGAGCCCCAAGCCCCAGGCTGCCATCCTCGCGGCCCTCGATCGAGAGCTTCCACCCGACATCGTCGCCAGATCGATCCGCGAGGTCGATCCGCGCTTTCACGCGCGATTCCGCGCGAAGTCGAAGCTCTATCGCTACCGTCTCCACGTCGGAGGTCGGCCCGATCCCTTCGCGAGGCGCTACAGTCACCATGTCGCGGGTCCCCTCGATCTCGAGGCGATGCGCAGCATTGGTAGGATGCTCGAGGGGGAGCACGACTTCTCGGCCTTCACCAACGCGAAGGACGCGGAGGCGAGGCGAGGCCTCGAGGCGGTGCGGGTGGAGGCGGTCTCGATCGGTGGGGGCGGAGCTGCCGGCATCGCGGGCGGAGCGGCTTCCGGCGGCGAAAACGCGGGGATCGGGAAGGCGCTCTTCGTCGACCTGTACTTCGAGGGCAAGAGCTTTCTCTACAATCAGGTGCGCATCATGGCGGCTGCCCTTCTCGCGGCCGGGGAGGGGCGGCTCGCTCCCGAGGCGGTTTCGAAGGCACTCGTTTCGGGCGACCGCTCCCTCCTCCCCGGAGCCCTCGGAGCCTGGGGCCTCTGTCTCGTGAAGGTGCGGTATTCCGGCTGATCGTCGCGACGAGTCGAGGAGAGAAAAACGACTTTCGATTCCAGGTCGATGTCAGCCGGCAGGAGTCGGGGATACCGCGAACGCGACGACGCAGCGCATGCCGGGATGGGCCGGCTCGGCGCGGAAATCGCCGCCGATCTGGGTCGCGAGTTCCGACACGAGGAGCAGCCCTGTGCCGGATCTATCGGGCGAAGAAAAATCAGGCGGCGGGCCGATGCCGTCATCGCGCACTTCGAGCTCCGCGCCTGTGGCCGTCTTGCGGAGGGAGAGTAGGATCTTGCCGCGCCTTCCCCGCGGAAATGCGTACTTGATCGCGTTGGTAATAAGCTCCGTCGCGATTATGCCGAAGGGAGCCGCCTTCCCCGCCTCCAGCACGAGCGGTTCTGTCTTCGACTCGACTGAGATGCCGTTGCTCATCGCGCCGATCCTTCCGACTATCTTGGCCAGGTAATCGTCCAGTCGAACCTCGGAATGCGACGCGTTGGAATACAGCAGGGAGTAAAGATCCGAGACCGAATCGACGCGGGCCAAGAGGCCGTCGAGGGCGGCGATGGCCTCTTGGGAGGCTTGCGTCTCCCTTGTGTAGGAAACGATGCCCGATATCATGGCGAGGGTGTTCTTCACGCGGTGTTGAAGCTCGCGAAGGAGGTCCTTGTTCTGCCGGAGGGCCTTGTCGAGATCGTTGAAATACCCAATTATGCGCTTTTCTCCGGGGATGAAGATGAAGAAGAGCTCCAGCGCGAGGACGCCGAACATCACGACCAGGAGGGTCGCCTCCAAAAGGCGAGTGAAGGCCACCCTTTCTCCCGTCTCCTTGTCATACTGGAAGGTTATCGCGTCCATGCCCTCGAGGAAGCCGTCCTCATTGGCGACGATCGGTTCGATGAGGGCCCCGAGCTCAGGGCCTGTCGCGCGGGAGTCGGCCGCGCGATCGCGCAGGCGATGCGCCGCGTCGATGATGGTATGGTAGCTCGGCTCGATCGCGCGGAATAATCGGAGGATGGTCGGGCTATTCCTTCCCTTCGTCCCCATTTCCGGGCTACCGAAGAGGAGGGCGTCGTGGGAGGCGCTCCAGAGAGCGACGGCCTCGTCGAGCTCGGCGATGTAGGGGGCGCGCAGCCCGGGTTTCGCGAGACCGATTTCGAGGGAGGTCTTCGCGATCTTCTGGCTGAGCATCCGTTGCCGCCCCGCGATGTTGACGACTCTCCCCGCGTCGTCGTTCTGGGCGAGGGCGAACTGGATGATCGCCTGGCTCGCGATGCCGAGGAGGGCTATGAACGAGAGGGCGAGCGCGTAGCGCTTTCTCAGGTAACGCGCCGGATCCCCGCTGTCGCCTGTCGCCATGCTACAGCGTGCGCTCTATCAGTCCGTCGTCCACGACATAGGGCAGGGTTATGTGTCCGAGGTCGGCGTGATTTGCGTTGTACTCCGCGGCGACCTCGACCGCATGCTCGTTGCGTGCCCAGGCGCGTCGGGCGACGCCGCCCATCGCGTCCCAGGGGAGGGCCATCCGGATGACCTCGTCCACCTTCTCCGAGCCATCGAGGACGAGGCCGAAGCCGCCGTTGATGGCCTTGCCGACGCCCACGCCTCCGCCGTTGTGGAGGGCGACGAGGCTCATGCCCCGGGCCGCGTTGCCCGCGTAGACCTGGGTGGCCATGTCGGCCATTACATTAGAGCCGTCCTTGATGTTCGAGGTCTCGCGGAAGGGGCTGTCGGTGCCCCCCGTGTCGTGGTGGTCGCGGCCGAGCATCACCGGCCCGATCTCGCCCTTGCGCACCATCTCGTTGAATTTAAGGGCGATGTCGCGGCGCCCGAGGGCGTCCTGGTACAGGATGCGCGCCTGGGTACCGACCACGAGGCGATTCTTCTCCGCGTCGCGAATCCAGACCCAATTGTCACGATCTTGGCCGCGCCTCTTGGGGTCGATGGCCGCCATCGCGGCCGCGTCGGTCTTGCGGAGATCCTCGGGCCTTCCGGAGAGGCAGACCCAGCGGAAGGGGCCGTAGCCGTAATCGAAGAGCTCGGGGCCGAGGATGTCCTCGACGTAGCTGGGATAGATGAAGCCGTCCTTTTCGTCGTAGCCGTTCTTCGAGACTTCCTTGACGCCCGCGTCCCAGACGGCCTTGAGGAAGGAGTTGCCGTAGTCGAAGAAGTAGGTGCCCTTGTGCGCCAGCTTGCCGATAGCCTCGAAGTGGCGGCGCAGGCTCGCGTCGACGAGGTTGCGGAATTGCGCGGGGTCGGCGGAAAGGAACCGGGTGCGCTCCTCGAAGGAGATGCCGGCGGGGCAGTAGCCGCCCTCGTATACGGCGTGGCAGGAGGTCTGGTCTGAGAGGAGGTCGATGGAGACGTTATGCGAACCAGCGTACTCCAAGAGGTCGACGATGTTGCCCAAAAAGGCCACCGCGAGGGGCTTTCGCTCCGCCTGCGCGGCCTTCGCCAGGCGGAAGGCCTCTTCGGGGCTCTTCGCCACGACGTCGACCCAGCCCTGGGAATGGCGGGTTTCGATGCGGCTCGGGTCGACCTCGGCGATGATCGAAGCGGCGTTGGCGATGTTCGCGGCCTTGCCCTGGGCCCCCGACATGCCGCCGAGACCCGAGGTGACGAAGAGCTTGCCGCGGAGGTCGCCGTCGGTGGCCACGCCGAGCTTGAGCCTGCCGGCGTTGAGGATGGTGTTGAAGGTGCCGTGCACGATGCCCTGGGGCCCGATGTACATCCAGCCGCCGGCCGTCATCTGGCCGTAGTTGGCTACGCCGAGGGCCGCGGCCACGGCGAAGTCCTTCGAGTTGTCGAACATGCCGACCATGAGGCCGTTGGTGATGATCGCGCGGGGCGCGAAGCGGTGCGACTTGAAGAGGCCCGAGGGGTGTCCCGACTCCATCACGAGGGTCATCGATTCGTCCAGCTCCTCGAGGTAGCGCTTGATGAGCCGGTATTGCATCCAGTTCTGGCAGACCTGCCCGGTCTCGCCGTATGTTACCAATTCATAGGGGTAGAGGGCGACGTCGAAATCGAGGTTGTTGTCGATCATCACCTGCATGGCCCGGCCCTCGACGCATTTGCCCTTGTACTCGTCGATGGGCCTGCCGCGGAGGCGGCCCGCCGGCCTGAAACGGTAGCCGTAGATCCGGCCGCGCTCCCGAAGCTCGCGGAGGAACTCCGGCGCGAGCTTCTCGTGCCACTTTTCGGGGATGTAGCGGAGGGCGTTGCGGAGTGCCAGGGCTTCCTGGGCCTTCGTGAGCCCTGCCTCGCGGCGCGGGGCGCGCCTGATTCCGGGCTCGAAGACCGGATCGGGGGGGAGCTCGTCGAAATCGAGCCTCAGTCTCATCGCTGAAAATACATCGGCATTGGTCATTTGTTCCCCTCCTCGCCCTCACCGGAGGACTCGTCTTCGTTGTACTCGTCGGTCGCCTCGCCTTCGTCCGCGCCTTCGGTCTCTTCTTCCTCGAATTCCTCTTCCTCGATCTCTTCTTCCCAGGCGAATTCGTCCTCTTCCTCGCCGATGACGTCTTCGACGGCCTTGAGGGCGGTGCCCTCTGCGACGATGTCCTCGACGGCCTGAATATCTTGGTACATCACGCGATCGGGGCCGAGGCCGGGCACGGCCGAGCGCACGGCCCGCCAGGCGGCCTTGGTCGCGGGGGAGAGATTCTCCGCGAGGTCGACGTCCATGAGTTCGGCGCGGAGCTCGACGGCCTGGCAGGCGGCGAGAAGCTCGATTGCCACCACCGAGCGGAGGTTGCCGAGGATGGAGCGGGCCTTGCGCGCGGCGATCGTGCCCATCGAAACGTGGTCTTCCTGGTTGGCGCTCGAGGGAATCGAGTCGACGCTGGCCGGGTGGGCGAGGATTTTGTTCTCCGAGACGAGGGAGGCCGCGACGTACTGGGCGATCATGAAACCCGAGTTGAGGCCTCCCTGTCTCGTGAGGAAGGCGGGGAGGCCGTTCGAGAGCGAAGGGTTTACGAGTCGCTCGATGCGGCGTTCGGCGATGCTCGCGAGCTCGGACATCGCGATCGCGAGGAAATCCATCGCGAGGGCGATGGGCTGGCCGTGGAAGTTGCCGCCGGAGATTATGTCGTCCCCGCCAATCCCTTCGGGATTGGCGGGGACGAAGCCTTCGGCTTCGTCACGGCCCCTTCGTAGATCATCGTCGAACTCGTCTTCGTAGTCCCCGTCTTGGCCGGGAAAGATGAGGGGATTGTCGGTGACGGCGTTGAGTTCGCGCTCGACGACTCCGGTTACGTAGGCGAGCGCGTCGCGGCTCGCGCCGTGGACCTGGGGGGCGCAGCGCAAGGCGTAGGCATCCTGCACGCGAAGCTGGCCCTGCCTCGTCGTGAAGCCCGATTCCTCGAGGAGGGCGCGCAGGCGTTCGGCCGCCACCTCCTGGCCTTCCTGACCGCGCAGGGCGTGCACCCGGGGATCGAGGGCGTCTACGATGCCCTGCAGGGCCTGGAAGCTCAGGGCGCAGGCGACGTCCTCGGTGCGGAGGAGTTTCCACGCGTCGAAGACGGCGAGGGTGGCGATGGCCGTCATCGCCTGGGTGCCGTTGATGAGGGCGAGGCCCTCCTTGGCTGCGAGGACGACGGGGGCGAGGCCCGCGGCCTTGAGCGCCGCGCCGCCGGGCATGCGCGTGCCGCGATAGAAGGCCTCGCCTTCGCCGATGAGGACGAGGACGAGATGCGATAGGGGAGCGAGATCGCCCGAGGCGCCCAGCGATCCCTTCTCGGGTATCACCGGTACGATGCCGGCGTTGAGGAGATTGACGAGGGCTTCGAGGGTCTCGATGCGAATGCCCGAATAGCCGACCGCGAGGGCGTTGGCGCGGAGGAGGGCCATGGCGCGCACGACCTCCTCGGGCAGGGGCTCGCCGACGCCGCAGGCGTGGCTGACGATGAGGTTGTGTTGGAGGAGCGCGTTCTCGTCGGGGGAGATCAGCACGTCGGAGAATTTGCCGAAACCCGTCGTGATGCCGTAGCTTACCCGTCCCTCCGCCAAACAGCGATCGACGACGGCGCGGGAGCGGGCGACCCGCTCTATCGCCTCCGGATCGATTTCGACGCGGGCGCCGAAGCGCGCCACGAGGACCGTTTCCTTGATGCCGAGGGAATGTCCGTCAATGGTGATTGTTTCCATGGGGCCGCCTACTTGGTCGTTTGGAGGGCCTGGCGTGCAGGCATGATCGAGGATAGCACGGTTTCCGCGGTTCGTGTCAGAGCTCGAGCAGGGAGAGGAGGGCCGAGGTGAAGGTCTCCGCGTCGATCGTGCCTTCGAGGTAGGCTTTGACGATGGCCTTTATCTCCGGCGGCAGGGCCTTCCAGTATTCGTCCTGCCAGCGGGGCATCTCGTCCCAGAGCTCCTTCTGACGGCTCGGCGCCATCGTCCCCTCGGAGTAGGAGACGAAGTCGCGGGCCATGGCGAGGAGCATCTCGGCGGGGAGTCCGAAATCCGCCGCCCGGCCTGCCGCCGATGGATCCTCCCCGGCGCCGCCCGGCGTCGATGCTCGGCGCTGCTCGCCCGAGGGCAGGTACTGTTCGACGAGGGCTGCGAGTTCCTCGTCTCCGATGTTCGGTTCCTGTTTGCGGATGATATCCGCCACGAAGTTCCGCGACATCGTCCGCACCGACTCGAGGGAACTGCCCATCGTCGATTCGACGCTTTCGGCCATCTTTTTGGCCATGACCGTGGAGGAGGAGGAGCCGATGGCGGCAAAGGCCCCGTCGCGGTTGCGCCGCTCGCAGGCCTTGCGGATGACTTCGAACTCGTCCTCATCGGCGCGGTTGAGGATGAAATCGAGGACTCTCTGGAGCTCCGCTCTCGACATGGCCTAGCCGCGGTCGATGGCCTCGGGAACCGAGGCGGCGCGGCGGGCGAAGGCTATGTCGGACGAGAGGGTCTCGTCGCGGCAATCGCCGATGCCGCCGAGGAGGACGAAGCGCCCGATGTCGCGGGGGCCCGGCTTGGCCGAAAAAGCCGCAATTATGCGGGTCCAGTAGGCTGCGTCCGTCTCGAGGGCTGCCGTGCTGCCGTCCGCGCCGACGGCCCTCGGCCTGAGTATGGCGAAAAGCTCGGACTGGGCCTCGAGGGTCGCGAGGTCGAAGCCGGGCGGGTCGATGGGTATGGGTTCCCAGGCGAGGCGGATGAAGGGATGGGCGGCCTCCTCGACGTAGCCGACAGCCTCGCGGAGGCCCGGCAGGAGGGAACGCGGATTGGGCGAGAGGACGAGGGTTATGCCGTACTGGCCCGCCTCGTCGCCTCGTCGCCTCAATTCGTCGACGAAGGCGCTTCGGCTGTCCTGTCCCTGCCGCGTCGACTCGCCTGCGTAGATCCGGATCACCGGCGCGTAGATCTCGCGCGCCGTGCCGAGGATGGTCTCGAAACTGAGACCCCTGCCGCCGCCGGGAACGAGGCGGAAAAGGGGCGAATACGAAACGACGGTGAGCCCCGACCTGAGGGTGGCGAGCATGACGCGCTTGGCCGCCTCCGTGTCGCCGGCGCCGAGATGCGGCGCCCCCGCCCATTCAATTCCTTCGAAACCGAGACTCTTGGCCCTCGCGAGCACTTCCTCGGGCGTCGAGGCGAGAAAGGCCGATGAACAAAGGCCGATCCTGAACATGCTGACTCCGTGCATTGTGGGATGGTTTGACTATGCTGGGACCATAGTACGACAGGAAAGGGACAGCCACAACGGGGAGACGCCGCAAAGCAGGCCCGAAAGGAGGGCCCGGTGGAAGCTGTGGCCCGCCCTCCGCTATACTCCAGCCAATGTCTGAATCGCTCACCCCGGCAGCCCGGAACAGGGCACGCAAAGCCTTCGACGTGTTCAACGTCCTCAATTCCGCGTCCTTCGGCATCCTGTCGGGATCCCTCATCACCCTCCTCGCCCTGAAGTTAGGCGCCACCGCATCCTTCGTCGGCCTCCTCAACGCCTTCGCCTATGTCTCCTTCTTCTTCATGCCCCTCGGGAAGCGACTCATCGGCAAGCGTCCCATCCTCGACGTCTATTTTTTCGGCTGGGTCTGGCGTTATTTGGCCATGCTGCCCGTCGCGGCCGCGCCCCTCCTCGCCCTCGTCGGCGGCAGCCAGGGCTGGGCCTTCGCCTGCCTCTTCGCCGGCGTCGCGGGCTTCAACATCTTCCGCGGCATCGGGATGATAGGCAGCAATCCGGTGACCGCGAGCCTCGCCGAGGGAGGCGACCGGGGCGCCTTCGTTTCGCGCGTCCAGATCTACGCCAACCTCGCGGCCCTCGGCACCAATCTCGCTGTTTCCCTCGTGATGGGGCGCTCGGCCAGCTCCCTCGTTTACGCCGCCCTGATGGGATCGGGAATCGCCATCGGTCTCGCCGGCACCTTCTGGCTCCGAAAAGTGCCCGAGCCCGCGGCCTACCGACCCGCCCCAGGCGGGAGCATCTGGAAGACGACGCGCGAAGCCTGGAAGGAAAAGTCCTTCCGCAATTTCATGCTCATCTACGTCCTCGTCTGTTTCACGGCGAGCATGGGCAAGACCTTCCTACCGATGTACGCCAAGGCCATCTACCACCAGGGCGACGACGCGGTCATGATCCTCACCCTCCTCGCAAGTCTCGGAGGGGTGGCCGCCGGCATGCTTTCGCGTCTCGTCCTCGACCGGCTGGGCGCGAAGCCCCTCTACGGCATCTACGGATTCCTCGCCATCCTCGGCTTCGTGCCCGCCATCATCTCGCCCTCCCTGCCCACCTTCATCGAGGCTTTCGCCCTGCTTGCGGCTCTCTTCCTCGCCTCTTCCTTCGGGCTTACGGGGCAGGACGGCGCGGGCCAGACCTACTACTTCGCCCTCGTGCCGCGGGAGCGGACCCTCGACCTCGCCGTGGCCTACTTCGTCGCCAACGGCATCGGCGGGACCTTCGGCTCGATCTTCGGCGGTTTCATCCTCGACGGCTTCGGAGCCCTCGGCCTGGGCGAGACGACGAGCTGGAGGTTGTTCTACGGCCTCGTCGGCCTTCTTCTCCTCGTCGCGATCTTCATCAGCCGCGGCATGATCCGCCTGGGCTCGGCCTCGGTGCGCGAGAGCCTCGAATCCCTCCTGTCGCTCCGCGACCTCCGCACCTTCGACATCCTCACGCGGCTCGACCAGAGCGGGGATCCGGGGGAGGAGCTCGAACTCATCCACGAACTCGGCGTCTCGGGTTCGACGAGGAGTCAACGCGACCTGGTCGGCTTCCTCTCCTCTCCCCGCTTCGAGCAGCGCCTCGAGGCCCTGCACTCGCTGGAGGCCCTACCCGAGCTGGCGCCCGAGACCCTCGTGGCCCTGCGCGGCGAGGTCGAAAGACGAGCGGACACGACGGGCTATGTCGCCGCTCGCATACTCGGAAAGCGGGGCGACATCGAGGCGATTCCCCTCCTGCGCGCCGCCCTCGCGGCGAACGATCCGCTTCTCCGCGGCGCCGCCGCCATTGCCCTGGCCAGGCTCCGCGACGAGGAGAGCCGTACCGCCATCGAGAAACTCCTCCGAGACAGCCTTCCGGCGCGACTCAGGCTCCAGGCCGTCTTCGCCCTCGAACTCATCGGCAGTCCCGAATCGATTCCCACCCTCGTCTCATCCCTGTCACGCGACGATCCGCCGGCCTTCGTCTCGGACGAGATCGTGCTGGCGATGGCCTCGATATTGGGCATCATGGAGGATTTCTGGCCTCTGTATCAGGTGTTTTCCGAGGATGAGGAAAGGGGACTGTCCCTACTTAGGCTCTCGGCTGACGAGCGTCTCGCCGGACGCAAGGATTCGCACGCCCTCATCGGGGCCTTCGACGCGGCCCTCGCGGCCCTCTTCTCCGAAAGGATCGACGGAGTGCCTCTCGCGAAGCTCCTCCTCCATTCGGTAGAGGACCCCGGAGCCGTCATCGTCTTCGCCGACGCACTCTTCGACCAGCGCCTGGTCTACGGCGGCTTCAGGTTTATCGCCGCGGCCCTCCTCGTCTTCGGAAGGGCGGACCGGGCCGCGGGGAAGGCCTCGCCTCGCTCAGGTTCCTGAAGGCGCCGACCCCGAGCCGGCTTCGCCCCCACTGCCCGATGCGCCGGAGCTTGCGCCTCCGGAGCCGACTCCGTCGGCGAGGGAGAATTTGTCTGCCGCGGCGCGAACCTCGGCGATGAGTTCGGCGTTGCGCGACGAGAGGTCGATGGTGCCGGCTATCGCGTCGTTGATCTCCTTCGTGCCGCGCGTGATTTCCTCATTGTTGCCCACGACCATGCCGTTCACCGTGCGCAGCCGCTCGACCTGACCGAGGATGGCCGCGTTGCCCGAGGCCATCTCCGTCGAGCCGCGCTCGATCTCTCCCGTGATGTCGCGGAGCCTGGCAAGGCCCTCGAGGACCTGGCGACCACCGGTGCGCTGCTCGTCCATGGCGCCCGTGATCTCGGCCACCTGCCCGACCACGCCCTTGGCCCTTTCGAGGATGGATCCGAAGGAACTCACGGCCGCGTCCGCCGACTTGCGGACGGAGTCGATCGAGCCCGCGACGTGGCCGAGGTCCTGGGCTATGTCCCTGGCCTGGAGCGAGGACTGTTCGGCGAGTTTGCGGATCTCGTCGGCGACGACCGCGAAGCCCCGACCCGAATCGCCGGCGTGGGCGGCCTCGATGGCCGCGTTCATCGCGAGGAGGTTGGTGCGGTCGGCTATCTCGGTGATGACCCTGGTGGCCTCGCCGAGGTTTTCCGCGTGCTTGACGATTTCCGCCACCGATTCCGAGACCTGGTCGATGAGGGTCTTGCCCTCGGCGCTCTCGGCGAAGTTGCGCTCGCTCGCCGAGCCCGCGCGCTCCGCCACGGCCGCCACCGACTCGATGTTGGCGATCATCTCCTCGACCGAGGCCGAGGACTGCGAAATGACGCCGGCCTGGTCGCCGATGCGGGTGGACAGGGACTCGATGGTGCGCGCCAATTGCTCGATGGCCGACGCGACCTCGCCGACCGCTGCCGACTGCTCGTCGAGCTGGCCCTTCGTGCTCGCGATGTTCGAGTTGATCTGGATGACGGCAGCCCCCGTCTCCTCCATCATCGACGAGAGTCCCTCGCCGGCCTCGGCGAGGGCGCCGACCCGCTCCTTGATGGTGCCGACGAGGGTGCGGAGGCCGACGGCGAGGCTGTCGACCGCCGCGCCCATCCTCGAGACTTCGTCCTTGCCCTCGCCGGCCTCGTAGCTGCCGCCGAGATCGCCCGTGCCCATCCGTTCCAGGAGCCCCGCGAGATTTCCGAGGGGGCTGCGGATCGAGCGGACGGTGAATATTGTCATAAGTATGATAACAATTACGGCCAGGGCGATGACGACGGCCGCCGTCCGTCCCGCGGCCGCGGAAATCGCGCCGGCGGCCGCCGCCTTGGCGTTCCCCACCTGCCTGATGGAGGATTGCAGCTCGTCGAGTCCGCTTCGCAGCGCGGCGAATTGCGTGTTGGCCTGGTCGACCAGAGCGTTGATCGCGGCGGGCCCGGCGACGAGCTGGGTTTTCGCTCCCTGCATCAGCGTGGCGTAGTCGCTGTAGGCTTTTACCACGTCCTGGAAGGCAGTCTGGTCGATGAGGTTGCTCCCGCCCGAGGCGAGAATCGATGCCACCATGTTTTGGCCGTCTTCGACGGCGAATTCGAATTTCGATATGAGCCCTTCGTCGACCTGGCCCTTGGCGCCGAGGGCCCCGTTGACGACCTGATAGAGGAGGAGCTGGATTTCGTAGGTTTTGGACTCGAGATTCGCCGCCCTGCGGACTACCCCGCCTTGGAGCTTCTGGATGTCCGATACGGCGAGGGCGAGCTTTCCGAGACTCCCGCCCACGACGAAAAAGACGATCGCGAAGGCGACCAGCACGAAGGCGGAAAGGGTGTTGAGTTTGGCGAGTATTCCCGCGCGGGCGAAAATTCCCCGTTTTCGATTTTGCAATTTTGGATTCATTGACGGACTCCTGTTCAGCCGCGATCCTTTATCGAGAATTTGTCGGCTGCTTCCCGAACCTCGGCGATGAGACTTGAGGTCTCGCGCGAAAGCGCGATCTGCCCCTCCATCGCCTCGTCTATTTCGGTCGTATCCTTGGCTATACCCTCGTTCCCCTCGACGACGCGGCCCGTCGTCTGCCGGAGCTTTCCGACATGGTCGAGCATGCTGCCGTTGCCGGCCGCCATCTCGCTCGAGCCGCGCTCGATCTCCTTGGTTATGTCGCGGAGTCGCACGAGGCCGTCGAGGACCTGCCGCCCCCCCTCCCGCTCCTCGCTCATGGCCGTGTTGATGCTGCGAACCGCCTCCTGAACTCCGCGCGCCCCCTCGAGAATTGATCCGAAGGCGCCGACCGCCGATTCGGCCGCTACCTTCACCTCCTCGATGGAGCCCGAGACGTGCCCGAGGTCGCGGGAGATGTCGAGGGCCTGGGTCGAGGCCTGCTCCGCGAGCCTGCGGATTTCGTCGGCGACGACGGCGAAGCCCTTGCCGGTCTCGCCGGCGTGGGCGGCCTCGATGGCAGCGTTCATCGCGAGAAGGTTGGTGCGCTCGGCGATGCCGGTGATGACACGGGTCGCCTCGTTGAGGTTCTCCGCGTAGCGCACGATCGAGGCCACGGAATCCGACACCTGGTCGATGAGGGCCTTTCCGCTCGCGCTCTGCTCGAGGTTCTTGCCGCTTTCCCGGTCGGCCTTTTCGGCGATGGAGGAAACCGATTCGATCGTGGCGATCATCTCCTCGACGGAGGCGGAGGAGTGGGCGATGACGCCGCTCTGCTCCCCTATCATCGAGGTGAGCGAGTCGATGGTGCGCGCGAGTTCTTCGATCGCCGAGGAAACTTCCGCGACGGCCGCCTTTTGCGCGTCGAGCTCCCCCGTGGTACCGGCCACGCTCGCGTTGATCCGGCCGACGGCGGAACCCGTCGTTTCGGCCGTCGCCTCCAATTTCCTGCCCGCGGCCTCGAGGGAGGCGAGGCGCTCCTTGATGCCCCCCACGAGGGCCCGGAGTCCCGTCGCGAGGCTGTCGACGGCGGCTCCCATCCGCGAGAGCTCGTCCTTAGCGGCGCCGGCGTCGAAGGCGACATCGAGGTCGCCCGTGCCCATTCGGTCGATGAGGCCCATGAGGCGCTTCATCGGTACGCGGATCGACCGGGCGGTGAAGACGGAAAGCGTGGCGATTATAAGCATCGCGAGGAATACGAAAAGGGAGATCGCGATCCTCGTCGTGCCCGCGAGCCTTTCGCCGTTGGCAGCCCGGGCCGCGCCGACGTCGCGAACGGCGCCATGGAGGGTCTCGAGGGCCGCGGTGAGGTTGGCGAAATTTCCGTCGCTCGACTCGAGAAATCCCTCGACCGAGCTCATGTCGCCCTCGATGTTCGAGGAGGGATCGGTCACGGCGATCGACCAGGAATCGAAGGACTTTACGACGGCCGCGAGGGTCTTCACGTCGATCGAGAAGACGCCGGTGTCGGACTTGATATCGGAGAGGACGGAACGCGCCGCGTCGATGTCCGCCTGGAGTTTCTGGAGGTTGTCGGCCTCCCCCGACTGGTCGTGAGCCATCGCGGCGGCCGCCGACCGATAGAGGGCGAGATGGGCCTCGTAGACCTTGCCCTCGAGGGAGATCGACTGGGCCACGAGCCCGCTTTCGAGGGTCTTGAGCTCGTTCACCGATCCGGAAAGATTGCCGACCCCGGAAAAGGCCACGACGAGGACGCCCGCGAAGGCGAGAACCGTCACCGCCGCCAGGGCGGAGAGCTTCGAGGAGATCCCGAAGCGCGAAAGGAAGGCGGTGCGCCCGGCGCCGAGCCGGCGATCCCCCCGACCCTCGTCGCGGCGAGATCCGGCGTCCGTTTCCCGATCGGCACCCTCGAGGAGCGGCAGGTTGGTCGATTCAGCCAATTTCTACCTTCCTCTTCTCCGGATTGGGATTCCGTTTCCAGAAAAGCGCGGTGTTGCCGATGACGCGGACGACCTCGCTGCCGGTCCTCTCGGCGAGGACCTTCGCGAGGGCGTCGCGCTCGCTCTTGTGGTCGAGGAAGCGGAGCTTCACGAGCTCGTGGTCGGCGAGGAGGACGGTCAATCGAGCGACGAGGGCGTCGCTCGCCCCGTCGCGGCCGAGTTGCACGAGGTCGGATTTTGTCTGGGCGATGCCGGCGAGGCGGCTTCTCTGCTTGGAATCGAGCACGGGCGCTCCTAATTAGAAGGGCAGGGCCCTGAGGGCCTTCATCACGAGGCGGACGAGGGCCTCGCCGCCTATCCTGAGGACGAGGAGTACGGCGAAGCCTGTTGCGAGGCCCTGGAGATAATTGACGATGCGGTCGCGCCAGATGAGGCGCGTTATGCGAAAGAGGATGGGGTTGAGCATGTCGTCGATCACCCGCCACAGCGGGTGGAGGGAGTTCCAGCGCGCCGCATAGGCGACGAGGCGGGCGAGGGCCGCGACGGAGAGGAAGGTGAGCACGAATGCCACGGCCGACCAGATGGCGTCGACGACGAGGGCGAAGATGCCGCCCACGGTGATAGCGCCCGCGAAGGCCACGGTGAGGAGTATCTGATTGACGACGGCGAGGGTCGCGAGGGCGGCGATGGGCGAGAAATCGAAGCGGCCGACCTTGAAGATTCGGAATCGGGTGAAGAAGCCCAGATAAGGATCGACGGCGGAGGCGAGGGCGCGGGCAGGGGCCCCCAGATCGCTACGCGGCACCCAGGTCAGGAAGATCCTGACCGCGCAGGCGAGCATGTACACCGTCACCGCGGCCCCGAGCAATCTCAAAATAACCGATAGAACCACAGCTTCCCCCGTGCACGGCTTTCGTCATTCGACCTTCCGCGAAGGTCGGGGGCGGCTCTCCCGGCCATTACTTGCCGGGTTGGGCGAGATCCATCTTGCCGATGGCGTCCATGTCCGCCTTTAGTTTTTTCGCGTTCTCGGCGGCCCGGAGGCTGTCCCGCACCGGATCGAAGGATGGGTCGAGCTTCAGCGCCTCGCTCCAAAGACCTATCGCGGCGTCGAGGTTGCCTTTGCCGTAGTCGCTCAATCCGTCAAGATAGAGCCTATCGACTTTCCTGGCAAGATCCGCCCTGCCGAGATCGCCGAGGGTGAAGGCGGTCTGGATCGATATCCTGTTGAGGGGGGTGAATTGGGTCGTGAGGTCGAGAGTGTAGTTGACCGTCACCTTGACGAGATCGAGGGCGAAGGTCGAGCCGAGGCTGAGCCTGGGATTGCCGCCCTTGAGGAGCAATCCGCCCTGGAAGCCGAAGGTGTCGGTCATCGCCAGATTGAAACCTGCCGCATAGCTCGGCAGCTCCGACTTGGCCGGCTCCAGGAGATTTATGGGCTTCGCGATGTCCGCGGAAAGGGTGAAGGGCCGCAGGGGCGCCCAGGATACGCCGGCGCTCGCGACGGTCGGCAGGGCTTCGCCCATCACCGGCGGTCCGAGATTCTTGATGGCGAGCCCGAAGGCGCTGTTTTTGGTCCGTGAGGCGAAGGGCTTGAGGAAATTGAATCGAACGAGGGCGCCGGCGTCGATCATGGCGGCGAGGCCCGAATTGCCGGCAGCCGCGGCGAGCTCCGTCGGGACGGAGCGCCAGGCGAGCTTTCCGGTGGCGCCGAGGGCTATCCCGTTGAAGGTGTAACCGTGGAGGAAGTTGTACGAAACGTTGAATCCGACCGTCGCCTCGGAATAATAGCCGGAGCCCACGCGGTCGCCGAAATCGTTCGTGCCCGTGAAGGGGAGGTAGAGCCACTTGCCCATGGCGCCGAAGCCGAGATTTCCCGTCCTGATCGTGTAGACGGCGCCTTCGATCCGGGTATCGGCTATCCAGTTGTTGTGGAAGACTCCGAGTTCGGTCTGGTCGATGGTGGATGAAGCCGCGGGATTCGCCTCGAAATACGATGAATCCTTGGCGACCGCCGTATAGGCCATGCCCATGCCTTCGGCCATGCCCCCCATCGGAATGAGGAGGGATCGAAAGGCGGTGAGCCCGGCGTTCGGGTCGGGATTGAAGTAGGAGGATACGAAGTTGTAGAGGGATGAGGTCGCTTGAGCTCCCAATAAGGCCGGCCGCGCCCAGAAAAGGAGTACGGCCGCGAGGGCGAGGGAGCTTCTCGGTCTCATCGTTCGATCGTAGTATATCGAGAACTGGCTGTATAATCTATTCGACGGTGATACTCCTTCAATTAAGGGCGAAGCGCACCGAAATTCAAAGGAGCCCATTTTCGGGCGTGCCTGAGTTCGCCGGCGAGCGGCGGACCTCGCGGTTTCGGCCGCGCATCCGACTCACGAGGGGCCAAGGTCCGATCCGAATGCTACGAAAAGGGAATTCGGCCTTACGGCTGTCGAAGACTGGGCGCCCGATGCTCGCCGGGCTGCAAGGGCTGCCTTGGCTCATTCTCCTCATCGTCTTCCTCGTCATACCCTTCGCCGCCGAAGCCGCCCCGCGGAGCAAGGATCCCGTCCTTCTCCAGGCCCGAAAGGATCTTTCGGCACGCAAACCGGAGATCGCGATGGCGGCACTCGAGGCCCTCCTCGCGAAGGACGTGGACGCACAGACCCGCAGCGAAGCCACCCTCGTCCTCGCCCAGGCCTATCTCGATAGGGCCGCCGCCTTTTCCCGGGCCAAGGATGATTCGGGGGCCTCGGCTGTCTATGACAAGGCCATCGCCCTGCTCGAGCCCTTCGTACTCGCGATGAAAGACAGGAAGACGAAGGACAGCGCCGATTCGCTCCTCTCGAAGGCCTACATGTCCAACGCCGACGCCAACATCAGGCTGAAGAACTACGATAAGGCCCTTCTCGCCCTCCAGTCCTTCACCACGAAGAACCCCGAGCGCTTCGACCAGGCCAACAGCAAGGTAAGGCGCATCTTCGCCATCCGCGAGGAATATACGAAGCTCGCCGGGGAGATCCGCGATAAGGCCCTGTCTTCAGCGGGCAACGACCCGGCGATTTCGGGCATGATAGAAAAGCTTCGCAATCTCGATCCCTACGCGAACAAGGACACCCTCAATGTCCTCCTCGAGGTGCGGACGAGGATAGCCAACCTCGACCTGCTCAGAAAGACGATGAGCGCCGCGAAATCCCTGGCCGACGCGGGGGACAGGGCCGGGGCCCTGGGCGCCTACGTTTCGGGCTTCGCTCCCGACAGCAAGTTGCCTGCCCTCTATTGGCAGGAATTGGTGAACGCCGGCTTCGACATCCTCGAGGTGAGGGATGCGCAAACGGGCGAGGTCCTGATCGCCGGTCCCGACGGGATTCCGCGCCTCGTCATCGTCGACGGGACGGGACGGGTCATCAGGACCGACAGCCAGGACCGCCCCACGAAGGGGCCAGGTGGCTTCGTCTATTCGACCGACGCCAAGGGGGCGGTCGAAACCGTCACCTTCCACGATTTCGGCGGGCAGCGGCAGGTCGATCCGGCATTCAGTCCGGTCGCCCAGTTAAGGGATTTCGCCGAGGGAGCCGCCGCCTTCGCCCAGGGTATCGGCGCCAAGGATGGGCACTCCGCGGTTTTCGGCGATGTCTACGACCGGCTCAGGCTCGCCTTTTCGGCCTCGAACGGGCAATCGATAGCAGGAATCCTCCCATCGGCCGAAAAGGCCTTCGACGACCTCGACGGCGACCGCAAAGGCATCCTTTCCGACAGCGATCGTCTCGTATCCATTTTCAAGGCCTTGCCGCTCAAGCACGCCGACGGCAGGGATCGCTCCATTCTCGACTGGTCTTGGACGAGCTATGCCGATTTCTTCCTCAAGGGCAGACCGCCGGTCACGGACTACGCGGCTCGCGACCAGAAGACCGATCCCCTCTGGCGACCGGAAGGGGAACGGGGCAAGGCGGAGGGAATTGCCGGCCTCCTCTTCAGCCAGGAATCGACGGCCCTCGCCGCGGCCCAGGATGCCGCCGACGCTTCCGTGGCGACGGCGTGGAACGGGGCTCAGGCCGCCTGGAGCCAAGGAAGCTGGGCCGACGCCAAGGCCGGCTTCGACGAGTCCACCTCCCTCCTTTCTCCCGAACGGGCCATCGTGGGCTTCTGGAGCCCCCTTCTCTCTCCCCCTTCCGTCGCCGGACTGCCCCCCGAGCTTGTTGCCGCCCTCACCCCGAGGCAATCGGCCCTTGCCGCCGTGGAAGCCCGCATCGGCCTTTCGCCCAGCCTATCGCGGATCGCGGAAATCAGGGCCTCCATCGACGACCTCGGGAGGCGGCTCGCGGCCTTTCCCGCGCCGGGGGCGACGACGACCGTCCTCGCGAGCAGCTATCAGGCCCTCGCCGGCCTCCGCCAGGAAGCGCGGGGCTACGAGGAGGCCCTCGCACGCGAGGGTACCCTGACCGACACCTTCCGGGGCTCGGCCCAGGCAGCGACAAGTTCTCTCACCTCCTTTTCCCTACCCTCGCAAGGGCCGGGCGATGACGAAAAGGATTGGGAGAACAAGCTCTCCGCCTCGCTCGACGCGGCGCGACGCGGCGAATCGGCCGTCGTCGCCCTTTCGACGAGCTACGAGATCGGCGGCCTCGAGCGCGAACTCGCCGACCGAGGGGCGGCGATAGACGCGGCGGCGGCCCTCGCGGCGGGGTCTCCCTCGACCGTGCCCGCGCGCAAGGGCTTCGTGGATCCCTCCCCGAGCGGGGCCGCCCTCGCCCTCGCCGCCGAGCAGGCCAAGATCGCCGCCCTCGCGAAGTCCCTCGCCGATCTCGGTTCGAGGCTCGGGGCGGAGACGCCCTGGGTCAAGGCCGACGCCGGCGTGACGGCCGTGGCGGCCCGAGACTCCGCCGCGTCGAAGGCGGTCGCCCTCCTCGAGACGCGCCGCGCCTCCCTCCTCGCCGACGCCCTGGCGAAGAAGGCTACGGCCGCCACGGCCCTGAGCGCCGCCCAGAAATCCTTCGCTTCGGCCGACGCCTCGCTCGCGGCGGCCACCCGGGAAATGCTCGCGGTCGCCCAGCGCCCCGCCGCCCGCAGGGATCTCGATGCCGCCACGACCTCCCGCGAGGCCGGCTACGCGCGCTTCCTCGACGCGATGAACGGGGACTTCGACCGGGCGACATGGGACGCCGGCTCGAAGCGTTACGACGACATCGGCCGGGCCATCAACGACGCCCGCGACCAATACGCCAAGCTCGAGGTCGACCGCCTCCTCGCCGATGCGCAGCATTCCTACGACATCGGCAATTTCGACGCGTCTTTCGAATCGCTCACCAACGCCAACACCCTGTGGAAGGAACGCTATTCGGGCGTTAAGTACCCGCCGCTTGACTTCTGGCTCAACCTCGTGCGCCTGGCGCGCGACACGGGCAACACCCGCGTCATCAGGCCCAACGACCCCCTCTACAACGAAATGACCCAGTACCTCTCCCTCGCCAGGATGTCCTACGAGGACGCGATCAATCTGCAAAAGGCGGGGAAGGGCCCCGAGGCGAAAAAGACCTTCGCCAAGGCGGCGGATTTCGTCGCCAACGTCACGCGCACCTTCCCCCTGAACGCGGACGCGGGTTTTCTCAACCTCCAGATTCTCAAGGCGACGAACGAGGCCGATTTCAAGGCGAGTTTGCCGGGCCGAATCGATGACGCGGCGGCCCAGCTCAAATTGGATCCCGCGAAGGGCTATGCCAGCATCGCCGACCTTGCGCGCATCGAGCCGACCAACACGAGGTTGGCCAATCTCCTCATACAGGCCGAAATCGCCACGGGCAAGCGCAAACCCGCGCCGACGGCGGCCCAAAGGACCCAGGCCCAGCAGTTGACCGATCAGGCCAGGCAGCTTATCAAGACGGGGCGGCAGACCGACCTCGCCCAGGCAGAGAAGCTCGTCACCCAGGCCCTCGGCCTCGATCCCAACAATCGCGACGCCCAGTCCCTGTCGCTCAACATCCAGACGCTCCGGGGGGTGGGTCCTGACTTGGTTCTCGGCGTCGAAGACGCGCGGCGCCTGGCCGACGCGCGTCTCTACTTTTCCCAGGGCCAATACAACCAGGCCCGCGACACCCTCAATGTCCTTCTCGCGAACAACGCGACGAGGTCCCGCGACGTCCTGCTCCTCGATCAGCAGCTGAATCAGCTGAACTATTGATGCGCGCACCCTACCGGCTCACCGTGGCCGCCTCAGGCCGACCTGCCCTGTTCGCCGCCCTCGTCCTCCTCGCGGCGACGGTCGGGCTCGGCGCCCAGGATTTCTCCGAGCCGCCGCGTTCCCTCGGCGAGTCGATCGCCCCGACCCTTCTCGTCGCCAAGGGCGTGCCTGTCATCATCAGGCAGGAAGCTCAGGAAAACGGCGACCGCGGGCAGGCCTGGATCAGTCTCTCGCGACAGGTCGAGGGCCAATGGTCGACCTCGAGGATAGCCGGCCCCATCGCTTATCGGGGCACGGAGCCGGTCCTGTACTCCGCCGCCGTGAACGCATCGGGCGATCTCGGCGTCGCGACCGCCGTCTCGGCCACGAGTTTTTCCGTCATGGTCTCGACCGACGGCGCCGCGACCTTTTCACGCAACGGCCTCCTGCGATCGACCGAGACGGCCGTCGGACCGCGACTCTTCCCGAGCGCCACGGGAGGCTGGCTCCTCTTCCTGACCCAGGCCCAGGCCGGAGGCGATACCGCCGTCGGGGTCGCCAACACCAACACGATAGCGCTGTCCTCTAGCGCCGACGGGAGTAGCTGGAGTCAGCTCCGTCCCCTCGTCGCGGATTCCGAGGGGCTCGTCAACAACTATCTGCCGAGCGTCGCAGCGTCGGGCGGCAGCGATTGGGTCATCTTTCAGCACCAGATCCTCGGCGACGACACCACCCCGACGCATTGGTGGCTCTATTCCAAGCATTCCGAGGACGGCGGCCTGACCTGGTCGCCCTCGATCCCTGCGACGGACCTGCGCGATCCCGGCCCCGCCGGGGCGAACTCCCCGGGAGCGGGCAATTATGACAATCAGGCGCCTCGGCTCCTCGCGGCTGGCGACAAGCTCTACCTCGCCTGGCAGCGCCGGATCAGCGGCTCCAACCTCGTGCGGATCGCCGTCGCCGGACTCGACGCCCAGGGGAGGGCGGACGCCAAGGAATTCTCCTATGTCTCCTCACCGAGCGGCTCGAGCATTCTTTCGGACTTTACCGTCGACGCCGGCGTCCCGACGGCGATCTACCTCGACGACCGCCTGGCATCCAACGAGGTCTGGAGACGGCGTCTCGGCAGCTCGGGCTGGCAGGCTCCGGAGGCACTCAGCCTGACCGTCCTGGCCGATCCGACCCGATCCGGCGCCACTTCCTTCGCCCACGCGGCGACCATAAACGGCAGATTGTACGCATTGTGGGAATACGACGACAACGCGGGCACGACGCTCAATCCGATCAATCGCTCCCGCGTCTTCCTTCTCGAGCCGGTGCTGCACGTCGATCCGCCGCGGATATCGATACCGAACTATACGCCGGGCGATCGGTCGCGGGACCAGCAAGTCGCCGTGGCCATCGCGATGCCGCGCAGTTCCGCAGGCATCGCCCGCGTCGCCTGGGCCTGGACGAGGATAGGCGACCAGCCCCTCGTCTCGCCGCCGGGAGCCCCCCCTTCGAAGGACGAGATCTGGACGAAGGGCCAGATCCAGCAGGGCAGCCCCTCGTCGATTTCCCTCGCGGCCCCCTCCGACGGGGCCTGGCTCCTCGACCTCTCGGTAGAGGACCGAGCGGGCAACCGCTCCATCCCGGCGGCCCTCACCTACTTCCGCGATCGCACCCCTCCGGAGGCGCCGATACTTCTGTCGCCGGAACTCGGGGCCGACGGCAGCATCGTCTCGAACAGCTTCGACGTGCGCTGGCTGCCCTCGACGGCTCCCGATATCGCCGGCTACACCTGGACCGTGCTGGGTCCCCTCGATCCCGCGACCGTGCCGACGAGTTACCTCCGGACCGCACGCGCCATCCCCGGCGGCAACGCGGACGAGAGGGCCCTGGTGGATTACTATGGCCTGCCCCGTCCGCCTCCCGCCGTCCGTACCACCGGCACCGACATCGCCCAGGCGAACATCGACAATGGCTATTGGATGTATTCGGTCGCCGCCGTCGACAGGACGGGCAACGTGTCCGAGACCTCGACCCTCGTGCTCAGGGCGACGAGGCAGATTCCCTTCACCCTCGTGACGAACATGACCCAGACGACGGATCTCATCGGTCGTCGCAGCCTTTCGATCGACGGCCGCGGATTCCTCGACCAGGGCGCGGTGCAAAGGATCCTCCTCGCCCGGGACCGCAATGCCGCTCCGGATGTCACCCGCGAGGCGGCGACCGGGGGATTCCACATCGTCTCGAATCGCAGGATCGACGGCGTCGACATAGGCGACGTGCCCGCGGGCAGCTATTGGCTCGGCATCCAGCATCCGGTGCGGGGGCTCTATTGGGCCCCCGGGCGCGTCGTCATCGACGTTTCGGGCACACTGAAATACGGCATCGAGTACGCCTGGAAGCCCTCGTGGATCCTGTCCGCCCCCCCGACAAGCCGGATCTCGATCTACGATATAATAATAGTTGGTTCTATTGTATTCTTCGGACTCGGCATCCTGCTCTCGATGGGGCAGGCTTTTTCGGTCGTCCGCGAGGCGCGGACGGTCAGGTCCCAGGTCCTGGCTTTCGTCAACGGAGGTCCCATGCCCAGCGCGGCGCGAGAAAGGGAGATCAGGAGGGGGCGCCGTCGCGGCGTCAGCCTCGGCATCAAGTTCACCTTCTTCATCGCGATTCTCGTCCTCTTCGTCGTCCTCCTCGTCGCCTTCCCCCTCGGCACGACGATGGTGCGGAACCAGAGCCAGGCCCTGGCCCGCGGCCTCGGCGACGCGGCGAGCGTCCTCCTCGAGTCCGTGGCCCAGGGCGGCCGCTTCTTCCTCGACCGCGAGGGAGCGGTGACCCAGCTCGGATTCCTCCCGTCCGAGGCGAAGGCCATGCCGGGGGCGGAGTACATCACGATCACCGGCAACTCCCAGGATCCGAAGGTGGCCGGACGCGACATCGTCTTCGCAAGCAACGATCCCGACATCGCGAGGAAGATCTCCTCCTCGAGGCTCGATCTCGGCGTCTCGCCGATGAGCCCGAAGGTCGATCCCCTGGCGGCCAAGGTGCCCCAGATGGCCGAGGAGCTCGAGACCAAGGCGCGCGAGGCCATCGCCGCCGATCTCGCGAAGAAGGACGCCCTGCAGCGGCAGAAGACCGCGTTGCCGGCGGGCGCTAGCGGCGACGCCGACCGCCAGCGCATCAACGCGAGCCTCGACGACATCGATCGAACGATCCGCGATCGACTCCGCACGATCTCCGACGAAGCCGTCGGCTCCATCCCTCCCTTCGACGCGGCCAACCTGGGCGCGACGGCCAGCACCTATCTCTTCTTCAAGCCGATCCTCGAGTACCGCCCCGGCGACCAGAGGCTCTGGCGCGGCATCGTGCGCCTCCAGGCGAACACCGCCCTCATCGTGGCCGACGTCGCCACGCGCACCGCATCGCTGGTCATCGGCACCGCGGGGATCGCGGCCCTGGTCCTCCTGGTCGGTATAATCGGCGCCTTCTTTCTTTCGCGCAGCATCGTCAAGCCTATCCGCACGGTCATCATGGCCATCGAGAAGATGCGCGACACGGAGGACAAGGCCGAGCTCGAAGGCTACAAGGTGTCCGTCACCTCGCGCGACGAACTTTCCGACCTCGCCGGCGCGGCGAACGCCCTCGCCGTCGAGCTCGTCGACGGAGCCAAGCAATCGAAGGCCCTCATCGAGGGTTCCGACATCCAGAACCATTTCATCCCCCTTAGCGTGGGAGAGATGGGCCTGAAGCTCACCATCAGCCGTCAGGATACGCCCAATTACGAGCTGTTCGGCTATTACAAGGGTGCCAAGCGAGTCTCCGGCGATTATTGGAACTTCGAGCCCCTCGGCAACGACGGTAAGTACTATTACTTCATTAAATGCGACGTGTCCGGGAAGGACGTCTCGGCCGCCTTCATCATGGTCCAGGTCGGGACCATGGTCATCAACCATTTCCGCGATTGGCCGAAGCTCTCGAAGGTTCCCGGCTTCAACCTCGTCGATCTCACCTACCGGGTCAACGACTTCCTGGTCGACCGCAAGTACCGGGGCAAGTTCGCGGCCTTCACCATCGGCGTCGTCTCGATGACCGACGGCATCGTCGACTTCTGCCATGCGGGCGACAACATGTTCCGCGTGTGGCGGGCGCAGACGGGTCGGACGGCATCCGAGCCCTTCCAGCCCGACCTCAATCGGAGTTCCCCGGCCACCGGTCTCATCGACCGCGATCTCTTGGACCTCAAGGGCACGGGCTTCTACCCTTACCGGAAGCAGCTCGGGCACGGGGACATCCTCCTCCTTTATTCGGACGGCATGGAGGACCCGATCCACCGCTTCCGGGACGAGGGCGGCGCGGTGAGAAAGTGCACCGAACTCCCGGGGGCCGAGGATGTCCACCCGCACCACGACCGCGATGCCGAGGCCGAGCATCTCGGGCCGGACCGTCTCGGCGAGTACATCGACACCTATGACAGCCGCGAGGTCTATGTCATCCATCACGACCACGAGACGGATCGGGATCTCGTGATGAGCTTCGACTTCACGAAGGCCGAGGGGAGCCTCGAGGAGCGCGTCATCGCCTATCTCGCGATCGGCAAGGTCTTCTCGATCTACGACTGGAACGCCGGCGACGAGGAGGCGATCCTCGTCGACAAGCGCATCGACTCTTTCCTAAGGCGCTTCTTCGACCAGTACGACGCCGTCTTCAGGAAGCGCGAGACCATCGAGGTGAAGAGCGGGAGACAGGACGCCGAGGGCAAGGATATCCTCATAGAAGATCCCAATTATGTGAGATTCAGGGGGATCAGGGAGGACGAGCAGTACGACGACCTCTCGATCGCGGGCATCCTGAGGAAATAGGGCGGGGCCGGCATGGACAGTCAAGGCCCTATTCGCCTAGACTGGCGGCCATGACGAAAGATCGCTCGACCGCCAGGGCCTTCGGGCTCGCCACGGCCTTTCTCTGGGGCCTTTCCTTTCTCTCGATCAAGACTGCCATCGCCGAGGTTCCGCCGATGACCCTCGGGCTCGCGCGCTTCGCGGTGGCCATCCTCCTCCTCCCCCTCATCGCCCTGGCGGTGAAGGAGGATCTTCGCGTGAAGGCACGCGACATCCCCATGCTCGTCGTGGGCGGCCTCGTGGGCTATACCTTCTATTTTTTCGGCGAGAACAACGGGGTGAAGCGGCTTTCGGCCTCGGAATCATCGATAATAGTAGGTACCATTCCCGTCGTGACCATGCTCGCCGAGCGGATCTTCCTGCGTACGAGGCTGTCCTGGAGATCCTGGGCGGGGGCGGCCCTCTCGCTCGGCGGCGTCGTCCTCATCGTCGCGGGCACGGGCGGGGGCACTTCGTCGCTGCCCGGCTACCTCTTCATGGGCCTCGCCGCACTGAGCTGGGTGGTCTATGCCTTCATAACGCGGAGGATTTCCGGCCGCTACGGCCAGGTGGCGGTCACCTTCTGGCAGACCCTCTTCGGCTTCATCGGCTTCATCCCCTTCGCGCTGGCCGAATCGGCGTCCTGGCGGGTGCCGAGCTCGGCCGCCATCCTCAACATCCTGTACCTCGGGATCTTCTGCTCGGCCCTCGGCTACTGGCTCTACATCATGGCACTGGACAGCCTCGGCCCCGGCGCCTCGAGCGTCTTCATCAACCTCATCCCCGTGGTGTCGGTGATCGCGGCTTTTTTCATCCTGGGCGACAGACTGTCCGCGAGCCAATGGGCTGGCGCGGTCGTCGCGATCGCAGGAGTCTATCTCGCGACGATGCCGACAAAGAGGAGCGCACCGCGCGGGTGACGGAGCGCCGCGACAGGATCAGGTCGCTGAACTGATCCCGTCGGCCGCCCTCAATCCCGAGGCCCAGGCCGCGGTGATGCCGCGGCTCGTGCCTGCCCCGTCGCCGATCAACCACAGCCGGGGCAGGGCCTGGAAATTTCCGTCCATGAAGACGGGGCGATTCGCGTAGAGCTTGATCTCGGGATAATACATCAGCGTGCTCGGATGGAGGATGCCCGGCACGATGGTGTCGAGGGTCTTCATGGCCTTCCACAGGGCCTCGAGAATCTTGCCCGGGCAGGCGAGGGCGAGGTCGCCGGGCGTGGCCGATTGAAGCGTCGGCTCGAAATCGTAGAGGTCCCCGTTGAGCCCCGCCGCCTTCGAGCGCTTGCCGAGACGGAAATCGCCGACGCGCTGCACGATCGGGGCGCCGCCGCCGAGAAGGCTGGCCTGCACGCCGAGCATGCGGGCGTAGGCCTGGCCGCTGGCGAGGGGCTGGGTAAGCGTTATCGTACGCAATAGGGCGAAATTCGCCAGGCCGTTGGCGGGCCGCGACTCCGACCAGGCGTGGCCGTTTACCGAATACCAGGGCTTGCCGTCGCCATCTTCATATTTTTCCTGCACGACGTGGGCCGCCCGCGAGTTGGTGCAGAAGGTTCGCGTCTTGAGGGGAAAGAGGAACTTGGGATCGTAATAGTCCTTGACGATCGGGTAGCGATCCTCGCGGGCCTCGACGCGGATGCCGATGTCGACGACGTTGTCCGTGTACTCGATGCCCAGGGCGCTCATCACGTCTTGGAGGAAGGCGAAGCCGCCCCGGCCCGGGGCGATGACGAGATCGCGGCAGACGATCTCGCGTTTGTCCGTCTTCACGATCCAACCATGCGATCCGGCGGGCGCGGCCTCGACCCCGTGGACCTGCTCGCCGAGGCCGAAGGCGACCCCTCGCGCAACAAGGTCGGCCATCAGCCGCTTGATGAGCTCGAGGCCGCCATCGGTGCCGAGGTGGGCCTGGCGTATCTCGAGGAGGCTCGTGCCGAGGCGGGAGGCGCGCTTCGCGTAGACCGAGACGTTGCGCTTCTCGAGGATGGTCGGCTTGAGGAAGTCCTCGACGCGCCTGAGGTAGGGCAGGGCCGCAGACTCTTCCCAGACTCCGGCCGGAAAGCCGATGGGCCAGCTGAAGTTCATCTTGCAGTCGTTGCGCAGGCCGCCCGAGGAATAGCTGTGGCGGTCGAGGAGGAGGATCGAGGGCGGCTTAGTCCCCTCGAGAAGGCCGAAGGCGGCGCCGAGTCCGGCGGGACCCGTGCCGACGATGACTACGTCGTAGTGTTCCATGTCGGCACGAGTATAGCAGGCCGCGCGGCCGAATCAAACGGGCGGCGGATCTTCTTCCCCCCCGCGGGCGGAACCGTCCGAAATGACGAACTTCGAAGCCTCGGCGAGGACCTTGCCGATATGCTCCTCGTTCGCCTCGCTGAGAGCCGCTGCAGTCTCCATCGAGGCTGATATCGCCTCGGCGGACTTCGCGATGCCCGCCATCCCGCGTTCGATCTCCTCAGAAAGGCTCGTGATCTCCGTCATCGCATCGCGTACGCTCCGACCACCCCGCGCCATGCCGCTCGAGCCCGACCTGATGTCGGCCGTTATCGAGTTCATGTGGCCGAGGGCCTCGAGGATCTGCGAGGAGCCGGTGCTCTGCTCGCTCATCGCGTATTCGATCTCCTTGCGGAGCCCGTCGAGGCCGCGGATGAGCTCGAGGATCTTGGAGAAACCGTTTTCCGCGCCGACGGAGGTGTCGACCATGCCGTCGACGGCCCCCTTGATCTGGCGCAGATCCTTGGCCGTGGCCTTCGCACGCGCGGCGGACATTTCGGCGAGCTTGCGGATCTCGTCGGCGACGACGGAGAATCCCGCGCCCGCCTCGCCGGCGTGGGCGGCCTCGATGGCCGCGTTCATCGCGAGCAGGTTCGTCTGGCTCGCGATATTCGCAATTACCTTGTTCGTTTCGAGGAGGCTTTCCGAGCGCTCGGCGATGGCCTTTATCGCGGCGGTGAGCTCGCCGAGGCTGGTCCTGCCCGAATCAGAGGCCTCGAGGAGGGTCTCGAAATTGCCGCCGAGGCGGTCGACGCTCTTGCCGACCGAGGCGATGTTGGCGACCATCTCCTCGATAGAGGCGCTCGATTCGGTGATCGACGCCGTCTGCTCCTCGATCATCCCGTCCAGGCCGTCGATGGAACGGGCTATCTCGTCGACCTTCTCGGTGGCGTTGCGGACGCTTTCCGCCTGGCGTTCGACCTTGCCGTTGATGTCGCGGGCGCTGTCGACGATCTCGTCGACGGCCGTCGCGACGCCCTCCGTGGTCGAGGCAAGCACGGCGCCGGTTTCGCCGAGGGCCTTGCCCGAGACGCGGAGGCTCGCGACGATGATTTCCAACTTGTCCATGAAGGCGTTGAAATGGCGGGCCATCGTGCCGGTCTCGTCCTCGCTGCCGACGGGAAGTCGCTTGGTGAGGTCCCCGTCGCCGTGGGCGATGTCGGCGAGGAGGTCCGCGCTCATCCTGAGGGGGCGGATGATCGGCCTCGAAATGAAGAACACAAGTATGAACAGGGCGATGAAGGTTCCGCCCCCGATGCCGATCATGGCGATGAGGACCTTGTTCTGGCTTTCCTTCACGAAGGCGAGGGGAACATAGGTGGCCATGGCCCAGGGCGCGTCGGTCGCGCCCACGGTCACGGGCTCCACCGCGAGGATGGCCTCCGAACCGAAGAAACTCGAGGAGGTCCTCGTCACATATTCCTTCCCGTCGGAAACGGCCCGGAGAAAATCCTCGACCTTGTCGCCGAGGATGTCGCCTTCGATCTCGCGAACCGACTTGCCTTCCCTCGTCTGGTCGAAGTGCGAGAGGACGAGGCCCCCGTTCGAATAGAGGGCGGTGATGCCCGACTGCTTCGAGGCGCCTTCGAGGATCAGGGATCGTAGGTCCTCGAGGGAGAGCTCGGCTCCGACCGCGCCGACGAAGGCGTCGCCCTTCATGATCGGCGCGGCTATCATCGTCGTGAAAACCCTGCTTCCCGGCTGGATGATGGGCTCGGTCATCGTGACCTTGCCGAGTCTGTGGGCCTCCGAGTACCAGAAGTTTGCGTCGACCGAGTCCAGCGCCGAAACCTCCGCTCCCTCGCTCCTGCGCATGGCCTGGACCCCATAGCGGCCGGACTGGTCGGAAAAAGCCCGGTCCTTGGCGCTTGCGTCCCAGATGCCCGGCTCGAAGCCGATGCCGATGGAATTGAGGTCTGCGTTGCTCGCCAGTATCCCTGAGGCGAGGGCCGCGCCGAGGCTGCGGTTCCTGTCCGGGCGCGATTCGAGGACGGAGAAGGCCGAGGCTGTCGTCTGGGCGACCTGGGCGGCGGCTTCCAGCCTGATTTCCACGGCGAGGGCATGCTGGCGGGCGATGGCGACCGTCTTATCGAGGGCAAGGCCTTCGATGACGCTTTTGGATTGAAGGAATATCAGCACGAACATGGTGGGAAAGGAGAGAATGAGGAGTCCGAGAATGGGAACAAGGAGCTTGGTCCTCATGGATGTTTTAATAGACAAGATACCCCCTCGTCCCCGGACTCGCCTGCTGGACTTGAATATGGAGAATAGTGCATTTTTGTTTTCTTGGTCGAGGCTATGCTGCTTATGGGAAAAACGACAAAGTTGTAGCATTTTCAAGAAGTCCCATTCCCGACGGCCGCGAGTGCTTGTCCTCATTCCTGGGAACTGTTACTACGAATGATATGATTATGGAATCCACCGGCCTGTTGAGCCCCTCCGCCGAGGATCTCCCCATGCTTTTCGAGGTTGCCCGAATCCTCGGGCGCTATCCCGATCTCAGTGAGGCCTTCGAGCCCCTGGTTCGGGAACTCGAATCGAGTTCCCTGCTTCGAGATGGGGCCGTCGCCATTGTCGTGGACGGCCGCGATCATCGCGTTCTCCTCCCCTCGAGCCTCCCCTTCGCCATCGCCGGCCGTCGCGTGACGATGGGCGAGGGGCCGCTCGGCATGGCCTTGGAAAGCGGCCATCTCGTCGATGGTCAGGATGAGGCCGGCTCCTGGCTCGCCCTTCCCGTCGCCTCGGGGGCCTCGGTGGAATCCCTCCTCGCCTTTCGATTCGATCAGATATCGAAGACTCGGGCCCGCGCCCTCCTGGAGGGGATAGCCATCCTCGTGGGCGAGGCGATCAGGCTCAGACAGGGCTTGAATGCCCGAAACGAGGCCTTGAACGGCCTCCCTCGCGGCAAGGAGGGCGACGGCGAACTCCTCGGGGCCTTCGGCGCCGGCATCGCCGCGGCCCAGGGGCCCGCCCTGGCAGGCGACTCCCACGGTCTCCTCGGCAGGTCCGCCGCGATGGCGGAGCTGCGTGGTCTCATCGCCCAGGTCGGACCGACCGACGCGACCGTCCTCGTCACGGGCGAAAGCGGCACCGGCAAGGAACTTGCGGCGAGGGCACTTCATGAATCGAGCGCCCGCGCCTCCGGGCCCTTTGTCGCGGTCAACTGCGCGGCCCTCCCCGAATCCCTCATCGAAAGCGAACTCTTCGGCCACGAAAAGGGCGCCTTTACCGGAGCCGACATCAGGAGGAAGGGCCGTTTCGAGCTCGCCTCGGGCGGCACCCTCTTTTTCGACGAAATCGGCGAGCTCGGCCTGGGCGTCCAGGCCAAGCTCCTCCGCGTCATCCAGGAGAGGCGCTTCGAGAGGGTGGGGGGCGGCGAAAGCATCAGGGCAGACGTGCGAATCGTCGCCGCGACCAATCGCGAACTCGAAAAGGAAGTCGCTGAGGGCAGGTTCCGCGAGGATCTCTTCTGGCGTCTCAACGTCTTTCCGCTTCGGATGCCGCCGCTGCGCGAAAGGGGGGGCGACATCGTCTTGATCGCCGATCATTTCGCCGAAACGATCGGGGCGAGGCTCGGCAAACCCATTCTTCGCATTTCCACGCCGGCCCTGGATCTCCTGACCTCCTACCATTGGCCAGGCAACGTGCGCGAGCTCGAGAACGCCATCGAGAGGGCCGTCGTCCTCTCCTCCGACGGCGTCATCCATGCCTGGCACCTTCCGCCCAGTCTGCAATCGGCAGCCTCCACCGGGACGGCGCCCACCTCCACCCTCGATGCAACCCTCGCGCGCATCGAGCGCGAGCTTGTCATCGAAGCCCTCAAGCTCTCCGACGGGATAGCCGCGAAGGCCGCCCAATCCCTCGGCATCACCGAGCGCCGTTTTGGCTTGGCCATGCACAAGTACAACATCAGCTGGAAACGGTTTCGTACAAAGAAGTAGGTTCCTAAAATTTACCTACATTTGCGTAGGCAATTCGGGGGCACTCTCCGCAAAATCGCAGTCTAGAGGGGGCCGCCCCGCTGCCCGCCTGGGGCAGGCCTTTTCTTTTTCGCCCGCCCATTTCTCCAACTTTCCGCTGTTTTCCACTCTTTCCCTCTCCGCGCTCTCCTCTTTCCTCCGTGTCTCCGCGCGAAGTTCTTATCTTGGCACGCTTCCTGCTCTATTGTTGTCACTACTACCCAAGGAGCCATTGTGAGCACCGAGCCCGTCAATCCCATCAGCCTCTTCGGATCCCATTGTTTCTCCAATTCGGTCATGCGCGAGCGCCTGCCTTCTTCCATCTACAAGAAGCTCGTCGAGGTGCAGTCCGGAAAGGCCGAACTATCCCTCGAGGTCGCCGAGGTCGTCGCGAGCGCGATGCGCGATTGGGCCCTCGAGCGGGGCGCCACCCACTTCACCCACTGGTTCCACCCCCTCACCGGTCTCGCTGCGGAAAAGCATGATTCCTTTATCGCTCCCGCGGGCGAAGGCAGGGTTATCATGGCCTTTTCGGGTAAGGAGCTCATCAAGGGCGAGCCCGACGCCTCCTCATTCCCCTCCGGTGGTCTTCGCGCCACCTTCGAGGCACGCGGCTACACGGCCTGGGACGCGACCAGCCCCGCCTTCCTCAAGAGCACGAAGAGCGGCGTCACCCTCTGCATCCCGACAGCTTTCATCTCCTACTACGGCCACGCCCTCGACAAGAAGGTACCCCTCCTCCGATCCGGCGACGCGATCAACAAGGCGGCACTGAGCGTGCTGCGCGCCCTCGGCGACACGACGACCAGCCGCGTGACCTCTACCGTCGGTCCCGAGCAGGAGTACTTCCTCGTCAAGCGCGAACTTTTTGTGAAGCGCCCCGACCTCGTCTTGGCCGGCCGCACCGTCTTCGGCTCGGTGCCCGCCAAGGGCCAGGAGCTCTCCGACCACTATTTCGGGGCCATTCCCGAAAAGGTCGAGGCCTTCATGCGTGAAATCAACGCCGAGCTCTGGGCGATGGGCGTCGCCGCCAAGACCCAGCACAACGAGGTAGCTCCCAACCAGTTCGAGCTCGCCATCGTCTTCGCCAGCTCGAACGTCGCGGCGGATCACAATCAGCTTGTGATGGAAACCCTGATGAAGGTGGCCGGCCGCCACGGGATGGCAGCCCTCCTCCACGAAAAACCCTTCGACGGGATGAACGGCTCCGGCAAGCACATCAACTGGTCCATCGGCACCGATACGGGCGCCAACCTCCTCGAGCCCGAGGGCGAGCCGGCCAAGGACCTTCGCTTCCTCGTCTTCTTCAGCGCCGTCATCGAGGCCGTCGATCGCCACGCCGGCCTGCTCCGCGCCTCGGCCGCCACGGCAGGCAACGACCGCCGCCTCGGAGGCCACGAGGCGCCGCCCTCGGTGATCTCGATCTTCATCGGCGAAAGCCTCGAGGGCATCCTCGACGACGTCGTGTCACGCAACGCCGGCAAGACCGCGGCCGGCAATGGGAAGGCGGCAGCGGCGAGTCACCTCGACATGGCGGCCGGCTCCCTGCCCAAGCTCCCCCTCGATCTTACCGATCGCAACCGCACCAGCCCCTTCGCCTACACGGGCAACAAGTTCGAGTTCCGGATGGTCGCCTCCTCGCAGTCTGTCGCGACGCCGACCACCATCCTCAATGCCGTGGTGGCCGATGTCCTCAGCGCCTGGGGCGAGCGTCTCGAAAAGGCCAAGGCCGCGGGCAAGGACGTGGAGGCCGAAGCCCTCGCCATCGTCGCCGAATCGTATAGGACCCACCGTCGCGTCATCTTCTCGGGCAACGGCTATTCGGGCGAATGGGCCGCCGAGGCCGAACGCAGGGGGCTCCCGCGCTTCCGATCGGCCGTCGAGGCCATTCCGGAATTCGCCAAGCCGGAGTCGGTCTCCCTCTTCAATCGCCTGGGCGTCTTTACAAAGGAAGAAATCGAGAGCCGCACCATCATCTACCTCGAGCGCTACGCGAAGCAGATCAATATCGAGGCGGCCGTGATGGTCGACATGGTGCGCCGGTCCATTTTCCCGGCGGCCACCACCTTCGCCGCCAGGCTCGCCTCGGAGGCAGCCTCGATAGCGGCGGCCGGGGCCCCGGCGGCTTCCCAGGAGATCCTGTGCAGGAAACTGGCCGGCCTCCTCCAGACCCTGTCGGACAAGCTCGAAAAGCTCGACGTCGCCCTCGCCTCTGCCCAATCGGTGGATGAGCCCCTCGCCCTCGCCAAGACCTACCGTGAGAGCGTCGTCCCGAAAATGGACGATCTTCGCGACGCGACCGATGCCCTGGAAAAGGTGATGGATGCCGAGCTCTGGCCCTTCCCGACCTACCAGGAGCTGCTTTTTAGCCTCTAGCCCGCCTCGGCGGCGACCAAGGCCGCCTCGCCGGCGACCAAGGCCGCCGGCAGGGCCATGCTTTCGGCCGTGACGAAGCAGGAAGCGAGCGGGGCGGGAGCCTGACGAGTTTGTCAGCCTCCCGCCCTCCATGCTATCCTCGTCGGCGATGAAGCTTTTCAAGCGGATTCTGCCCTTCGCAATCGTCGTCGCGGCCGCCCTTCTCATCCTCAATCTCCCCGACCTCGTACCGGCGCGCTATACGGACCTCGGTGCCTTCTTTTCCACCGAACGGCACCGACAGGGCCTGATCGGCCTCACCGTGGCTTCGGTCAAATACGGGGCACCCGATTTCGTCGGCGCCTGGGGAGCCGATGCCCGCGGTATCCCTCTCGAAAGCTTCACGCCCATGGCCGTGGGCAAGCTCTCGAGGGCGGTTACCGGCATCATGGCCGCCCGCCTGGAAGCCAAAGGCAAGATCGACCTCGACCAATCAGCATCCAGTCTCATTCCCGAGCTAAAGGGCGGCCGGGTTTCCACCGCAGCCGTCACCCTGCGCCAGTTCCTTCGACAGACGAGTGGATTGTCCGCCCTTACCTTTGACGATAGGCATAGCCTGGCGAAGAGTCTCGCAGCCGCCATGCCCATCCTCGCAGCCGCCAAACCACTTGCGGCTCCGGGAGAGAAGATCATGCCAATCGAGACCGGCTACGAGGCCGTCGGTCTCGCCCTGGAACGTGCGACCAAGTCGGGTTTCGCCAAACTCGCCGACAAAGAAGTCTTCGGGCCTCTCGGCATGAAGCAGAGCGAGGCCGATGGGGAAGCCGCCTCGGATCGCCTTCCTCAGGGGGCTACCCAGTTTTTCTGGACGGCTTTTCCCAAGTTCGAAGACCTTTCTCCCTCTCGGGTTCCGGCCGTCGGCGTCGTCTCGACTGCCCCCGATTTCGCGCGCCTGATGGCTGCCCTGGTCAATCCCGGCTTTGGCGGCGTCAACATCCTCGGCCGGGGCGACGAGCGCGAACCCCGCCCCCTCGATGCCGATTCCGGAATGGATTGGGGCTGGCGGGTCATACCGGGCAGCAAGGATGGGGAATTGCGCATCGAATCCTCAGGGATGGCCTTTTCGGCGATCGCGGGCCTCTGGCCGGAGCGCCAGGCCGGAATGGTCATCCTCGTCCCCACCTCGGGACTCCTGGTTTCGAAACTGGTCCTGCCGGCCCTCCTCGAGGGCGCCCATACAATCCTCCTCGCGGACAACGCGGAGCCTCCGCCCCCCTTCGGCCGCCTCGCCATCCTTTTCGGCATCATCGCGGCCATCCATGTCCTCGCCCTCGCGGCCTCGACGGGCAGCGCGATGTCCTGGGCTCGGGGGGTGAAGGGGAGGGGCGAGGCGAAGGGGAGCGAAAATCCGGTCATTTTAGCGAGAATAAGATGCTTTTCCGGTATCCTTGCAAGGTTATTAATTGTTCTTCTCATGCCGATCATTTCGGGTTACCTGTTGGGAAGCAGGATCGACTGGGGCTGGATGTTCGAATGGGAACCAGGATTGACCGGCTGGCTCGCTGTGGCGATCGTCATAGGTTTGTTGCGCAATATCGCCCGTCTTTCCTGGCTACGAAGCCCCTCGTCGCAAATCAGGAAGATGCAGATGTTGCTAAAGAGGTGAGAATGGACTTCATCGACACGATCCCCGACTGGCCTTACAGCCGCGCGAAGACGGCAGTGATCAGGGCAGCCGCAGCCGTGATTCGGGAAAGCGGTCCGCGCTCCGCGACCCTCAAGAACATCGCGCAGAAGGCAGGCATCACCGAGCCCGCGATTTTCCGCCATTTCGACGGGGTCGATGGTCTTTTCGAAGGGCTGTTCTTTCTATTCGAAAGCAGCATCACCCAGATCATCGCCTGCTACGATCGCCCCCAAAAAGGCTTCGACCGCGTCTTGGGCGCCACTTCCTCGGCGGTGCAGCTTCTCGCCCAGAACAAGGATTTCACCTATCTCGTGCTCAACGCAGAACACGTCTTCCGGGGCTACGAGAATCTCCGCAAGCGCGTCATCGAACTGCGCAACGCCGACGCGGCCGCCTCCCTGGCAGCCTTCGAGGAAGCCGCGTCTATGGGCCAGCTCCGAAAGGAAACGGTCCCGAGCTTTGCCGCCCTCAGCGTCATGTCCATCCTCTATTACACACTGCAGACCTGGGTGGAGTCGGATGTCGACCTGGACGTCGTCAACCACACCATCTCCAGTATCAAGGAACTGGCGACGATGTTCATGATTTCCTGAAGCCCGTCGCGACGAGGTAGGTCTCGAAGGACTCGGCTCGACAGGCCTTGGGCTTGAAGCCTCGTACCGACGAGAATCGCTGTCGGAGGACGTCCATCAGCTCGCGCTCGGCGCCGCCTTGGAAGATCTTTGCGACCAGGGCTCCTCCGGGCGCGAGGCAGTCGTAGGACCAGGCGAGGACGGACTCGACGATGGATTCCGAAGCCCCTTGGTCCACGAGGCGGTTGCCCGTCGTAGCGGGGGCCGCATCGGAAAAAACCCCGTCGTAGGGACCCAGGCCGATGAGTTCGGATCGTACCTCCTCCGCGTAGAGGTCTCCGCGGATGAAACGGAAATTGCCGAAGGATGTCGCATGCGCCAGCTCCGGGCCGAGGGGCTGGAGGTCCACCGCCGCGAGAAAACCCTTGCCGCCGAGCCTGCGCAGAATCCAAAGGCTCCACGATCCCGGCGCGGCGCCGATGTCGAGAAAGCGACCGCCCGTCTTGAGGAGATGGAACTTCTCGTCGATCTCGGCGAGTTTGTAGACCGACCGGGCGGGATAGCCTTCGGCCTTGGCCTTTTGAGCCCAGAAATCAGGCTTTTCGTAACTCGATTTCATGCGCGAGCCCCCGCGGAACCTTATCCCGTTTGCGTCACGTTGGACTACGGATATACTGCTACTACATGGCAGCGGAAACCTTCGTCGAAGCAGATATCTGGACCGTCGCGCAGACGGACCAGGGCAATGTCGTGCTGGTGCGACCCAAGGGCTCGGACCTGGCCGTACCCATCTTCATCGGCCAGCTCGAGACCCAGGCCATTCTTATCGGACTCGGAGGCGTCGAAGTGCCGCGGCCCCTCACCCACGATCTTCTCTTGTCGGTAATCGCAAGCCTCGGCGCGGAACTCGATCGCATCGAGATCAACGGCCTGAAGGAAGGGACATTCTACGCCCGCCTCGTCCTTCTCCGCGAAGGGCTCAGCCTCTCGATCGACGCCAGACCCTCCGACGCCATCGGCATCGCGGTGCGGCGCAAATGCTCTGTTTTCATCGCCGAGTCGGTCGTGGACGAGGCCGGAATCTCCGTGAACCTCGTCACCGAAGGGGGCACGGTGAGGACCGAGGCTGCGGGGAACGACTCCGGCAAAATGGAGGGCGACCCCCTGAGCTCCGACGCGCGCAGGCTCCTCCAATCCGAGCTCGAGAAGGCAATAGAGGCAGAAGACTACGAGAAGGCGGCGGAAATAAGGGACAAGCTGAAGGAATTGGGGAGCTGAGTCGGCGCCCCAGTCTTTCCGCCACGGCCCATCGGAATGGGCCGGGCGGAGCGGGCGCCGATCAGGTCATCCCGCTATCAGCCTGTTCATCCGCGCGGCGAATTCGACGGGGTCCTTGAGGGGAATGCCCTCGACGAGGAGGGACTGTCCGAAGAGGACCTGGGCCACGTCCTCCGCCACCTTGTCGTCGCCCTCGGCCAGTCGCTTCACCATCTCGTGGCCGCCGTTGAGCTCGAGTATCGGCTTGATGTCGGGCATCTCGTTGCCCATCTCGCGGAATAGCTCCCGCAGCTTGATCGAGGGGTCATCGCCGTCGAGGACCACGCAGGCGGGGGTGTCGGCGAGACGCTTCGAGGGGCGGACATCCTTGACGGCGTCGCCGAGGATCTTCTTGGCGCGCTCGCAGGCCTTCTTCGCGATGTCTTTGTGCTCGACCTTCTCGTTCTTGCCGATGTCCTCCTCGGCGCCCGAGCGGTTGATCGCCTTGAGGTCGAGATCCTCGACCTTGCCGAGAGAGCCGAGGACGATCTCGTCTATCTCGTCCGGGCAGATGAGGACTTCAATGCCCTCTTTCTTGTACATCTCGAGGAGGGGCGACTTTCGGAGCCTGTCCTCGTCGTTGCCCGTGAGGTAGTAGATGGCCTTCTGGTCGTCCTTCTTGCGAGCCTTGTAGTCGGCGAAGCTCGTCCAGCCCTCGACCGCGGTGCTCTTCCAGCGGACGAGGCCGAGAAGGGCCTCGCGGTTGGAATAGTCCGAGTACAGGCCCTCCTTGAGGGGGCGGTTGAACTCGCGGACGAATTCCTCATATTTGGGCATATTGTTCTTGGCGAGATCCGCCATCTCCGAGAGGATCTTCTTGACGCTCGCGGCGCGGATCTGGGCCATCACGCGGTTCTGCTGCAGGATTTCGCGGCTCACGTTGAGGGGCAGGTCCTCGCTGTCGATGACGCCGCGGACGAAGCGGAGCCAGACGGGGAGGAGCTCCTTCTCGTCGTCGGTGATGAAGACGCGGCGGACGAAGAGCTTGACGCCGGGCTTGTAGTCGGCCCGGTAGAGGTCCATCGGGGCCTTCTTGGGTATGAAGAACAGCGAGGAATACTCGAGGGTGCCCTCGGCCTTCGTGTGGATCCAGAAGAGGGGCTCCTCGTCGTAGGCGCCGAACTCCCCGCCGAAGCCCTTGTAGAAGGCGACATAGTCCTCGTCCTTGAGCTCGGATTTCGGCCTGCGCCAGAGGGCGCTCGCCGCGTTGACCTGCTCGTCCTTGAGCTGCTTGCCCTTTTCCTTGCCCTTGTCGTCGTATTCGGCCTCCATCGACGCGAGGTGGATGGGGTAGGCGACGTGGTTCGAATACTTCTTGAGGAGTTCCTCGACCTTCCAACGGCTGAGGTATTCCTCGCCTTCCTCGTTGAGGACGATCTTGACCAACGTCCCTTGGGTACCGGCGTTGACCGCAAAGACTTCTAGATGCTCGACCGGCTCCACCGCGTACTCGCCCTTGCCGTCGCTCGTCCAGCGGAAGGCCTTGTCCTGCCCGGCCTTGCGGCTCGTCACGGAAATTTCGGAGCCGACCATGAAGGCCGAGTAGAATCCGACGCCGAACTGGCCGATGAGGTTCGAGTCCTTCTTCGCGTCGTTCGGCAGGTTGTCGAGGAAGCGGCGGGTGCCCGAGCGGGCTATCGTGCCGAGGTTCTCCTCGAGTTCCTTTTCGTCCATGCCGATGCCGTTGTCAGCGATCGTCAGCAGCTTGAGCTCCGAGTCGAGGCGGACCTCGATGCGCGGATCGAGGGCGATGCCCTTGTATGCCTCGTCGGAGACGCTGAGATAGCGGAGCTTGTCGATGGCGTCTGAAGCGTTGGATACGAGTTCGCGGAGGAAGACCTCCTTATGCGAGTAGAGCGAATGGATGATGAGGTCGAGGAGGCGCGAAACCTCGGTCTTGAAGTGGTGCTGTGCCATGTCGGGTGGAACCTCGTGGTGTTGGAGTGTGTTTGAAAAGTAACGAGACGAGCCCGGCGAGGCAAGGGCCCTCGGAGTGCAAGCGCGGCGCGTATGAGGCGGGACGGGCCGAATCGCCATTTTTTTGCGCTATAATGATTCCATTCATTGGACTCGCCGCAGATTTCGGATCGCGCCGAGGGGAGAACGGGAAGGGAGAGGTCGTGGTCGAGAATTCATCCAGCCCTCGCTTAGTGGTATCGCCGGACGCGTTTTGGGGCCTTTTCGCGGCCTTCCTCCTCGCGATCATCACCTTTCTCGACCTCGTCACGCCGAGGGGATTGGTCTTCTCGCTCTTCTATCTCTTTCCCATCGCCATGATCGCCTATCGCTTTCCCCTGCCCTGGAGCGCCCTATCGGTCATCCTTACTTCGGGGGTCTGGTTCGTGGCGAGTATCGTTTCCGGCAGGAAGTTCGAGTCGGAGCTGATCGTGATCTGGACCATCGCCGCGAGGCTGATCAACTACGGCCTCTTCGCCTTGGTCATCCACCGGCTCCACGCTATGCTCCTCATTTCGCGCGAACAGGTCGGCTTGCTCGCGAGAGCCAACGAGGAGAAGGCCCGTCTCCTCAAGGAACTCAATCACCGCGTGAAGAACAGTCTCGCGACGGTGGTGGGGCTCATCCATTTCGAGGAGGGCCTGGTCGGCGATCCCCGCCTGATCGGATCGCTGGACCGTCTCCAGAACCGGGTCAGATCGATGGCCGAGCTGTACGACCAGCTTTTCCATTCCTCGGATTCGGACTCGGTCGACCTGGCCGCCTACCTGCAAAAGATAGCGGGCTATGTCGGCGATAGTCATGCCGTCGCAGAGAGGGGAATTCGCGTCGAGACGCGTCTCGAGAGCGTCCTCATCGACTCGAAACGGGCCATTTCGATCGGCCTTGTCGTCAACGAACTCCTCACCGACGCCTTCAAGTACGCCTTTCCCGACGGCCGCGGCGGACGAGTCGAACTCGGCCTGCGCGTGGCCGATGGCCGCATCTTCCTGGAGGTCGGCGATGACGGGATAGGCTTGCCCCAGGGCTTCGATCCGGCGCGATCCAAGGGTTTCGGTTTCAGGTTGGTGGCGGGCGTCACGAAGGACCTCTCGGCGAAGCTCACCTTCGGCTCAGGGCCGGGGGCGCGCTTCATCATCGATCTGCCCCTTGCGGCCGCGGATTCCGGAGCCAGCTAGTCGCCGCAGGCAGGGCCTTGTCCGGCCCGCTCGATCAGAACCGGTAGGTCTTGCCCTGTTCGGCAACGCCGGCAAAGCCCAATTCTCCCACCTTGTCGAGCATTTCGGGCATCTTGTCACCGTAGTGCATCAGCATCATCTTGGATTTTAAGGCCTCGGGGAGGCTTGCCAGTTCATCGATCGAGGCGTGGACCCCGCCGGAAAAGAGCTGGACGTCGTGGAAGATGCGCTCGATGGGAAACAGGCCTTGGGCCCATTCGAGAAGGTCGGGGTCGTATCTGGTATCGCTCGTGAACAGGAGCCTTCTATCGAAGACCATGCCGTAGCTCGGGAAGGAGTCTTCCCATCCCAGGGCCGAATCGGGGATGTGCATGGTCCGGAAGAGATGGATTTCAAGATTGCCGACCATGATGTTCGCGAGTTCCCTGTCGCCGCCCCGCACGCGCTTCGGTTTTTCCTGGATCCAGAAATCGTCGAAGGAAAGGGGCTTCCCGTCGTGGACTTCGTTCCAGGAGGCGCCGCCGCTCAGGCTCTGGTTCCAGAGAATTCCCCGGAGGAGGTCGGTAACGATCATCCGGGCTTTTTTTTTCGCGAAATAGCGATTCATCAGCATCGCTTCCTCGAGGCCTCCGATATGGTCGGCATGGCTATGGGTGATGAGGAAACGTTCGATCTTCAGCGTCGAAAGGCCCATTTTGTCCAGTGCCTCGGGGGTTCGCGTGCCGCAATCGACGAGGACATGGGTGCCGCCCTTGGCTACGATGACATTCGTTTGAAAGAAGCGTTTGGAGAAGGCGCTGCCCGTTCCGAGAAAGGTGATGGAAAGCTCCCCGTCCGTAGAAAGGATATCAGCCGTCGCTGTCGTGATAGTTTTCGTAACGTTTTTGGGTGACATATCTTTTGCAGTGTACTACGTCTCCGCGCGGATTTCAAAATCTTATTGCTCTCGATAGCGCGGGGGACGGGAGGGGAAAAGCCCAAATTCCGGCGCAAGCATCTCTTTGCCGGGAATCACGATCCTGTCAAAGCTACCCTTTGACAGGCCGATAATCGAAATGCTATTGTAATGGGTAACTCTCGAACCGTATCGGACCCGAAGGTCTAGCGGAGCGTAAGCCGAAGACATAGCGGAGCGTTAGCGCGAGGAGGAGCGGGAGTGTCTACTCTCAGAAAATACAAGAAGGCGGAGAACGCCTTCGCGGTACGGCTTTCGGGCATGCTCCGTTCGCGCTTTGCCTCGATTTCTTCCTTTTTCGGACGCCTCCGCAAGAACGGCCGCCAAAAGCTTACGGTCATGTTCATTCCGCATACCGAGAAGCGAATATTCAACTTCCAGCTTTCCTTTTTCGCCCTGGTCGCCATCGTCGGAGCCTTCTTCGTCGCCGTCGTCGCGACGGCGGTGATCGTGACCCGATTCTCCGATACCGCTTCGGCGCTTTCGTCTCGGTCCCAAGACCTCCGCAGCGCCCAAGCGAGCCTCGATACCATGCGTGACGAGACGGGAAAGCTCGTGGCCGCGGCCCGCCGTTTCGAAGTGGCCCTGACGCGCACCGTGGCCATGGTCGGCACCCGGCCGGACTCGAGCAACGCGGCCAACCAGCGAGGCGATCTGGCCTCCTTCTTTTCCACGGACGAAACCGGCAAGGGCGCGGTGCGCGAGGTCTCCGAACTGCGCAAGGTGACGGATTACCTCGAAAAATCGGTCGATCCCGTCAATGAAATCGGGGCCCTGCTTTCCAATCAGAGTTCCGTCCTCACGAGCATTCCGAACATTTGGCCGATCAAGGGCGGCATCGGCCATATTTCGATGTATTACGGCCAGAACGAAAATCCCTTCTCGGGACAGTGGTACATCCACAAGGGCATCGACATTTCAACCTACCGCACCGGCGATCCCGTCGTGGCGACCGCGGATGGAAAGGTCGTCACCGTGAGTTTCGCCAACGATTTCGGCAACTACATCATCATCCAGCACAATCGCGGCTTCTTCACCCGCTATGCCCACCTTTCGTCCTTCAGGGTCTACAAGGGCCAGAAGGTCGAGCAGGGCCAGGTCATCGGCACCATCGGCAACACCGGTCTGACGACGGGGCCCCACCTTCACTACGAGATACACCTGGGTACCGATGTCATCGATCCGCTCCAGTTCCTCAATATCAGGGCGAACTCCGTCGCGGCGACCTCGACGCGGCCGGACACGGCCGGCGGCGTCAGCTTCAGCGACTGATCATGGCTGATCTACGCGATTCCCTCGTCAACACCCTGATCGGGGCCGGCAGCAGCATCCTCGGCGATCTCGAGGTCGACGGCATGCTCAGGATCGACGGCGATCTCCGCGGTTCGGCCCGAGCCTCGGGCAAGGTGGTGGTCGGCTCCTCCGGACGGGTGGAGGCTTCGATACGCGCGCGGTCGGCCATCGTCGGCGGCCTCGTGCGCGGAGATCTCTACGTGACCGAAGGTCTCCGCCTTCTCGCCGGCGCCATAGTCCTCGGCAACGTCTTCGCCTCGCGCCTCGAGGCGGAGGACGGGGCCGTCATCCACGGCGACATCGAAGTGACTGGAAGGCCTGGCAACGCGGAAATCGAGATCAGGCGCTTCATCGAGGCCCATGGCGACGGGCTGCGTTTCCTCGCCGATTTCGGGAACGGCATTTCCGCGGCCCGGCCCGCGACCGATCCGGCCTTCGCGGCACAGGAAATCCGTTCAGGCGATGCGGCGCCGCAGCCCTGGGAAGACTCGATCGCGATCCGCGGCTGACATGGCGCGGATAGACTTTCCCGAAGGCCTGCCTCCTTTTGCCCCCCTCCCTCAGAGAAAGAATGACGAAGGAAAGAAGACGGGAAGGGGTAAGGGCTTATTTCGGGCTTCGATGGCCAGGGCCCTCGACGAGACCGATGGCGCCGATGCCGCGGGGGAGTCCCCTGCCGCGGAGTATTCCGACGGGGCCATCGGCGAGCTCCTCGACGCGGTGCACGAGGCCGGCGACAGGCTGAAGGAAAACCTCTCCATCGACCAGGTTCAAGCCTATAAAAAGGCCGTGCGCAATTTCGTCCACCATGTCGTCGAAAACGCCTGGTCGGTAGAGAAAAAAACCTCGGGCGGCAACATACTCAAGCGTAAGGAATTCTACCGCCTGGCCGTGATAGATGAATCACTCGAGAAGCTCGCCGCCGAGATACTCCGAAATCAGCGCGACCGGCTCGAGATACTCAGGAGGATCGACGAGATCAACGGCATGCTCGTCGATCTTCTCCAATAGGGGACAGCATGTCTGACCGATACGAAGAACGCGACGAGGATCTTGCCCATCTCGAGGACAGGACTCAGGAAATAGCAGGGGAAGAAGGCGAGGGCGGGGCCGAGGATCAGGGCGAGGCCGGGGAGTCCGGCGCCAAGGCCGAAGGCCAGCGTCACCAAGGGGCCGTGCCCGATCAGCTCTGGAGGGTCAAGGCGAAGCATTCCAACGAGACCTGGTTCGCCTGGGCCGAAGAGGGAATCGAGATCGCGGTGGGCCAGCTCGTCGTGGCCCCTACCCGCTATGGCAAAGACCTCTGCCTGGTCCAGGGCCGCGTGGGCCGGCCTGGCCGGCTGGGTTCCGACGAGCTCCTGAAGATCGAGCGAATCGCCACCAAGGACGACCTCGCCAAGGCCGCGGCGAACGAGGAAAAGGAAAAGAAGGCCTACGAGACCTGTCGGCAGAAGATCGACCAGCGCGGCTTGCCGATGAAGCTCGTCTCGGCGCATTACCTTCTCGAAGAGCAGAAGATCCTCTTCTTCTTCAGCGCCGAGTCCCGAGTGGATTTTCGCGAGCTCGTGAAGGACCTCGTCTCGCTGTTCAAGATGCGCATCGAGCTCAGGCAGATCGGGGTCAGGGACGAGGCTCGCGTGCTGGGCGGCTGCGGCGTCTGCGGTCGGGTCCTCTGCTGCCATGGCGTGTCGGACAAGCTCACGCCCGTCTCGATCAAGATGGCCAAGGACCAGAACCTCTCGCTCAACAGCATGAAGATCTCCGGACCCTGCGGCCGCCTCCTCTGCTGTCTCGCCTACGAATACGGCTTCTATCGCGACGCCCGCCGCGAACTCCCCGGGGAGGGCGTTCGCTTTCCCTTCGACGGGACCCTCTTCCGCGTCATCGAGGTCAACGCCCTCGGCGGCAGCGTCAAGATCGCCGGCGAGGACGGCCGCTTCCTCGACATGCCGGCCTCTCGCTTCGTCCACAGCGAGGGCAAGTGGAAGGTGCGGGAAGAGGATAAATAAGGCCTCCGCCCTTATTCGCGGAGGCCCGAGGCGCGGCTGTCGCGGACTACTTGATGTCGACCAGCTCCATCTCGAAGGCGAGGTAGGCGTTGGGCGGTATGACGCCGCCGGCCCCGGCCGCCCCGTAACCGAGTTCGGGCGGGAAGACGACGAGACGCTTCTCGCCCTTCTTCATAGTTAGAAGGACTTTGTCCCAGCCGGGGATGACCTGGCCCTTGCCGACCTGGAACTCGATGGGCGCCCCGCCGTGGGCGCTGGACTGGTCGAATACCCTGCCGTCGATGAACATGCCCTTGTACAGCACGGCCACCGTCTGTCCCGCCTGGGGAAGGGGTCCCGAACCGGCATTTAGGAGCTTCGAGAAGGTTCCGTCGCCATTGCGCGCGAGATCCGGCCACATCTTCTTGATGGCGGAGATGTCCGTTTCTCTCTTGGCGGCGGCAGCCTTGGCCTTCGACGCGAGCAAGGCCGCCTTGCGCTCGTCGAAGGACTTCTGGTCGGCCTTGAAGGCCTTGGCCGCGGCGCCGACGCGGATGATCTCGACCCTGCGCATCACGTCGCCCTTGGCGATCGCCTTCACGACGTCGAGCCCGTCGACCACCCTGCCGAAGACCGAGTAGTTGCCGTCGAGGAAGGGGGTCGGCGCGAGGGTGATGTAGAACTGCGAACCGTTGGTGTCGGGGCCGGCGTTGGCCATGGCGAGGACGCCGGCGGCGTCGTGCCTGAGCTCGGGCGAGATCTCGTTGGGGAACTGGTAGCCCGGACCGCCGGAGCCGTCGCCCTTGGGATCGCCGCCCTGGATGACGAAGTCGGCGACGACCCTATGGAAGGTCAGGCCGTCGTAGAAGCGTTTGCCTTTGTTGGCGTCGAGGGTTCCTTCCGCGAGTCCCACGAAATTGGTGACCGTCAGAGGTGCCTTGTCGTAGTCGAGCCTAAGGGTGATGACGCCCTTATCGGTGCTGATCTTCGCGTAGAGGCCATCGGGAAGGTTCGACTGTCCGAAGGCGAGGGTTGCCGCCGCGGCGAGGCCGAGGGCGGCGATGGTGGATCGTATGCGCATGCTATGAAATCTCCGTCGTGGTGATGTGGTTACGGACGATAGCTCGAAGCCGCTCGGGAATACAACCGCAGGCCGGCCTCACCCGGGGAAGACGACGCTTACATGCATGCGGCCTTCTCCCTGGATGCTTCGCGTCCCTCCGAGCTGGGCCGCCAGTCCCTCCACCAGGCTGAAACCGACGCCCCCCGAGCCTTCGCCGTTGTGGCCGCCTTTGCCGTGCAGGCCGGGGCCGTCGTCCTCGACTTCGAGGCGGAGAGTGTCCCCCTCCCTCGCGATCTTCACGGCAAGTTCGCCTCGTCGGCCCTCGCCAAAGGCGTACTTGAGCGAGTTGACCACGAGTTCGTTGATGATGAGACCCAGGGGAATGGCCTTTTCGAGGGGCAGCCGAACGTTGGAATCGACTTCGCAGACGAACCTGACGCGCCGCGGATCGGTGAGGTAGGAATAGATGAGATGGTCGCAGAGCTGGCGCGTATAGGCGGCGAAATCGAGAAAGGCGAAGCTCTCGTTTTCGTAGAGGAGTTCGTGGACGAGGGCCATGGACCAGATACGCGACTCGATGTCGATCAGCGAGCGGGAGACCGGCGAGGCCGGATCCTCGTCGCCCCGCTGGAGACTGACGATGCTGCTCACGATCTGGAGGTTGTTCTTGACCCGATGGTGGACTTCGCGGAGGAGGAGTTCCTTTTCGTTGAGGGATTGTATCAGGAAGCGTTCGGCGGCCTTCTGGTTGGTGATGTCGATGACCGAGGCGAGCACATGGTCCCAGCTGTCCTCGCTGCCGGGGACGACGCTCACCCTGATCTCCATTTCTACCAGCCGTCCCTCGGGCGTCGCGAAATCAGTCTCTCCCTCATAGGAGGTGGCGCCGGAGGCGAGGGCGATGAACTCCTGGCGCATCAATTCGATCTGGACCTGATCGTAGAGGGTCGGCAATCCGGAGGTGAGGACGGCCTTGTCCTCGATGCCGAGCAGTTTGAGCGTCGTCCTGTTGACGTCCCGCACTCGCACGAGGGCGTTGAATTCGACGACCCGTTCAGCCGAAGCGAAGAACGATTTCCAATCGACGATTCCCTCGGCCTTCAACTCGTCGATCCTCCGCTTCAAGAGGGAGAAGTCCTCGTCCCAGAGCGAGATCGGCGAATCCTCGAAGGTGGACCAGACCCGTCGCTCGCTTTCGCGAAGGGCGTCCATCGTTTCGCCGATGCGGGCGGCCATGGCGTTGAGGGCACTGCTTACGAGGAGGAATTCTCCGCCCGCACCCGGTGTGGGCATGAGATGGACTGATCCTGGATCGGCGGGATCGATCGCCGTGATCTGTCTCGCCATGACCCGAAGAGGCTTGCCGAGGAAATGTTCGATCGCGAGGAAGAGGACAAGGAGGAGGAGGACCACGATGATGGCGGTGCGGCCCAGTCCGAGGAGGAGGGTCTGCCGTATGCGCTCATGCTCGGAGACGAGCGAGGGATAGAGGGTCAATGTGCCGAGGAAGGCCGGCGGACTGTTCTGGGACGCGAAAGATAACTTGAAGGATCGGGGCTGTCCCAACATGAGGTCGTCGATCTCCGCCCGCCCTCTTCCCTTCCCTGTCGCGAGTTCGGATGAATAGAGGGAAATGGATGGTCGGCCGAGTTCGTCGTCGAGTACGACCTTCCCTATCGACCCATCGTTCGCCATTCCCGCGAGAATGAGACCGGTTATGTCGTTGTCGAGATTCCAGACGGCCCGGGAAAGAGCCGGCAGGTTTTGATCCGCGAGGGCGACGATTCGCTCGTCGAGGGACTTCTTGACCTGCCGCGATACGGTCAGGACCTCGATGCCTTCGAGGAGGGCGGCTACGGCGATATAGAGGATGAGGCAGACGAAGATCACCCGTCGGCTCACGCTGAGGCCGACTTGGAATAGCCTCAATCGGCCACGCTTCGGCCCAGTCCTGGGAGGCATAGCCACTTCACTAATCGGGATAATCGACCTCCGCGGCGCCTGGCCAACTTTTCGGGTGGCCCATCCTAAATTACGAATCCGAAAGGCGCAATCTCGATATTGACTTCCCGGGGCTTGGGTTCGAAGATCGCGCCTAGGGGGGAACCGCAATGTCCGAAACCGCGTATCGCAGGCCGAGCTGGGACGAGTACTTCATGGAGGTCGCCGCTTCCATCGCCAAGCGGGCTACTTGCGACCGTGGCCGCTCGGGCTGCGTCATAGCCCGCGATCATCAGATACTCGCCACCGGCTATGTGGGCGCCCCCGCGGGGCTTCCCCATTGCGACGACGCCGGCCACGAAATGCGGAAGTCGCTTCGCGAGGACGGCACGGTGACCCAGCATTGCGTTCGGACGGTGCACGCCGAGCAGAACGCCATCTGCCAGGCGGCCAAGCGCGGGGTGGCCATCGACGGCGCCACCCTCTATTGCAGGATGACACCCTGCCGCACCTGCGGCATGATGATCATCAACTGCGGCATAAAGCGGGTGGTCGCCGAGCGCCGCTACCACGCGGGGGCGGACAGCGAGGCCATGTTCCGCGAGGCAGGCGTCGAACTCGAGTATGTCCATGATGAAGTGGAGAAATACGAAAACCAGTGAGGCCCGGAGGCGACGCGCGCCAGGCGCGGCGCTTCCGATCTATTCCGGGATCAATCCTTCTTGCCGAAGAGTCCGAGGAGCCTGCCTATAAGGCCAGGCTTCTTTGGTGCCGGCGTGGGCGTCGGGCTCGCGGCAGCCTTGCCGCCGCGAGGCTGCTGGCCAGTCTGTTTCCCGCGCGGCGCCGGCTTTCCGGCCTTTGCGGCCTCCGGGGCCTTTTTCTGGCCGGGCATGGGCGGAGTGACGCCGTATTTTTCCTTGAACAGCCTGAGCCGTTCTTCCTGCGATAGCTTGTAGAGATCCTGGCCTGAATCGGCGATGGGCGTCGCGGAGACGGGGGCCGGCTTCTTGGCCTCGCTCCCCTGGCGAGGGGCGTTTCGCGAGGGGCCCTGCTTGCCCTTCGCCTGGCCGTGGACCTCGCTGCGGGGAGTGCCCTCGCGCCGCGGATCGTCGCGTCGCTTGACCTCGCCGGGGCGGCGGCTCTCGTCCCGCATGCGCGCTTCCAACCGCGGATCGTCGTTCCTCGCGCCGCCGGCTCCGCGACGGACGCCGCGGTATTCCTCGCGCTGTCCCCGCTCGCGTTCGCGGCTCCCATGCTCGTGACGGAATTGCGAGGCCCGGCCGAAGCGCATGCCCTCGCTCTTGTCCTCGACCTGGAGGGCGGGATCCCAGCCGGCGACCGGAATCTTCATGCCGATGAACTTTTCGATCGAGGGAAGGTTGAAGACGAATTTCTCGCAGGCGAAGGTCACGGCCTTGCCGGCCTTGCCGGCGCGGGCGGTTCGACCGATGCGATGGACGTAGGATTCGGTGTCGTCGGGCAAATCGTAGTTGATGACGAGGTCGAGGGCCTCGACGTCGAGGCCGCGGGCCGCGACGTCTGTGGCGACGAGGATGGAGAGCCTGCCCGACTTGAGGCTGTCGATGATCTCGGAGCGCTTCGATTGGGGAAGGTCGCCCATGATGTACTCGTTCTCGACACCGTTGATGCGGAGGCGGCGGGAGATCTCCTCGACCATCGATTTCTGGTTGGCGAAGATGATGGCCGAGCCCGGCTTGTCCCGCTGGAGGATGCCGAGGAGGAGGCGCATTTTTTCGTGGACACCGACGTGGTGGAGTTCCTGGGTGACGAGGTCGACCGTCATGTGCTCAGGCTCGATGGTGATTTCCTTGGGAACGTCCATGTATTCCCAGGCGAGATCCTTGACCCTGAGGCCGAGGGTCGCGGAGAAGAGGAAGGTCTGGCGCTCATGGGGACCCGGCAGATAGCGGATAAGCCTGCGGAGGTCGTCGATAAAGCCCATGTCGAACATGCGGTCGGCCTCGTCGATGACGAGGAATCCGACCTCCTTGAGAAGCATCTTGCCCTGCTGGATGAGGTCGATGATGCGGCCGGGGGTGCCGATCATCATCTGCACGCCGTTCCGCAATGCGTCGACCTGGGGCCCGTAACCCACGCCGCCGTAGAAGCAGGCGGTGCTGACGGGGAGGTACTTTGCGAGCTTGTGGGCCTCGCCCTCGATCTGCACGGCAAGCTCGCGGGTTGGGGCGAGGACGAGGGCCTTTCGGGTCCGAAGCTCGGGAACGGTGAGGATGCGGTTGAAGATGGGGACGAGGAAGGCGGCGGTCTTGCCGGTGCCCGTCTGGGACTGGGCGTAGATGTCCTCGCCGGAGAGGGCGTGGGGAAAGACGGCCTCCTGGACGGGGGTGGCAGTGGTGAAGCCGGCTTCGGCGATGCTCTTCTGGAGGTCGGGGACGAGGTCGAGAGAGGTGAATTCCATTCGGTACGCTCGATTGCTGCAGTGTTGGCGCCAGGGGAACGGCTTGTGGCCGACCCGGCAAGGGAGCCCGTATATGCCCCCGGATTCGCCCATCCTATACTTTTCTGGCGAAATGAATAAGGGGGGCCGAGCGGGCCGCCTTGCCGCGGGCTAGACCTGGGCTCCTTCGAGAGACTGCTTCTTGAGCCAGTCGTAGTAGGCTGCGCCTGTCGTCGCCATATAGGGGCCGATCCAGAGGAAGCCGATGCCGAGAGTGACGATACCAAGGAGGATCCAGCCGATGAAACTGAGCCAGAGCATGAAATATTCGCCCTTGTGGCCCTCCATCATCTTCTTGGAGGCCTGGATGGCGGAATTCCCGTCCATTTCCGGATTTTCCTTGAGAATGTAGTAGGTCTGGGAATAGCGGATTCCGGCGATGATGCCGGGAACGATGAGGAGGAGGGACCAGAGCACGACGAAGATGCTCATGAGGAGAAAGGCGAGGAAGGCCGCGAGGAAGGACTTGAAGCCGTCGAAGAGGTTGTTGTAGCTGGCCGCTTCACCTCGATAAATCATGAGAAACACTCCGCTCAGGCCGATCGAAAGGGGGCCGGTAAGGAGGAGTGCCCCGATGCCGGTCCAGCCCACGGCGCCGAGGATGACGAGATAAATTATGTAGGAAATAATCATGAAACCCAGCATTCCCTTCATTCGGGCCTTCGCGGCCGTCTTGAGATCCGAACGCAGCAATTCTGTCATGATTCCTCCCTGAAATCGCCTTGGGCGATGTGCGACATCGCGGACGCAGGTCCGCAAGTCCCAAGTCTCGGCGATTTCTTGCGGAGTCGCAAATGAGGGGGTTCCGATAGGTCCGAGCCCGAAGATGTTCTGGTAGACAAAAAAGGGGGGATGGTCTGAGCCGATCCCCCCCTTTTTAGATAATTAGAGAGCAGAATCTTATTGAGGCCTATTGTTTGGCAAACGCGTAGGCATCGGCGTTCGTGGCATTACCCCAAATTAGATAATTACCGATGCTGGAATAGGCCAAGCTCTGGATTTGACTTGACTGCGTCAGTGTGAGTACACCATTGCTTGCCGACCAGGTACCTGAAGCTGTAGAGGTAGGTGTCGAAGAGAAGGTACTCGTGGTGCTCTGATACATTTCCGATGTTGCCGTTCCATCTGCATTTAGTGTCAGTGCTACCTTCGTGTAAGGGCTAGTATCGGCGCTATTGTAACTTGAATAGCCCCAAGTCCCGACGAGTCCCGAGACAGTACCCTGGGCGGTAAGAACGGAGCCACCGGTGAGACCGTATAACTTGCCGTTGTCTAGGATAGCAGTGTTAGTAGTGACCAGTGGCGATGGAAACGTTGTCCATGAAACATTGGTGGAGTTGATCAGCGAACTCGAGTTTTCGGTGCCGGTTACTGTATAAGTCATCTGGTCGCCGCTGAAACTAAGCGTGCCCTTCATAGCGGAGTAGGATGTCGAGGCTGTCCCACCCGAAGGGGTATTCGTCCGTGTGACATAACCCTGGAAGCTGCCATCGGATGCGATTGTCATGGTTTCCGTGGAGCTTGTAGAGCTCGCCGAAGTGCTGGACGTGGCCGACAGAAGCCAGGTGCCGACGAGCGCCGCGATTGTTGGATTGTAGTTTGCGGCGCCTGTGCTCGGGCTGGTAGCCTGGGCACAGCCAGCGAGTGCGATGGCAATTGCGATGGCTGTGATCGATAGTGCTGCCCTTTTCATTGATACTCCTTCGAGATAAAAAATGATGACCAGCCTAGACGCGGAGCTTCCCATTGTCAATTTTTTTTTGGAGAAGAGCGCTTATATATGATAATATTTATTAACAAAATAGCAAAAATGGTCTCGACCGACTCCTCACGGTCTGCTATCTTCTGCCGATGCAGCAATCGAAAATTAATTGCCCCCTCCCGACCCGCTGGACCTTTTTGGTCGACCCCGACAAGCCCCTCCCCGAGTATCCGCGTCCGCGGCTCGAGAGGAGGGACTGGCTCTCCCTCAATGGCCGATGGGACTACGCGATCCGGCCGGCGGCGGCGGGAACGCCCGGGTCGGGTGGATGGGAAGGGAAGATCGTCGTGCCCTTCGCCGTCGAGTCGAGTCTGTCCGGGGTCATGCGAACCCTCCTGCCCGAAGATCGGCTCTGGTATCGCCGCGACTTCGAAGTGCCACCGCAGTGGGAAGGCGCCGCCTCGCTTTCGCTCAACTTCGGCGCCGTGGACTGGGACTGCGAGGTCTGGCTCGACGGAAGGCGACTCGGCGGGCACAGGGGCGGCTTCTCGCCATTTTCCTTCGACGTCGGGAAGCTTTCCGGCCGGCACGAATTGCTGGTCGGCGTCGGCGATCCGAGCGACCGGGGCAGCCAGCCCCGGGGCAAACAGAGCCTCAACCCACGCGGCATCGTCTATACGGCGGTGAGTGGGATCTGGCAGACGGTCTGGCTCGAGCCCCTGGTCGCGGGGGCGGTGGCCGGCCTCGAGGCCATGCCCGACCTTGCAGCCGGCGTCCTCAGGTTGAACGTCGCGGGGGAGGGGGACTATCGCTGGCGGATCCAGGCGGTCGAGGGGGAGGGAGGCGACGCGGGAGGCCCGACAGCGGTCGCCGAAGGCCTCGGGAGACTCGGAAAGGTCGAAGCTCTACCTTTCGGGGGTGGCGAACCGTGGAGCCCCGAACGACCTCGACTGTATCGACTGGCAATCGAGACCTCGAGGGGCGATCGAGTCAATTCGTACTTTGCCTGGAGGAGTTTCGGAATAGGGGAGGACGGGGGCGGGGACGGGCATCGACGTTTCCTGCTGAACGGCGAACCCTACTTCCTCCACGGCGTTCTCGATCAGGGCTACTGGCCCGACGGCCTCTACACCGCGCCGACGGACGAGGCACTGGCCTCCGATCTCCTCGCGGCGAAGCGGCTCGGCTTCAACATGCTGCGCAAGCACGCGAAGGTCGAGAGCGCGCGCTGGTACTGGCACGCCGCGCGTCTGGGCCTCGTCGTCTTCCAGGACATGCCGAGCGGAGGCCAGCCCCGCAATCCCTTCGTGTTCGGAGCGCCGGGCATCAGGAGCGCGAAGCCGAAAGACCGCAATCCCCTCACCCGTCTCGTGCTCGGCGGGCTGGGGCGGTCCTACCGCGAGAACTTCCGGCGCGAATTGGGCGAAATGGTAACAACTATGAGAGGTGAGCCCGCCATCGCGAGCTTTTCGCCCTTCAACGAGGGCTGGGGCCAGTTTGACGCGCGCGCGATGGGCGAGCTCGTGCGGGAGCTCGATCCGGGGCGGCCGGTCGACGAGGCATCGGGATGGTACGATCAGGGCGGAGGCGATTTCTCGTCGATCCACCGCTACGATCGAAGGCTCCCGGGCCCTCCCCGCGACGTGGCGGCCGGCGGGAGGCGAGCCTGGTTCCTGTCGGAGTACGGCGGTTTCACCTGGAGCATGCCGGGTCGCTTCTGGCCGCGGAAAAAGGAATTCGGCTACAGGCGTTTTCCCGATCGCGAGTCCCTCGAGGCTGCCCTTCTCGAATTTTTCCGCGACGAGCTCGGCACGAAAATTCCCTTGGGTCTCGCCGCGGCCGTCTACACTCAGCTCACGGACATCGAGCAGGAGACGAACGGCCTGCTCACCTACGACCGGGAAATCGAGAAGGTCGATGCGGAAAAGCTGCGCGCCATCGTCTCGGACTTCATGAATTCTCGGTGAACGACTTCGCCGCCCCTATCCCTTCAGCCTTGAAATTGCTACCGTATAGCTGAATGGTTCGCGGCCGAATGATATTGTCGCGGTCGCGTGGTGATAGTCGGGAGGCGAAGGGTGAAGGGCGCGAGGATTTTAAATGTCGGCATGGATATCGGATCGACGACGGTCAAGATCGCCGTGGCCGATCCGGGCTCCGGCGAGCTCCTGCACGCCCGCTATCTGCGTCACGAAGCCAGGCAGGCGCTTGTCGCCGCCGACCTCCTCGAGGAGGCCCACGCCCTCTATCCCGACGCCGAGTTTCGCGTGGCTGCCTGCGGCTCCGGCTGCTCGGGCATAGTCAAGGAGATCGGCGCCTTCTTCGTGCAGGAGGTGGTGGCCAACGCCATCGCCATCCGCGAACTCCATCCCGCGGTCAACACGGCCATCGAGCTCGGGGGCCAGGACGCTAAGGTCATCTTCTTCACCCACGACGAGGAGCGGGGCGAGATGCTCGCCACCGACATGCGGATGAACGGCTCCTGCGCCGGCGGCACGGGCGCCTTCATCGACCAGGTGGCGGAGCTCCTCGCGATGAAGGCCGAGGGTTTCAACGCCCTCGCCGAAAAGGGTGTAACTGTACACGATATTTCGGGCCGCTGCGGCGTCTTCGCGAAGACCGACATCCAGCCCCTCCTCAACCAGGGCGCGCCCAAGTCGGACATCGCCCTTTCCTCCCTGCACGCCATCGCCAAGCAGACCATCGGCGGCCTCGCCCAGGGCATGGAAATACGCCCGCCCGTGATCTTCATGGGCGGGCCCCTCTGCTTCAATCCGAGCCTGGTTCGCGTTTTCATCGAGCGCCTTGGGCTCAGGGCCGGCGAGGCCATCATCCCGGATCGGCCCGAGGTTTTCGTCGCCCTCGGCACGGCCCTCGCCGTGGGAACCATGTTCGAGGGCCAGGAGAGCGCCTACAAGGGCAGGGCGGCGATCGAGCGTCTGCGCGAACGCGGCGCCGGCATCGAGCCGGGCGAGGGCGAGGTCGCGCCCCTCTTCTTCGAGAATGAGACCGAGTTCGCCGCCTTCCGGGCGAGGCATCCGACAGAGGTCTACGAACCGGCGCCCGTGCCCCGCGGAGGCCGCGTCGAGGCCTGGCTCGGCATCGACGCCGGCTCGACGACGAGCAAGGCAGTCCTCCTCGACGACGAGGGGCGGCTGATCTGGCGCTTCTACGCTTCGAACGAAGGCGAACCCCTCGACGTGATGAAGAAGGGACTCCTCGGTCTCCGCGAGCGCTACGCCGAAGGCGGGGCCGAGCTCGTGATAAAGGGCGTCGGCACGACGGGCTACGGCGAGCTCCTTTTCGCCAAGGCTTTCCACGCCGATTTCCACACGGTGGAGACCGTGGCCCACGCCGAGGCGGCGATGCGCATCGCCCCCGACGTCTCCTTCATCCTCGACGTCGGCGGCCAGGATATGAAGGCGATCTCGGTGGTCGACGGGGTGGTGACGAGCATCGTGCTCAACGAGGCCTGCTCGGCCGGCTGCGGCTCCTTCATCGAAACCTACTCGAAGTCCCTTGGCATCCCCGTCGAGCGGATCGCGCCCATGGCCTTCGCCTCGAGCGATCCCTCGAAGCTCGGTTCGCGCTGCACGGTCTTCATGAATTCTTCCATAATCACGGAGCAGAAGAACGGCAAGAAGTCCGAGGACATCATGGCTGGAGTCTGCCGCTCGATCGTGGAGAACATCTTCACGAAGGTGGTGAGGGTGCCGAACATCTCCGCCCTCGGCGAGGTCATCCTCGTGCAGGGCGGCACCTTCCGCAACGACGCCGTCCTTCGCGCCCTCGAGCAGCACACGGGGGCGAAGGTCGTGCGCCCTTCGCATCCCGGCGAGATGGGCGCGATCGGCATCGCCCTCCTCGCGAAGAAGCATGCCGACGCGCGAAATGCATTGGCGGCGGAGGCCCGGGCCGAGGCCCGGACTGGAGCCGGTTCAGACGCGGCGACCTCCTCCTTCATCGGTCTCGACGCCCTCGACGACTTCGGCTACGAGAAGCTACCCTCGTCGATATGCAAATTCTGTACCAATTCGTGCAATCGCACCATCGTGCGCTTCGCCGACGGCAGCGAGTTCGTGACGGGCAACCGCTGCGAGCGCGGCGAGATCACCGGCGACGTCCGCGACCCCTCCGTGCGCGAGAGGCTCAAGTCGGCCCAGGCGCGCATCGACGCCGTGCCCGACCTCCTCGCCATGCGAGAGAAGCTCCTTTTCGCCAAGTCGGCGAAGACTTCGAAGGCGGGGGCGCGGCGCATCGGCATTCCCCGCGCCCTCGAGTTCTGGAATTCTGCCCCCTTCTGGAAGACCTTTTTCTCGGAACTGGGCTTCGAGACCGTGTTCTCCGCGCCGAGCTCCACGCGGCTCTTCGAGGAGAGCCTGCGCTTCGTGCCCTCGGACACCGTGTGCTTCCCCGCCAAGCTGGCCCACGGCCACGTGGAGGATCTCGCCGCCAAGGGCGTGGATCGGATCTTCATGCCGATGATGATCAAGATTCCGAAGGAAAACGAGAGCGCACGCTCGGTTCACAGCTGCGCCGTCGTCCAGGGCTATCCCCTCGTCGTCGACGAGAGCCACGAGATCTCGCGGCGCTTCGACGTCCCCTTCGACCGGCCGGTCTTCCATTGGTACGACGTGGCGCGCCGCGAGAACCAGCTCGTGCGCTGGATGAAGGCCACCTTCGGCACGGGCCGGAAGGCGACGATAGCGGCGATCGCCAAGGCCGACGAGGCGATGTCGGGCATCGACGAGGCCCTGGAGGCGGAGGCGCGCAGGGTCCTCACGAGCCTCGAGGGCACGGAGGACTTCGCCGTCGTGCTCTCGGGAAGGCCCTACCACACCGATCCTCTCGTCAACCACGGCCTCGCCGCCCAGTTCACGAGGCTCGGCGTGCCCGTCCTCATCAACGAAGCCCTGCCCGGCCTCGACGACGTCGACCTCACCGGGGTCCGCGCGGACACCACGAACACCTTCCACGCGCGCATGTTCGCCACCGCGATCTACGGCGCCCGCCATCCCAACCTCGAGGTCGTGCAGATGGTGAGCTTCGGTTGCGGCCACGACGCCATCATCACCGATGAGATGTCGCGCATCTTGTCCACGACTGCGGGCAAGTCCCTCCTCGTGCTCAAGCTCGACGAGGGCGAGATCCGCGGGCCGATGGCCATCCGCGTCAAGTCCTTCATCGAGACGGTCCGCTCGCGGAGGTCGAAGACGGGGGAGGCGGCGCCCCTCGCCGAGCTGCCCCCCGCCTGGCAGGTCAAGTTCGGCGCCGAGGACAAGGCGAAGAAGACCATCCTCGTTCCCAATCTCTCAGAGGCCTTCTGCAAGGTGGCCACGGCGGCCATCCGAAGCGACGGCTTCGTCGCCGAGCCCCTGCCGCTGGCGGGCAAGCGCGCCATCGAGCTCGGGAAGAAATTCGTCCACAACGACATCTGCTTCCCCGCCCAGGTGAACGTCGGCGAGTTCCTCGCGGCGATGGAGTCGGGGCGCTTCGACCCGGCGACGACCGCATGCGGGCTGGCCAAGAATTGCGACGATTGCCGAGCGGGCCAGTATCCGGTGCTCGCGCGCAAGGCCCTCGACGACGCGGGCTATCCGGAAATTCCCATCTTCACGACGAGCCCGGATCCCGGCGACCTCCATCCCGGCGTCAAGATCGGCCTGAAATTCCAGATACGGACCCTCTGGGGCCTTGCGATGATCGACACCTTCGAGCAGATGCGGCTCAGGATCAGGCCCTACGAAGTGGAGAAGGGGAGCGCCGACCGCGCCTTCGACAAGGGCGTGGACGCCATCGCGGCCGCCCTCGAGCGCGGCGTGAAGCCCGCGGTGGAGGCCTTCAGGCCGGCGCTGCGCGAGCTCGATTCGGTGCCCGTCGACCATTCGACGCCGCGGCCGCGAGTCTTCATAATTGGTGAGATCCTCCTCAACTATCACCCGACCTCGAACTGGAATCTCGTGCGCTGGCTCGAGTCGCACGGGATGGAGGTCCTCCAGCCCCGCCTCGTCGATTTCTTCCACCGAGACTCTCTCCGGATGGGCGAGGAATCGCGGCGCGGTCTCCTCGCCCATCCGGCCCTCAACGGCCTCGTGGCCGACGTGACGGACAAGGTGTACATGTACGTGCTCTCGCGGATACGCGAGGAATCGAAGTCGGCGCGGCACGCCGATGTCGCGGGCAACGTCCACGATCTCGCAGCCAACATCGACGGGCTCTTGGACCGCACCTACGTGAACGGCGAGGGTTGGCTCATCCCCTCCGAGATCATCGAGCGGGCGAAGGAAGGCGTGGAATCCTTCGTCATAGTCCAGCCCTTCGGCTGCCTGCCCAACCACATCACCGGCCGGGGTCTCGTGAAGACGCTGAAGCGACGCTTCCCCAACATCACGATCCTCTCGCTCGACTACGATCCCGATACGGCGATGGCCAACATCGAGAACCGCCTTCAAATGCTCGTGATTTCGGCGAAGCAGCGGGCGCGGCAGACCGAGGTGACCGCCTGACGAGGGGCTGAGGAAATGGGGCCGCCGGGCCGGGGCCGATCCGCCCCGCGCGGCAGGCCCTCAAATGGCGGATTTCACGTATGAAAGTTTGCCGATGTCCTCATAGGTGCCGAACATCTGCTCGCGGCTCGAAAAGGTAAGTCTGCTGCCCATCCTGGCGTATTTCGAGCCGGGGATGTCCAGACCCTGGATGAGGGAGCAGGCGACGCCGCGGGTCTTGTAGATTCCCTCGAGATCGGCGACGATGCTCGGACCTTCGGTCTTTACGTAGATGATGCGAAGGTCGAAGCTGACCGGAAATTTGAGTTCCGCGCCGGAAAGTCTCGGGTCTGTGATCAAGCCGGGGCCGGATCGCGAATCGTCTTCGACGGGATCGATGTTCAACGTTTCTTCCATAAGGCCGAGAATGACATGGTTTTTCGGAGGTAGCAAGATGCCCAGGCTCGAATGGATGCCCGCCCTCGGAGTGGGCAATTCCCGGCTCGACGAAGAGCACAAGGTGCTCTTCGACCTGATCAACAAGCTCGACGAGGCGCGGGAGATGGAAGCCGGACAAAGGGGGCTCCGCGAGATCGCCGACGAGCTCGTGCGCTACATCCACGTGCACTTTTCCCACGAGGAATCCCTCTTCGCCGCGAATGGCTATCCGGGAGCCGAAGGCCACATCGAGGAGCATCGCGGCTTCGTGGCCCGCGTGGCGCAGTTCCACGCGCAGATCATCGACGGCGACCCGGCGGTGGGCGGGGAGATGGCCGAATATCTCAGGACCTGGCTGTCGAGACACATCGCCATGAGCGACCGGAAATACCGGCCCTGGCTCGGCGATCGCGCCGAGCAATGAGTGTGATCGGACCAGGGGATGGCCCCCGGGCCTAGGCCGAGGGCTTCGCGAGCTCGACCTTGAAGGGAATCGACTTGAGGTGGTTGCCATTAATTGAAAGCGAGACGAACCAGATCCCCGGTCGCGGGAAGGCCAGGCCGTTCAAGGTCAGCACGATGTTCGAGGCGCCGAGGAAGCTGTGTCTCTCCCTGATTTCGAAGGAGCCGCGCATCGGCTGGACGAGATCTTTTCCCTCCTCGTCCCTGATGGCGAAGACGAAATCCTGGCGCCCGAATTCGCCCTGATCGAAGGCGACCCGCGCCGCGATCGTGAAACTGCTCAGGTTCCTGCCGAAGTCGACGACGCGGAGGGTGTCGAAGGTGCCGGTGATGCACATCTTGCCGCCGAAGTCCTCGGCGAAATCGCACAGACTGAGAATTTGGACATCCATGCGGATGTTATAGCAGGCGAAACCCGCAGGGGCCAGCGGGGGAGGGCGGATTCGGCGTAGCGCCGGATTGGGCGGATCCCGCGCGGAGGCCGACCTTGTAGCGCCTGGCCGCCGGCGTGTATCTTTGCAGGGATGAATCCCCATGACGGCCTCAAGGTCGGCGAAAGGCGCACGGCCACCCTCCTCTTCTCGGACATGAAGGGCTTCACGAGCCTTTCCGAGCGCATGGATCCCGAGGAGATGGACGCCCTGATGGGGAGAATCTTCGGCCTCTTCGAGGACATCATCCGAGAACGGGGCGGCATGGTCGAAAAATACATCGGCGACGCCCTCGTCGCCGTCTTCGGCGTTCCCGAGCTCCACGAGGACGACGCTTCGCGCGCGATCGACGCGGCCTTCGAATTCCTCTCCCGCCTCCGCGAGGACCTGGCTACGAGCGTGCCGGGGGGCATCGCCTTCCGCACCGGCATCCATACGGGTCTCGTCACTACCGGCAAGCGGGGCGAGTTCGACGTGGTCACTGGCCACGCGATGAGCGTCGCGCAACGCCTCGAGGCCGCGGCCGCGCCCGACACCATCCTCGTGTCCGAAGAGACGAGGGCGGCGGCAGAGCACGATTTCGAGTTTGCCGAGGAAGTGGACATCAACGCCAAGGGCAAGGTCGAGGCCATCCGCGCCTTCGTGGTGAAGGGGAGGGCGGAGCGGGAGCTCAACGACGAGGGGCCCTTCATCGGCCGGCGCGAGGAACTCGACACCCTCCTCAAGAGCTATCTGCGTCACGACGGCGCGAGGGCCGCGGGCTTCCTCCTCACGGGGGAGGCGGGAATCGGCAAGACGCGACTCGCCCAGGCCCTCGTCGACAAGCTCAGGCTCTTCCCCGACTTCGGAGCTCCCGTGCTCGCCGCGCGCGCCCTCAAGAACAGACCGGGCTCTGTGCCGGTCATCGTCGATATCATCCTCGACTACCTCGGCCTGGCAGCCTCGGCGAGCGAGGGCGCGGTGCTTTCGGCCCTCGAACGCTTCGAGGGCGTCGATGAGGACGGGCGAAGGCTCTTTTCCGGGCTCTGCTGCGCCGGAGAGGCCGCGGCCCGGGATCCCCGCGTGACAGCCGTCCTCTATTCCCTTTTGGCGACCATCGTCGAAAGGCACGAGGGGGGCATCTATCCCCTTCTCGTCGTCATAGACAACGCGCCCGACATGGACGAGTTCTCCCGGAGCTTCTTTCGCTATTTCCTCCGGAATTCGAAGAAGAAGCCCTTTTTCATACTAACAGGAAGGGAATTCTCCCTCGATCTCCGCAAGGCCTACGTCGACCTCACGACGCTCAGGCTCTCGCCCCTGCCCCCCGTCGCGGCCTCGGCCCTGGTGAGGACCCACTGGCCCGACCTCTCCCCCGAGCAGCTTTCGCGCATCCTCGAGGCGGGCCTCGGCAATCCGCTCTTCCTTCGCGAGTACGCGCGCTGGGCCCGGGACCATCGCGACGCCTCGAGCCTTCCGGCGGGCGTCCAGAACATCTTCCTGGCCACCATCGAGCGCTACCCCGCGCTGCGGAGGGATCTCGTCAAGAAGCTCTCCGTCTTCCTCCATTCCTTCACCGTGGAGGAGGCGCGCTACATAGAGGAATCGACCTCGGGCTCGCCGGACGAGGTCGGCCGCTCCCTCGAGATCTTCGTCGCGGACGGCCTCCTCGCCGACGACGGCAAGGGCAATTGGTTCTTTCGGAACGACGCCTTCAAGAAGGCCCTCTACACCTCCCTCCTCAACCACAACAAGCGGATTCTCCACGGCCTCGTGGCCGACCTCCTCCTCTCCCGCGAGAAACCCAATCGGCCGAGGCTCGTCGCCCATCTCATCCGCGCCGGCCGCATGGAGGAGGCGACCCGGGTCATCCGGGAGGACCCGAGCCGCACTTATACCTGGGAATACCTTCCCCTCGTCGAGGCCCTCCTCAAGCGAAGCGATCCGGGCTCGGATGCCGCCTTCATCCTCCTCGTCACGAAGTCGTCGCTCCTCTTCAACAGGGGACGCCACGGCGAGTCGGAGGAGGTGCTCAGGCTCATCATGCGCCGCGCCATCGAGGCGAAATCCGACCTCCTCATGGGCTACGCCTACCATTACATCACCGCCTACGCGACGGTCGCCTACTCCTTCCAGAAGGCAATCTTCACCGGCAGGAAATCCCTTTACTATTATGAGAGAGCCAAGGCGGCCCCCCAGAGCGTTCAGAGCGTGCTCCGGTATCTCTCCATATCGCAGGTGCAGCGGGCCGAACTCGACGAGGCGCGGCGTCTCGTCGAGCGCTGCGAGGCCGTGGAGGGAGGTATTCCCGCCGAGGCCGCCGGGGCGCGCTCCGAGTACCACACCCTTTCGGGCGACTATCGCCGGGGCCTCGCCGCCGCGGATCGCTGTCTCTCGTTCTGCGCGCCCGATGACGTCGCCGGCCGGTTCTTCGCCCATGACCTCAGGCTCAAGGCGCTGTGGCAGCTCTGCGATTTCGTCGCGGTCCGCGACGCGGCGAAGGAGATCATTTCGGCCGGCTTCCATTCCGAATCGGCCCTCTCCCAGGCCGCGTCGATGTTGGCCGTCGCCTCGCTCAGGCTCGGTGACGGCGAGAAGGCCCGCGACGCCTTCGTGCAGGCCGAGATCAGGGCCGGCCAGATCCGCAACGACTTCGAGAAGCTCGACGCCCTCAGGACCCTCGCCCTCTGTCGTCACCTCGCCGGCGACGCCTCCAAGACCGAGGAGATCGCCCACGAGGGTCTCACCCTCGGGCTCAGGCATTCGAGCTGGTGGCCGACCTTCACCCTCCTGATGGTCCTCGTCGAATCCTTCAGCGACCGCGGGATCCTCGACCGCGCCAGATTCTGGCTGGCCGAGGCTGCCCACCTTTTCGCGGCTGGATTCCTCCTGCCCGCCAAGGACCAGATCCTCTATTATTGGTTCGCTTCGAAACTGGGCGACGAGGCCGATTCGGGCCGAAACCTCGCGGTGGCGCTCCGACTCTTCGAGGTGGAAAAAGCCAGGATCGGCGATCCGGTCTGCATCGAAGCCTTCGTGGGCACGAGATCCTTCGCCAAACTGGAGGCCCTCGCCGCAGGCGAGGCGAGGGAGGCTATCCATGGGTGAGACGGATGGGCCGATGAGTCCGCGCGAGGCCCTCGCCACCCTCGCCGATTGGCTCGAAGGCGGCGAACCCCGCAGCGGCTGGGGCGGTCCAATCCGCCCGCGCTCCGAATCCGACTTCGGCGACCTCGCCGTGCCGGCGCTGGCGAGACCCGCGTCGGGGGAAGCTGCCTCCGCGCGCGCGCCAAGGGGCTCTTCCGCGGGATCCGGCCCGGGCCTCACCGTCGAGCTCGAGGCCGACCGGATTGAGGTCGATGCCTGTCACGCCTGCAGGCTCGGCGAGGGCCGCCGTCACGCGGCCTACGGCGAGGGCGTCGCCTCGCCCTTCGTCCTCGTCCTCGTCGTGGGCGAGGGTCCCGGAGCCGAGGAGGATGCCCAGGGCCGGCCCTTCGTCGGCCCCGCCGGCCAGCTCCTCGACAAGATGCTGGGCTCGGTCGGCCTCTCACGTACTACCAATTGTTACATCGCGAACATCGTCAAGTGCAGGCCCCCGGGCAACCGTGAACCCGCCCCCGACGAGCGCGAGGCCTGCCTGCCCTGGCTCGAGCGGCAGATCGAAGCCCTCCGCCCCGCCTTCATCCTCGCGATGGGCCGCACCGCCGCGACCAGCCTCCTCGGCTCGGCCGATGGCATCGGCAAGCTCCGGGGCCGCTGGTTCGAGCGCCGGGGCATCCCCCTTCTCGCAACCTACCACCCGAGCGCCCTCCTCCGCGACGAGTCCCTCAAGCGCCCCGCCTGGGAAGACCTAAAAATGCTCAAATACCGTCTGGGAGAGGCGGAGCCCCGGGACACCCCCGCCACCGCTCCCGATGCAACCGGTGGCGCCGACCCCGCGTCGCCCTCCCCATCCGGGTCCGACTGAAGCGAAACGCCGCCCCATGTCCGCCTACCTCGAGGTCGCCTTCAACATTCCCCTGCCGGGCACCTTCACCTACCGCAACCTGGCCGCCTCGCCCGCCGCCCTCGGCCTTCGCGTCGCCGCCCCCTTCGGCCGCCGCGAACTGGTCGGCTGGGTCGTCGGCGAGTCGGACTCCACCGACCTGCCCGAGGCGCAGATAAAGGAGATAAGGCGGAGGGTCGACGCCGAGCCCCTCTTCGGCGCCTCCACGATCGGCCTCGCGCGCTGGATGGCGGGCATGTACCTCGCGGGAGTCGGCGAATGCCTCGCCGCCATGCTGCCCTCCGGCCGCCGCGAGATCGGCGCCCCGGCCCTCGCCTCGGACGACCTCCCCATCGTCGACCACCCCCTCGTCCTCTCCGAGGAGCAACGCTCGGCCCTCGATCGCATAACTTCCGCCCCCTCGGGCACCTGGTACCTCTCCGGCCTCACGGGCTCGGGCAAGACCGAGGTCTTCCTCCAGGCCGCCGAGGCGGGCCTGGCCGAGGGCCGCGGCGCCATCTACCTCGTGCCCGAGATCGCCCTGACCGGCCAGGTCGTCGAGGCGGCCCGCCTCCGCTTCGGCGAGCGTTGCGCCGTCCTCCACTCCCGGCTCTCCCCCTCCAACCGCCTGTCGGAATGGCGCCGCATCCTCCGCGGCGAGGCCGACGTCGTCATCGGCGCCCGGAGCGCCGTCTTCGCCCCCATCCCCAAACTCGGCCTCATTATCATCGACGAGGAACACGAGGGCTCCTACAAGGCCTCGAACGCCCCGCGCTACCACGCCAGACAGGTCGCGATGAAGCGCGCCGCCCTCGAGGGCGCCCGCCTCGTCATGGGCAGCGCCACCCCCTCGGCCGAGGCCTGGCGCCTCATGGCCGAGGGCGGCGTCGAAAGGCTCAAGCTCACGCGCCGACTCGCCGGCGGCGCCCTCCCCAAGGTCGAGGTCGTCGACCTGAGCGGCGAGGGCTCGCCCATCTCCGGCCGCCTCGCCGCCGCCGTGCGCGAGGCCCATCGGGCCGGCGGCCAGTCCATACTCTTCCTCAACCGCCGCGGCTTCTCCTACTTCTTCCGCTGCAAGAGCTGCGGCGCCGAGATCCGCTGCCGCCACTGCTCCGTGGCCCTCACCTTCCACAAGGACCGCAACGCCCTCGTCTGCCACTGGTGCGGCTACCGCACGAGCCCTCCCCGCGCCTGCCCGGAGTGCGGCTCCCTCGACGTCGGCTGGTCGGGCTTCGGCACCGAGCTCGTCGAGGAGGAGGCCACGCGCCTCTTTCCCGAACTCCGGATCGGCCGCCTCGACGCCGACACGACCTCCAAAAAGGGCGAACTCGAGAAGGTGCTCTCCGATTTCCGCGAGGGCCGCCTCGACCTCCTCCTCGGCACCCAGATGGTCGCCAAGGGCCTCAACTTCCCCCGCGTGAAGACCGTCGGCGTCGTCCTCGCCGACACGAGCCTCAACCTCCCCGACTTCCGCGCGGCCGAGCGGGCCTTTTCCCTCGTCGTCCAGGTAGCGGGCCGCGCCGGCCGCTTTTCCCCCGACGGCCTCGTCGTAATCCAGACCCTGCGTCCTCATAGTTATGTGATTCGCCACGCCGCCGCCCTCGACGTCGCGGGCTTCTACGAGGAGGAGCTCGCCGTGCGCCGCGAGCTCGGCTTCCCCCCCTTCGCCCGCCTCATCCGCCTCGTCTTTCGCGCCAAGGACCGCGACCGCGCCCCCTCGGCCGCCGCCTCCTTCGCCGAGGCCCTCGCGCCGAGCCTTCCCGCCGACGCCGAACTCCTCGGCCCCGCCGAGTGCCCCATCGCCCTCGTCGCCGGCACGGCTCGCTGGCAAATCATCCTCCGCGCGCCCGAGCTCGCTGGCATCCATCGCGCCCTCCGCGATCTCCTCGCCGTCTGGGACCAGCCCTCCGGCCTCCGCCTCGAAGTCGACGTCGATCCCGTGTCTCTGATGTAGGCGGGCTGCTTTTTTCCGGGGAGAAGAACCTTTTGTCGCGGCAAAAGGTTCTTCTCCCCGGGCCCCACTTTTCCAAAAGCCGCGGCCAGGCCCATTCCCGTGAAATGTGCATGGCGATCCTCTTTTTGCCATCCTGCCTTGTAATAAATAAGTAAGGGGGCATGCTTGACGCCGCCATCATTTCGAATCAGTCTTTTCGTGAACTCGGGGCCCAAGGAGCTCCTCCGAGATTGCAGATAAGGCTCTTTTTGGGGAAGAAGCGACCAGGGCTGATACTGATATGCGAATCTTTACTCCTTAAGTTGTTTTAGGGTAAGGATTAACAAAATGATAACCATTCTTGCTTTGTATTATTTACAAAATTGAAATTAGATGCGAAAATCCCGCCCGAAAGGTGGGTTCGGCATGTTCAGGCGAGGTGAAGCGATGCCCGTCGTCGATTTCGATTTTGTCTTTCGCTTCCTCAACATCACCCTCATGGATCTCGCCCTGTCCGGAGACAACGCCATTGTCATCGGGATGGCTGCCTCCTCCCTTCCCCACAACCGTCGCCGTTGGGCCATCGTCATCGGCGGCCTCCTCGCCATAGCCCTTCGAATAGCCCTCACCTCAGTGGCGACCCTTCTCACCCTCATACCATTTCTTTCGGCCTTCGGCGGTCTCGTCCTCGTATGGGTCGTCTGGCGCCTCCTCGATCTCGATCTCGACAGCGAAGAGATGGAGAGCGAAGCCAAACAGGCGAGCGATTTTCGGCAAGCCATCTTCCTCATCCTCGCTGCCGATTTCATGATGAGTCTCGACAATGTGATCGCGATCGCGGGTTCGGCCCATGGCTCGGTCCCCCTCCTCGTTGCGGGTCTCCTCATAAGCATGCCCCTCCTCATGATGACCGGAGGCTTCATCTCCGAACTCATCGATAAGGCCCGATGGCTCGTCTACCTCGGCGCGGGCGCCATTTCCTTCACCGCGGCGCGCATGATCTTCGAGGACAAGGCGATCGAGGCCCGCTTCCCCGTATCGAAGGTCGTCGTGCTCGTCGTCTCGGGCGTCGTCGCCTTCGCCCTTCCCGCGGCGATCCTGATTCTTCGCCGTCGCTCCGGCCGCAACGGCGATTCAAAGGTACGGTGAGGACTTCGGGCTGTCGGGATTTCCTGCACGAGAGAACTGTCGCCAACCGTACGAGGGTGGGGCGATCGTATACCTACGATGGAGCGATCCATCATATTAGCAAGGAGGAATTGCATGGATGATTATCGCTACGATAATCAAACGGTTCAGGGATTCATCCTCTCGGCGATTGTCTGGGGGGTGGTCGGGATCGTCGTCGGCATCTGGATCTCGATGCAGCTGTGGATGCCCTCGCTGAATTTCCCGCCCTTCTTCACCTACGGGCGGATGCGCGTCGTTCACACGAACATCCTCGCCTACGGGCTCGGGATCGGCGCGATCTTCGGCATCACCTTCTACATCGTCATGAAGCTCACGAAGCGCCCCCTCCTCTTCCCCAAGCTCGCGCGCTTCCATCTCTGGGCCTTCAACGTGGGAATCCTCCTCGCGATGCTGAGTCTCTTCATCGGCATGGACCAGTCGCTCGAGTACGCGGAGTTCGAGTGGCCCATCGACATCGCGGTGGTGATCCTCTGGGTCCTCTTCGCCATCAACGTCTTCGGGACGATCCTCAAGCGCAGGGAAGAGCAGATGTACATCTCGCTCTGGTTCATCATGGGAACGGTCATCACCGTGGCCGTGCTCTACATCGTCAACAACCTGGCGATACCCGCCGGCTGGGACAAGTCCTACTCCGTCTTCATCGGCGTCAACAGCGCCAACGTCGAGTGGTGGTACGGACACAACATCGTCGGATTCCTCCTCACGATGCCCATCCTCGCGATGTTCTACTACTTCCTGCCCAAGTCGACCGGCCTTCCGATCTACAGCCACAGGCTCTCGATCATCTCCTTCTGGTCGCTGACCTTCGGCTACCTCTGGACAGGCGCGCATCACCTCGTGTATTCGCCCCTTCCCGACTGGATCCAGAGTCTCGGCATCGCCTTCACGATCTTCCTGATCGCCCCCTCCTGGGGCTCCGTGGTCAACGGCTACTACACCGTGGGCGCCGACTGGAAGAAGATGCAGTCCAACTACCTGACCAAGTTCTTCGTCCTCGCCATCACCTTCTACGGTCTCCAGACGGTCCAGGGACCGACCCAGGGACTCAGGACGGTCAGCCAGCTGATCCACTTCACCGACTGGGTCATCGGTCACGTCCACATGGGCACGATGGGCTGGGTCACGATGACGGTGACGGCCTCCGTCTACTACATCATCCCGAAGATCTACGACATCGAGATCCACAGCGTGAAGGTGGCGAACATCCACTTCTGGCTCGTGCTGGTCGGGCAGCTGATCTACTCCATCTCGATGTGGATCGCCGGCCTGATGGAAGGCTCGCTCTGGAAGGCCGTCGACGCGCACGGCAATCTGGCCTACACCTTCACCGAGGTACTGGCGAAGATCTTCCCCTACTGGGAGCTCCGCACGGTGGGCGGTCTCATCTTCACCGTCGGCATGCTGTTCTTCATCTATAACGTCGTCATGACGATCCGCACGGGCATCAAGAAGACCCGCGGCATGGCTGGGGCGAAGATCGCCACGGCCCACGCCACTACCGTGGCGAAGGCGTAAGGGGGAGGTCATGGCCAAAGACCTATATTCGCGACCGATTCTTTTCGCCGTCACCGCCGTCGGAGCCATCCTCGTGGGCACCGCGGTGACAATGTTCATACCAATGCTTACCGTTTCGATGCATCCCAAGCTCGACGGCCTCAAGCCCTACTCGGCCCTCCAGCTCGCCGGCAAGGATATCTACCAGCGGGAAGGCTGCATCAACTGCCACAGCCAGGAGATCAGGCCCCTCAAGACCGAGGTCATGCGCTACGGCGATTATTCCAAGGCCGGCGAGTTCGCCTACGATCGGCCCTTCCTCTGGGGCTCCAAGCGCACCGGACCCGACCTCGCCCGCGAAGGCGGGAAGTATCCCGACGCCTGGCAGCGCCAGCATTTCGCCGATCCCCGCGCCATCGTCCCCGTGTCGAACATGCCCGCCTACGGCTGGCTGGCCGACTACAAGCTCAATCCCAAGAAGATCGAGCTTCACATGGACGTGAACGGCTTCCCCTACACCGCGGACGAGATCGCTTCGCTTGCGTCCAAGACCGAACTCGACGCCCTCATCGCCTATGTTCAGCAGCTCGGGACCGCGGTGCCGAAGGCGCCGACCATCGTCCAGCCCGTGGGCGTCAATAAGGCCTCCATCGTCAATCCCCACGCCGGAGACGCGACCTTCATCGCGAAGGGCGCCTCCCTCTTCAAGGACAATTGCGCGGTCTGCCACGGCGACGACGCCAAGGGTCAGATCGGCCCGAGCCTCGTCGACGACGTCTTCTTCGGCGTGAAGGGCGACCTGCCCGACGGCGATTACCAGGAAGTCATCACCAACGGTATCCAGCCGGGCAACACCGAGGAAGGTCGCGTCGCGACGGACAACATGCCTTCCTTCGGCTCGAGCCTGGACCAGGACTCGGTCTGGGCTGTCATCAGCTACATCAGATCCCTGCAAGGGAAGAAGTGAGGAGGCAGCGCATGGAAGACAATGACGACATTCACGCGATGGAGTCGAAGGCGACCGCGCGTAAGCTTCCCATCGGGTGGCTGATCCTCTTTTTCGGCTTGATCGCCTTCGGGGTCTATTACACCCTGGCCTATACGCCGGCCTTCAGCGGCTGGACCCAGGCCAAGGCCTACACGGAATCGATCAACAAGTAGGGAGAGTCGGGGAGGGCGCTCCGGCGGGCTAACCGCCTCCGCGCCCCACCCTTCGACTCGCCGGTCCGGCGGGGGTCAGACCCTCGCCGGGTCGGCTCGCAACCGCCGGGGCTCCGCCCGGCTCGAAACGAACAAGGAGAAGGCATGGACTCTTCATTGGCATTGACGATCGCCTTTACCGTCGTCCCCACGGCGGTAATCATAGTTCTGGTCTTCGTCGCCGCCCGCGCCGTCAAGTCGGCGAAAGCCAAGGGCGAAAAGGCCTGAATATGAATTTAGCCATCATCGCCGAACTCGCGTTCGGAATATCCCTGGTCGCGCTCTTCAGCATCATCATCGTCTACTATTACTCGAAGAAGCGGCACGACCGGGTGGAGGAGAGCAAGTTTAGGATGATGGACGACGATGACTAAGATTCCTCGAACCTTTCATCAGGCGAGGAAGGCGGTTCGTCTGATCCTCCTGGCCGCCTTTCTCGCCCTTCCTTTTCTCAAGATCGGCAGGGAAAGCGCCTTCCGTTTCGACGTGGCGACCCTCAGGCTGCATGTGTTCGGCGCCACCATCTGGATGCAGGACTTCTTCCTCGTCCTGATAGCCCTCTTTGCAGTGGTATTCGCCGCGATCTTCCTGACCATCAAATTCGGGCGGCTCTGGTGCGGATGGGCCTGCCCCCAGACGGTGCTCCTCGATCTCACGGGCATCCTCGGCAAGAGCGGCGCGAGCCGAGGGGCCGCGCTGCCGGGCTATCTGGCGGCGGTCCTCCTCTCCGCGGCGGTCTCGGCCGCGACGATCGGCTACTTCGTGTCACCCTACGATCTCGGCGCCCTCTTCAAGACTGGCGGTTCATCGGTCGGTCTCGTCGTCGGCATCTGGGCCGTCATCGCGATCGTGTTGCTCCTCGACCTGACCCTCCTGCGCCGAGGGTTTTGCGCGAAGGTATGCCCTTACGCGAAGCTCCAGGGCGTCCTTTTCGATGAGCGGACCCTGGTGGTCGCCTTCGACGGGAACCGCTCGGGCGAGTGCATGAAATGCTCGGCCTGCGTCAAAGCCTGCCCCATGGGCGTGGACATCCGCGAAGGCTCGCAGATCGAGTGCATACATTGCGCGGAATGCGTGGACGCCTGCACGGAAAAGATGGCGAAGCGCAGTCGTCCCTCCCTCGTCAACTACTCCCGCGGCTTCATCCCCCTGGGCGGCGAGGCTCAGAGCGCCCGCGGAGGGGTCCGCGTCCCCCTCCTCATCTCCGGCGTCCTCACCGCGGCCTTTCTCGCCCTCCTCGTCTTTCTCTTCGTCTCGAGGCCTCCCTTCGAGGCGACCCTCCACCCCGTCGATCCGACCAACGCGGTGGTGACGGGGAACGGGGCTGTGGCCGTGCGCTGCGTCCTCACCTTGAGGAACATGACAGACTCCGCCCTCACCCTCGATCTCGAGCCTCGCTCGACGGTCGGGACGGTCCTCGCTTCGCGCGAGAGCTTCACCCTGGCCGCCGGCGCCGAACCCCTCGAATCGACGGTGACGCTGGTGATACAGGGAGTCGCCGATCCCACGAAGCCGATGCCCGTGGAGGTCTCGATCGCTTCGTCCTCCCCCGAATACAGGGTCAGGGAAAGTTTCACGGCCATACAGCGGCCAAGGAAGTGAAGGAATGAAACTATACGTATGGATCGTCGGCATCATCGTGGTGGCCATGACCGTCGCCACGATCGTCGTCGGAGCGAGGAGCTTCGACGGCACGGTGACCGACAAGCCCTACGAGAAGGGCCTGGCCTTCGATGCGGAGCGCCAGAATCACCTCGCCCTCGGCTGGTCGGTCGCCCTCAGCCGCGACGAATACAGCGTCGGTTCCAACCAGCTCCTCGTGCAGGCGCTGGACCGCGATCGCAAGCCCCTCGCGGGAGCCAGCGTCACGGTCACCGTGTCGAGGCCCTCGACGAACTCCTATAACAAGAGCTACCAGGCCCTGCCGCAGCAGACCGGCGACTATCTCGCGATGGCCAGCCTGCCCCTCCCGGGCAGCTGGGACATCGGCATCGACGTCAGCGTCGGCGACAAGCGCACGAGCTTCGCCGAGACCGTCTACGCCCAATAAGGAGACACCATGAATACCCGATTTCTCATCCCGGGGCGCGGCCGCAACCTGGTCGCCCTCCTCTTCGCCTTCGCTCTCGCTGCTTCCGTGAGCGCCCAGGACGCGACCGCCAACGACGATCTCGCCAAGGGTCCGGTCACCAAAGAGCTCGAGGGCGGCATCGTCGCCCGGCTCGAAATCCTTCCGAGGCCCATCGAATCGATGAAGAGCCTCGCCATCAGCGTCACCCTGACCCGTGACGGCAAGCCCGTGGAGGGCGCCGAGCTCACCCTCGATCTGGGCATGCCCGCCATGTACATGGGCAAGAACAGCCCGACCATGACGGAAACGAGCCCCGGCCACTTCGAGGGCAAGGGTCTGGTCACCCGCTGCATGAGCGGCGACAAACATTGGCAGGCCGAGATCACCGTCAAGGAAGGCGGAGCCAGCCGCAAGATCGTCTTCCCCTTCATCGCCTTGTGATCGTCGACCCCGCCTACTCCCTCGCGCTGATGACCGGCCTCCTCGGAGGCTTCGGCCACTGCATCGGCATGTGCGGACCGATCGTGGTCTCGCAGAACCTGGCGCGGCGCGAGGGGAGCCAGACCCTCCCCGCGAAGCTCCTCCTGGGCCTGCAGTATCACGCGGGCCGCTTGATCACCTACAGCCTCATCGGAGCGGTGATGGGCCTGAGCGGCTCCTTCGTCAACGTGGCGGGGGGGCTGGCCGGCATCCAGAACGTGGTGGCGGTCTTCGCCGGCCTGGTCATGATCGTGATGGGTTTGGGCATAGCCGGCATCGGGAAGGGCGCCGCCCTGCTCGAGAGCCACAACCATGTGGTCCTCGGGATCGCGAAAAAGGCCCTCGCATCGACGGCGACCCTCCGCACCTTCCTCCTCGGCCTGGCGATGGGCCTCCTGCCCTGCGGGCTCTCCTACACCGTCTTCATCGGAGCCGCGGGCTCGGGCAGCGCTGTCAAGGGCGCGGCGATCGCCTTCATTTTCGGCATCGGCAGCCTCCCGGCCCTCCTCCTCTTCGGAACCCTGGTCTCCTCCCTCGGTTCGGCGCTCCGGCGCTGGATCACCCGGATCGGCGGCTTCGTCGTGATCCTGATGGGGCTCTATTATCTCTACCGAGGAATCAGTCTCTATGCTCACCTGTGACCATTGCGCCCTCCCCGTCTCCGAGGAGGAGGCCGTCTACGCCGAGTTCGGCGGCGAGCGGAAGGTCTTCTGCTGCCATGCATGCCTCGGCGTCTACGGCCTCATCCACGACGAGGGTCTCGACGCCTTCTACGAGAGCCGGCGGGGCTGGGCCCCCGGTCCCGTGGAGGCGAAAAAATTCGATGTCTCCCCCTTTCTCGAAAGCCAGAGAACCGTAGGCTCCGAAATCGAGGCGGACGTCATCGTCGATGGGATCCGCTGCGCCTCCTGCGTCTGGCTGAACGAAAAGCTCCTCGAGCAGACCGAGGGCGTCGCCTTCGCCCGGGTTAACTACGCGACGCATAGGGCGAGGATCCGCTGGGACCCCCAACGCGTCGACATGCAGGGCATCCTGTCGAGGATCTCTTCCATCGGCTACACGCCGAAGCCTTATATCCCCAGCGCCTTCGAGGGGGAGCAGAAGCGGCAGGCCCGCGACATGCTCATCCGTTTCGGCACGGCGGCCTTTTTTTCGATGCAGCTCATGCTCTTCGCCGTCGCCCTCTACGCGGGATTCTTCCAAGGCATGGACCGAGGCCTGAAGATGATTTTCCAGATCATCTCCCTCGTGCTCACCACGCCTGTCTTGTTCTACTCGGGATGGCCCCTCATCAAGGGCTCGATCAGGGGCCTGGTCAACCGCGCCTTCACGATGGACGTGCTGATCGTCGCGGGCGCCATTTCCGCCTACGGCTACAGCATCTATCAAATCGCGGTCGGCGGCGAAGTCTATTTCGACTCCGTGGCCATGATCATCACCCTCATCCTCCTCGGCCGTTACATCGAGCGCATAGCGAAGAACAAGGCCTCGGACGCCATCAACCAACTCGTCCAGCTCAGTCCCCGCGAGGCGCGGCGGCTCGCGATCGACCCCGCAGCGGAAGGCGGCACGAGCGTTGAAGATCGCGCGGGCATCCTCACGGCCGAGCGACTGATGGCGCCGATCGAGGCGATCCGGACCGGCGATCTCCTCGAGGTGATTCCCGGCGAGAAGATACCCCTGGACGGGGTCCTGATCGCGGGAGGAAGCGAGGCTGACGAGTCGATGCTCACGGGGGAATCGCGTCCCGCATCGAAGGCCCCGGGCTCCCCAGTCTTCGGCGGCACGGTGAACCTGAATGGAAGCTTCATCTTTCGCGTCACGAAGACCGGCGCCGATACGGTTCTCGCCGGCATCATCAAGGCCGTGGAGGACGCCCAGGCGCGTCGCGCGCCGATTCAGGCCATGGCCGATCGCGTCGTCGGGCTCTTTGTTCCCGTGGTGCTCGGTATCGCGGCCCTGACCTTCTTGGGTTGGCTTCTTTTCGGCGCGCCCATTTCCACGGCGCTCTTGAACGCCGTCTCGGTGCTCGTGATCGCCTGTCCTTGCGCCCTCGGTCTCGCGACCCCCCTCGCCCTCCTGGTCGGCACCTCCCACGCCGCCTCGCTGGGCATTCTCATCAAGGGCGGGGACATCGTCGAAAAGGGCAGCCGCATCGACTACGTCGTCTTCGACAAGACAGGGACCCTCACCGAGGGAAGGCCGACGGTGACCTTCTTTCGCGCCTTCGAACTCCCGGAGCGGGAGGTCCTGAGGCTGGCCTTCTCATTGGAGCGCCTCTCCGAACATTCCCTGGCCAAGGCCGTCGTCGACTCGGCCCGCGGCTTCGAGCCCTTGGAGGTGAGCGACTTCCTCGCCACGCCGGGGAGCGGGATCGAAGGCGCGATCCTCGGAAAGAAGCTCCGTATTGGTACGAAATCCTTCATCGATGTCCCTGAGAATTCGGGTTCAGCGAACATTGTGAGGAACCTCCTTCCCGTCGAACTCCCTCTTCGGGAAATCCAGGATTTGGAGTCCTCCGGCGCCTCCGTCTTCTATATGTCCCTCGAGGGGCGGATCGTCGGCATCTTCGGGGTTTCGGACCGTCCCCGAGCCGAGGCCGCCGAGGCGATTTCCGCGCTTCGGCGGGGCCGGCTGGGCGTGGCGATGATCACCGGTGACAATGCGCGCACCGCCCGGTCGATAGCGGAGCGGCTCGGCATTACCGAGGTTTTCGCCGAAACCTCCCCCGCCGGGAAGGCGGCCGAGGTCAGGAGGATCGAGGGCGGCGGAAAGAAAGTGCTGATGGCCGGAGATGGCATCAACGACGCCCCCGCCCTGGTCGAGGCGACGATCGGCATGGCCCTGGGCCGCGCCACGGACGTGGCCCTGGAAAGCGCCGACATCGTCGTCCTTCGTCCCGACATGAGGCTCGTCCTCCGCGCGGTAGCCATTATGAAAAAGACCTTCGTCATCATCAGGCAGAACGTCTTCTGGGCCTTTTTCTACAACATCGTGGCGATTCCTCTGGCGATGCTCGGGGTCCTCCATCCCATCGTCGCGGCCGCGGCCATGGCGGCTTCCTCCCTCACCGTCGTGACCAATTCCCTGCGAGCCCGGAGGTCCTGATGGGTGAAATATTCCTTCTCATTTTCCTCGCACTCTGCATCGGAACCGGCGCCTGGCTTCTCTTCATCTGGGCGGTCCGAAACGGCCAGTACGAGGACATCGAGGGCCCCAAATACCGGATGCTCGACGACGATATACCTCGTCGACAGACAGGGCGGGTCGGTTCAAAGGTTTCGACCGGCGAGCCTAGCGACGATCTAGATTCCCCTAAAAAACCCGCTTCAGTGCCCCCGCCGAAGGCCTAGCCGGCGAGCGGGAAGCGGTCGAACGACTGGCTAATTCCCGCAAAACTCAGAATAAGCCGCAAATATTTGCAATTCACTGAGCACTCAGCAAGAATCATTTTAGAGAAATGTGAATAGATATTTTTGGCTTTACAATGTAATTGGCAAATGATATATATGAGTACAAGGTTCAGCGTTGATATTAGTTTTCTTTGCTTGAAGGGTCTCTTATGGATTTTGCCTTGCATGGGGGCAATGGCTTCGTTCCTGCCGTGGTCCCAATGCCGCGTGACGGCGCCGGAGGATGCTGATCGAGAGCGGCACTTTCAGGCCTTGTGCCTGCTCCGATCAGGTTCTTCCCCCGGCATCCATCTCCGCCTGACCGTCGACGCTGCCTTACGCGAACCGGAAGAGCCGCTTTGGAATTTCGGCTCATCCCTGATTCACTAGCCCCCGACAAGGGGCAGGAGGTCAACATGGATATTCTCGCGTTGAGTCGCCTTCAGTTCGCGCTGACGGCGATGTTCCACTTCATCTTCGTGCCGATGACCCTGGGCGTGTCGATCATCGTCGCGTGGATGGAGTCGAAGTACGTGAGAACGGGGGACGAAACCTGGCTCAAGGCGACCAAGTTCTTCGGAAAACTCTTCCTCATCAATTTCGCCCTCGGCATCGTCACCGGTATCACCCTGGAGTTCCAGTTCGGCATGAACTGGTCCGAGTACTCGCGCTATGTGGGCGACATTTTCGGGGCTCCCCTCGCCATCGAGGCTACCGCCGCCTTCTTTCTCGAATCGGTCTTCCTCGGCGTCTGGATTTTCGGTTGGAACAAGACCTCGAAGAAGGTCCATGCCCTCGCGATCTGGCTCGCCGCCATCGCGACCAACCTGTCGGCCCTCTGGATACTCATCGCCAACGGCTGGATGCAGCATCCCGTGGGATATATCTTCTCCCCCGCCAATCACCGCGCCGAGATGGTCGACTTTCTCGCCCTCGTGACGAATCCCTCGGCACTCCTCAGCTTCGGACACACGCTGCTTTCGGCCTACACCCTCGGCGCCTTCTTCATCCTCGGCATCTCGGCCTGGCACATCCTCCGCAAGAACGAGACGGCGCTTTTCACGAAGACCTTTCGCCTGGCCTCCGTCGTCGCCGTCGTCGCCATCGCCGGTCTCGTGATCCTCGGCGACCAGCAGGGCGTCGATGTCGCGGCCAATCAGCCTTCCAAGTTCGCAGCCATGGAATCGCACTGGGAGACCGAAGAGAATTCAAGCGTGTTCATCCTCGAGTGGCCCGACGCCGACGAGGGCAACCGCTTCGAGATCGGCGAGATCCCCGGCCTCCTTTCTTTCCTCGCCTTCCATGATGTCAACGCCAAGGTGACGGGGCTCGGCGACATCCCGAAGGAACTCCGGCCCCCCGTGCTGCCGACCTTCCTTTCTTTCCGACTCATGGTAGGTCTCGGCGTCCTCATGGGAGTCCTCGCCCTCGCCGCCCTGTGGTTCTCACATGGCAAGCGTTCGATCGAGCGGCATCGCCGTCTCCTGTCCCTCCTCGTCTGGGCGATTCCCCTGCCCTACATCGCCATCCAACTCGGCTGGGTCCTCGCGGAGGTGGGGCGCCAGCCCTGGATCGTCTATGGCGTTCTCAAGACCGCGGACGCCGTTTCCACGACCGTTCCCCTTTCCGATGTCTGGATTTCACTCGTCGGCTTCGTTTTGATGTATACGGCCCTCGGCGCCGTCGACATCTGGCTCCTTTTCAAATACGCCCGCAAAGGTCCCGACGGGGACCTCAGCAAAATCATTAACGTAAAAGGGAGGAACTGACGATGGACCCAACCACGCTGCAGGTCATCTGGTTCGTCCTTTGGGGTCTGCTCTGGACCGTCTATTTCATGCTCGACGGCTTCGTCCTCGGCTCGGGCTTCATGTCGGTCTTCCTCGCCAAGAGCGACACCGAGAAGCGCCAGGTCATCAATTCCGTCGGCCCCGTATGGGACGGCAACGAGGTCTGGCTCGTAACGGCGGGCGGAGCGACCTTCGCCGCCTTTCCCACCACCTACGCGATGATGTTCTCCAATCTCTATCTGGCCCTCTTCCTCCTTCTCTCGGCCCTCATCTTCCGCGGCGTCTCCTTCGAGTTCCGAGGCAAGGTCGACAAGGCCGGGTGGAAGAAATTCTGGGATGTCGTGATGGTGGTGTCGAGCTTCATTCCCGCCCTCCTTTTCGGCGTCGCCTTCGGCAACATCTTCGAGGGTCTGCCCATGAAGAACGACTTCGCCGCGGCGACCTTCGCCTACCAGGGGACCTTTTTCGGCCTTCTCAATCCCTACGCCCTTGTGACAGGTCTTTTGTTCGTCCTTCTCTTCGCCGTCCACGGCTCCCTCTACACCGCACTTAAAACCGACGGCGAGATCGCCCAACGCGCCAAGGCGATGGTCAAGCGACTCTGGTGGCCCCTCCTCGCCGTGGCCGTCGCCTTCCTCGTCTACACCGCCTTCGCGACGAAGCTCTGGGACAACTATCTCGCGAGTCCCATCCTTCTCATCCTGCCCCTCCTCGCGGTGGCCGGCTTGGTCTCCGTATTCATCTTCGCTTCGCGGGACTCCTACGGGCTCGCCTTCGCCGCCTCCCTCGTGACAGTGGCCACGGTCGTCGCGACGGGCGTCGGCGGCCTCTTCCCCAACCTCATTCCCTCGAGCCTCGATCCGGCGTCGAACTTGAACATCATGAACTCCTCTTCCAGCGACTACACCCTCCGCGTGATGACCGTCGTCGCTTTCGTCATCGTGCCGATCGTCATAATCTACAAGATTTGGGTGTACCGGCTTTTCAGGGCTCCCGTGACTGCGGCAGAGGTAAGCGAGGGAAAGCAGCCCTATTGAAGGTCGATTCGCAGAAACGTTACTAATTGGAAGAGGGTCGCTCATTGGGGCCCTCTTCCCGCGATCGCTTCGCATACGAAATGATCACCCGTGAAAAGTTCGCATGGATAATATTAATAACTATTTATATCTTTACACAATGAACGAATGGGGAGTATACAAAGAGGCCGCTTCGCGCGATTCCCCGCGGTCTTGCATGACGCGCGGGCTCGGCCGAATGCGGCAAGCAACCACGAGAACTGGTCGCGATCCCCATCCCCTCGGGGGCTTGCATGCATCTCCTCAGTCTCGGCATCTCACACCACACGGCCCCGGTCGAAGTGCGGGAACGCCTCAGCCTTCCGGCGGAAAAGATCAAGGAAGGCCTCGCGCGGATAGGTCCGGAAGCCCCTCCGGAATCCTGCCTCGAACTTTCGGAAATCGCCGTGGTATCGACCTGCAACAGGCTCGAACTCTACGCCGTGTCCTCCTGCGGCGACTACGACGATCTCGAGGAATTCGTGAGAACGACCACGGGCGTCGCCGTGGAGGACTTCTCTCCTTATACGGTCCGCCGCTCGGGGCGCGACGCGGTGGCCCACCTTTTTCGCGTAGCGGCCGGTCTCGACTCGATGGTCCTTGGCGAGACGCAGATCCTCGGACAGGTGACGAGCGCCTACGATACCTGGCGCGAATACGGCGCGATGGGAACCGTGATCGCGGCCCTCTTTCGCGCGGCCATCCACGCGGGCAAGAGAGCCCACACGGAGACGGGCATCAGTCGCAACCCGGGCTCGGTGAGCTCGGTGGCCGCGCGGCTCGCGGCCGACGAGATAGGCTACATCGAAGAGGCTCGCGTCGTCGTCATCGGCGCCGGAGAAATGGCCGAGCTCGCCGTCGAGGCCCTCAGGCACCGGGGCGCCAAGAACATCACCGTCGTGAATAGGACGAAGGAGCGGGCGACGGAGCTCGCGGCCAGGTGGGAAGCGGCCGCCCTCGGCTTCGACAAGATCGACGAGGCCCTGGCCGCCGCAGACATCGTGATAACCTCCACGGGCGCGCCTCATGTCATCGTGACTCCCGAACTCGTGAGGGAAGCCCTCTCGGACCGCCCCGACCAACCCCTCATGTTCATCGACATCGCCGTGCCGCGCGACGTCGATCCCGCCGTGCGCGAGGTCGCGGGCGCACGCTGCTACGACATCGACGATCTCGAGGCGAAGCTCCAGGACTCGCTCGCCGAGCGCCGCGAATGCGTGCCGGCGGTCGAGGCCATCCTCGACGAGGAGACCAGCGCCTTCATGGGCTACCTCGCCTCGCTCGACATAGTACCCACGGTAATGGCCCTCAGGGCGAAGGCCGAGGAGATCAGGAAGACCGAGACGGCCAAGGCCCTCCGGGCACTCGCCCATCTCGCCGAAGAGGATCGCGCGAGGGTGGAGTTCCTCGCCCAGTCCGTGCTCAATCGCTTCCTCCACGAGCCGACGCGGAGGCTGAGGGCCGTCGCGGGCCAGGGCAAGGCCGTCGAGTACGCGGCTGCCGTCCGACATATCTTCGACCTCGCTCCGGAGAACAAAGATGCCAATTGACAAGAAATCCGTCACCATCGGGTCGCGAGGCTCGGCCCTCGCTCGATGGCAGACCTCTTGGGTCAAATCGAGGCTCGAGGAGCTCTGGCCCGGCCTCGAGGTCAGGGTCGAGATCTTCACCACGAGCGGCGACCGGATCCTCGACAAGCCCCTCCCCGAGATCGGCGGCAAGGGTCTCTTCACCGAGGAGCTCGAACGCGCCCTCCTCGCCGGTTCGATCGACTTGGCCGTGCATTCCCTCAAGGACCTTCCCGTCGAGAATCCCGTCGGCCTCACCGTGGGAGCCATCCCCGAACGCGCCGACGCCCGAGACGTCTTCATTTCGGCGCGTTGCGCGAAACTATCCGAATTGCGAAAAGGCGCCAAGGTGGGGACCTCCAGCCTGAGGCGTGGCTCTCAGCTTCTCATGCTCCGCCCCGATCTCCAGCTCCTCCCGCTCAGGGGCAACGTGGACACGAGGATAGGCAAGGCCATGGCGGGGGAATACGACGCCATCGTCCTCGCCGCGGCCGGCGTCACGAGGCTCGGCAAGGGCGCGAACGTCGCCTCCTTCTTCGAGTTCTCGGAAATGCTTCCCGCCCCGGGACAAGGGGCCCTGGGCATCCAGTGCAGGGCCGACGACGAGGCGACCCTCCGCCTCCTCGCCACGCTCGATCACGGCCCGACACGTTCCGCCGTCCTCGCCGAGCGAGCCTTTCTCCTCGGCCTCGGGGGCGGATGCTCGGCTCCGGTCGCGACCATCGCGAAGATCGGCTCGACGGGATCGATAGATCTCGAGGGCCTCGTCGCCTCGCCCGACGGCCGTTCGAGCGTGCGGGTGCGCGGCGAGGGGAGCGAGCCGCTGGCTCTCGGAAAGCGTCTCGCCGAGGAGGCTCTCGCGAAGGGCGCCAGGGCAATCCTGGGATGAGGCCCCGTCCCCTCGAAGGACGGCGTATCGTCCTCACCCGCCAGGCCTCGAAAGCCCGCGATGCGGTGTCGGCCATCGAGGCCCTCGGCGGCAGGGCGATCGTCCTGCCCGCGATCTCGATCGACCGGTCGGGAACCTTCCCCGACTTCGAGGCCGCGTTGCGCGACATTGCTACCTACGACCATGTCGTCGTCACGAGCGCGAACACCGCCCTGGCTCTCGTCGAAGGAATGAGGGCCCTCGAGATGCCGATGCGCGGTCGTTGGAATTGCGTCGCCATCGGAAAGGCCACGGCGCGGGTCCTCGAGGAGGCGGGCGTCGCTGTCGGGGCGATGCCCGACGAGGCGGTTTCAGAAAGGTTGGCAGCCAGTCTCGGCGCCATCTCCGGCAAGCGGGTGCTGATGCCGGGTTCGGACATAGTCCGGGGTACGGCGGCCGCGGAAATGCGGAGTCTCGGCGCCCACGTCGACGAAGTGGTCGCATACAGGACGGTGGCGGCCCAGGTCGACGCCGGGGCCCTCGCCGAGCTCGAGGGAGGTGTCGACGCCATCGTCTTCACGAGCCCCTCGACGGCGAGGGGCTTCGACGAAATGACCCGGGGCAGGTTTCGCGCGGAGGATGCCGGGTGGCACAGCGAGGCCCTCATCGCCTGCATCGGCCCGGTGACGGCTGCCGATGCGATGGCCCTGGGCTATCGCGTGGACCTCGTGCCGGCCGATCACAGCATGGAGGGGATCATCGATTCGCTCGTCGAATACTGGCGGGACGCGCAGACGCGCGCCGCGAAAGGTGCAATTGCATGAACAATGAAGGCAAAGGCAAGGCCGGCGCGGAAACGCTCGGCTGGTTCGGGTCCGTCGGCGCCGAGCGCCCCCGCAGGCTCCGTCTCAACAAGGGCATCCGACGCATGGTGCGCGAGACGAGTCTCGGGCCAGACGATTTCATGCTCCCGCTTTTCGTCACGCACGGCAAGGGCGTGAAGCACGAAATCTCCTCGATGCCGGGAGTCTTTCAGTGGTCCATCGATCTTCTCGGCCGCGAGATCGAGGAGATCGCCTCCCTGGGCATCGCCTCGGTCATCCTCTTCGGCCTGCCCGCCACCAAGGACGAGGTTGGCAGCGAGAATTTCGACGACGACGGCATCGTGCAGCGCGCGATCAGGGAGATAAAGCGGGTCGCCCCCGACCTCGTCGTCGCGACGGACGTCTGCATGTGCGAGTACACGGACAACGGCCACTGCGGCCTCCTCAACCATCGCGACGCCGCGGGGCATCTCGACCACGAATGCCTGCCAGAGGGCTATGTCCTCAACGACGAGACCCTGCCCATCCTCGCGAAGGTGGCCGTATCCCACGCGAAGGCCGGCGCCGACATCGTCGCGCCCTCGGGCATGATGGACGGCATGGTCGCCGCCATCCGCGAGGGACTGGACGAAAAGGGCTTCGAGCACATCCCGATTCTTTCCTACGCCATCAAGTACGCCTCGGGCTTCTACGGCCCCTTCCGCGAGGCGGCGGGGGGCGCACCCACCTTCGGCGATCGCTCGAGCCACCAGATGGATCCGGCCAACGCCCGCGAGGCCATCCGCGAGGCCAGGCTCGACATCGAGGAAGGGGCGGACATGCTCATGGTGAAGCCGGCCCTGGCCTACCTCGACATCGTGCGCCAGACCCGCGAGCTCTTCCCCGAGATGCCCTTGGGCGCCTACAACGTCTCGGGCGAGTACGCGATGGTGAAGGCCGCGGCCCAGAAGGGCTGGATCGACGAGGAGCGGGTCGTCCTCGAGACCCTCCTCGGCATGAAGAGAGCCGGCGCCGACATCATCCTGACCTACCACGCCAAGGACGCGGCCCGCTGGTTGGCCAAGTCGGCGGGGAGGTAAGCGCTATGATGAATACGGCTAACTTGCCTTCCGGCGGCTCTGCTGCTCCGGACGCCGCCGGCGCGACTGGCGCCGCTGGCGCCCCCCCCGCGACGGGACGCCCCGACCAGACCCAGCACCGCCAACTCCACGACGGTCGCATGCTCGAGGCCGACTTCGACATGTCGCCCTTTACCATCGCCTGGGAGATCACCCGCGCCTGCGCCTACGCCTGCGTGCACTGCCGCGCCGACGCCCAGCATGTGCGCGATCCCGGCGAGCTTTCCACCGAGGAGGCGAAGCGCCTCGTCGACCGCATCAAGGATTTCGGCAGCCCCATTCTCATCTTCACCGGCGGCGACCCGATGATGCGGCCCGACCTCTTCGAGCTCATCGAGTACGCGACGAAGAAGGGCCTCCGCTGCTCGCTCACGCCGACGGCCACGAAGCTGCCCACCAAGGAGCGCCTCCAGAAGGCCATGGAGGCCGGCATCAAGCGCATCGCCCTCTCCCTCGACGCTCCTACGGCCGCGGTCCACGACGACTTCCGGAAGGTCCCCGGCTCCTGGGACCGCACCATGGACATTCTCCGCACGGCCCTCTCCATCGGCCTCTCCGCCCAGATCAACACAACGGTGAGCAAACACAATCTGGACATCCTTCCGGACATGGTAAAGTTCGTGAGGGAGGTTGGCGCCGTGCAGTGGTCGGTCTTCTTCCTCGTGCCGACTGGCCGCGCCCACGCCGAGGCCATGATCTCGGCCGAGGACCACGAGCGCGTCTTCAACTGGCTCTACGAGCTTTCGCAGAAGGGCGACTTCGACATCAAGGCCACCGCCGCGCCCATGTACCGCCGCGTCGCCATCGAGCGAAAGCGCGCGGAGAAGGGGAGCATCGACTCCACCTTCCAAGGGGCCGGCTTCCAGTACGCCGACGGCCTCAATCGCCCGGTCAAGGGCGTCAACGACGGCCGGGGCTTCCTCTTCGTCTCGCACACCGGCGACATCATGCCCTCGGGCTTCTTTCCCCTCGCCGCCGGCAACGTCAAGAAGGACGACATCGTCGATGTTTATCGCAACTCGAAGCTTTTCCGCGAACTGCGCGACCCGAGCCTCCTCAAGGGACGCTGCGGAATCTGCGAGTACAAGGTAGTGTGCGGCGGCCAGCGCGGTCGCGCCTGGGCGATGACCGGTGACTATCTCGAGACCGACCCGGCTTGCGTCTACGTGCCGACGCCCCGCGACGCCGAATAACAAGGAGCAATTACGATGAATGACCGATTCCTCCGCGCATGTCGCGGCGAGGCCGTCGACGCCACCCCCGTCTGGTTCATGCGCCAGGCCGGGCGCTACATGGCCGAGTACCGAGCCATCCGCGAAAAATACAGCCTCCTCGAGATCTGCGACAGGCCCGAGGCCGCCGCCGAGGTGACGCTCCAACCCGTCCGCGCCTTCGGCGTCGACGCCGCGATCCTCTTCGCCGACATCCTCCTTCCCCTCGTGCCCATGGGCATCAAGCTCGAGTTCGCCAAGGGCGAGGGTCCCGTGATCCACAACCCCGTGGCCACGGCGCGCGACGTGGATGCCCTCTCCCTCATCGACGCGAAAGACGCCCTCCACAACGTGATGGAGGCGCTGACGATCGTGAAGCGCGAGATCGCGGGCAAGACGCCCCTCATCGGTTTCGCGGGCGCGCCCTTCACCCTTGCGGCCTACCTGATCGAGGGCGGCTCGTCGCGCTCCTTCACCAAGGCCAAGCGCATGATGTACGAGGCGCCGAAGGTCTGGCACGCGCTGATGGACAAGCTCGCGACCGTCATCTCGGGCTACCTTGTCGCCCAGGCCGACGCGGGCGCCGATGTCCTGCAGCTCTTCGATTCCTGGGTGGGCGCGCTGTCGCCCGAGGATTACGCGGAGTACGCCCAGCCCTATTCGAAGCGGATCCTCGACGCGGTCAAGAAGCGCGGCGTTCCCTCGATCCACTTCGGCACGGAGAGCGCCACCCTCCTTCCGCTGATGTCGGCCGCAGGCGGCGACGTGCTGGGCCTGGACTGGCGCACCGATCTCGAGAAGGGCTGGGAAGCCGTCGGCAAGGGCAAGGGCGTGCAGGGCAATCTCGACCCCGTCGTCCTCTTCGCCCCGAAGCCGGAGATCGAGAGGCGCGTCAAGGCCATACTCGCGAAGGCGGCCAACCGCAACGGCCACATCTTCAACCTCGGCCACGGCATCCTCCAGCAAACGCCCGAGGACAACGTGCGCGCCGTCGTCGAGATGGTGCACGAACTCTCGGCGCGCTAGGCGCTGCCCATGGAAACGGCGGGCCTGGCCGCGGCGGCGGCGACCTTCGGAAGCGTCTGGTTCGGCCACGTCGCGGTCAGGTTCCTCGAGTATCGTTCGAAGAGCCTCATGCCGCCGCGGCTCCTTTTCGGCGCCGCGGGCGCGGCCTGCATAGGCGGTTCCTTTCTCTGCTCCTGCCCCAACGGCTCGATCGAATTCGGCATCCTCGGGATCGTCTTCCTCTACGACATCGTCGAGCTCGGCAGGCAGCAGCGCCGGGTGAGGGAGGGGAGGGCTAAGGCCAATCCCGCCAATCCCCGGCATCGGGGGGCCTTCGAATCCGGGAAGGCCCTGACCGAGGACCTATTCGCGCGCGAGCCCGCGCAGCCCGCCTATCGGGAGGCAGGGAGATGAATTTTATCGGTATTGCGATGGGTTTCATCGCCCTCGGACTCGTGGGCTTCGGTTTCTTCTGGGTCGTGAGGCTGGAGTTCGGCCTCGGCTGGACCTGGTGGCCCTGGGTCATGCTGGCCGGCGCGGTCTGCGTCGCCCTCTCCCTCTTCGTGCCCTGGCCCCTCGTATCGGCCTTGGTGGGAGCCTTCGGCGCCTCCCTGGTCTGGGGGGCGACCGAGCTCCGCAACCAGGCCCTCCGCGTGGAGCTCGGCTGGTATCCGGCGAATTCCGAGGGCAAGCGAAAGCCTCCCCTCGAAGCTATTATCAGGAATATGAAGGCTCCCGACCTTTAGGGGGCTCGACCCCGCGATCGGCCATGGGCCGACGGGGCCTCATGGAGGAATCATGGGCGCGAAACGCGTCATCGTCATCGGCGGAGGCATTGCGGGTCTTTCCGCCGCCTATCGTATCAAGAAACTCGTGCCCGGCGTCGAGCTCAGGCTCGTCGAAACCGAGCGACGCCTCGGAGGCAAGGTGCTCACCGACAGGGTGGACGACTTCGTCGTCGAGGGTGGCCCTGACACCTTCGTCTCCTACAAACCCGCGGGGATCGGCTTGTGCCGCGAACTCGGCATCGAAGACAGGCTGCACGGCACCAACAAGTCGGTGCGGGGCAGCTTCGTCATGAGGAAGGGCAGGTTATACGAAATGCCCGAGGGCCTCACGGGACTCATCCCTTCGAAATTCGGGCCGATGGCGACCACCGGCCTGATCTCACCCTTCGGCAAGCTCAGGATGGGCCTGGACCTCTTCGTGCCCGCCAAGAGGGACGGCCTGGACGAGAGCCTCGCCGAGTTCGTGAGGCGCAGGCTCGGCAACGAGCTCTACGAGCGCCTCATCGAGCCCCTGATGAGCGGGATCTACGCGGGCGACGGCGAGGAACTCAGCCTCGGAGCTACATTCCCCCAATTGCGACAATCAGAATTGGAGCATGGCAGCCTCGTGGTCGGCATGTTCGCGACCAAGAAGAAGAATCGCGAGGCTGCCCGAAAGGCGGCGGAGGCGGCGAGGACAGCCGAGGCTGCCGGCACGCCCCTTCCAGCGCGCAAACAATGGCCGGCCTTCGTCACGCCCGAGACCGGCCTCGCCGAGATCGTCGAGGCCCTCGTCGCTACCTTCGAGGCGAAGGAGCTCCTCCTCGGCACCAAGGCGAGGCGAGTCGAGCGCGTCGGCAAGGAATGGGTCGTCGAGATCGAGGGAGGCGAGGTCCTGCGCTGCGAGGCCCTCGTGCTCGCGACGCCCTCGCATGGCGCGGCCCCCCTCATCCGCGGCATCGACCCCGCGATGGCCGATGCACTGGCCGCGATTCCCCACGCGTCGACCGCGACCCTCACGGTGGCCTATCGGGAAAGCGACCTCCCGAAGCCGCTGAACGCCTACGGCTATGTCATTCCCAAGCGCGAGGGGCGGGCCGTGCTGGCCACCACCTGGACCTCGACGAAGTTTCCCCACAGGGCCCCTCCTGGCTACGCCCTCATTCGTTCCTTCATCGGCCGGGCGGGCAACGACGCGGGCATCGAACTCTCCGACGAGGAGCTCCTCCGCATGGTTAAGGAGGAGCAGCGCGACGTCCTCGGCATCACGGCCGAGCCGATCTTCCATCGACTCTTCCGCTGGCCCCTGGCCATGCCCCAGTACACGAAGGGCCATCTCGACCGGCTCGCGGCGATCGAGGGCCGGAGCGCCGAATGGCCGGGCCTCGCGCTGGCGGGCAACGCGTATCGCGGCATCGGACTTCCGGACTGCATTGCCTCGGGCGAAGGCGCGGCGAAATCCGTCGCGGCCTATCTTGCCAACTGACAGCGACGAAAGGAGACGCAGGATGAACATCGAAAAGTCGAGGAAACTCTTCGCCGAAGCCCAGACCCTCATGCCCGGCGGCGTGAGTTCTCCCGTTCGCGCCTTCCGCGCCGTCGGAGGCCAGCCCCTCTTCATCGATCGGGGCGAGAATGCCTGGATGTACGACGTCGACGGCAACCGATTCGTGGACTACGTACTATCCTGGGGTCCGCTGATCCTCGGCCACAGCCACCCCGGCGTCGTGAAGGCCCTCGGCGAGGCCGCCCTCCGCGGCACGAGCTACGGGGCCCCTTCGCCCCTCGAGGTCGAGCTCGCCCGTCTCGTCATCTCGATCATGCCGAACATCGAAATGCTGCGTTTCGTGAACTCGGGCACCGAGGCCACCATGTCCGCCCTGCGCCTCGCCCGGGCCTTCACCAAGCGCGATAAAATCATCAAGTTCGAGGGCTGCTACCACGGCCACGCCGACCTCCTCCTCGTGCAGGCTGGTTCGGGCGTCGCCACCCTCGGACTCCCCGACAGCCCCGGCGTCACGAAGACCACTGCCGCCGACACCCTCACCGCCCCCTATAACGACCTCGCCGCGACGGAGGCCCTCTTCAAGGCCAATCCCGGCCAGATCGCCGCCCTCATCATCGAGCCCGTGGTGGGCAACATGGGCGTCGTGCCTCCGGAGCCCGGCTATCTCCAGGGCCTTCGCTCCCTTTGCGACAGGGAAGGAACCCTCCTCATATTCGACGAGGTGATGACGGGCTTTCGCGTCCACCTCGGCGGGGCCCAGACCCTCTACGGCGTGAAACCCGATCTCACGACCCTCGGCAAGGTGATCGGCGGCGGACTCCCCGTCGGGGCCTACGGCGGCCGCGCGGACATCATGAAATTGGTGGCGCCTTCGGGCCCGATGTACCAGGCGGGAACTCTATCGGGCAATCCGCTGGCGATGACGGCAGGCATCTACACCCTGAACGAACTCAGGAAGCCCGGCGTCTGGAATAAACTCGAAACCAATTGTGTCAGACTCGAAAAGGGCCTCGCCGCAGCCGCGGGGAAGTCCGGCGCGACCGTCCAGTGGAATCGGGTCGGCTCGATGTTCACCACCTTCTTCACCGACAAGCCGGTGAAGAATTGGGCGAGCGCGAAGGCCTGCGACACTAAAAAATTCGGCGCCTTCTTCACTGCCATGCTCGAGCGCGGCGTCTATCTCGCGCCTTCGCAGTTCGAGGCCGGCTTCATGTCACTGGCCCACAGCGAGACCGACATCGACGCGACGATAGCCGCGGCCGAAGAGGCTTTCGCGCTAGTGAAATAGGGGAGGGATCGAGGCTCGGGAAGGGCTCGCCTTCCCGAGCCTGCTCTCGTCGCCGGAAATGTCAGGCGGGCGGCTGGCCGAAGGGAAAGGCTCCCGCGTGATCGGCCCCCGCCACTTTGCGTTTGCCGCTCCATTCCTCGATGGTCACGCGAATGACGGCGGTGGCCGAGAGTTCCTTGTCGGCGATCGGCGCGTAGTCCCGTCCGTAGGCGAGGTGGGGGAAGTACTTCGCGAGGATGAGCTCCAAGGCCCGCCGCGCCTCGGCTTCGTCCTCGACGATCGCGGCCCGGCCGTAGACGACGACGCTCGCGTACTCGGAGCCGAAGTCGAAGGCCTTGGAGGCTGGGAGCTGTCTCCCGATCTCGCTCGCCGAGAAGCACACGCGATCGTTGAGTCCGATGTCGTCTATCGTGCGACCCGACTTGGCGCCGTGCAGGTAGATGGCGCCGGCCTCGTCGTCGAAGGCGAAGTGCCGGGTGTTTATTGAAGGCTGCCCGTCGCGGGAAGTGGCCAGGATGCCCATCGGCGCGCGATGGAGCAAGGCGCGCAGCCATTCCGTATCCTCTACGGCGCGGTCCTTTCTCCGAACCGCCGAGAAGGGTATGTCGCGCATTCAGTCCGCCTCCCCGAGTCCCTCGTCGGTCGCCGCCCCGGGGCCATCCGCGGCCAGGAGCCTCGGATAGCGGATGAAGGCGTAGTAAAAGCGGAGTGCCGAGACGATGAGGGGCGTGCCCATGAAAACATAGAAATTGTAAAGGATTTCGGAGGCGACGATGTGCGAGCGCCGGAGGAAGATGCCCAGCGAGATCATCAGCGCCATCATCACGTAGCCCTTCGCGTCGAAGAAAGCGAAGAGGCTCGGCCTCACGATGTCGAGGGCGTGGATGCGGGTGATGTGCTTGAGGGAGACCTTGGCGAAGACGAGCTGGAAGAAGACGAGGCCGAGGGTGACCGCGATGAGAAAGTGCACCGGCACGAAGCTGTCGTGGCCGATCACCCAGAGCATGCCGCGGAGGCCGAGGATGAGCCCGGCCGTGGTCCAGGCCAGGCCGGCGGCCAAGAGCAGATAGCGCTTGGGCACGCCAGGCTTGAAACGATGCATGAGGAGGGCGAGTCGGCCTTGTGACTGCATGCTCAAAACAATAGCCTTCGCTTCCTCCCTTGGGCAAGGCAGGAAGAAAAAGTTGCCTCCTCCTTTCGTTGACTCTGTAACACTGGTTACGTAATTTGCATAGTATGGAACGACAACCGCTCGCGATAAGGAAGAGCCAGACGACGATGGACGGCGCAGGCGTGCGACTTCGGCGTGCCTTCGGCTTCGGCGATACCGAGGAGTCCGATCCCTTCCTCCTCCTCGACGACCTCAGGAACGAAAGGAAGGCCGACTTCATCCGGGGCTTCCCCTGGCACCCGCATCGGGGCATCGAGACGATCACCTACATGCTCGACGGCCGCGTCGAGCACAAGGACAGCATGGGCAACAGCGGGGTGATCGGCCCCGGCTCGGTCCAGTGGATGACGGCGGGCCGCGGTATCATCCACCAGGAAATGCCCGTCGACGACGGCCAGGGGAGGATGGGCGGCTTCCAGCTCTGGGCCAACCTGCCTGCCAGGGACAAGATGATGAAGCCTCGCTACCAGGACATCGAAAACACGGCCGTGCCCGAACGAGTCCTCGCCGACGGCTCGAGGATACGGGTGATCGCGGGCGAATTCGAAGGCCAATTGGGGCCGGTCGAGGGCATCGTGACCGAGCCCGAGTACTTCGACCTCCTCCTCGCGCCCGGGGCCGACATCGTCCACCGGGTAGCACCCGGCAAGAAGGCCTTCGCCTACGTCTTCGGGGGGGCGGGCCGTTTCGGCGAGGGGCCGAAGGTTGGGGATGGCACAATTGTGTTCTTTTCGGACGGGGATTCGATCCGCTTCCGCGCGACCCCCGATTCCGAGTTCCGTTTCCTCTTCTGCAGCGGCATGGGACTTGGCGAGCCCGTAGCCTGGAGGGGACCCATCGTCATGAACAGCGAGGAGGAACTCGAATTGGCCTTCCGCCAGCTCGAGGAGGGAGACTTCATCGGCTGAGCGCTCGCGCTCGACCGGCAAGGCCTCCCGCTGGCCTCCCCGAACTTCTCCGGAGACCCAGCCCGCATTTCTCACAGGCAAAATCGGGCTTAGCGCAAGGAGCGAAGAAAGCGACCGAAGGATAGCGAAGCGTTAGGAGCGGAGCATGCTTTCTGCATGTGAGCACCGGAGCGACTGAGCGACGCCGCGATCAGCCCGATTTTGCGAATTTGGCGCAGGTATCGCAAAGCCAGGATATATAACGATTTCCTCAAAACTCGTGAGAAATGCGGGCTAGGCGAGGCCGGTTTCGGCTTCGTGTTTCTCCAAGGTCGCCTCGCATTCGGTCACGAGTTCGTCGACGAGCTCCTGGACGTGCACGATGTGGTCGACCCTTCCGACATTGGCTCCGGCGAAGGCGAAACCGAGGTCAAGCCTGCCCTTCTGCGCGTTGAGGAGGGCGAGGGAGATGCAATAGGGAGCCTTCTCGTAATCGCAGGTATGGATGCAGTGGTAGGGACAGGCGAAGGGCGCCTTGTGGCCGGCCTCGACCTCGTTGATGAAGGTGTTGCGAATGGCCCTGCCCGGCATGCCGACGGGGCTCTTTATGATGGCGAGGTCGCCCTCCTTGGCCGAGATGAAGGCTTCCTTGAAGGCCTGATCGGCGTCGCATTCGTCGGTCGCGACGAAGCGCGTCGCCATCTGCACGCCCTCGGCCCCCATTTCGAGGAACTTGGCGATGTCGTCGCCCGTATAGATGCCGCCGCCGGCGATGACGGGGATGGGGCAACCCTTGCGCTCTTCGAAGGATTTAGCCACCTCGATGACTTCGGGGACGGTCTTTTCCAGGGCGAATTCCGGATCGGTCAGTTCCTCGGCCTTGTAGCCGAGATGCCCACCAGCCTTCGGCCCCTCGACGACGAAGGCGTCGGGGAGGACCCCGTATTTGTCGAGCCAACGCTTGGCGATCAAGGCCGCGGCCCGGGCCGAGGAGACGATCGGCACGAGTTTGGTCTTCGTGCCCTTGGTGAGCTCCGGAAGGTTCATCGGGAGGCCTGCCCCCGAGAAAATGATGTCTATCTTTTCCTCGACGGCCGTACGCACGAGATCGGGGAAATTCCTCAAGGCGACCATGATGTTGACGCCCAGTATTCCCTTGCTGCGCTCGCGCGCCTTTCTGATTTCGCGCCTGAGGGCCCTGATGTTGGCGCCGAGAAAGTCCTTGAAGCCGTCGGGCTCGAGGAGGCCGATGCCGGCAGCGGCGATGACGCCGATTCCGCCCGAATTGGCGGTGGCCGAAGCGAGGCCGGAGAGCGAAATGCCGACCCCCATTCCTCCCTGCACGATCGGCACGGGGGCGAAGAGATCGCCGATCGAAAGACCCTTGAGGGGATGCGCGGCCATGGTGGCTCCTTCGTCGACCGCTTCGCGATCGACAGGCGAATCGCTGTGCGTTTCGCGTGATTCCTCGAGCCGCGCCTAGAGGCAGGGCTGAGGCAGCTTGCCAAGCCAGACCCGCCAGCCGGATAAAGGTTGCGCAGTATTGACGAATTTGACGAATTTGTCGACGAAAATCACGCCGTCTTCTCCAATCTCCGGCTCCTCTCCTGTCCCCTCATTCCTGCGTCACGAAACCCCGTACTTTTCGCCGAACTTCCCCAGCATCCGGTGCAGTTCCTCATGGCGCCCCGCCCCGATGACCTTCTCCTCATGCTCCTGGAAGCGGACATGAATGTCTTCGAGCCGCGACGCGTCGAGGACCCTTTCCCCCATGGGGAAGAGTATCCCGTTCTCCTTGTCGATATGCTGCCTGAGGAAGATCGAGTACTCTGCGGCCGCCTTCGCGAATTCTGCGCCATCGATTGGTTCCCCCAGGGTCGCGGTCATGGCCCGCATGAGCCTCCTTCCGAGTTCGTGCTCCTGGAGCATGGCACCGACCGGTCCTCCCTTGTCGGGGATGCCGGCTTGGACGAGGGCGGGAAAGAGAATGGTCTCTTCCTTGCCGTGATGGCAGGTGTCGGCGAATTCCTTGAGGAAGCCGACGAGTTCGAGGGCCTCTTTCGCGTCGAAGGCTCCGCCCGAAGCTGCCAGCTTGCCCATTTTGTCGAGAATGCCGAGTGAATAGACGATGGCCTCGTGATCGTGCATGAGTTCATCTATCGCCTTGCTCATGATTGTCCTCCCTTCCCTTTCGAATCGACTTTTTCGCCCAAGCCGGAAACGAAGTTCCGCCCGAACTCCCGGGCCGCGGCGAGGGTGGGCTCGTCCGGCTGCCAGAGGACCTTCGGTCCCTCGCCCCTCAACTCGAAGCCGGAGGAGGCGAGGGCCTCCGCGATGATCTTCGGCGACTCGCCCGACCAGCCGTAGGAGCCGAAGGCCGCGGCCTTCTTGCCCTTGAATTTGAGGCCCTTGATCACCTCGAGGAGGGCGGCCATCGAGGAAAGGATGCCCTTGTTGACCGTCGGCGAGCCCGCGATCAGGCCCTTCGAGCGGAAGATGTCGGTGATCACGTCGTTCATGTCGGTCTTCGAGGTGTTATGTACTATGACGGTCGTGGTCGGGCCGGCCTCGGCCACCCCCTCGGCTATCGCCTCCGCGATCTTCCTCGTCGCGTCCCACATCGTGTCGTAGATCACCGTGATCCTGTCCTCGCGGTAGTCGGCCGCCCATTCGGCGAACTTGGCGACGATCTCGAGGGGGTTCTTGCGCCAGATGATGCCGTGGCCGGGGGCGATCATCTCGATCGGGAGATTCAGGGCGACGACCTCGTTTATCTTCTTCGTCACGAGGGGAGAGAATGGGGTGAGGATGTTCGCGTAGTACTTGAGGGCCTCCCCCCAGAGTTCGGCCTGGTCGACGAGATCGTTGAAGAGCAGTTCCGAGGCGTAGTGTTGGCCGAAGGCGTCGCTCGAGAAAAGGAGGGCCTCGCCGTCGAGATAGGTGAACATGGAATCGGGCCAGTGGAGCATCGGGGCCTCGACGAAGACCAGGCGCTTGCCGTTGCCGATGTCGAGGGAATCGCCGGTCTTCACGACGCGAAGATCCCAATTGCCATGATAATTGCCCTTGAGGGACTTGACCGCGTTGGCGGTGCAGTAGATCGGGAGATCGGGCCTGCGGGCGAGGAGTTCGGGCAGGGAACCCGCGTGGTCGACCTCGGCGTGGTTCTGCACGATGAAGTCTATGTTCGCGAGCCCGACCTCGGCCTCGAGGTTGTCGACGAATTCCTTGGCGTAGGGTTTCCAGACCGTGTCGATCAGGACGGTCTTGCCCTCGCGCACGAGGTAGGAATTGTAGCTCGATCCGCGATGCGTGGAATATTCTTCGCCGTGGAACTTTTTCAGTTCCCAGTCGATCTTTCCGACCCAGTACACATTGCTTTTGATGAGACGCTGCATGCGATGTCCTCCGGGCGGCGGAGATATTTTTTCCGCCGTCACCTGTAAGATCGCGCTATTTTCCGGAAACGAGTGTATCGTAAGTTACAATTTTAGTTCGAGCCGCGACTCGCTCAGGATCCCTCATAAAGGGTGAAATTTTCCCTGTCAAAGCAGACAAAGACGACGCGATCGATTCCTTCGTTTTCTGAAAACCACTCTCGGACGGTGCGCCGGGCGATTTCGGCGGCCTTCGCCTTCGGAAAGCCGTAGACCCCCGTGCTGATGTTGGGGAAGGCGAGGCTGCGCAAGCCTTCGCGGCGGGCGAGTTCGAGGCTCTCGCGATAGCAGGAGGCGAGAAGCTCAGCCTCGCCTTCGCCGCCGCCCGACCAAATGGGGCCGACGGTATGGATTACGCGGCGGCAGGGCAGGCGGCCGGCGCCCGTGGCCACGGCTTTTCCGGTGGGACAGCCGTCATCCCTTTCGCGTATGACATCGCAGTCAGCCGCGAGGGAGGGCCCGGCGGCGGCATGGATGGCGCCATCCACCCCGCCCCCGCCCCAGAGACCCTCGTTGGCCGCGTTGACGATGGCGTCCACCTCGACCTTCGTGATGTCGCCGAGAATGACCTCAATTGTGGCTTTCACGCCATTGCTCCTTATCGCCGCGATGTCAGGGTTGGGACTAGGGCCTCCTCCCCTCGAGCGAGGAAGAGAGTAGGGCCTTCCTTCCGTATAGCTCCACCTCGAGGGCGGGACCAGCGGCCAGCTCGAGGTCCGCCCCGATTTCACCCCCGGCTTCTCTCCGTATTTTCGCGCGTATGGAGGAGCCGCGCCAGACGATGCGGAAGGAATAGGAGCGCCAGGCAGCCGGCAGGACTGGCGCGAAGGAGGGGAGGCCGCGCTCGGGCCGGAATCCGCCGAAGCCGAAGACGAGGGCGAGCCAGGCCCCTCCCATGTTCGCCGCGTGGATGCCGTCCTTGGCGTTGCCGTGCCTGTCGTCGAGATCGAGGCGGACGCCCTCGCGGAAATAACGCCAGGCTTTTTCCGCGTCGCCGAGCCGGGCCGCCATAGCCGAAAAGACGGTGTAGGAGAGGGAGGAATCGTGGGTGGTGATGGCCTCGTAATAGTCATAACTGTTACGAATGGTGGATTCGGCCGCCGAATCGGGCAGGAGGAAGTGGGCGAGGACGGCGTCGGCCTGTTTGCAGACCTGGCGGCGGATGATGGCCAGGTGGTGGTAATGGAGAAGAAGCGGCCTGTCCTCCTCGCGGAGGAGCTCGGGGTCCCATCGCGCCTTCTTGAGGAAGCCGTCGTCCTGGGGCGTGATGTCCCGCTCGGCCTCGTAGGGCAGGTACATGGCCTTCGCGGCGCGCTCCCAATCGGCAAGCTCCGCGTCCTCGAGGCCGATGCGGGCGGCGATGGCGGACAGGGTTCCGGGCCTCGCGGCGGCGAGGAGGCGGTGGGTCGCGACGGCCCTCTCGAGATTGAAGCGGGCCATGGCGTTCGTGTAGAAATTGTTGTCTACGAGGCAGGTGTATTCGTCGGGGCCGGTCACCGATTCGATGAGGAAGCGGCCGCCGTCGAAGTGGCCGATGTCGAGCCAGGTTCGCGCCGTCTCGAAGAGCAGCTCGGCCGCGATGTCGGCGAGGAAGTCGAGGTCACCCGTCGCCTCCCAATGGCGCCAGAGCGAATAGGCGATGTCCGCGTTGATGTGATATTGGGCGCTCCCCGAGGGATAGTAGGCCGAGCACTCGCGGCCGGCGATGGTCCGCCAGGGGAAGGCCGCGCCCCTGCGTTGCCCCATGCGCTTCGCATGGGCCCTCGCGGCGTCGAGGATGGAGTGGCGGTACGAGAGGAGGGGTTTCGCGAGCTCGGGGGCCGTCCAGGTGAAAAAGGGCGCCAGGTAGATCTCCGTGTCCCAGAAGTAGTGTCCCTCGTAGCCCTCGCCCGAGAGGCCCTTGGCGGGGATGTTGGATCGCTCGTCCTTGGGCGCCGACTGGAGGAGCTCGAAGAGGCCGAACTGGAGGCCCTCGTCGACCTCATCCTCGCCTTCGACCTCGACGGCGGCCTCCTCCCAAAATGAGGCGACCCTGGCCGCGTGGGCCGCTTCGAGGGTGGCGCAATCGAGGCCCGCGATGGATGCCGCGATGGCCTCCGCGCCCTTCATCGCCTCGCCATGGCGGATCGAGTCGGCGTAAATATTCTTACGTGTTAGTTCGATCGATTGGCCGGCAGCCAGGTCCGCGCACATGCAGAGCTCGGCGGCTTCCTCCCCGGCCTTCGCCGACCAGCCGGCTTCGGCCGGGCCTTCGATCGAGGAGAGGACGGCGAGGCCGAAACGGGTGCCCTTCGTCACCGATTCGACGCTGAGCTGGCCGCCGCCCTTGGTGCCGGGGCCGCCGATGGTGGCCTGGCCTTCCGGGGCGGTCTTGATGGTCGCCGAAACCGCGCGGACCTCGAGGCTTCTCCAGGCCGAACCCGAGAGGCGGGGATCGCTTTCGTCGAAGTGGTTGGCCACGGCGCCTTCGAGACGGAAGACGACCTTGAGCGAGGTCCTTCCTTCGAGGCAGGAGACGCGGAGGCCGACGCAAAAGAGCTCTCGTACGACTTGCGAGCAAAAGCGCCGGAACTCGAAGCGGAGGAGGGCCCCTCCGATCGTCCTCGTCTCGAAGCTACGAAGCGCGACCCCGCGTTCGAGGTCGAGCTCGCGGATGAGGCTCGCCCCGTTGTCGATGCCGACATGGATGGGCTGGCCCTCGGCGAAGAGGAGGATGTCCTGGGCGTCGGTGACGGAGACGATGCGCTCGCCCGTCTCGGGAAAGCCGTGGAGCTTTTCGGGATGGCGGATCTCATGGGTGTCGTACAAGGCGTTGATGTAGGTGCCGCGGATGGTGGCGAGGCCGGGGCCGTAGCCCTCGTCGAAGGAGGCGCGGACCCCTACGTAGCCGTTCGCGGTGTGGAACAGCGTTTCCTCGAGGAGGAGCCGGGAGGGATCGTAGCCCTCCCTCCGTATCGTTCGCATGGGAAATCCTTTCGGGAATCAGGCACCGGACCGGGCCGGGGCGCAGGAATCTCGCACCGAGAGGATGGTCGGCAAGATGGTCCGACGCTCCTCTCCCGCACTTCCGTCGAGGAGGGCGATGACCTTGGTCGCCGCGCCTTCGCCGAGGGAGGCGGCGGGCAGGGTCATCGTCGTGAGGGCGGGTTCGAGGAAGCGCGAGGGGAAGTCGTCGTCGAAGCCGGCGATGGAGATGTCAGCGGGAATGCGGAGTCCCGCGTCGAGGATGGCCTGGACCGCGCCGTAGGCGATGGCGTCGTTGCCGGCGAAGAGGGCCTCGGGCAGGGGCCTCTCCGCGAGGATGGAGCGCGCGGCGGCGTAACCCGAGGCTTCGGTGAAATCGGCGACGCGGACGAGGCGTTCGTCATAGTTAATATGATGCGACTCGATGGCGCGTCGATAGCCGGCGAGGCGGCCCGTGGCCGCGACGTAGGAGAGGGGGGCGTGCACGATCATCGCCACACGCCTGTGCCCGAGGGAAAGCAGGTAATCGGCGACCCTGAAGGCCGCCTCCTCGTTGTCGATGTCGATCTGCGGCGCGTCGATTCCCTCCACCGTGCCGATGACGACGCAGGGCAGGCCGAGGCCCGCGAGGGCGCGCAGTGCCTCGTCGTCGGCCCTGGCGTTGGTGATCATGAGGCCGTCGAGGCCATGGGCCCTGACGATCTCGCCGTAGTCGGCCTCGCGCTGGCGGAGGGGGAGGAGGACGAGACGGCAACGCTTCTTGTTGAAGACGGGGGCCATGCCCTCGATGAGCCTGAGGATGTAGGCGTCGGCGTAGATCGAGTCGGAATGGTTGACCACGAGGCCGATGGTCGCCCTGGTGCGCTTCGCGATGCTCCGCGCCTCGCTGTCGGGAATGTAGCCGAGCCTGCGGGCGGCTTCGAGGATGCGCTCCCGCGTTTCGCTCGGGATGACCTTGCCCGGCGTGTTGTTGAGCACGAAGGACACGGTCGTCCGCGAGACTCCGCAGGCCTCCGCTATGTCCTTAGACGAGACTTCCGACTTGCGCATCGCTTCCTATTCCTTCACCGAGCCGGCGAGTATGCCCGTCACATAGTACTTCTGCATCGTGAAGAACACGAGGAGGGGGAAGGCCATCGAGATGAAGGCGGCCGCGGTGAGATATTCCCAGCCGCCGCCGTAGGAATTGACCATATTCGCCATCGTGAGGGTCATCGGGGCCACATCCTGGGTACCGCCGAGATAGATCAGTGCGACGAAGAGGTCGTTCCAGACCCACATGAATTGGTAGATGGCGAGGGAGGCGATGGCCGGCAGCGAGGTGGGCAGCACGAGGCTCAGGAAGACCTTGGGGTGGCTCGCCCCGTCGATGAAGGCCGACTCGAGCATCGAGGGCGGAAGCTCCTGGATGAAGTTGCGGAGGAGGTAGATCGAGAAGGGGAGGCCGTAGGCGGTGTGGGCGAGCCAGACCCCTGCGAAGCTGCCCGTGAGGTGGACGACGTTGAAGAGGCTCAGCACGGGAATGACCGTCATCTGGATGGGCACGACGAGGAGGCCGATGACGATGACGAAGAGGATTTCCTTGCCGCGGAATTTCATCCAGGCGAAGGCGTAGGCCGCGAAGGCCGCGATGCTCACGGGCAGCACCGTGGCGGGGATGGCGATGACGAGGCTGTTGATGAAGCTCCGGCCCATGTTCGCGCGGCCGAGGACATTCTGGTAATTCTTCAGCGTGAAACCGAAGGGGGTCTGGAATGCCGTCCACCAGCCCGAGAGGGCGATCTGGTTGCGCGGTCTGAAGGAGCTCACAAGAAGGCCGAGGGTCGGCAGGATGAAGACGAGGCAGGCGACCACGAGGGCGAGGTGGACGAAGATCCTGCCGATGCCCGGCTTCATCCCCGGGACGCGCGCCGACATCAGGCCACCCCCCGGCGATAGCGCCGGATGTTGACGATCATGACCGGCACGATGCAGACGAGGAGGAAGGTCGCGATGGCGCTCGCCACCCCCGTATTGTGGTAGTTGAACATTTCCTTGTACATCCGATTGGCGATGACGTCGGTGCCGAGGTTCCCGTTCGTCATCACGTACACGATGTCGAAGACCTTGAGGACGTTGATCATCATGGTCGTGGCGACGAAGCCGAGGGTGGGGGCCACGAGGGGCAGGGTCACCATGCGGAAGATCTGGAGCTCGCTGGCCCCGTCGATCTTGGCCGCCTCGACTACGTCGGGGGGGATGGCCTTGATGGCGGCAGATAGGATGACCATCGCGAAGCCCGTCCACATCCAGACGCCCACCGCTATGAGGGCGGCGTTGTTCGTCCTCGTGTTGACGAGCCAGGCGATCGGCTTCCAGCCGGGCACGAGGACCGTGAGGATGGCATTGACCGTTCCGACCTGGACCTCGCCTGCCGGCCTGAACTCGAACATGAACTTCCAGATGATGCCCGCCGCGACGAAGGAGATGGCCATCGGGATGAAGACCAGGGCCTTTACCACGGACTCGTAACGTACCTTGTCCGAGAGGACGGCGATGAGGAGACCGAAGAGGAGGGTGCCGAGGGTGAAAAAGACGAGCCAAAGGAGGTTGTTGCCGAGGGCCGAAAGATTGTCGGCGCTCGTGAAGACCGTGGCGTAGTTGGCGAGACCGATCCAATGCGTCGAGTCGGCGTCCTTGAGGCTCGCGATGATCGTGGCTATGACGGGGTAGACGAGGAAGACGGAGAGGAGAAGGAGGGTCGGGGCGAGCCAGAGCCAGGGACGAAGGTTTGCGGCCCGGCGCGGGTTCCGGCCCGCCAGGGGCTCGGAGAGGCGTATGTAGCCCACGAGGACGAGCGGCACCCCGACGACCGCAATAAAAAGCATTAGTACGATATTCATCGCGGCTCCTTGACTCGGGGCGAACGGTCGTCGCCCCGCCCCCGGGGGACGCCGGCGCGTCGACCTCTGGCCGATGCGCCGGAAGCGACTACCTGCTCATTTCTTGTAGGCCGTGGCCCTGACCTTGTCGAGGCCCGCGAGGATGGAGTCGAGCTTCGAGGGATCGTTGACGAAGTCGACGGTGGCCTTCCAGAAGGACGCGTTCATCTCCGAGGGCATCATGTCGGAGGCGTCGAAGACGACGATCTCGGACTTGTTGAGGAGGTCGGCCGCCCGCTTGGTGAGGGGATCGGGATAGAAGACGAGGGAGACGTTCTTGTTGGTGGCGAGGGCTCCGGTGCCGGCGGCGAAATAGGACTGGGCCTCGGCGGAGGCGAAGTACTCCATGAACTGCCTGACGGCCGGATTGTTCTTGAAGACGGCCACGATGTCGGCGCCGCCCTCGACGGCCTTGGCCCACTTGGGATCGATGGAGGGGAAGCCGAAGAAGTCGAAGTCCACCGCCGGCTTGAGGCCGGGGAATTGGTCCATGATGAAGCTTTGGATGAAGCTCGCCTGCATGTGGAAGTAGGCCTTGGGCGGGTTCTGGAAGAGGGGCGCGGGGGCGTTGCCGAAGTTGGTGGAGTTGATGTACTGGCTGCCGCCGTAGGCCATCGTGGGATCACCGACGATCTGGCCGAAGTACTGCCAGGCCTTCTTCATTTCGGGCGAGGTCCAGGCGAGCTTGCCATTGTACCAATCCTGGTACTTCGCGGGGCCGTAGAGGCGGAGGAAGATGTTTTCGAGCCAGTCGGTGGCGACCCAGCCCGAGGCGGCGCCTGACTCGATGCCGACCGACCAGGGGGTGACGCCCGTGGCGGCGATCTGTTTCGAGGTGGCTATCATCTGGTCCCAGGTGCTGGGAAGGGTGATGCCCGCGGCCTTGACGTTCTTGGGGTCGTACCAGACGAGACCCTTGATGGCGGCCTTGACGAAGAGGCCGTAGAGCTTGCCGTCGACGCTGCCGAGATCCTTCCAGCCCTGGGAGTAGTTTTTCGCATAGGCCTTCATGTCGAGGACCTTGGAGAGGTCGACGAGCTTGCCTGCCTTGGCGAGCTCGTAGAGCTTGCCGGGGTTGGGGAGTACGGCGATGTCGGGAGGGTTCCCGGCCTGGACGCGGGTGGTCAGGACGGCGTCGAGGTCGCGGGTCGCCTCGAACTGGACCTTGATGCCCGTCTTGGCGGTAAAGGCGTCGGTCATGGCCTGGAAGGTGTCGGCTTCCTGTCCGCCCCAGGTTCCCAGAACCGTGATGGTCGTGTCGGCTGCCATTGCCGCCCCTAAGACTATCGTGGCGAGAGCGAATACTGCGAGGAGCTTCTTCATGCTCTTCCTCCTGATGATGTGTTACTTACGCGAGTAAGTAACACACAAATTCCCCACTTTTCGGAAACGCGCAAGTCCAAAAAGAAAGAATTCGGAGAGGCTGCTTCCAGGTCGGATGGCACTGAATCCGGTAAGACCTTGTCAGGCAGCCGATCCCGAAGCTATCACTGGCCCATGAGCACGATAAGAGCCTGCATTTTCGACCTCGACGGCGTCCTCGTCGACACGGCAAAGTATCATTTCCTTGCTTGGAAAAGACTAGCAGATATGCTCGGCATCGATTTCACCCTCGAGGACAATGAGAGGCTCAAGGGCGTGTCGCGGATGGCCAGCCTCGACATCATCCTGTCTTTGGGCAAGCGCGAACTCCCAGCGGGGGAAAAGCTCCGCCTCGCCGAGCTCAAAAACGGCTGGTATCGCGACTACCTCGCCGAGCTCGATGAATCCGCCCTCCTTCCCGGTGTCAGGGACTTCCTCCTCGGCTGCAAGGCGCTCGGCCTCTCGATAGCGGTCGGCAGCGCCAGTAAAAGCGCCCGTGAGGTCCTGGAGTCGACGGGGATTCTCGGCCTTTTCGAGGCAGTGGTGGATGGGAACGCTCCGGTGCCGCCCAAGCCCGCGCCGGACATCTTTCTAGTCGCGGGCGAAAGGCTTGGGGTCAGACCCCTAGAGACTATCGTCTTCGAGGACGCGGAGGCCGGAATCGAGGCGGCGATAGCCGCCGGGATGAGGACGATAGGGACAGGCGAAGCCGGGAGCCTTCCGAGGGCGGAGCTCGTGATTCCGGGTTTCGCCGGGCTCGAGCCCCGCGTCCTTCTCGGCCGACTCGGTTGAGGATGGGGGGCGGCGGCTCGAAAACTGGGCCAGCGATCGAAGCGGAAATCCCGGGCGCGCCTGGAAGGGGGCGGCTTGCCCGGCCGCGCCTGCGGGGCGCGAAGGCTGGCCGGGCAGGCGGTCGGGCAAACCGGGGGCGGGCTCCGGAGGAGACCGCCCCCCGATCGAGCGCCGCGCGTCCGGAATTGGAGCGGAGAGCGCGGTCGCGCGCCGCTTTTGGCGGCGCGCGAGGCCTCCGAATGAATGACCGAGATAGTACCAGTTAGTACGGCCGCGGCGTCCAGACCTTAGGTTGCCGCCGCGGCGTCCAGACATTAGGTCGCGGCGAGGCCCCTATCCAGATCGGCGAGGATGTCGCCCTTGTCTTCGATGCCGATCGATAGGCGCACGAGGTCGGCGGTGATCCCGCCCTCGAGCATCTGCTCCGCCGAGAGTTGCGAATGGGTGGTCGTGGCGGGATGGATGGCGAGGCTCTTGGCGTCGCCGACGTTGGCGAGGTGGGAGAAGAGGGAGAGGCACTCGATGAATTTGGCGCCGGCGCTCTTGCCGCCCTTCAATCCGAAGACGACCATGCCGCCCGAGCCTTTGGGAAGGAGGCGCTGCGCGAGGTCGTAGGAGGGGTCGCCCTCGAGGCCGGGGTAGCGCACCCAGGAGACCTTGGGGTGTTTCGAGAGGAATTTCGCGACGGCGAGGGCGTTGTCGACGTGGCGGGGCATGCGGAGGTGGAGGGTTTCGAGGCCCTGGAGGAAGTGCCAGGCGTTGTCGGGCGCGAGGCAGGCGCCGAGGTTGCGGAGGGGGCCCGTGCGGAAGCGGAGGGCGAAGGCGATCTTCCGGAGGTCGGGGTGGAGGTCGACGGCCCAGCGGAGGCCGTGGTAGGCGGGATCGGGGCGGTTGAAGAGCTCGAACTTCGGGTCGGACCAGTCGAAGTTGCCGGCGTCGACGGCGATGCCGCCGATGGCGGTGCCGTGGCCGCCCATCCACTTGGTCAGGGAGTTGATGACGACGTCGGCCCCGTGCTCGATGCTCCGGAGGAGGTAGGGCGTGGTGAAGGTGGCGTCGACGACGAGGGGGAGGTGATGCTTCTTCGCGATGGCCGCAACCGCGTCGATGTCGGCGACGTCGAGGACGGGATTGCCGATGGTCTCGAGGAAGAGGAGGCGGGTCTTCGCCGTGATGGCCTTTTCGAATTCCTCCGGTTTGCGGACGTCGACGAATTTGGTGAGGATGCCGAAGTCGGGGAGGATGGCGTCGAACATCGTGAAGGTGCCGCCGTAGAGGTTGGAGGCGGACACGATCTCGTCGCCGGCCTTGGCGATGGTGATGACGGTGTTGAAGATGGCCGCGGTGCCCGAGGCGACCGAGACCGAGGCGGAGCCGCCTTCGAGCTGGGAGACGCGGGCTTCGAGGATGTCGTTGGTGGGGTTGCCGAGGCGGCTGTAGATGTTGCCGAATTCCTTGAGGGCGAAGAGGTTGGCGGCGTGCTCGGCGCTCTTGAAGGTGAAGGAGCTCGTGCGGTAGATGGGCACGCCGCGCGAAAGGGTGGTGGGGTCGGGGCTGTGACCCGCGTGGACGGCGAGGGTATCGAAGGATGCTTGCTCTGACATGGTGGCCTCCAAAGCGTGGTCGATTTCATTCCAATTCAGACGAAATCGGCTGGCGGCCGCCGTGTCTCAGCGACCGCGCTGGGGTATGCCCCTGTTCCCGACCGCGACGCGACGCGCGCGTGACGAGGACAGGGGCATACGCATGCTCCATACCATCGTCATCGTCCACATGCGCTCTCGCATCGCTCGTCCTTCGCCCGCGACGGCCGCAGCCGTCGCGACGGCCCTTGCGGGCCCTCCTGAAATTGGCCACAATGTGGCCGAGTCGACGGCGCCGCTGCAACGGTCCGTCGGCGCGCTCCGTGTGGTGGCACGTTGCGTTGCGAAGGAACATCGCATGCGCCGCTTTCCGGCGTCAAGCGCTTCGCGCCAATTCTTCCGACGGAGGCAAATCATGCCCGTACGCATACCCGACGATCTACCGGCAGCCAGGCAGTTAGAAGAAGAGAATATCTTCGTAATGAGGAAGTCGCGGGCCGTCCAACAGGACATCCGCGAGCTCCGCATCGCCGTCCTCAATCTCATGCCCACCAAGATCACCACCGAAACGCAGATCCTCAGGGTCCTGGGCAACAGCCCGGTCCAGATCGACGTGCGCTTCATCCACATGACGAGCCACGAGGCGAAGAACACCGCGACCGAGCATCTCGAGCAGTTCTACGAGGGGCTCGACGACGTCCTCCACGAGCGCTTCGACGGTCTCGTGATCACGGGGGCCCCGGTGGAGACCCTGGCCTTCGAGGAGGTCGATTACTGGCCCGAACTGAAGCGGGTCCTCGACTGGTCGGCGACGAATGTCTGGTCCACCCTCCACATCTGCTGGGGAGCGCAGGCCGGGCTCTACCACCATTACGGGGTGCCCAAGTATCCGTTGTCGGAAAAAATGTTCGGGCTCTTCCACCACGAGGCCCTCGATCTCCGCAATCCGCTCTTGCGCGGTTTCGACGAGAGTTTTCTCGCGCCTCATTCGCGGCACACGGAGGTGCGTCTCGAGGACGTGAAGAAGGTGCCGGAGCTCGAGGTCCTCGCGACCTCGGAGGTGGCCGGTCTCTATATCGCGGCGACGAGGGATCTCAGGCGCATCTTCGTCACGGGCCATCCCGAGTACGATCGCTTGACCCTCAAGGCGGAATACGACCGCGACGTGGCCAAGGGCCTGCCCATCGCGAAGCCCGCGAACTACTTTCCCGGCGACGATCCGGCGCGGCCGCCCCTCATGACCTGGAGAGCCCACGCCCATCTCCTGTACGCGAACTGGCTCAATTACTGCGTGTACGAGGAGACGCCCTACGACCTGGCGAGGCTCTCGGGCTGATCCTCACAATTGTCTGGGGTCGAGGACGAGGAGGAAGCCCTCGCCGCGGCGCGCGAGGGCCCTGAGGCCGCGGATGGCGCAGCGCGCGGCGAGGGCTTGGGGAAGGGGGTGGATGTCCTCGACCTCGACCGAGACGAGCTCGACGGGCGCCTCGACCACGAGGGCGCCGGTCCCCGAGGGAAGGTCGAGGGCGAGTTCGAAGGCCTGTGGTCGCCCGGCGACCGGCTCCATCTCCTCGACGAAGCGGGCCTCCACGGCGAAGGAGTGGCCCGCGGACCTGAAGGTCGCGAGGCCGATGGGGGGAAGTCTTTCCCGGCTGCCGGGGCTCACGCCTCGCTCCGCTCCCAGGCGGCGAAGATAGCGGGCAGGTCGAGTAGGGGAACGATGCCGCCTTCCCGTTCGACGACCTTCGGGGCCATTTCGCGTAAGGCGTCGCGCAGGATCTGGGGGGAAGGCGCGATTCTCGATTCGGGCACCTGGGCGACGTCGAGGACGCGGTCGACGCGGATGCCGCTGCGCATCGCGGGGGTCTGTGCGAGGAGTATCGCCCGCGATACTCCGGCGGACAGGGGGGACAAACCGATGGTCGCCGAGATGTCGATGACGCTTTCGATCTCGCCCTGATGGAGGATGACGCCTTCGAGTGAGGGGGGGCAGCCCGGAACGAGGAAGGGCTCCGTCATTGGCAACACCGCCTTGATGAATCGGCCCTCGACGGCGTAAGGCGATCCGCCCAGCTCGAAGACGAGGACGGCGAACGTGAACTCCTCGGCGTCTTCGACTTCGCCGCGCTCCCGAATCCGGCTGGACAGCGCGATATCGAGTCCGGAGTCGTCATCGCCCATCGGGCCCTTCCTTGCGCGCGCGCTCTGGCGCGGCCACGAGGACCTGGTTCCTGCCGGCGGCCTTCGCCTGATAAAGGGTGCGGTCGGCGGCCTCGCGCAGGGCCTGGAAGGTCGGATAGTCGAGGGAGTTGGCGATGCCGCAGCTGAAGCTGCAGTGGAAGATCCTGTCGTCGGAGCGGAACTCCACGCGCGAAAAATCCTCGCGCAGCATGTCGAGGATCAACCGCGCCGATTCCCGGGAGGTGTCCGGAAGGATGACGGCGAACTCCTCGCCGCCGTAGCGGCCCACGATGTCGGAGGTCCTGAGTCGCTGCCTGAGGGCCCTCGCGATGGCGATGATGACCTGGTCGCCGACGGGGTGGCCGTAATTGTCGTTAACCTTCTTGAAGTGGTCGATGTCGATCATCGCGAAGCAGAGCGGGTGACCGGTGCGCTGGGCGCCGTCGAGATTCGTCTTGAGCATCTGGGTGGCCGTCGTGTGGTTGAACAGCCCGGTGAGGCTGTCCTGGGTCATGAGCGAACGGAGCATCCGCATGCGCTCCGCCCTGAGCGCGACGGAGACGACGAGCTCCTCCCGCGGGATGGGCTTCGTGAGGAAGCCCTCGGCCCCGACGCGCATGGCCGACAGCTGTTTGGCCTTGTCGGTCTCGGCGGAAAGAAATATGATGGGAACACTGAGGAAATCGGGCACCTGCCTGATGAGGGCGGCGAGGTCGTGCCCCGAGCAGGTCGGCATGTACATGTCCATGAGCACGAGATCGGGCCTGAATTCGCGCACGATATCCAGGGCCTTCTCGGGATTCTCCGTGGTCAGCGCCGTCATGCCGGCGGCCGTGAGGATCGCCCGGTGGTATTCGGCCGCCACGGGCTCGTCGTCGACGATGAGGATGCGGAAGGGCTCGGGCTCGCGCAGTCGCGTGAGTTCGTCGAGGGTGGCGACCAGCTTCATCGGATCCACCGGCTTGGTGAAGAAGGCCGATCCTCCGGCGCGAACCGCCCCGAGCCGCGCCTCGAAGTCGCCGCGGGCGGAGATGAAGACGCTGGGTATCTCGATGCCCTGGGATTTGAGGCGCTGGATCGTCTGGGAGCCCTCGTTCGCCCCCTCGGGAAAGACGATATCCATGATCATCGCCCGGGGACGGTTCACGGTCGCGGCCTGGAGGAGCTCGGAGGTCCTCGTGAAGGTTTCGACCTTGTAGCCGAAGTACGAGATTTGACTCGCCGTGACGGCCGCGAGGATGGCGTCGTCGTCGCAGAGGTAGACCAGGGGGAGTTCCTCGGGAAGTACGGGGTTCGCGCCGGAATCCTCTATGACCGTGGAGGTCCTCGCTTCCTGTTCCTTCGCCGCTGCGGCCGCGGCCTGGAGGGCCGCGAGCCTGCCCGCAAGAACCTTCCTAATGCTGATGTGATTCGGTCCCGACTTGTCGGCCGCCCGGTCGATGAGGGTCTCGGTCTCACGCGCGAGATCGCCGATCTCGGTGAGTCCGAGGGAATCGCTCGTGCCCTTGATCGAGTGGAGCACGGAATGGAGGGTTTCGGCGCCCTTTAGATCCGGGCCTTCCTCGAGGGCGGCGAGCCCCATGAAGCCCTCCTCTATCCTCGTCGGGAACTGATCGAGGTAGGTCCGTCGCAAGGCGAGTATCTTTATCGACAGAGCATCCTCCCGGCCGCTCATGGTTCCCCTCCCATGCCCTTCCCGATCAGGCGGGCCGCCGCGGCGGGAAGGGCGATCGTCAAAGCCTCGTCCTTCGCGAGCGCCGCATCGAGGCCGGGCGCTAGTTCGCGGAGCTTAACCGGATCGTCGGCGGAAAGGAGGATGAAGGGCAACTTCGATCCCGCCGCGGCGAGCTCCTTGTGCAGGTCGATGCCGCTCTTTTCCGGCATGCGATGATCGCTCACGACGAGGGCGATATCCGCGTCTCTCGAAATCAGCTCTCGGGCCGCGGCGGCGCCCTCCGCGAGGAGGGTGTCGTAGCCCCCGGCCTCGAGGATGGCCTGCGAAATTTCCCCCGCGACGGGGTCATCGTCGACTATCAGTATCTTCATCGCTTGACCTCGATTCACAAGCCCAATGATCTCAGCGTCTCGAGCAGTCCGCCCTGCTCGAAATCGCCTTTGACTATATACGCATCGGCGCCCGCTCGTATGCCCCTGCGCCTGTCCTCTTCCCGCGATCGGGAGGTGAGGATGACGATCGGGGCGTCGCGATAGGCTTCTTCCGCCCTGAGTCTTTCGGTGAGCGCGAAACCGTCCAAACCAGGCATTTCGACATCGGTGAGGACGGCGTCGAACTTCTTGGCGAGGGCCTTAGCCAGCCCGTCCGTCCCGTCTTCGGCGAGGGTGATGCGATACCCGTGGGACTCGAGGACGTCCCGCTCTATCTCCCTCGTATTGAGCGAATCGTCGATGACGAGGATTTCCGCCTTTCGCGCCCGCGAAGCGACGGCCGAGTCCCTCGCGGGGGACGAAACCCGCTCCCTTCGCGCCGAGCCGACCAGGGCCGGCGCGTTGAGGAGGCAGATGAGCTCATTCGAACCAATTGTCACGATGCCCGACACGAGGGAAACCCCGCGCATGTGGGGGGGGAGGGGTTTGACGACCGCCTCCCTCTCGTCGACGAGGGAGTCGATGGCCAATGCGAGGCGCTCCGATCCGTCGTTCACCACCAGGAGTCGCAAGCCGGCATCGGCTCCCGCTTGCCCGCCGCTTCTTGAAAAGGCTTCGGAGGTTTCGGGAAGGGAGAGGGCTTCCGCGAGGGCCATGACGGGCACGAACTCGTTGCGGATGATCGCCGCCTTGCCACCCGCGATGTCCAGGATCGCCTTCGGGTCGATGTCGACGACGCCCGTCACGTCATGGGAGGCGAAGGCGAAGATCGCCTCGCCCGAGCGCGCGAAGAGCACGCGCATGATGGCGAGGGTCGGGGGCAGCCGAAGGCGAAAAGAGACGCCCGTCCCCGGCGTCGAGTCGACGAAGATGGTTCCCTTCAGGCTCTCGACGACGGTCTTTCGAACGACGTCGAGTCCGACCCCGCGGCCTGAAAGGTCGGTGATCATGGGACTCGTGCTGAAGCCGGGGAGGAAGATGAGATCCGAAATTTCGCGCGTCGACAGGGTGGCGGCCTTGTCGGGCGTGACGATCTTCACGCGCAGGGCCTTTTCCCTGATGGCCTCGATGTCGAGACCCCCGCCGTCGTCGCTCACCTCGATATAGACCGAGCCCTCGGCCCGCCGAGCCGAAAGCCCGATCCTGCCGCGTCGCGGCTTGCCCTTGGACTCACGGAGCTCGGGCGCCTCGATGCCGTGGTCGATCGCGTTCCTGAGGAGGTGGAGGAGGGGTTCGCCGAGGCGGTCGATGATCTGCCTGTCGAGTTCTATCCCTTCTCCCGACACGGCGCACTCGATTTCCTTGCCCAGGGATCGGGCGATCTCGCGGGCCATCCTGGCAGCCGGCTCGAAGACGATCGACAGGGGCAGCATGCGCATCGCCAGGGCCGCCGCGTGCAGCTCGCCGTCGAGGTCCTCGCGCGCCAGGGCGTCGGCGCGAAGTTTGCGACGATACTGGCCGATGCGCTCCCTGATCATCCGGAGCCGGTCGGTGTCGCTCGCCGTGGCCGGAAAGGCCATGTGCTCTATCGCCGCCAGCTCCGCGCTCCTGCTCAGGGCCTGGGCCCTGGCGGCGAGCGCTTCGCCGGTGAGGCGCACGAGTTCGTCGAGTTTCTCGATGCGGACGCGGACGCTTTCCGGCACGATCTGAGCCTGAACTGTCGACGCCTCCGTAGCCGCCAGAGCGGCGATCGACCCCACCGGCGCTGCCGCCTTTTCCCGCGACTCGACCTCGGGCGAGGCCTCCTCCGTCCCAATCACCGCGGCGAGGGCCTTCAGGACAGCTTCGTCGGCCGGAGGATTCTTCTCTCCTGACGCGAGCCTTTCGACGAGGCTCGATAGGCCGTCGGCGCCGCGATACAAGGCCTGGATCGCCTCAGACGATGTCTTCAAGCGCCCTGAGCGCAGGGCGTCGAGAAGATCCTCGAGGCGATGGGCGGTTTCTCCGATGCCCGCCTGTCCGAGCATCTTGGCCGAGCCCTTGATGGTGTGGGCCGCCCTAAACAGTTCGTCGACCCCCCCGACCGCTGAACCCTCGCCCTCCCGCGCCTCGGCGATGTCGAAGGCGCCGATTCCCGCGATCAGCTGGGCGATGCGTTCCCGGGATTCCTCGACGAAGCGCCCGATGAACTTCGACATGTCGACGGCCATGGGCTACTCCACCCGTTCCGCGAGGCGACGCTCGCATACCATCTTGATATCTCCGGCGGGCAGGCCGAGCGGAACGACGGAGAGCCCGGCGTCGCGGCTCGCCTGCGTCTCGAGGGCGCGGAGCACGATGGTGTATTCCCTTCCGGCTTTGCCCCTCTCGCCTTGTTCACGGTAGAGTTCCGCGAGGTAGTAGTGGGCCGGCCAGCAGGCCCTGTTCGCATAGGCGGCCTTGCGAAACCAATCGATCGCGTCTTCCCTCAGGCCCTGCCTTCGTTTCGAAAGGCCGAGAAGGACGCAGGCGTCGGATGACCATGGATCGCTTTCGAGCACGCTCAACGCGAGGCTTTCCGCCTCCTCGGCGCGTTGCCGCTCGAACAACACGAAGGAACGAAGGAGGGCGAAAGCCTCGGCTCGGGAGACCTTGCGGTTCGGTCCGGCCTCGGTCGCCGCCGGACCTTCCGTCGAGGCTATGGATTCGGTCACTTGCAGCACCTCGTCGTAACGTTTGGCGACGACGAGGGCTTGCAGATCCTCGATGGAAGGCACTGGCATGGCCGAGCCGATTTTCGCTCCTCGTCGTCCGTGGACCTCATCCGCGCGCTTCGGGGGTGGCGCCGCCCTTGGCGCCGCGGCCCGGGGCTTTGCCGCCGTTGCACCCAAAACCTTGTACCCCGCAGACCCGGATTTCGCCGAGACTTCCGATGTCGCATCGTGCAAACCGCGGGGGACGAAGTAGAAATTGTCTCCCTCGGAACGGAGTTCGAATACGCCGAGGTCGTTGGCCAGGGTTTCCGCCGATCCGGTGATCAGGTAGCCGTCGCTTCGTAGGATCGAGGCGAGCCTCAATTGAATTTTCCGCCGCGTTTCGACATCGAAATAGATCGAGACGTTGCGGAAGAAGATCGCGTCGAAATCGGAGAATTTGGCGGGCCATTCGTTTCCGATCAGATTGATGCGCCGAAATTCCGTCATGGCCGCGAGCTCGCCCTTGATGCGCCAGCGCGAATCGCCGGCTTCATCGAACCAGCGCTTCCGCCTCTCGGCTTCCAAGCCCCTGAACGAGAAGGGTCGATAGACGCCAGCCAGCGCGAGTTCGAGGGCCTTGCTGTCGATGTCGCAGCCTATGATCGTAAAGAGCCTCGAGGACTCGGCGCCGAAGCACTCCGAGAGGGTCATGGCGATGGAATAGACCTCCTCGCCCGACGAGCATCCGGCGCTCAGGATCCTGAGCGGCCTGGTCCGACCTTCCGCGAGGAGCCGCGGCACGATGTCGTGGGCGAAAAAAAGCAGCTGGGGACAGTCTCGACAGAAATAGGTCTCGTTGATCGCGACCGACTCGACGAGGCTGAAGAATTCGCCCTCGTCGCCGAGGAGCCTGAGATAATAATTGTGATCATCGGCGCCGCCCGACGCCCCGATCCTCTCCCGAAGGGAATCTTCGAGGGACCTCTCGGCGGGACCGCGGATGTCGATGCCGGCGCGTCGCTTGATCAGCTCCTTGAAAGGCGCGAGATCCACGATCAGCGCCCCGCCACGCCGGCGACCCGGCACATCTCGGGCGCTATGTCCTCAATCGATAGCACCTTCAGCGCTGCTCCCCGCTCTATGGCCACCTTGTTCATCCCGAACACGACGGAGCTCGCCTCGTCCTGGGCGATGGTCAGCCCGCCCGAGGCCTTTATTTCCGCGAGCCCCCTCGCCCCGTCCTCGCTCATGCCCGTAAGAATGATGCCGACGCCGCGCTTTCCGCGGGCGGCCGCCACCGAAGCCAACAAGGCGTCGCAGAGCGGATGGAAGACCTGCCTCCCTACCTGGGTCCCGAGGAGGAGGCGACCTGATGGCGCGAGGGAAAGGTTGGATTCCGAAGGCGAGATGTACACCTCCCCCGCGGCGGGCAGCTCCCCTCCGGCGGCGAGCCTCACCTTCAGCTTGGTGATCGTCGAAAGCCACTGGACGAGGCCTGGGGCGAAACCGTCCGAGATGTGCTGGGCTATGAGGATGGATGCCGGGAAGTCCTGGGGCAGGGCGGAGAGAATTCTGGCGAGGGCCTGGGGCCCGCCCGTCGACGAGGCGATGGCGAAAACGGGCTGGACCCCCGCCTCGACATTGGACGCGGCAACCGCGAAGCCCGGTGACGGCGCGGCGCTCCGCTGCCCTCCCTGTCGCGGCAGGGTCCTGACTTTCGCCGAGGCGAGGGCCTTCACCTTGCCCACGAGTTCAGCCCGCGAGGCGTCGGAGGCGTCGGGTTTCGCCAAGACTTCGAGGGCTCCGCGCTGCACAGCAGCGTAGGCCTTTTCCGCGTCGAAGGCGCTGCTCACGACGAGAATCGGCAGGGGATTCGAGGCCATGATCTCCGTGATGGCCCCCATGCCGTCGAGGATGGGCATGCCGAGATCCATCGTCACGATATCGGGCCGGAGACGCCGGGCGAGATCGACGGCCTCGCGTCCGTCGCGCGCCTCGCCGATCACGGCTATCTCAGGATCCACCTCGAGGATGTCGCGCAGCACGGCCCGCGCGATCGCGCTATCGTCGGCTACGAGAACCCTGATCTTCATGCTTCGCGCTGCAGCTTGAATATGCCGACCAACTCGTTGAGCTCGACGGCTGTCGCGTTCATCGTGTGGCTGATCTCGGCGATCCTGGTGATCGAGGCCGCCGTGTTCTGGCTCGCGGCGACGATCTCGCGGAGGGCGATGACGACCTGCCCGCTCGCCGTCCGCTGTTGTTGGGTGGAAAGCGAAATCTGCTGCGCCGCGTCGGTCGTACGGCTCGCCGCCTCCACGAGCTCGCCGAGGAGGCCGTCGGCGTCGGCCGTGGCCTCGATGCCGTCGGCGATGCCGGCAGCCCGTTTTTCGGAGGTGATCACCAGCCTCGAGATCGAATCCTGGATCTCGCTGATCCTCGTCTCGATCTCTCCGGTGGAATCGGTGACGCTGTCGGCGAGCCTGCGGATTTCCGCCGCCACGACGCCGAATCGCTTGCCCGCCTCGCCGGCGCTCGCCGCCTCGAGGGCGGCGTTGAAGGCAATGAGCTTGGTCTGGTCGGCGATCGTGTTGATGATGGCCATCACCTTGCTGATCTCCTTGGACTTACGCCCCAGCTCGACGATCTCCGCGAGGCTCACCTCGTTGTCGCTCCTGATGCCCTCGATCTTCTCGCGCAGGATCGCCATCGACTCCGAGCCTCGCTTGCTGTTCTCCCAGGTGAGATTGGCGATGTCGACGACAGAGCCCGAATGCTCGGCGATCTGGGTCGAGGAGGCCGAAAGCTCCTCGGTGGTCGACGTGATCTCGGCGACCGAGGCCGACATCTCGCTCGAGGCCGCGGCCTGGGCGTCGATGGAGAAGCCGATGTCACTCGCCCCGTTGCGGATCGCGGCTGAGTTCTTGAGCACGGCAGAGGTCAACTCGCGGAGCCTCTCCTGCATTTCGAAGGCCGCCCTGGCCATTTCGCCTATCTCGTCATCGCGCTCGATGGTCTTTTTTTCTTCTTCGGAGCTGACCTTGGCGGTGAGGTCGCCATGGCCCACCGCCTTGATGAGCTCCACCACGGACTTGATCGGCTTCGAGAAACGGTTCGCTATCGAATTGCCGACGAGATAGAGGAGACCCAGGCCGATCAGGAAAAGCAGGCCCGCAAGGCCGATCGTCCTCGAACTGGCGGCGAAGAGCTCGTCCGAATAGGTGCCCCCCGCGACGATGATGCCGAGGTCCTTAATCGACCGGTAGTAGACGATCTTTTCGCGCTCCTTCGATTCTCCGGGGCTCTTCCAGAAATAGCGCACGACTCCATTCTTGTTTTGGAGCATTTCACGTACGTAGTAGTGACCCTTGTCGTCCTTGCTGTCGGCGATATTTTGACCCTGCATGGAAGGATCGACGACGAGCAGGCCCTTCGAATCGAGAAGGAAGAGATAACCCGTCGCGCCGATCTTGATGTCGGCAAGACCCTTCGAAAAGTCCGTCATGCTGACGAGATCGACGAAATCCGAACGGTAGGAGCTGACCGAAACGATCCAGTCCCAGGGGGCGAAGTATTCCATGTAGAGGGCCTTGGGCCGCTTGGTCGCCTCGCCAGGATTCGCCCAGTCGTATTCGAGGTAACCCTGTTTTTCTGCCATCTGCCGCTGGACGAAATCATTGTTCGAAAGATTGGCGCCGACGAGACTGGCCACAGGATGCACTTGGACGACGCCCGATGAGTCGATGCAGTAGACGTAGCCCTCGGTCCCGATTTTTTGGGCGAGTAGGGCGGAGGCCGCCAGGCGCTTCGCCTCGAGCTCGCTGTAACGCCCCGCCTTGAATTGCATGTAGTAGAAGGTAACGAGGTCGAGATCGCGTTCGGCCATGCCCTTCAAGTAATTCTTTATGACATTTGAAAAATCTATTTCGAGTAGATTGCGCGTGTTGGTGACCAGCGCATCCATGTTCGCCATCGATTGCTGGTACAAGGACCGATAGCTGAGAATCGAAGCCCCCGCCACGATCGCTCCCACAAGAAGGAAAAACGCCAAGGAGTAGGATAGGTTGAGCTGCCTCTTGATAGTCACGTCCGAGCCCTCCGAGGAATGTCAGGGTTCTGACCGACGCCTGTGAGACAGTCGATCACGCCAACAATAGTCTATCCTGGGCCGGAACACAAAGGAGCGTCGGTCGGGTCTTGCGTGACCCGTACAAGCGCTCGCCACGGCCGATCGACGGAATCTTCGGAACTCGGGAAGGGTGGAGCCCTCAATGTACGTGTTCGAAAGCTTCCTTACATCCGCTCGATCTCGTGCTTATAGATGCCCAGTGCCTTCGCCCTTCAAACCCCCGACCCATAGATTGCGAACCTATAGGTGGGGGCCGTTCGCCGTTTCTCCATCCTTAGCCGATTTTGCCTTTGTTGTCTAATTCTATATTTGGCAAGGGATAATGTCAAAGGAGTCGTTGGTCGCCTGTTATCAAGCCTTGCCATTTTGGGTCATTTCTCAATCTCAGAGTCAATCTCAGAGTAGGGTTTTGGGCGAGAATCTCAGAGATAATCTCAGGGTTTTTAGGCTGCGTACGGCTTGTCTGGAACCAATTCGGCCTCACGAATAGCTTGCCAATAGCGTGCTGTGGTCGGCTTGACGTGTATAAGAATATGCCATAATGTATACAAGTCGCGTCTTCGTGCATAACAACCGGCTGGTTTCTATACAGATGAGAGGAGCACCATGGCCGAGGATTTGCCCCCGCTCCCCCCCTCGATTCTTTTGGAGACGCCCGCCGTGCTCAAGAAGGCGGCTCGCGCGCATCGCTTCCTGGCCGAGCTGAAGGGGCGGTGCCGGGCGATTCCGAACCAGGGCATCCTTATCTCCACCCTCGCGCTCCAGGAGGCCAAGGACAGTTCCGAAATCGAGAACATCGTCACGACCCAGGACGAGCTCTTTCGCGAGGATCTCGAGGCCTCTCCCGCCACCGGCCTCGCGGCCAAGGAGGTCAGGAACTATGCCCAGGCCCTCCGCACCGGCTTCGAACTCGTCCGTGATCGGGGCATCCTCGCCGCGAATGACCTCGTTCGCGTGCAGGAGGAGCTCGAGCGCAACCGGGCCGGTTTCCGTCGGCTGCCCGGCACCAATCTCGTCAACGACCGCACGGGGGAGGTGGTCTACACCCCACCGCAGGACTACGACACCATCGTCGCCCTCATGGCCAACCTCGAGCGCTTTATCAACGACGACTCCCTCCTCGACGCTGACCCTCTCGTGAAGATGGCGGTCATCCACTACCAGTTCGAGAGCATCCACCCCTTCTACGACGGCAACGGGCGGACGGGGCGCATCCTCAATGTGCTCTACCTCGTGCTGAAGGGGCTCCTCGACATTCCGGTGCTGTACCTGAGCCGCCACTTCATCCGCAGCAAGGAGCTGTATTACCAGGGCTTGCGCGCGATCCGGGACGAGGGAGCTTGGGAGTCCTGGCTCCTCTACGTCCTCGACGCGGTCGAGACGACCTCGCGCGGCACCTTGGCGATGGTCGACGCCATTTCCACCGCCATCGAGGATTACCGCTTACGCATCAAGGAAGGCCATCGCTTCTACAGCCAGGAGCTGGTCGACAACCTGTTCTTCCACCCCTACACCAAGATTGAGTTCGTGGAACGGGACCTCGGCGTCTCCCGCCTCACCGCCACCAAGTACCTTGAGGCCCTCGCTGACTCGGGCTTCGTGCGGAAGGAGAAGGCGGGTCGGTTCAATTATTACATCAATACCCGCCTTGTCGGGATCCTCACGGAACCTCGCGCGGAGTGAGCCCTTGGCCCCCATCCACCGCGCGAGGCCGTGGATGGGGGAGGGTGGCACTTTGTCTCGTTCAGGGGAGATAGCCGTGGTCGCGATTCCAGGCGTACTTCTGCACGTAGCTGTTGTGGAAGTCGAGGCTCCGCGCCTTTCGCTTCTCCTCGTCGATGCCGATGGCGGCGAGTGCGGCGTAGAGCGAGTCGATGAAGCGCTTTGCGTGGATCGGCCGGTCACGAGCCTCGCCGTAGAACACGAGGTCCTCCGGCTCCTGATAGGGGAGCTCGGCGGTCACCTTACCGATAAGCTCGGCTACCGACCTGGGGATGGTCACGTTCCGCACCATCCCGATCGTCGCCGGGTCGAAGAGGGTCCTCGCTTCGGCAATGGAGAGTATGCCCCGCCGAGGCTTCTCCTCGGCAAGGCCTCATATGCGAATCGTTGGATCTGCGGAGATGAATCCGAGCCGGAAGGCTTCCTTCAGAATAGTCCTGAATGCCAGGTAGACGAGGTTGATGGACTTTGCCTTGAGGCCGTCTTTCTCCTTCATCACAAGGAGCCAGACTTCGACGTCTGCAGTCGTGATCGAGGCAAGGAGCCTGGAGTGCCGGTTAAGGCTCTCGTGCGGCTAGCTGGCGTAACTTACTTTACTAAAAAGAGCTACTACCTATCAGATTGCAGTTCTCAAATGGAGAATAGGGGAGGTTGGCTTCGCCAACCCGCCCTTCAATCTCGGACATCCTGTCCTCGATTTCCGGGCCGGGGCGAAGGCTCTCGCCCGCGTCGCGCGCTCGATATCTCGCGCGCTTCCCTGCGGGCTCGACCGAGCGTCGTCCTCAGAAGATCGGACGTCGCTCGGAGCCTTCGCCCTTCGAATCCCCTATTCTCCCAATCGAAACGAAGAGCCGCCCTGACGGACGGCTCTTCGTTTCTGGAGAATAGGGGATTCGAACCCCTGACCTATAGATTGCGAACCTATCGCTCTACCAACTGAGCTAATTCCCCGAAGTCGGAGGAAAAATAGTCGAGATGACGGGTTCGGGTCAAGGGGCGAATGGATGACCGGAGCGACATGGATCGGCTTTCAGTTCGTCTCGTGAGGGATCTTCGTCGGTCCGCCGCGATGCGTCGCGAGCATCGTGCGCTCGATGGCGCCGATGGAACCGTCGAGGTTTCGCGAAACGAGAATCGAGAAGATGATATCGACGACGGTGAGCTGGTTCACTCGCGATGTGGAGGCGCCTTGGCGATAGATGCGTTCAGATGCCGGGACGAGGAGGGCGATATCGGCGAGTCTGCGTACGGAGTTGTCGCTGTCCATCGTGAGCGAAATGACGCGGACCTTCCTCTCGCGAGCCTGGCGCGCCACTTCCAGCATCGAGGCATTCTCCCCAGAGTAGGAAAACACGATGGCGAGGTCTGTGGGGCGGAGGGTCGAGGCCGTCGTCACCTGGAGGTCAGTATCGGCCGTGTAGGCGGCGGGAAGGCCTACTCGCAGGAGTTTCTGGAGGAAGTCGTAGGCCACGACTCCCGAGGCTCCGACGCCGAAGAGGGCAGTCATGGAGGCGCCGAGAATCGCATCGGCCGCCGCCTCGACGGCCGCGGGATCGAGGCAGGAGGCGAGGAGGCCGAGACTCCGCTGGGCTTGGTCGATGACGCTCCGGATGATATGGGCTGGCGCGGCCTTCGATTCGAGATCGAGATCGGGAATGAATCGCTCGTCGGCGTCGCGGAACACGTCATGTGCCAGTCTGAGCTTGAAGTTGCCGAAGGAGCCAAGGGCGATGCGTTTGCAGAAACGGACCACGGCGGCCTGGCTCGATCCGCTCTGGCGCGCGAGCTCGCTGACGTTGTAGTGGAGGGTCTTCTTGGGTTCGCGGAGCACGTACTCGGCGATCTTGCGCTCCGACTCCGACAGGCTGTCGAGTTTGAGTTCTATGGAAGCGATCGCGCTCTCGAAGGGCTTTTGCTCATCCACCGCTCGTTCGCCTTTCCTCCTCGTGGACCTTGAGCGCGGCGGAGATGGGGCCTCCGCCCAGTTGATCGAGGCGTTCGGCCTCTGCGCGGTCTACCCCGAGGAGGACCATGATTATAGCGACCTTGGGTTTCTGTCCAGACTCTTCGTAGGCCTTGGCCGCCTCGGCCCGGCTGCAGGAGGTTGCCTGCTGTATTAGGCGCTTCGAGCGTTCGACGAGCTTCTTGTTTACAGGTGTGAGATCGACCATGAGGTTGCGATAGACCTTGCCGATCCTGATCATCGCCGCCGTCGTGATCATGTTCAGCGTCAGTTTTTGCGCGGTGCCCGCCTTCATCCTCGTGGAACCGGTGACGACCTCGGGACCGACATCGAGGAATATGCTGTGCTTCGCGTAGTCGAAGGTCTTCGAATTCCGGTTGCAGCTGATCGCCGCCACCACGGCGCCAAGCTCCCGCGCCTTAGCCATCGCTCCGAGGACATAGGGGGCCTGCCCCGAGGCGGTGATGCCCACGAGGACATCGTTCGCCGTAAAGCCGGCCGCTTCGAGTTCGAGGACTCCGGCCTCACTGTCGTCTTCGGCGCCCTCTATCGACCTGACGAGGGCATCGCGACCGCCGGCTATGAGGCCTTGCACCATCGTGGGCGGGACGCCGAAGGTCGGCGGGCATTCGGAGGCGTCGAGGACGCCAAGTCGTCCCGAGGTTCCCGCCCCGATATAGAAGAGTCTGCCGCCTTGTCTAAAGGATGCTTCGACATCGTCGACCAAGGCAGCGATGCGATCGATCGCTCTCTCCACCGCGAAGGGGACGTTCTTGTCCTCCGCATTGATGATTCGGAGTATTTCGGCCGTGCTGCGCGAATCGATGTCCATTGATGATTCGTTGCGGCTTTCCGTTGTAAAGCCTTCGAGCATGTCCTGTGTAACGGGTGCATTTACCATCAGCGAATGCCCTTTCGCGGGGGATTTACCGCAAGCTGCATGGAACCTCCCGATCTGGCGTTATTGAAAAGCAATTTCAGTATAGCATAAAAATGCGCGGTTGTATAGAAATTAAATTTCAAATTCCCCTTGCGCGTTTGTTAATTTCGGCTCACACTTACCTGACGATGGGGGTAATTCTCCCCGCCTTTTCGGGGTGTCCCATCAGGTAGTCGATGGAGGCTGGGTGCGAATGGATGATTCGAAGGCGGAGACTGACTTCCGAGGACGTTACGCGGCCAAGGTCGATCATCTCCTGATAGGCATCATGTCGGGCACTTCCCTCGACGGGGTCGATGCCGTCCTCGTCCGCATTTCGGAAAGACCAGGCGGCGATCCACCCACCGTTTCGCTTCTCGGGCATTCCTATGTTCCTTATACTGAAGAAATGCGTGCCTTGGTCGCCGCCCTTTGTTCTCCGGCCACCGCCCGCATCGACGACCTGACCTACCTTCACTTCGGGGTCTCCGAGTGGTATGCGACGGCAGTCGCTCGCGTCCTTGGAAGAGCCGGAGTCGCCTCCGCGGATATCGACGCGATCAGCATGCACGGCCAGACGGTCTGGCATGCGCCTCAGCCCCGCTCCTTCCCCGGTCCTGATGGAACCACACTCCAGGTCAAGGGCACCCTCCAACTCGGTTCGAGCTCCGTGCTCAGGGAAAGGACGGGCATTCCCGTCATCGCTGACCATCGCGCCCGCGACATGGCTGCCGGAGGCGAGGGTGCACCTCTCGCCCCTTACATCGACGCCCTTCTTTTCGGCTCCCCGGACGACGGTGTGGTCGTCCAGAACATCGGCGGCATCGGCAATGCCACGATCATTCCGCCTGGAGCCTCGAACGAGCATGTCTTCGCCTTCGACACGGGCCCGGGCAACATGGTGATCGACGCCGTGGTGAACGAAGGCACTTCCGGCGCCCTGCGCTATGACGATGGGGGAGCCCTGGCCGCCATCGGCAAGGCATCCGAAGGCATCGTCGCGGAACTCATGCGCGATCCCTATTTCGCGAGGCGCCCTCCCAAAAGCACGGGAAGGGAAGTCTACGGCGCGGACTTCGCGGCCGCCCTCGTCGCGGAGGCGAGGAAGCGCGGTCTCACCTTCGAGGATACCGTGGCCACCGCGACGGCCTTCACCGCCGAGTCCATCGCGAGGGCGATGCGGGACTTCGTGTTGCCGACCGTCCCCGTGTCCCGCCTCCTCGTGGCGGGGGGCGGAGCCCTCAATAAGACACTGCTCCGCATGCTAGGCGAACGTCTGCCCCGCGATATCCAAGTCGCGACCACGGAGGCCTTCGGTGTGCCCGACCAGGCCCGCGAGGCCATGGCCTTCGCCCTCATCGGCCACGAGTCCCTCATGGGGAGGCCCGGCAACCTTCCCGCGGTGACGGGGGCGCGACATCCCGTCGTTCTCGGATCAATCACTTTGTGATCGGATTTTCCGCACTTCATAAGGAGGTTTCTATGAAGAGATTGACGATCATGCTCCTCGCACTGGCTTTGATGACGCTGGGGGCCGGCACGGGTGTCTTCGCCGCCGGCACGGAAAAGGTAATAACGATCGGCGTCGATCAGGAGGCGGTGGGACTCGATCCGAGCATCGTCACGGCCTTTTCATCGATGCGCCGCATCGACCTGCTCTACAATCGCCTCGTCAGACTCGACGACAATCTCGTCGTCGTCCCCGATCTCGCCGAGTCCTGGGACATTCCGAATAACGTCACCTACATCTTCCACCTGCGCAAGGGCGTCAAGTTCCACAACGGGCGCGAGATGACGGCGGAAGACGTCAAGTATTCGTTGAATCGGGTCCTCGATCCCAAGACGGCATCGCCGGGAAGGTCCTATATCTCCCTCATCGACGCGATAGACGTGCTCGACAAATATACCGTGAAGGTCCATCTCTCCGCGCCCCTCGCCTCCCTCCTCGACGGTCTCACCTCGGACAATCTATCAATTGTGCCGAAAGAGGTCGTGGAGGCCAACGGTAATCTCCAGAAGGTCGAATGCGGCACCGGTCCCTTCATGCTCAAGGAATGGGTCGCCGACAACTCGATGACCCTCGTGAAGAACCCCGACTACTTCGAGAAGGGCGCGCCGGCCGTCGACAAGGTCATCTTCCGCGTCATTCCCGAGCAGGCTTCCCTCCTCGCCGGCGTGAAATCGGGGGATATCGATTTCGCGACGATCAACGACGGGGCCCTCATCCGACAGGCGGCCAAGGATTCCAAGGTCGTCGTGATGAGCAAGCCCGGCCTCAACATGCGCATCTTCAGCTTCAACACGACCCGCAAGCCCTTCGACGACGTGCGAGTCCGCGAGGCCATTTCCCTCGCCCTCGACCGCTCCGAGATCCTCACCATCGCCGAGTTCGGCATGGGCAAGACGACCGGTCCCCTCCCCGTAGCCGCGACGCAGTGGGCTTTGCCTCCCTCCAAGCTGCCCTTCTCGACGCCCGACCTCGCCAAGGCGAAGAAGCTCCTCGCGGACGCCGGCTATCCCAACGGCTTCTCCTTCAACATCACCTGTTCCTCGACCTATGAAGGCGGTCTCGCCGTCGCCCAAGTCGCCCAGGACGAGCTCAAGAAGATCGGCGTCACCGCCAATCTCGAGGTCGTGGAGTGGGGCGCCTACATCGACAAGTGGGTGAAGCGCGACTACGACACCATGATCGAACTCCGGGGCGGCTCCGGCGAACCCGATCGCTTCCTCTACCGCACCTTCTACAGCACGGGGGCCGTCAACAATTTTCTCTTCAAGGACGCGGAGGTCGACAAGCTCCTCGACCAGGGCCGCACGCAGACCGTCTTCGCGGACCGCAAGGCGACCTACGACAAGCTCCAGAATCTTCTCAGCGAAAAGGTCCCGGCTGTCTTCCTCTATTGCCCGAACGAGAACCAGGTGCTGAGCACCAGGTTGTCGGGCTTCAAGGAGGTCGGCAACGGCAGCATCTGGTACCTGACCTACACGCAGGTTCGGTAACAAGGCATAGAATGGCAAAGGCGGCGGGACCTGCGATCCCGCCGCCGCGACGCCGGTAATTTTCGTACTACTCGGAGACGCGCGTGGGCAGATACATAGCCAAGAGACTCCTCTCGTTGATTCCCGTCCTCTTCGGGGTTTCGATCATCGTTTTCTTCCTCGTGCGCCTGATCCCGGGCTCGGCCCTCCAGATGTATCTCGGCACCCAGGTCGAGGCGACGCCCCAACAGATGGAGGAATTGAAAAGGATTTTCGGCGAGGATAAGCCGGTCCCCGTACTGTACGTCGAATGGCTCGGCAGGCTCCTTCAGGGCGATTTCGGCTATTCGCTCCGCACGGGCCGTCCTGTCCTTCCGGATATCCTCCAGCGCTTTCCCATCAGTTTCGAGTTGACCGTCCTCGCCCTGGTCATCGCCCTGGCGATCGGGATTCCTCAGGGCATTCTCGCCTCGCTCGGCAAAAATCCCGTGGGCAACGTCGTCAACAGGATGCTCGGCCTCCTCGGTCTTTCGCTGCCGCAGTTCTGGCTTGCGGCCCTTATGGTCCTCCTCTTTTCGGGATTCCGGGGTTGGATACCCATGGGGAATTACGTGGGCTTCTTCGAGCAGCCCTTGAAGAACCTGCAGATGATGCTCCTTCCCTCCTTCGCGATCGGCGTGGGACTCGCGGCCGTCATCATGCGGTACACGCGCAACAGCATGCTCGAGGTGCTGCAGATGGATTACATCCGCACGGCGAAGGCCAAGGGACTCAAGCAGCGCGTCGTCATACTGAGGCACGCCCTCAAGAACGCCATACTACCGGTCATCACGGTGGCGGGATTCAACACGGGCTATCTCCTCGGAGGCGCCATCGTCATCGAGGAGGTCTTCGCCCTGCCCGGCATGGGAAGGCTCGCGCTCTACGCGATCTATCAGCGCGACTACCCGGTAATCCAGGGCATCGTCCTCGTGATCGCCGCCCTCTTCGTCCTCGTCAACCTCGCGACGGATCTCATATACGCGATGGTCGATCCGCGCATCCGCTTCGACGACGCGAGGAGGAGCGCATGACCATCAAGGCGATCGGGAAGAACAGCATAGCCGTCGCGGGCATCGTCATAATAGGTATATACCTGCTCGCGATCGCGCTTTCGTTTTTCTGGCTCCCCTTCGATCCGGTGAAGATGGACGTGGATCATCTCCTCGAGGCGCCCTCCATCGCGACGGGTCACCTCTTCGGCACCGACGAATTCGGAAGGGACATACTTTCGCGCATCATGAAGGGCGGCTTCGTGTCCCTCGTCATCAGCCTGTCGGCTACCGCTCTGGGTGCGACCGTCGGGATCGCGATGGGCACCTGGGCTGGATTCTTAGGCGGCCGATGGGATCATTGGCTGATGCGCGTCGCCGACATCCTTTTCTCCTTTCCATCCCTCCTCCTCGCGATCTTCGTGATGGCCGTCCTCGGCGAGAAGACCTGGAACGTGGTGATCGCGATTGGTATTGTCTATATTCCGCAGTTCGCGCGGATCAGCCGAGGCGCCATCCTCGGGGTGAAGACGAACGAGTTCGTCAGGGCGGCCCGTTCGAACGGCGCGAGTTCGAGCTTCATCCTGTTCAAGCATCTCTTGCCCAACATTATGGTTCCCATCATCGTCCAGATTTCCCTCTCACTTTCGGTGGCGATCCTCCTCGAATCCTCGCTGAGCTTTCTCGGTCTCGGCGTCCAGCCCCCCGATCCCTCCTGGGGCAACATGCTGAGCTCGGCGCGCAAGGTCATGGTGATCGCGCCATGGACCGCCATCTATCCCGGACTTGCGATCGTCTTCATCGTGCTGGGCTTCAACCTCCTCGGGGACGGCCTGCGCGATCTCCTCGATCCGCGTCTGAAGAATCTGAGGTAGGGGATGGCGACCATGAACGACGATATCGTTTTGAGGGTGGAAGGCCTCGCCACTCATTTCGGGACCGAGGCAGGCCTCGTCAAGGCAGTGGACGGAATTTCCTTCGAGCTCAAGCGAGGCGCGATCCTCGGGATCGTCGGCGAGTCGGGTTCGGGGAAGTCGGTGACGAATCTTTCCATACTCCGCCTTGTGGCCAGCCCTCCAGGAAAGATGGCGGGAGGGAAGGTTCTCTATCAAGGGCGCGACCTCCTGGCCGCGAGCGAGGAGGAGGTGCGGCTCCTCCGCGGCAAGAACATCGCCATGATCTTCCAGGACCCGCTGACCTCCCTCAATCCCGTCATCAAGATCGGCCGCCAAATCGAGGAAGCGATCCAGATCCACCACGGGATCGGGCACAGGGAAGCGATGAAGAAGGTCGTCGAGATGCTCAAGCTCGTCGGCATACCCGATGCGGAACGCCGGGCGGGGGACTATCCCCACCAGTTCTCCGGCGGCATGCGCCAGCGCGTGATGATTGCGATGGCACTTTCCTGCAATCCCGACATACTCATCGCGGACGAACCGACCACGGCCCTCGACGTCACCATCCAGGCGCAGATCCTCGATCTCGTCAGCAACCTGTCGAAGCGCTCCTCGACTTCCGTCATCCTCATTACCCACGATCTCGGCGTCGTCGCCGGCCTTTGCGACTCCGTCTGCGTGATGTACGCCGGGCGCATCGTCGAGCGAGCCTCGGTGGACGATCTCTTCTACGATCCCCTCCACCCTTATACGCGGGGCCTTCTCGATTCCATCCCGAGGGCCGATCGTTCCGGTTCGGAGCGGCTCTACTCGATCCCCGGTGCTCCCCCGAACCTGGTCGACATGCCCGAGGCCTGTCCCTTCAACCCTCGCTGTCCGAGGGCGATGGATATCTGCAGAAGGGCGCGGCCGCCCGAGACCGCGGTGCCGGGAAGGTCGCCGCGGACGGTGAGCTGCTGGCTCCACGTGAAGGAGGGTTCCGATGCCCGATGAAGAGACCCTCCTCGAGGTGCGCGGACTCAAGGTCCACTTCCCGATCGAAAAGGGCATCCTCACCCGGCGCCGCGTGGGCTGGGTCCGCGCCGTCGACGGGGTTGATTTCGACGTGCGCAAGGGCGAGTCCCTCGGCCTCGTGGGCGAATCGGGCTGCGGCAAGACGACGACCGCGATGGCGGTAGCCCGGCTCGAGGCCCTGAGCGCGGGCCAGGTCCTCTTCGAGGGCCGGGACCTCGCCGCGATGGGGAGCCGCGAGCTCAACCGCGCGCGCAAGGATTTCCAGATCGTCTTCCAAGACCCCTGGTCCTCGCTCGATCCGCGGATGCGGGTGAGCGACATCATCGCCGAGCCGCTTCGCATTCACGCGGGACGCGGTCATATCCAGGTTTCGGAGTCCGAGATCGAGGCAAAGGTGCTCTCCCTCATGGAGCGCTGCGGCCTTTCGAAGGCCTTCGCGACGCGTTACCCGCACGAGTTCTCCGGAGGTCAACGTCAACGCATCGGCATAGCGCGGGCCCTCGTCCTCGGTCCGAAACTGATCATCGCGGACGAACCCGTGTCGGCCCTCGACGTGTCGATCCAATCCCAGATACTCAACCTCCTCAAGGACCTCCAGAAGGAGTTCGGGCTCACCTTCCTCTTCATCGCCCATGACCTCGCGGTCGTCGAGTACTTCTGCAATCGCATCGCCGTCATGTATCTCGGCAGGATAGTCGAAACAGCCAGTTCATCGGAATTGAGCCGATCGCCCCTCCATCCCTATACGAAGGCCCTCCTCTCGGCCGTGCCTCTGCCGGACCCGAAACGCGAGCGCGAGCGTCGCCGTATCATCCTCAAGGGCGACGTCCCCTCGCCGAGCGTCGAGCGTAAGGGCTGCCCCTTCCGCGAACGTTGTCCCGAGGCCTTCGCGCGCTGCGAGAACGAGGCCCCCACGCTCAGGCCGGCGGCTGGCGGAAAGGGCGGCGGAATGGCTGGTGCCGAGGTCTCCGAAGAGCATCGCGTCTCTTGTTTCCTGTATGGGAGCGAGTGAAATGGAAGCTTCCCTGCGGGACATGGTCGCGGCCGATGCTCCTGCCTGCGCCGCGATGGTCTGCGATTCGGAAATCGGCAGCCGCTACGGCTTCGAGCCGGCAGCGATGGGGGCAAACCTCGAAGCCGCCCTCGCCAAGGGCGGCGAGCTCTTCGTCGCCGAACTCGATGGCAAGCTGGCCGGCTTCGTCTGGATGGATCGGCGCGGGGCCTTCTCCTCGGCGCCATACCTTCGCCTTGTGGCGGTGGACGGAACGTTGCGCGGTTCGGGCGTCGGCGCGAGGCTCCTCGCCGAATTCGAAAGGCGCGGCTCTGAGGTCGGCCGGGATTTCTGCCTCCTCGTCTCCGACTTCAACAGCGCCGCGCAGGCCTTCTACGAACGCCACGGTTATAAAAAGGTCGGACAGCTGCCCGATTTCGCCCGCGAGGGCATCGCGGAAGTCTTCATGATCAAGAGGCGCGGGACGGGGCCGACGTGAGGCAACCTGCAGCCGGCGGAGATGGCGCGGCTTCGAGTACCGCGCGCGTCGCGGAGGCCTTCGCTTCGAAAGTCGAAGCCGCCGTTTTCGAGGGCCTCTTTGCCGGGGCCGCCCTGCGCGTCGAGCGAAGGGGCCTCGCCCTTTTCGAGGGAGCCTGGGGCGATGCGCTCCGTTTCGGTTCCGAGCGCATCTCCATGAGCCCGGACACGATCTTCGACATCGCCTCGATAACGAAGCTCTTCACCACGACGGCCGTGCTGAGGCTGATCAGCCTGGGGAAGCTCGGTCTCGACACGAGGCTCGACGAGGTCCCCGGACTCTTCGGCGATACGCTGGCCGCCTCGCCCTCTTTCTCACCGGCGGCGAGGCTTTTGACGGCGGCGGGAAGCCTGACCATCGCCTCCCTCCTCTCCCATTCCTCAGGCCTTCACTATTGGTACCCCTTTTACGCCCGACGCGGCGAAGCCTTCGAGGCCATTCTCGCCGACGTCATCGAAGAACATCCCCTCCGGTATGAAACGATCTATTCCGACCTCAATTTCATGATCCTCGGCCGAGTCATAGAGGCCCTGTCCGGTAAGCCCCTCGACGAGGCCGTCCGCGATCTCGTCTTCCATCCCCTCGGGCTCGAGCGGACTTCCTGGAGGAGACCTCTCGGCCCCGTCGCCGCCACGGAATTCGGCAATCGCATCGAGGAGGGGATGGTAGCCGCCCTGGGGCTTCATTTCGAAGGCTGGCGCCCACGCGAGCTGCCCATCAGCGGCGAGCCCAACGATGGCAATTGCCACTATTATTTCGGCGGTGCCGCGGGCCACGCCGGAGTCTTTTGCGACCTGCGCGACCTCTGCCGCCTCGGCAGGCTCTACCTTGATGGAGGTCAGGCCGACGGCGAAGCGCTGATCGGGCCCGGCCTCGCGGCCGAGGCCCTTCGCGACAGGGGGGCCGGACGGGGCCTCGGCTTCCAGCTCGGCGAAAACTACCCGGGCGGAGGCTGCGGCCATACAGGGTTCACGGGGAGCTACATCCATCTCAACGAGGCTTCGGGGCTCGTGATAGTCCTCCTCGCCAACCGACTCCATGTCGCATCGCCGCGCGACATCAATCCTTTCAGAAGGGAAGTCTCGGCACTCGCCCTCGCCCTCTTCGGCGGGGACGAGGCCATTCTTCCGTGACCGGAGCAGCGTCATGACCAGCATCGTCGATCGAAGGGACCTCGAATCCCTTCCGCCCGCCTATCGTCAGTACTATTCGGAAATAGCGAAATTCATCCCGTCGACGAGGATCTTCTGCGATCCCCTCAGGACCTTCGCGTATGGAACCGACGCCAGCTTCTACAGGTTGATTCCCAAAATCGTCGTCAAGGCTCGGAGCGTCGAGGAAATATCGGGGCTATTCAGGGAATCGGAGCGCTTCGGGGTTCCCCTGACCTTTCGCGCGGCCGGCACGAGCCTTTCGGGCCAGGCGGTGACCGACTCCGTCCTCGTCCTGCTCGCCGGCGGCTGGAAACGGCACCGCATCCTCGACGAGGGGAGGCGGATCTCTCTCGAGCCCGGTGTCGTCGGCGCGCGGGCCAACGCCCTCCTCGCCGGCGCGGGCCGCAAGATCGGCCCCGATCCCGCGTCGATAGACCACTGCATGATCGGCGGCATCGCGGCCAACAACGCGAGCGGCATGTGCTGCGGCACGGCGGAAAACAGCTACCGCACCGTCGAGAGCATGAGGCTCGTATTCCGCGACGGAGCCGTCCTCGACACGGCCGACGAGGGCTCCCGCGAAGCATTCAGGGCGACGCACGCGGAACTCCTTGCCGAGCTCGAGGCTATCCGCGACGAGATCCGAAAGGACGCTGCCCTGGCCGCGAGGATTCGCGAAAAGTATCGCATCAAGAACACGACGGGCTACGGCATCAATTCCTTCATCGATTTCGACGATCCACTCGACATCCTTCTCCACCTGATGATCGGCTCGGAGGGCAGCCTCGGTTTCATCGCCGAGGTCACCTACCGCACCGTCGAGGAGCACGCGCACAAGGCTTCGGCGCTGGTGATCTTTCCCGACATCGCGCAGGCTTCCGCGGCCACGACCGCGCTCCGGAGCGAACCCGTTTCCGCCGTCGAGCTCATGGACAGGGCATCCCTCCGCTCGGTCGAGGGGAAGCCCGGCATGCCCGAGATCCTCGCCTCCCTCGGCCCGACGGCGACGGCCCTCCTCGTGGAAACTCGCGCGGGCGACAAGGCCGCCCTGGCGCGGCAGATCGGCCGAATCGAGGGGGCACTCGCCTCCCTGTCTACGGTGGGGCCGATTGCCTTCACCGATAGAAAGGAGGAATACGGAAGATTCTGGGATTTGCGGAAGGGGCTCTTTCCCGCGGTCGGCGCCGTGCGAAGGGTCGGAACCACGGTCGTCATCGAGGACGTCGTCTTTCCCCTGGCCCGCCTCGCCGAGGCGACAACGGAGCTCGAGCGTCTCATGCGGGAGCACGGCTACGACGAGGGCATCATCTTCGGCCACGCGCTCGAGGGCAACCTTCACTTCGTCTTCACCCAGGACTTCGGCGATCCGGGCGAGGTCGCCCGCTACAAGGCTTTCATGGACGCGGTGTGCGACATCGTCGTCAACAAATATGACGGATCGCTAAAGGGCGAGCACGGCACGGGCCGCAACATGGCGCCCTTCGTCGAGCTCGAGTGGGGCCGCAAGGCCTATGCACTCATGCGCAGGATCAAGGTAGCCTTCGACCCGAAGGGGCTCATCAACCCTGGCGTCGTCGTCGGCGACGATCCCGAGGCCCACCTCCGGAATCTCAAGGCCCTGCCACCCGTGGATGACCTCGTCGACACCTGCATCGAGTGCGGCTTCTGCGAAGGCATGTGCCCTTCCAAGGATCTCACGTTGACCCCGAGGCAGAGGATTTCCGCGGCGAGGGAGATGGCGCGGCTCCGCGCCGCTCTCCGCGATGGCGACGCCGGAGGCGCCGGAATCGCTACACGGGGCGAGACCGCGGCCAGGCTGGCGCGTTTCGAAAAGGACTATGTCTATCTCGGGGAGGCCACCTGCGCGACGGATGGCTTGTGCGCCCTCTCCTGTCCCGTTTCCATCGACACCGGTCGCTACACGAAGAAACTTCGCGCCGCAGCTGCCGGAGAATCCGCAAAGGTCACGGCACGCTTCATCGGCGGACATTTCCCCGCGACGACGGCGGGATTGCGGACGGGGCTCGCCGCCCTCGGACTTGCGCGAGGCCTGATCGGACCGAAGGCCCTGGGTTCGGCGGCGCGATTCGCCCGACGCATTTCTGCCGATCGCCTTCCGGCCTGGAACGAGGCGATGCCGGGCCGATCGAGTCCTATCCGCCCGGCGAAGGGTCATGCAGAACGGAGGCAAGCTTCGCCGCCGGCAGGTCCTACTTCCATGAAGGCCGCGGCAGTCGTCGCCTCGGCCGGCTCAGCCCCGCTGAAGGTGGTGTACTTCCCCAGCTGCATCGTCCGTTCTATGGGTTCCTCGCCCGGCGATCCCGATCGACGATCCCTCCACGAGGCGATGCTTTCCCTCCTCGAGAAGGGGGGCTACGAGGTCATCCTTCCCGAAGGTTTGCCTTCTCTCTGCTGCGGCATGGCCTTTTCGAGCAAGGGCTTCGTCGAAGAAGGTGAGAGAAAGCGCGTCGAACTCGAATCGGCCCTCCTCGCCGCGAGCCGGAACGGCGAATATCCCGTGCTCTTCGACACGAGCCCCTGCCTCTACACGGCGAAGGCCAAGGCCGACCCGCGGCTCAGGACCTTCGAGCCGGTCGAATTCATCCAGACCTTCCTCCTCGACAGGCTCGCCATCGAGAAGACTCCCGAAACCATCGCAATTCATATCACCTGCAGCTCGAGGAAGATGGCCCTAGCCGAGACCTTCCTCGCCGTCGCGAGAGCCTTCGCCGACAAGGTCGTCGTGCCCGCGAGCGTGGGCTGCTGCGGGGTGGCAGGCGATCGCATCTTCCTCCACCCCGAGCTCAGCGCCTCGGCCCTTTCCTCGCTCAAGGAGGAGCTGCCGCCTGATTGCCGGACCGGCTACTCGAACAGCAGGACCTGCGAGATCGGCGTCACGCTCTCGAGCGGCATTCCCTACCAGTCGATCGTGTACCTCGCGGACCGTTGCTCGCGGAAGGCCTGAGGGACACGAAGGGCGAAAGCTGCCGGTCGGGGGAGGCACGGGGACGAGGCGAGGGGATTGGTCGGGGCGGGCGGTCCGTCAGCTCCTAGATCAGGGGCTGGCCGCGGCATTGATGATCGCGTCGAACTCCTTGCCGCCGAGGAGCCCGAGCTCCATCGCCGCCTCTTTGAGCGTGAGGTCCCTGTCGCGTGCCAGCTTGGCTATTTTCGCCGAAGCCTCATAGCCGAGGCGCGGGGTCAGGGCGGTCACCGTCATGAGATTCCTGTCGGCGAGTTCCCTTATCCTCTTCGTGTCGGCTTCGATGCCCCTCACGCAGCGTTCGTCGAAACTCGCCATGGCGCCGGCGAGAAGCTCGATGGATTGGATGAGATCGAAGATGATCACGGGCTTGAAGACGTTGAGCTCGAGTTGTCCCGAGGCTCCGGCGAAGGCGATGGTCGAGTTGTTCCCGAAGACCTGGACGCAGACCATCGTAAGTGCCTCGATCTGCGTCGGATTCACCTTTCCCGGCATTATCGAGGAACCCGGCTCGTTTTCCGGAAGCCTGAGTTCGCCGATGCCGCATCGCGGGCCGGAGGCGAGAAACCGGATGTCGTTGGCGATCTTCATGAGGCTCACGGCCAGCGAGCTGAGGGATGCGGAAAGATGGACGAGATCGTCGTGGGCAGCGATGAAGGCGAATTTATTCTCGGCGGGGAGGAGGGGAAGGCCCGAGAGGGCGGCCAATTCCGCGCAGGCTTCCTCGGCGAATCCTTCGGGAGCGTTGAGACCAGTGCCCACTGCCGTTCCCCCCAATGGCAGTCGCATGAGACCGGCGAGGGCCGATTCGATGCGGCCTATGCCGAGGCGAAGTTGCTCGGCGTAGCCGGAGAATTCCTGCCCGAGGGTGATGGGCACGGCGTCCTGGAGGTGGGTCCGCCCCGTCTTCACGATGTCCGCGAAGTCGCGAGCCTTGGCATCGAGGGCGGCTAGCAGGGATCGCGCCGCGGGAAGGAGCTCCCTTTTCGTCTTCATTGCCGCCGCGACCTGCATCGCCGTAGAGAACACGTCGTTGCTCGACTGCGACCTGTTCACGTCGTCGTTGGGATGGAGGGGCTTGCCCGAGCCGAGGGCCAGGCCTGCCCTGCCGCTCGCGTAATTCGCGATGACCTCGTTGAGATTCATGTTGGTCTGCGTGCCCGAACCTGTCTGCCAGACCGAGAGGGGAAAGTTGTCGTCGAGTTCGCGTCGAAGGATGGCGTCGCAACCTTCGACGATGGCGGAGACCTTGTCGGGGGGCAGGGCCCGCACTCGACCGTTCGCTATGGAGCTGGCCTTTTTGATCATGGCGAGGGCGAGGATCAGCTCCATGGGCATGACTTCGCGGCCGATGCGAAAATTCTCGAAGGATCTTTGGGTCTGCGCTCCCCATAGCTTATCCGTCGCCACCTCGATGTCGCCCATGCTGTCATGCTCGATTCGAGTAGCCATCGCATCCTCCTTTTCGTCGGCCGTCGGCCGCTGGCCGCCGGCCGCTGGCCGCCGGCCGAGGCCCGGGAAGCCCGCGATCGGCGCTTCCGACGAAGATACTCGCGCCGCGGCCCGTTTACGAAATGCTGGCCGTGGCCATGGGATAGTGTTACTTTATGTCAGGACAAAAGGCGAGGTCCGATCCGGTCGCCACTCCGATAAAGGGGAATTCATGATCACTCAAGGCAGGAGACATCCATGACGCCGCGCGAGGACTTGGCCATCGTCATCGCGGGAGAAGCCGGGCAAGGGATACAGGCCATCGAGTCCATGCTCGCGGCCTTCGCCAAGCGAGCAAAACTTCACGTCTTCGCGACGAAGGAATACATGTCCCGCATTCGCGGCGGCTGCAACAGCACGGAGCTACGCCTCTCCCGGAGGCCGGTTTCGGCGAGGATCGACCGCGTCGACATCCTCGTCGCCCTGACCAAATCCGCCGTCGCCCATCTCGGCTCGCGGATCGGCGCCGCGACCATGGTAATCGGCGAAAAGATCATAGTTGGTCATGAAGGGATGCTGGACATCCCCTTCGCCTCGATCGCCGCGGGGCTCGGGGGGGCGATCTACGCCAACACGGTCGCGGTCGGCGCCCTTTGCTCCCTGCTCGGGATGGATCGCGCGAGCAGCGAAGGCGGGCTGAGGGATTTCTTCGCCAAGAAGGGCCCCGCCGTCGTGGAGGCGAATCTGGCGGCCTTCGCGAAGGGCTACGAGCGAGGAGCTGCGGTTCAGCCCAGGCTCCCGATCGAGCTGGGCGCCGATCCGGCCGTCGCCGAGGAGATCATGCTGACTGGCGCCGAGGCTGTCGCCTTCGGCGCCTCCGCGGCCGGCTGCGATTTCGTCTGCGCCTATCCCATGTCGCCCGGCACCTCGGTCCTCACGGCGATGGCGGGGATGTCTGAGCGCCTCGGCATCCTCGTCGAGCAGGTCGAGGACGAGCTCGGCGCCGCCAACATGGCCCTCGGGGCCTGGTACGCCGGCGCCCGCGCCCTCGTCACGACCTCGGGCGGGGGCTTCGCGCTGATGGGCGAGGCCGTGAGCCTCTCGGGCGCCATCGAGACGCCGCTCGTCGTCCACATCGCCCAACGTCCCGGCCCGGCGACGGGTCTCCCCACGCGGACGGAACAGGGCGATCTCAATCTCGCGATCCACGCGGGTCACGGCGATTTTCCCAGGGTCGTCCTCGCGCCGGGAGATCTCGAAGAGGGCTTTTCCCTCGCCCGGCTGGCATTCGAAATCGCCGACCGCTACCAGTCGCCCGTATTCATACTAACCGATCAGTACTATGTCGATTCGTACTACACGACGCCGGCCTTCGCCGTGCCTCCGGTGATCCCCTCCCGCGCTATCGTCGAAACGGCCAAGGACTACCGCCGCTACGCCCTCGGTTCCCCCGACGGCATCTCCCCCCGGGGCGTCCCCGGCCTGGGCGAGGGCATCGTCTGCGTCGACAGCGACGAGCACGACGAGGGAGGCTACATCACCGAGGACCCGGCGATGCGCAGATCCATGGTCGAGAAGCGGCTTTCCAAGGCGGAAGCCCTGCGGAAGGACATCCTCCCTCCCCATCTCCATGGAAGTGACAATTATGAGATTCTCGTCGTGGGTTGGGGTTCCGTGAAGATGCCGATCCTGGAGGCTCTCGCCCTCCTCGGCCGGCCGGAGATCGCCTATCTGCATTTCCCCTGGGTCTTCCCCCTGCCTCCCCAGGCGCGCGACTACGTCGGGAAGGCGAAGCTCGTCATCGCGATCGAGGGCAACGCAACCGGGCAATTCGCCGACCTCCTCGAATTCGAGACGGGCATCCGCATCCCGCATCGGCTGTTGAAATATGACGGCTCCCAGTATGCGGTCGAGGAACTTGCGGAACGGATATCGGCCCTCGCGCCGAGGAAGGCTTGAATGATGTCACAACGCTTCGATTTCGAGGAGAAGCGCGACCTGGCCTGGTGCCCCGGTTGCGGCGATTTCGCCATCAGGAGTTCGCTCTTAACTGCGCTGGAGAGGCTGGGCATCGATCGCGAGAAGCTTGTCATGGTTTCGGGGATCGGTCAGGCGGCCAAGATGCCCCAATACGTCAACTCGAGCTTCTTCAACGGTCTCCACGGCCGAGCCCTGCCCGTCGCGACCGCCATCAAGGCCGTCTCCCCGGATCTCACCGTGGTCGCCGCCGGCGGCGACGGCGACATGTATGGAGAGGGCGGCAACCATCTGATCCACGCCGCGAGGCGCAACCCCGACATCGCCCTCTTCGTCCATGACAACATGGTCTACGGCCTCACCAAGGGCCAGGCTTCGCCGACGAGTCGGACCGGCATGAAGACGGCCGTCCAGGTCTCGGGGGTCCTTTCCGAGCCCATCAATCCCCTCGCCCTGGCGATAGCCATGAACGTCGGTTTCGTCGCGCGGGCCTTGAGCGGGGACATCGAGGGCACTGCGGACATCATGCTGCGGGCGATCAGGCATCGGGGTCTCGCCCTCGTCGACATCTTCCAGCCCTGCGTGTCATTCAACAAGCTCAACACACTGCAGTGGTTCAAGGCCAACACCTACAAGATCGAGGCGGGATACAAGGCCGACGACCGCGCCGTCGCCTTCGCGCGGGCCCTCGAGGAATCGCCCTTTCCCCTCGGCGTCCTTTACGAAAGCGAGGAGCGAGCCCCCTTCGAGGAGCTCCTTCCGATCTATGGCGAGGATAAACGCCCGCTCAGAGGGCGGCGGCTGGATCTGGCGACCCTCGGCGAGATGATAGGGGAGAAGCGGCATCCGGGATTCGCGGAATAGGGTCGATCGGAAGCGAGGGTCTTCTCCCCTTCCATCCTCATCGCTTCCTGGCTGGCCAACACGGATAAGCGGGGCTACACTGCCCCGATGGGAAATGACAGCCGCCCTGTGGGGCGTGCCCTTCTTCGGAAGGAAGGCCCGGACAAGGTATGGGGTAGGATGAAATATACCGATGACGAGAGGCGTCCAGGCCTCCTCCACGCCGCCGTTCGCGCGACATGCATGAGATGAAGATAGCCTACCTCGATGGTCATCGCCTCAGGCGCGCCCTCATCGTCGGGGCGGATCGCCTGATGGCCAGAGCCGCACAGCTCAACGCGATCAATGTCTTTCCGGTTCCCGACGGCGATACGGGCACTAACATGGCCTCGACGGCTCGAACCATCGCGGCGGCGCTGCGCCATTCCTCTTTCCTTCCCCTGGGATCGACCCTTCGGGCCGCCGCCGATTCGGCCCTCGCCGGGGCAAGAGGCAATTCGGGGGCCATTCTTGCCCAATTCATCCAAGGTCTCGCCGAGGAACTCGGCGAGGAAATCCGCGTCACGACCAAACGCTTCGCCGTGGCGCTCCGCGCGGCGAGCGCGAAAACCAGGGCCGCCCTCGGCAAGCCGCGGGAAGGCACCATTCTCACCGTCCTCGACGACTGGTCGAGCGCGGCCGAGCGAGAGGCCGATTCCTCGGACGATTTCCTCGTCGTACTCGAGCGCGCCTACCACGAGGCCGGAGCTTCCCTGGCGCGGACGCGTGAGATCATGCCCGAACTCAAGAAGGCCGGCGTCGTCGACGCGGGAGCCCAGGGATTCTTCCATGTCCTCGAAGGGATCATGGCCTTCATTTCGAGCGGCCGGCTCCGCGATATCGGGGGAGCTTCCCACGAAATCGACGACCTCGATTCTTCAGCCGCCTTCGCCGAGGGCGAAGCGGCCTTCGCCGCCGCGGCCGAGGAGGCCGGCCCTTATCGCTATTGCACCGAATTTTTCGTGAGTGGCGCTACGATGGAACTCGCCTCGCTCCGCACGAGCCTCGAATCCCTCGGCGATTCCCTCGTCGTCGCCGGGACCTCGCGGCGCGCCCGCATCCATATCCATACCGATCGCCCTTCCGTCGTCTTCCGCCTCGGATCGGCTTTCGGGGAGATGTCCGCGATGAAGGTGGACGATATGGAGCTGCAACGTCGAATGGCTGCCCGCAGCGGGGGAGCCGCCTGCGCCGTCCTCGTCGATTCGGCCGGCGATCTTCCCGACGCCGACCGGCTGGAGTTCTTGGTCGAGCGCGTCCCCGTCCAGGTAGAACTTTGCGGAAGGCGCTGGCTCGATCGCGACGGTCTGACACCCGAGGAGTTCCTCGCTCTTCTTCGCACTTCCCCCGCCGCTCACCCGACGACATCCCAGCCCGCCCCCGCCGACTTTGCCCGCAAATTCGACCTTCTCCTGTCCTCCGCCCGCGAGGTCGTCTATGTCGGCATCGCCTCTGTCCTCTCGGGAACTCTCGAGGGAGGGCGACGCGCGGGAATAGAACGCGCGTCCGTTGCCGGCCGTCCGGAGGCGGTCAAGGTAGTGGACTCTCGCTCGATTTCGATCGGAACGGCCCTCGTCGCCCGAAGGGCGGCCGAGGCCGCCTTAGCGGGCGCCACGGCGGAGGAGGTCGTCGGCATCGCCGAGACCGCCGCTGCCGATTGCCGCCTCCTCGTCGCCGTCCCTGATCTTACGAGCCTCATCAGGTCGGGCCGCCTGGGCGGCGTGAAGGGTCTCATGCTTCGCGCCTTCGGACTCAGGCCCCTTCTCGGCCTCGACGGTGACGGCATGCCGATCGCTATCGGCATTTACGCCGGCGCCCGCAGGGGACTTCGGGCAATCCTCGCGAAGCTCGAGCGCGTCGCCCCGCGTGGTTCGGAAATCGAGGTCATCGTCGGCCACGTGGGCTCGCCGGAAGCGGCAGGGGAACTGGCCCATGCCGTCGAGCGCGGGTGGAAACAGAGGCGGCCGATCACCGTGACGACCATCTGTCCCGCCCTAGCCGCCCATACCGGCCCTGGCGCCGTCGCGCTTTCGGTCATACCTTCGGGTGTAAGGTCCTGAAACATGGCTTTGCCTTCCATCGCAATTATGATCTTTCTTTCCTACCTCGCCGGGTCCTTCCCGACGAGCATCGTGATCGGCCGACTCCTGTTCGGCCTGGACATCCGCACGAAGGGCTCCGGGAACGCGGGGGGCACGAACAGTTTCCGAGTCCTCGGCTGGAAGGCGGGAATCGTCGTGGTCGTCGTCGATGTCGGGAAGGGTGTACTCGCGGCTCTATTGATCTCGAGGCTAGGCCAGCCCTCGGGGCTCCCACCTGAACTTCTCGGCCTCATCGCCGGCTCCGCCGCCGTCATCGGTCATGTCTGGACCATCTTCGCCGGATTCCGCGGAGGCAAGGGAGTCGCGACCGCGGCGGGTGCCCTCCTCGGCCTCGCACCGCTGCCGATCGCCCTCGCCGCATTAGTCTTCGCCCTGGTTCTTTTCTCGACCGGCATCGTCTCAGTCGCCTCGATGTCGGCGGCCCTCGCCTTTCCCCTATCCCTGATCATCCTCGGGCTTGTCGGAATTCCTCCTTCACCCTGGCTCCTCGGCTTCGCCCTCCTCATTGCACCTCTGATCTTCTTCACTCACCGCTCGAATCTAGGGCGGTTGCGGAGGGGGGAGGAGAACCGTTTCGAGCATCTCAGGTTATGGAAGCGCCTTGCGGCCCGCCTGAAGTCGGATCCACCGAAAGACTGACCGGTATACTTCCGACGGCGATCGGAACTCAGACGGAGAGGTCATCCGAGCTCATGCATACCTTGATCACCCGGAGCAAGATTGCGAGCACCTCGCCGCCAAAGTCATGACCATGGGTGTCGTTCCTTCCGAGTGATAATTTGCCATGTTCCGCGTCAATCAGTACATTCAATTCCCATGTTTGAAAACCCGGGCTCTCCGCCCATTCTCGAGGTGCACAATCTCCATAAGGCCTACGGCAAGGTCAAGGCTGTGGACGGCATTAGCTTTTCGGTGCGCTCGGGCTCCTGCTTCGGCATCCTCGGGCCCAACGGCGCCGGAAAGACCACGGCCATCGAGGTCATCGAAACCATACACGAAGCCGATTCGGGGACCATCCTCTATCGCGGCGAGGCCGTGGCACATTCTTTCAAGGAAAACATAGGAATCCAGTTCCAGGACACCTCGCTCCAGGAATTCCTCACCGTGCGGGAAACCCTCGAACTCTTTTCCAAGCTCTATCCGAAACCGAGACCGATCGACGAAATTATCGAAGCCTGTTCGCTCGCGGAATTCATCGACCGCGACAACAGAAAGCTCTCCGGTGGCCAGCGTCAGCGGATGCTTCTCGGCATCGCCCTGATCAACGACCCGGACCTCCTCTTTCTCGACGAGCCGACGACCGGCCTCGATCCCCATGCCAGGCGCAATTTTTGGCGCCTCATCGAGGGCATCAAGGCTCAGGGCAAGACGGTCATACTCACGACGCATTACATGGACGAGGCTGAATACCTCTGCGACGAAATCATCGTCATGGACCACGGCCGGATCATCGAGTCGGGCAGGCCCCGCGAACTTTTGCTCAAGCATTTCGGCGAGGCCGTCATCCGCGTTCCCGCGGCCGCCCTGCCCGAGGGCGCGACATTCAGCTGCGCCCCGACGAACGAGGATGGTTTCATGACCTTCAATTGCCCCGATACCGACGCGACGCTTCGAGAACTCGTGGACAATGCGAAAGATCTATCCGGAATATCGGTCGAGAGGCGCAATCTCGACGATTTATTCCTCAAGCTCACCGGGGCGAGGCTCGACTAGCATGAAAAAATTCTGGGCTGTATTCGTCGCCCGCAACCTCGAGTTCTTCCGCGACAGGTCGACCCTCATCTTCAACCTGGTCTTCCCGATCGTCCTGATCTTCGGTTTCGCCTACGCCTTCCCTGCGGGAGGTGGAACGAGTTTCAAGATCGGACTCGTCGGCGACCCGCCCGCCGTCGGCAGCCCGACGGACATAGCCTTCCTTCATTACAAACACATTCAATTCGTACGATATTCGGAGCTCGGGCCTCCCCTCGACAGGCTCGCGCACAATCAACTCGACATGGTGCTCGATTTTTCCAAGAGTGAATACTACATAAACGAAGCCTCGTCCAACGGCTATATCCTCGAGAGAATGCTCGCGCCGGCCAACGAATCGGCGCAGGTCGCTTCCGCCTCAGCCCAGGCCGCGTCTCCGCCGCAAACCGCGCCACATCCCGCCTTCACCAAACACACGGTCTCGGGCACGCCCATCCGCTACGTCGACTGGTTCGTCCCCGGCATAATTGGCATCAATATCCTTCTCGGCAGCCTCTCCGGCGTGGGCTTCGTGATCGTGCGCTATCGCCGCAACGGTGTCCTCAAACGATTCAAGGCCACGCCACTGAGCGCCTTCGAATTCGTCTCGGCCCAGGTCCTTTCCCGATTCTTCATAGTTGCCTTCCTCTCCGTGGCCATTTTCGCCGGCACGGACGCGGTCTTGCACTTCCGCATGGCGGGTTCCTGGGGGCTTCTCTTCCTCGTGAACGCCCTGGCCATCCTCTGCATGATCGCCCTCGGCCTGGTATTTTCCTCCAGGATCAAAAGCGAGGAGGTCGCAGGCGGCATCATGAACCTGATCACCTGGCCCATGATGATTCTCTCCGGAGTCTTCTTTTCGCTCGAGGGAACGCCTCGCGCGATGCAGATCGCCTCACGGGCCTTTCCCATCACCTACTACATCGAATCGTCGCGGGCAATCATGCTCGACGGCGCAGGCTTCGCTCAAATAGCGGGGGACTTGGGCGTGCTTGCAGCGATGACCCTCGTGTTTCTTGCCGCGGCCGCGGCCCTGTTCAGGTGGGAGTGATGCCGAATTTTGGGGGAGCATAAGGCCTCTCTGGTGAAGTAGGCCTCGACGCGATGATCCCGCGTGGCGACTTGCCGACTGCGTCGACCGGGCCTTGATTCTCCCGGCCGGGATCAGTGGTTTCGGAGGGTGGCACTACAGATTCCGGAAGTCGGCATTACTGATTCCGGAGGTCGGGACCAGTGGTTCCCGCGATCGGGACCAGTAGATCACTTGCCGGGAATTAGTGAATGCGGCCAAGGGGATCACTGAATCCCACCTTCCGCGACCAGTGAATCGGGCCAATTCAGATCAGTGAATTCCCTGCCATGGCATTCTACGTTCATGGCGAAGGAGGTACGCGAATATGGCGGCTACGCAGGAAAGCCATCTCCCATGGTGCCAGTTGCGGACATTCGCCAGTACTTTACGACCTCCCCCATTCAGCGAGCCCGGGATCTCGAGTCCGCTGGATGGAGCCGCGCCGAGCTTTCTCGGATGGCGAGCCAGGACTTGCTCCGGCGGCTCAGGCGGGGAGTCTATTGCCTTCCTGACTACCAGCAGAGCGAAGATGGCGATCTTCTCATAGTCGCCAAGCGGAATCCTGAAGCCCTTATGTGCCTGCTAACTGCCCTGCGTCTTCATGGTCTCACAACCCAAATACCCTCCGAGATCTGGCTTGGCCTGCCTAACAAAGCGCGCATACCCCGCTTGGAGTATCCAGCCTTGCGGGTGATCCGCTTCAGTCCCGCCTCTCTCGCCTGGGGGGTCGAGACGAGACTAATTGAAGGTATTCCGCTGCGCATCACGAACATCGAAAAGACCATCGCCGACTGCTTCAAGTACCGCGCGCGAGTCGGGCTCGACGTGGCCCTCGAGGCACTCAGGGAGGCCGGCAGGAAGGGATGTCTGGATCGCGATGCGCTCTGGGCCTGCGCCAAGGTCGACCGGGTGACCACGGTGATCCAGCCCTACCTAGAGGCCCTCGCGTGAGCTTGTCGGCGAGGGCTGCATCCGTTCACGATCGCCTGCTCGCGAAGGCGAAGGCAGAGAAGCGCGACTTCGACCTCATGCTGACGAAGTACGCGCTCGAGCGTTTTCTCTACCGGATCTCGATCTCCTTGGCCTCGAAGCGCGAGATGCGGAATCAGTGATTGCGATCGAGATCCGGGAAGATGCGAGGTGAACTGTGGAGCAAGACGGAAGCGAGCTGAGGAGGCTCCGGGAGGAAAATGGCAGGCTCAAGTTCCTCCTCGATCAACATGGCATAGATTGGGGTGGCCGAGAGCCAGTTGCCATCCAGGTTCGAGAAGTGGCCCCGCAGGAAGGCCGAGATCCTGTCACGCTCTCGATCCAGGAGAAGATCGCCCTGTTCCGTCGTCTCTTTTTCGGCAGGCAGGATGTGTTCGCTCGGCGCTGGGAATCATCGCAGGGGAAATCCGGCTACTCGCCGGTCTGCGAGAATGAATGGCGAGAAGGAGTTTGCGAAAAGCCTCGCGTGAAGTGTGCCGCCTGTGGGCATAGGAAGCTTGTGGCCCTGACAGATCAGATTATCTATGATCATCTGGCAGGGATCCATGTCGTCGGCCTTTATCCTCTCCTCGATGACGACACCTGTAAGCTCCTGGCAGCGGATTTCGACGATGGCGAGTGGAAGGAGGATGCCTCGGCTTTTGCGGCGACCTGCCATGAACTCTCCATCCCCTGCGCGCTGGAAATCTCGCGATCCGGCAAAGGCGCACATGCTTGGATCCTATTCGCGGCACCGGTCCCTGCCTCGTTGGCGAGGCGATTGGGATCTGCTCTCATAAGTCGGACCTGCGCCGGACGAAGGCAGCTCGAGCTTTCGAGTTACGACCGACTTTTCCCGAACCAGGACCGCCTGCCCTCGGGCGGTTTCGGAAACCTCATAGCCCTGCCATTGCAGAAGAAGGCGAGGAGCCACGGGGGAAGCGTCTTCGTTGACGGCGATTTCATGCCGTATCCTGATCAGTGGGCGTATCTTGCTTCTCTCGAGCCGATGAACGCGGATGCTATTGCCCGCATTGTCGCGAGCATCATCCCGGATGGTGATCCGCTCGACATCGCCTTTGAATACGAAGAGGGCGATGAGCCCTGGAAGGTGAAGTCGCACTCAGCGGCGACGATTCCGGGGCCGCTCCCGGCTTCGATTGACATTGTCGTAGCGGATCGCATCTACATCAAGAAGGAGGACATGCCCCAACCGCTCCTGAATCGGGTGATCCGGCTAGCGGCATTCCCAAATCCTGAATTCCATAAGGCGCAATCCCTGCGATTGCCGGTGTGGGACAAACCTTGGTAAGACAGTGATTGCCGCGGCGATGATAGCGAGGAGAAAGGTCAGTACGCTGGTCCTGGTACATCGGACGGAACTTCTCCGTCAGTGGAGAGAACGGCTCGGGCAATTTCTCGAATTGAAGGAAGGCACTATCGGTCTCGTCGGGGGCGGCAAGAACAAGGCCGCAGGAACTGTCGACATTGCGGTCATGCAATCGCTTTCGCGGCGGGAAGAATTATCTGAATTCCTCTCGGCCTATGGCCAGGTGATAGTCGACGAATGTCATCACATCTCGGCCGTTTCCTTCGAGGGTTTGCTCCGCCAGGTGAAGGCCCGGCATGTGCTTGGATTGACCGCGACTCCGATACGTCGTGATGGGTTGGATCCCATCATCTTCATGCAGTGCGGTCCGATTCGCCATGCTGCCGCATCCCTTGCGCTGAAGCCGGGTGCCATGGAGGTCCAGGCGCTGCGCATCAAGAACTGTGTGTTCTCTTCCGAACTTGGCATCCAGTCTGTATTCGGCCTATTGGCCACTAATGAGGCAAGAAACCATCTGATACTTCGTGACGTCGAGGAAGCGTGGCATGAGGGCCGGAAAATATTTATCCTCACCGAGCGAAGCGAGCACCTCAATGCTCTCGTCGCCCTTATCACGCCCTTGGATCCCGAGGTATTCGTCTTGCATGGGCGCATGACCAGGAAAAAGCGGGCCGAGATGCTCTCCCGTCTCAACTCGGTCCCCGAAGGCAAACCGAGGATTGTCGTGGCCACGGGAAGGTTGATCGGCGAGGGATTCGACCATCCAAGTCTTGACACACTTGTCCTTGCATTGCCGATCTCCTGGAAGGGAACGCTCCAGCAATATGCCGGTCGCCTGAACCGGATCAGCGAGGGCAAGGCCGACCTTCGTATCTATGACTATGTGGAAGTCGATGATCCGAGGTTGAGCCGGATGTGGGCCAAGCGTGAGCGTGGCTATCGGGCGATAGGGTACGATATTAGGCGAAAGGAGTGATTCCAGCGAGCATCAAAGGCAAGAAGCCCGATAAGGGCCTGTGGCCCTTGTACGGAATGGAAACTATTTACGTGCCCGCTAGCAGCGGGCGACCGAATCCGGCCGACCTAGTGCGCAAGCTTACGCGCGATGAGCTCGAGTCCCTTGTCCTCGAACGGCTCGCCGCCGAAGATCACTCCCTGGCGAACGCGATCGCCTTCTGCTTCGCGAATACGGATGCAGAGGAGCGCGGGAAAGGGCAATCGCTTAGCTTCCTAGCAATTCCAACTATTTCCAGGCTGCCATCCTCGCGGCCGAGGGCTTGGTCGAGAGGCTCCGCGAGTTCGCGAGCCACTATGAAAGCGTCATGCGAGACCACTACCCGCAGATAAGTCACAGTTATCCCGATGACGCGGCGAGGTATCTCAAAAAGGCGTACGAAAGGAACTCGAGCGCGCCCACTCGCGCAATGGCTACGAGCGCATAGAGACGGAAGTGCGCGAATACGGCGGTTATGCTGAACGGCCCGCGATGGTCAAGCTCGTTGATGACCTCCTATCAAGATTCGCGAATAGGCCTTCAAGCCTCGTCATCCATGACTAACGCTTTGCTAAACTTCGTTCGGCTTTCCGGGCCGCGTCTTGGCGCTTCCGCGCGCATCCTGCGCGCTCATCCTCGCTATCGCTCGGCGCGCCAAGCCGTTCGATTCCCGTTCTCG
>DATKVC010000017.1:0-249838 GCA_035530275.1 Rectinemataceae bacterium | reverse complement strand
GCCAAAGGTGGCCCCGCCGCCCGCGTAGGCCCCCGTCAGCGTCAGGGTCCCGCCGTTCACCGCCGTCGAGCCGCTCACCGTCAGCGTGTCCGCGATCGCCACAGCGAAGGTCCCCGTAGTTACCGTCAGGCTCGTCGCCGTAAGGTTCCCCGAACTCGTCACCGTTGTCCCGACCGTCTTTGCTATCGATAGCGGACCGTAGCTCGCAAGCCCTCCCGTCGTGAAGGTCTGGGCCGCCCCGCCCTGAAAGGCCACCACATCCCCGTTCGCCGTGAAGCTCGCCCCCGTCCAGGTCGCGTTTGCCAAAAAGATGATCGAGGGATTCTGGCCCACCGTCGCGTTGCCCGTCACCGTCCCGCTCAGAATCGCGTTACCCGTGAAGCTCAGGTTCCCCGTGCCCTGCATGTTGAAGCTGCCCGTCGACGTCGTCGCTCCGTAGGTCGTGCCGAAGGTCATGCCGCCAGCACCCACGTCGAAGGTCCCCGAGCCATTGACAGCTCCCGTCAGCGTCACGAGCGCAGAACCGCCAGTTAAAGTGCCTGTCACGGAACTCGGCCCAGATACGGTGAGGGCGTTGGCGCCCAAAACGAGATTGCCCGAGGTAACTGTCAGCGTCCCTGACAGCGAAATGGCCGAACCGGCGCTCACCGTCGGCGTCGACCAGGTATTGTTGATTGTCAGATTGGCGAGGGTCGCGCCGCTGAAGTCGATTGCCTGAGGAGCCGCCGTACCGTCTATCGTCACAGTGCCTGAGGAGTTCAAGCTGCCCGCCGTATAGACGATGTCGCCGCGGATGTTCAGGCTGTTCGCCACCATGTCGAGGGATCCGGAAGTCCTCGTCAGGGAACCGAGCAAGGTCCAGGCTCCCGCTCCGCCGCCGGAGGCGCTCACCGTCCCGTTTATAGTCACATTGTTGAAGGTATAGCCGTTTTGGCTCCCACCCGTGAACACCACCGTCCCGTTGTCGTGGTTGAAGGTCGTCACCGACAGGTTCCCGCTGATCGTGCTCGTTCCGCTGGTAGCGTTGAAGGTTCCCGCCCCGCCGACCGCCGCGAAGCTGTCCGTTCCGCTACCCCCGCTCATGGTCCCCGCGAGTGTCATAGCCCCGGCCACCGTCATTCCCAGGTTGCTCGTCGCGTCCGTCAGGCTCGTTCCGTTCTGCACGTCCAAGGTCCCGGCCAGGTTCAAGGCGCTCGTCGCCACCGTCACCACCGGTGCCGCTCCGCTCACCACGGTGAGATTTCCGATCTGCACCGCTGTATTGATCGTTCCCGTGCCCGACATATCGATCGTCGAATTCAGCGGCGTCGAGAAGGTGCCGCTTACGCTCAGGTTGCCCGACACCGTTATCGTGTTCGTAGCGGTATTGGCGATCGTGCCCGAACTGTGACTCAGGTTCCCCGTCGAAAAGGCCGTGGGCGTTCCCACGAAATCGAGGGTCCCGCCATTTACCGTAAGGTCGGCCGAGCTCATGGTCATCGCCGCCGGAATGGCCAAGGTTCCCGCGCTTATCGTCAGCGCCCCAGAGACCGCAACGGTACCCACGGCCGGGGTGAAGGTTCCGCTCGCGCCATTTATGGTGAGATTGGTGAAGGATGTCAGACCGGCCAGGCTCAGCCCGGCTGTAGTACCCTTATACACAACCGTTCCAGGCACCGTCGCGCCGAGACCCACGGGTGTCGATTCATTGCCCGTGAGGAGGAGGCTGCCGCTGTTGGCGAAGGTCCCATTAACCGTAAGCAGAAAGCCATTCAGGTCCAGGGTCGAGACAGCCGAGCCGAGAGTCAGGTTGTTGATCGTCGTCGCCGCCGCAAGAGTTGGATATCGGTTCGATCCCAGGCTCGTGTCGGGCACAGTTACGTTGTCCGTCGTATTGGGCACGTAGGCCGGCGACCAATTGGTGGAAGTATTCCAATCGGTCGAGGTCGTTCCGGTCCAGGTAAGGGTAGAGGCAGGGAAGGTCCAATTGGTATTTCCGCCGAGGTCCTTGCTCGAGGTGGCGCTGATCGCCGTCGTCGCGTTGCTGTCCTTCACCTCCGCGTAACTGACGGTGGCAGTCGTCGTCACATTGATGAACCATGCTGAGCCGGAGGATGAACTCTGAAGGGTAATGGGACTGAGGGGCCCCCCAGCAATGGTGAAGGTTGCCACGATCTGCGTAGTCCCCGCGGTGAAGCTCAGGAATTTGCCCGCGGTCGTACACTGGAGAGTGGCGAAGCTATTCGAACCCGAGATGACCGAGGTACTCGTGCCGTTGAAGGTGACCGTACCCGCGCTCGCGGTGAAGCTTCCTCCCGAACCGTTCCAATTGCCACCCAAAGTCAGGGCCTGGCCGGCCAGGTCGAGGGTTCCGCTGGAGAGTGTCAGATCCCCCGTGAGGGTGATTGCGCCGCCGGCTGTGACCGTGCCGGCCGTCGCGATCGTCAGCCCCGCTCCGAGGGTGTAGGCCCCGCTCGAGATCGCGCCGATGCTGACGGGCGTGGAGGCTCCCGCGCCAAGGCTCAGGGTCGCGCCGTCGGCGATGGAGATAGCCCCGAGGGTGATTTGCCCCGTCGAGGCGCCGCCGGCAGTCGCGCTTCCCGTCACCGACACCGGTATCGTCCCAAAATTTAGCACTCCTGCGCCCGCAGCCGACAGGAGGCCCGCCAGGTCGAAGGTGGCTGGGCAATTGGTGCCGGGTGTCCCTATGGCCGACACGCCGCCCGAAAATGCGAAACCCGCCGATATGGTCAAGGCTCCGGTATTGTCAAGTGTCACCGCATTCGCGACCGAGCCGCCGCCGGCAAGGCTCAAGGCGAAGGCCTTGCCCGCACCCGTGGCGAGGCTGGTCATCGTCGGAGAGGTCATCGTCAGGCTGCCACCCGTCTTATTAGCGACAACCGCATAATAGGTATAGCTTGCCGCGGTCTGCGCGGCCGTCCCCGTGAAGGTGACCGTGCCCGCCTGGGCGACGAAACTTCCGCCACCAGTGAGGTTGCCGCCCAGGCTTATGGCGAAGTTGCCCGCACTCACATCGAGGCTTCCGCCGCTCAGCGCGAGATCCCCGCTCGTGGCGAGTGTCCCGCCGAGGGTCCAGGCCCCGGATGTGAGGGTGATGCCGGTCGGCGCGGTCGAGGCGCCGATAGCCCCGCTGGTCGTAATGCTGCCCGCTCCCGTGGCGAAGGCGAGTGCCTGGGCCCCATTGATCGTCGATCCGAAGCTCAAGTTGGAGCCGGCGGTCGTGAAGGTGATGCCAGTGCCGAGGAGGACCGGGCCGGCAAGGCTGATCCCCGCTCCTACGGCGAGGCTGGTGTCGTAGGCGGCCCCATTCAAGGTCGTCGAGGCGGCCGTAGCGAAACCGAGGCTCTGGGCTCCGCTCGTGTAGACCGATTGCAGGGCGAGGCTTCCTCCTGCAGTCACGTCGGCCGTCACAGTCGTAAGTCGCGCTCCCGAGCTGCCGATGTCGCCAGAAACCGCCGTGGCTCCCGTGCCACCGTGAATGCTCAGACCATTGCCTGACCCGCCAATGGCCCCCAGCGTCACATAAGCCGCCCCGGCGTTGGCTTGCAGAATCGTGGATCCTGTCAGCGTAGATGCCGTCGTACCGAAAAGGAGGTTGCCCGCCGTCGCGATGATGGTCCCGGACAGACTCTTGGAGCTGGGAGCTGTCGCTGTTGCTCCGTTGGAGAAGGTCATCGCCCCGCCGATCGTGAGCGGCCCTGTGTTCGCGAAGGTGACGGCGTTTGTGATTGTGCCGCCGCCATTCAGCGCGATGGCCTGGGCGTTGGCTGTGATCGCGCTGATGCTCGTCGAATTCAGGGCGCCGGAGAAGCTCGTCGAACAGGTGGCGGCAGAGGTGAACTGGACATCGCTTACCGAGACGGCGGGACTCGCCGTCGCCGTCCCTACGCCGGTCTGCGCGAAGATCAGGGTGGCCGAAGCTATGCTCGCATTGGTGAAATCTAAAGCCTGGACGGTGCTACCGTTGAAGGTTATCGTACCAATGGAACTCAGGATACCCGTGCCGACGCTCATGTTGCCTGCGATATTGAGGGCCAGATTCGCCATCGAAAGGGTCCCTGAGGTGAGAGTGAGATTGCCCGCGAGCGTGAGTGCGGCCGAGGGAGAAACCTGTCCGCCTCCCGTTTTGGCGACGACCATATTGGTGAAGGTCGAGCCGGTAGTGTCGATGGCCGAGGTTCCTGTGCCTTCCAGGAAAAGATTCGCCGAACTCGATATGCCCGCCGAGTTCGACCTGGTGAGACTGCCGGTCATATGAAGGTCGTTGCTCCCCATCGCGAGGGTTGAAGCACCACTAATGGAAATATTGGCGATAGGTGTTATCGCCCCTATCGCGGCGGTGGCAGTAGCCGCGACGACCCTGCTCCCGGTGGCCGAGAGCAGGAGATCAAAGGCCCCGTTGACAGTGCCGTTGAAGAACAGGTTCAGCGTCCCGTTCGCCCCCTGGAGGAAGGTAGTGGCCGCGCCCAGGGTGACCGTACCCCCGAAGGTCAGTGTGGAAGAGGTGGTCGATCCATTGGTGATGTCGGCCGTGGCGTTCGTACTGGCCAAGCTGGCCGGGCCATTTACCGTAAGGTTGTTACCGTTGACATCGACTTCGGCGGTCGAGGAAAGAACTATTCCCGCGATAGTCTTTGCGGAAGCCATTGTAACCGTATAGGGGGTGTTGATAGTCACCGTATCGCTGACCACCGTTCCCGGTACCCCATTCGGCGACCAGTTGGTCGCGACGTCCCAGCTCCCATTTCCCGCGAGATTCCATGTATACGCCGTCTGTCCCCACACAGCACCCGCCGCCATCGCCATAAGGCTGAAAAGGAAACCCAATCTCTTCGCGGCTGGACTCTTCACCAATTCCTCCATGCTATTTTTAAGGGCGGCAGGCTTCGTGCGGCTTATTGATATCAATGTGCGTACTCTCGCTTTCATGCCCAGGGCGGAAAGGCCGAGGGACTCGGGGAGACAGAAAGACGGAAACAAAGGCCGTCGTCTGACATTATCCACCAATTATAGCTCCCCAGGGAAAGGGCACCAGTGCGACAGGCATGCCAACCTCTCAAGTTTCGGCAATTTTGGATTTTCCGCCAAGCTTTGAAGCATTCCCACCACCCGCAAGCGTCTTCTCCTCCGCACAGGAGGTGCCTATGCGCAAATTCAATGTCGAGATGGCGCCCTGCCCCCTCGTTTCGCCGCCCCGGCCGCCCAAGCCGCCGCTCCCGCCAGGCCTGCTTTCGCTAATGCTAGCCTCGGCCCCGCGTCGGCAAGGGGGATCGAGGGGGAGAGACCTGGGCAGGGGTTCCGGTAGGGGGCTGGCGATCCTTCCTTTCCTTCTCATGATGGGAATACTCTTCACCATGACTCCCGGTTGTCGAGCGCCGGAAACGCCCAATTCGGCTGAAGCCCTCGTCACCCTTTCCTTCGGCGCCCAGGCTCGCGCCTTCGCTCCTGTTTCGGCGGCGGTTGCAAGTTATTCCATCCTCGCTTCGGGGCCCGAGGGTCTGACCGTCGCGTCTTCGTCCAATCAGGCTAGCCAGACTCTACGCCTCGCGCCGGGAACCTGGTCCGTCGCCGTTGAGGGGCTCGCAGCCGACGGAAGGCGTCTCGTGGCGGGCTCCATCGTCTTGAACCTTGGCCCCGGCGACAAGCAGAGCGCGGCAATCGTACTCCTGCCCGAAGGAGGCACCGGAAGTCTCGCCCTCGCATGGTCGACGATCGGCGTTCCCAGCGGGAGCATCAGTTTATCGGGACAGCTTTCGGCCCTGGACAAGGCAAGCATTCCCCTTTTGGCGACAGGACTTAGCGGAAGCCTCGCCATTTCCGATCTCCCCTCCGGCTCATGGAATCTATCGCTCCTTCTTTCAAACGAAGGAGGAAAACTCGCCGGTCTGGCGGATTCGATCCTCATCGTCGCGGGCTGCGAGACGACGGTTTCCCTGGTCTTCGAACCGCCAAGCGGCAGCATTGCCCTTTCCCTGATAGGTCCAAGCTTTACCGCTGAAACGCTCGCCACCCGGCCACCCCTGCGCCGAATGGCCGCGGGAGCCGAAGCCCGCTTCGCCATTCCATCGACAGCGGGAACCGGCTCGTGGTACGGCAACGGAGAACTGATCCTCGCTTCCGGAGGCGAGGTCTCCCTCCGGGCCCGTGCCGAAGGGGAGGAGCGCATCGATTGGGTCTCCACCGAACCCTTTACGGCTCGCTCGGCTCAGGCAAAGCTCATAGCTTCTCCCCCTGTCGCTTTCGGTCCCCTATCCTGGAACGAAACACTCCTCCGGGCAGATTTTGGCGCAACGGATGCCGCCAGGGGTCTCGACGGCTGCCGCGATCTGGCTTTTTCGCCCGACAATGCATCCCTCTTCCTCGCCGGAAAGGACTCGGGAGCAGTAGGCGACTTTTCCCTCCATTCCGGCCTATCGCCCCTCCCCACAGCCTCTCTCCTTTCGAGCGCAGTTCCCGCGCTGGCCTCGGCCTCCCTTGTCGCTTCGACGGGAAGCGACAGTCTTCTTGCCCTCGGTACAAGCAACGGCAGCCTCATTTCATTGACCCGGTCGGCCGATGGCGTTCTTTGTCCCGGGCCCTCCCTGGTCAGGCCGGATTTTACGACGGCGACAGCCTTGAAAGTGAGTCCGGACGGGAAACGCGCATGGATCGCATCCGAGGGCGGCAATGCGATCTACGGGATCGACCTCGCCTCAGGTGCGCCTGTTTCCTCTACCATCCTCGTCGCGGGAGGGAGCCCGGGCTTCGAACTCTTGAGCAGGCCGACCGCACTCGCGATCTCGCCCGATGCCTCGACCCTTGTCCTGGGATCTTCGGGTGACGACAGCCTCTGGTTCTGTTCGATCGATCCGGCCAGCGGGGCCCTCGGTCTCCAGGCCTGCCTGACGAAGTTCGCACTTTCTAGCGTGGCCAGCCTTTCCGATCCGGTCGATCTCTCGTTCTCGCCGGACGGACGGAGCGTCTTTGCGCTTTCATATTATGGAAAATCCATCATCAGGATCGATCGGAACGCAGCTGGCAACTGGGAGGCGAGCACCGCGGCAAAAAGCGGCACGGCGCCGATCCTCGGATTCGACTACCCCAAACATTTGGCCCTTAGCCCGGACGGAACTCTACTCGTTGTGTCGGGCAGCGGGGCGAGTGACGGTCTCGCGGCATTTTCTGTGGGTAATCTCGGCCAACTCGATTGGCTCGCCTGCCTTCTTCCCGACGGAACCGAAGGCCACCCGGTCAAGCCGGGGGCTCTCGCCTTTTCCGCGGACGGCCTCAGTCTCGCCGCGGCCTGCCCTGACAGCGACAGCCTCTACATGTTCACGCGATCAGTACCCTGATTCCTGCATCTTTCAGCCTGCGGTGACGCATTGACCCTCGACAGCACCCGACTTCCGGGCTATTTTCGGCGAGCGTTTATTCATTTTTGATTACCGCGACGCAACCTCGGAGCGCTTGTGTCGGTCAAAGTCATGATATGTCGCGCGCCCACGGGCGGCCCGAGGAGTCACCGCATGATCAATATCGAAGCCTTTACCATCCCCGAAGTGATCGAAAAAAGCGGCCGCGAGTTCGCGGGACGCCCCTTCCTGGGAATGATCGGCGCAGAGCCGGTCGGCTATTCCGAGCTCGAGCCGAGGACGAAGAAACTCGCGGCTCTCCTCGGCCTCTACGGCATCGCGAAGGGCGATCGAGTCGCATTGGTCGGCGAATCCCGGCCGGAATGGGGCATATCCTATCTCGGCGCCTCGAGGGCGGGCGCCGTCCTCGTGCCCATTCTCAACGATTTCATGCCCGAGCAGATGAAGAACATCATCGAGCACGCGGGCGCCAAGCTCATCCTTACGAGCCGAAAGCTCCAGCCCAAGATCGCCGAGGCTTCCCAGGGACGGATCGTCCTGGCGATCGAGGATCTCGCCCTCATTTCCGGACCTGCCGATGCCATTGACGTCACCAGCTCCGGGGGAAAAGCGCGCCTCGAAGCGGCGCTGGCCTCGTGGAAACCGGTGCCCGTCTCGGCCGATGACCTCGCCGCCATCGTCTACACTTCGGGAACCACAGGTCTGTCCAAGGGCGTCATGCTCAGCCATCGCAACCTCGTCTGGGACGCATGGTCCTGCCGAGGCATCATCGTCATCAAACCGGAAGACCGCTTTCTCTCCGTCCTTCCCCTCGCCCACACCTACGAGTTCACCATCGGTTTCCTCATTCCGTTGATGCAGGGCTCCGTCGTCTGGTACCTGGACAAGCCGCCGACCGCGACGGCCCTCCTGCCCGCCTTCGCCAAAGTAAAGCCCACTTGCATGCTGACCGTGCCCCTCATCATCGAAAAGGTCTACCGCGCGAGCGTGGCTCCCACCCTGGCCGGGATGGGCCTCTATAAGGTGGCGGCTTTCAAGCCCCTCCTCGAAAGAGTTGCGGGCTTCAAGCTCATGAAGACCTTCGGCGGCAAAATGCGTTTCTATGGCATCGGCGGGGCTCCTCTCGCCGAGGACGTGGAATCCTTCCTCCGCCACGCGAAGTTCCCCTACGCGGTCGGATATGGCCTTACCGAAACCTCGCCCATGCTTGCCGGCTCCAACCCGCAAATTCAAGGCTTCCGCTATGCGGGCCCCGCCCTCAAGGGATGCGAGGTCCGCATCGCCGATCCCCGGCCCGACACAGGAGAGGGGGAAATCCAGGTGCGCGGCCCCAATGTGTTTTCCGGCTATTACAGGGACGAAGAGCGAACCCGCGAGGCCTTCAGCGACGACGGCTGGTTCCGCACGGGCGACCTCGGCTATGTCGACGCGAAGGAGCATATAGCCATACGCGGCCGGATCAAGACGATGATCCTCGGCGCCTCGGGTGAAAACATCTATCCCGAAGAAATCGAAGCGGTCATCAACGCCTCGCCCCATGTTGCCGAGTCCCTCGTCTACGGCGACGAAAAGGGCCTCACCGCCCTCATCCACCTCAAACCCGAAGTCCTTGAAGAGCTTGCGGCCAAGGTCAAATCGAGCCTGGCTGGAGCGGGTCACGCGGCAAGCGCCGCGGGGCATGCCGCGGGACAGAAGGCTGGCGAAGCCTTCCACTCGGTCGAACAGGCCGCGGCGCAGCTCCTCGAATCCATTAAAAAGGAAGCCAACTCGCGGCTTACCGCCTTCTCTCGCATCGGCCGCGTCGAAAGGCAGGAGGAGCCCTTCGAGAAGACGCCGAAGCAGAGCATCAAGCGCTTCCTCTATCCCAAGAAGAGGACGAGCTAGGCGGTCGGCTCCGATTCTGTGGCGGCGATACATTTCGCCGATCGATAACCGTCGCGGAGCAGACTCCGCGGCGGTTTTGATTTATGCGCTTCCCTAATTATTTATGCACTGGGCCTTTCCTTGACCTTTCGGCGAACCGGATGCTAGGCTTTCCGGGCCCGCCTCGCGCCCGACCGCAGCGCGCCGCGACATCCCGAACCAGGAGGCCATCATGCCCGTCAATCTCAGGGGACGCAGTTTCCTCACCCTCAAGGACTTCACGACCGAGGAGATCCGCTACCTCCTCGACCTTTCGCGCGACCTCAAGGCCAAGAAGCGCGCGGGCATCAAGGGCGAACTCCTCCATCGGAAGAACATAGTACTTATCTTCGACAAGGCGAGCACCCGCACCCGCTGCGCCTTCGAGACCTCGATCTGGGACGAGGGCGGCAACGTAACCTTCCTCACCAATTCCCAGATGGGCAAGAAGGAATCCGTCGAGGACACCGCGAAGGTCTTGGGACGCATGTACGACGGCATCCAGTACCGCGGCTTCTCGCAGAAGCTCGTCGAGGACCTCGCGAAATTCTCCGGCGTCCCCGTCTGGAACGGCCTCACCGACGACGATCATCCTACGCAGATCCTCGCCGATCTCCTCACCATCGAGGAGAACGTCCACAAGCCCCTCAACAAGGTCAAGCTCGTCTATTGCGGCGACGCCCGCAACAACATGGGCAACGCCCTCATGATCGGCTCGGCCAAGATGGGCCTCCACTTCGTCGCCCTCGCCCCCAAGGAGCTCTGGCCCAACGAGAAGCTGACCGCCGAGATGAAGGCCGTCGCCGCGACGACGGGCGGCAAGATCGAATTCTTCAGTATTGATAAGGTCGACGAGGCCCTAAAAGGAGCCGATGCCCTCTACACCGACGTCTGGGTATCCATGGGGGAGGAGGCCAAGTTCGAGGAGCGGATCGCCCAGCTCAAGGCCTACTCGGTCACGCCCGAGTTCATGAAGAAGACCGGCAACCCCGACGCCATCTTCCTCCACTGCCTTCCCGCCTTCCACGACACCGAGACGGACGTGGGAAAGGACATCAAGAAGAAGTACGGCCTCGACTCGATGGAAGTAGCCGACGCCGTCTTCCGCTCCCCCGCCTCGAAGGTCTTCGACGAGGCCGAAAATCGCCTCCACACGATCAAGGCCGTGATGGTCGCGACGATAGGGGATCTGTGAGGCCGGGATGGCCCTCGGAGAAAACCTATGGGAAAGTTCGTGGAATGGGAACAGAAATACGAGGTCGGCATCCCCAGCGTCGACTCGCAGCACCGGCGCCTGATTCAGCTGACCAACGCCCTCTTTGATGCCTGTATGAAGGACAAGGAGACCATGGACGTCGAGTTCAGGGAAGTGATGAAGGAGTCGGTCGATTATGTGCTCGTCCATTTCAAGGACGAAGAAAGGCTCATGCTGGATTCGAAATACGATCGCTTTCAGGAGCACAAGCAGAAGCACGAACTCTTCATCAAGACGATGCTCGAGTCGGTGCAGGAATACAAGACGGGCAAGAAATTCGTTCCCAACAACTTCGCCCGCTTCCTCCGCGACTGGCTCCTCGATCACATCGCGATAAGCGACAAGGAATTCGCCCGTTTCTATTTCGCCCGGGCGAAATGAGGCATCGATGGCGCTTCAGATCTTCGGCACTCCCCGCTGCCAGGACACGAAGAAGGCCCAGCGTTTCTTCAAGGAGCGAGGCATCGCCTTTCAGCTGATCGACCTTTCCGACAAGGGAATCAGCCAAGGCGAGCTTCGTTCAGTGGCTGCAGCCCTCGGCATCGAGGCCCTGCCCGACCGGACAGGGAAGCGGTGGAAGGATCGGGGCCTCGATCACATGGAGATCGATCTCGAAGAAACCCTCCTCGCCGACCCCCTCCTCCTCCGCACTCCAATCGTTCGCGACGGAAAGAAGGCGGCCGTCGGCTTCGATCTCGATGCCTGGAAGGGGTTCGCCGCACTGTAGGCGGCGCCGCAGGCCATTCGCGGCGTCTCGGGCTTCAGGCGTTCTCGCGTTGCTTCTGCTTTCTCTCAATGGCCGAAAGGACGCTTTTGCGCAGGCGAATCGACTTGGGCGTCACTTCTGCCATCTCGTCATCCTGGAGATAGAGGATGGCGCGCTCGAGCGAAAGAGGCTGGATCGGCGTCAGGGTCAACGCCTCGTCCTTGAGCACGGAGCGCATGTTCGAAAGCTTCTTTTCCTTGCTTGGATTGACCACGAGATCGGAATCGAGGTTGTGCTCGCCGATGATCATGCCCTCGTAGACCGGGTCGCCGGGCACGACGAAGAGATTGCCGCGGGGCTCGAGATGGTACAGGCCGTAGGTGACGCAGTTGCCCGATCGGTCCGAGACGAGGAAGCCCCTTCTCCGACCGTCGAATTCGCCGCGGAATTCCTCGTAGCCCGTCATGTAGGAGTTCATCATGCCCGTGCCCTTGGTGTCGGTGAGGAAGGTATCGCGGTAGCCGATGAGAGAGCGCGAGGGTACGGAGAATTCGAGGTGGACGCGGCCACCCTCGTGGCAGGTGTAGGCGAGCATCCTGCCCTTGCGACCGGTGAGCTTTTCCGTGACTATGCCCGAGTATTCCTCGGCGCAATCGACGTACAGATGCTCGATCGGCTCGAGCTTCGCGCCATCCTTGAACTTCCAGATAACCTCAGGCCGGCTCACGCAGATCTCGAAATTCTCGCGCCTCAGCATTTCGATGAGGATGACGAGCTGGAACTCGCCGCGGCCGCGGACGACATAGCCGCCGCCCCCCTTTATCTCCTCCACCTGGATGGACACGTTGCGGAGGGTCTCCTTGCGGAGTCGCTCGAGGAGCTTCATCGACTGGATGTTCTTGCCGTCCTGGCCGGACAGAGGCGAGCTGTTGACGAAGAAACGCATCGCCACCGTCGGCTCGTCGACCATGATCCGCGGCAGGGCCTTCGGCGACTCCCGCGTGCAGATCGTGTCACCTATGAATACATTTTCGATGCCCGAGAGGACGACGATGTCGCCCGGCTCGGCGCTTTCGGTCTCGACGAGCTTGACGCCCGCGTAGGTGTGGAGTTTCGAGACGTTCAAGTTGCGCTGCGCATCGCCGTCGCCTATGCAGACGAGGCTATCCTTGGAATGGGCGCGGCCGTTGACGACCTTGCCGATGGCCTGACGCCCGAAATAGTCCGAATAGGAAAGATCGGATACGAGCATCTGGAAGGGCTCGTCCCTGACGTAGGCTGGGGCGCCGATCTTCGAGACGATGGCGTCGAAAAGGGGTTTCAGGCTGTCGCCCTCCTCCTCGAGGCTGTTCTTCGCGATGCCTGCCTTGCCGATCGCGTAGAGGACGGGAAATTCGAGCTGTTCCTCGTTCGCGCCGAGGTCGATGAAAAGATCGTATATCGCCGAAAGGACCTCGGCTACCCGGGCGTCGGGCCTGTCTATCTTGTTGATGACGACGATGATCGAGAGGCGATTGGCAAGGGCCTTGCTCAGCACGAAGCGGGTCTGGGGCAGGGGGCCTTCGGAGGCGTCGACGAGAAGTATGGCGCCGTCGACCATCGAAATCGCGCGCTCGACCTCTCCGCCGAAATCGGCGTGGCCCGGCGTGTCGAGGATGTTGATCTTCACGCCCTCCCAGACGACCGAACAGTTCTTCGCCGCGATCGTGATCCCGCGCTCCCGCTCGAGGTCCATGCTGTCCATGAGGCGCTCGGGCACCTCCTGATCGGCCCTGAACAGCCCGGACTGGCCGAACATGGCGTCGACCAAGGTGGTCTTGCCATGGTCGACGTGGGCGATAATGGCGATGTTTCTAATGGCGGGATTCGTTATGTCCGGCTTGGGCATGCTGCTTCCTGGTGGGTGAAGAGACTGTCTCATGGAATCTTTGCGGGATCGCTTGAGATCGTGCGGGAGATTAAACCAATATAACGATTTGGGGAAAGCGTGCATAGACGAGAAGGGAAGGCGGGCCCTGCTCGACTCCGGCAAGGGACCATTGAGCCCAGTGTGACATTCGGGCATCAAGGAATCTGCAATATTAATATATTGATAATTAGTTCAACTACGGTTGCGTTCCAACCGAGGACGAATGATTTTATCACGACGGATATCTCCGCGAGCCCGAAGCGATAGTGCCATCCTTTACCGAAAAGATGCTTCGATTGCCACGATGTTTTGTGCTAGGTTCATATATATTTGGTTAAATTAGGGAATATCCAATACCGCGAGAGGCACCGATGCAGAGTTCGAGCAGGCAAAGGCAGCGAATGACCGCTGATCGGGAATCGATGTGCTTGGCAAGGCGTCCACCTGCCCACGACATCAAGGCCTTCGCCAGAAGGCTCCGACGAAAGAGCCTCCGCGCGGCTCGCGCTGCGCTCGACGAGAGCGAAGCGCGGTTCCGTCGAGCGATAGAAAATGCCGCCATGCCCATCATGATCCACGCGGACGATAGAAGTGTCGAACTCGTAAACCGGGCATGGACCGCATTGACGGGCTATGAGGCCGACGGCCTCCGAACGACGGAAGACTGGGCGCGCCTCGCCTATGGAGAGAAAGCGCCAAACTATCTGACCGAGGCTGAGGAGCTTTTCACGCTGGAAGGCAAGGATGAGCCGCGGGAGCGAGAGATAACGACGCGCGACGGAAGGACAATCACCTGGATCGTTCACTCGGCCCTGCTCGATCGCAAGAAGGATGGGAAGCGAGTAATAATCACTACTGCCGTGGACATCACCGAGCGCGTGGCCGCGGAGCGAGAGGCGCAACGGCAGCAGCGCCTCCTCATCCAGTCGGAAAAGATGGCATCCCTCGGCCTTCTCGTCGCCGGAATGGCCCACGAGGTCGGCAACCCGAACCACGCCATCCGTCTGAACGCCGGCTTCCTGACCAGGGTATGGGCTTCGCTGCGCCCCATCCTCGACAGAGCCCTCGCCGACGAGGAAGACAGCATTATTGGAGGCATCGAATACGCCGAGCTACGGGACAGACTGCCGTCCATGCTGCGCGCGATACTCGACGCCTCTGGGCATATCGAAAGCATCGTGCGAGGCCTCAGGGACTATTCGCGCAGCGAGGAATGCGATTCCCTTGAAGAGGTTGGACTCAATCACGTCGTCGAGGCCGCCGTTGGGCTTCTCAGGGACTCCATCGATCGGGCGACCTCACATTTCCATCTCGAGCTCGAGCCTTCCCTTCCTGCCGTCCTGGCGAGCTTCCACGGGCTTGAACAGGTACTCGTCAACCTGATTCAAAACGCCTGCCAATCCCTGGAAAACCGGTCGAAGGCGATCGGCGTAAGCAGTTCCTTCGACGGCGCCTCGAAGCTGGTAAGGATCGTCGTGCGCGATGAGGGACGAGGCATGGGCGCCCGGGAGCTCGAGCATATCCGCGATCCATTTTTCACCACGAAGCGAGGTGAGGGTGGCCTCGGGCTCGGCATTCCCATCTCGGTCACCATCCTGGAAAAACTGGGCGGGAGACTCGAGTTCCAATCCGTCCTTGGGATGGGAACGACGGCCATCCTGGAATTGCCCGCATTGATTCATGATGAAGGCCAGACCTCATGAGCGATCGTCTCTATCCCGACTTTCCGATAGCAATCGTCGACGATGAGGAATACGTGCTCGCGAGCGTCGAAAATATCCTGAAATCCGAGGGATTCGGCAATGTCGTCGCCGTAAGGGATGCAAAGGACTTCCTCGTCCTGGCGGAGGATCTGTCAATAGAAGCGGTTCTGCTCGATCTCATGATGCCGGGTACCGATGGCAGGGAGCTCCTTGCCAGACTCAGGCAGGAGCGGCCGCAGACTTCCGTGATCGTGATCACGGGGAACAAGGATATTGATAAGGCCGTCGAATGCATGAAGCTGGGCGCGGCGGACTATCTGACGAAGCCGGTCGAGGCTGCCCGCCTCGCAAGCAGCGTGCGGCGACTCATTCAAATGAAAGAACTCGAACGCGAAAACCTCGAGATCCGCGAAAAGCTCCTTTTCCCGGGGCGGAGACGCCACCCTGCCTTCGACACTATAGCCACGGCCGGAAAGTCGATGGGCCCCCTTTTCGCCTACACAGAGGCAATCGCGCCAAGTTCCCATCCCGTCCTGATCAGCGGCGAGACGGGAGTCGGCAAGGAACTTTTTGCCAGGGCGGTCCATGACCTCTCCGGACGCGAGGGCGCATTCGTGGCGGTCAACGTGGCGGGTCTCGACGACGGCTTTTTTTCGGACCTCCTCTTCGGACATCGAGCCGGAGCCTATACCGGCTCGCAGGGAAGTCTCGATGGCCTCATCGAGCGCGCCAAGAACGGCAGCCTTTTTCTCGACGAAATCGGAGATCTTTCCAGCGGCTCCCAGGTCAAGCTGCTTCGCGTCATCGAGTCGGGGGAATACTATCCCCTCGGTTCGGACCTTCTCAAAAGGAGCAAGGCCCGCATCATAGTCGCGACCAATCGCAACCTCGAAAAAGCGATCGAGACGGGGGAGTTCAGGAGGGATCTCTACTATCGGCTCCACAGCCACCGCCTTCACATCCCTCCGCTTCGAAATCGGAAGGAGGACCTACCCTTCCTCGTCGAGCGGTTTTTCGAACAAAGCGCGGCCGAGCTTTCGAAAAAAATCCCCAGTCCACCTCCAGAGCTCTTCGGGCTCCTTCGTTCCTACGACTTCCCCGGCAACGTCCGAGAACTCCGCGCAATGATTTTCGAAGCCATCACCCGCCACGAAGGTGGAGTCCTGTCCCTGTCCTGTTTCAAGGAGCTCATGGGCGAAAGACGACAGGGAGCAGCCCCTCCTTCGACGACAGCAGCCTTTCCAAGCCCCCTTCCTAGCCTCAAGGAACTCTCTGAACTCCTCTTCGACGAGGCGCTCCGGAGGGCTGAAGGAAGCCAGAGTCTGGCAGCCCAGCTTCTCGGGATAAGTCCCCAAGCCGTCAGCAAACGCCTCAAGGCGAGAAAAACCAAGGCCGACAACCAGGGTTGATACATCAACATCTGTCCTTCGTCGCAAGTGATTTTGTCTCCACCAATTGCACCATTACCTGAAGCTGGACTTCAACCTCGGTTGCAGGCCTTCTCTTCTAAAGCGAAGATACTTCCTCCGCTTTTGTCATATCCGGAATGACTTTTTCCGTCCAAGCCAACTATGGCATGGAGCCTGCTAACAGATCGGGGAGATTCTAGTCAGACTCGATCGAGCCCGTAGGGCCGTTGGATGGAGGAAGAGCATGAAGATCGGAATGAAATTGATCGCAGGGTTTCTCGGAGTAGCGGTGATCGCACTTGGCGTGGGAGGCTATGGGGTTCTTAATATCGGCCAGATCGCCGCGGAGGGCTTTCACTCCTACCAATACGACACCGTCCCCCTTGTAAATCTCTCAATGATGACCGATTCGATGTTGAACGCCTTCATGGCGATGAAGGATATGGCCCAATTCAAGGGTGACCAGGGAAGCGCGGCACGAGATAGCATCGCGGGGTATAGGGCGAGCTTCGAAAAAAGCGCCGCTGCCTATAAGGCAACCATCAATGACCCGGATGATCAAAAGAACTTCGATACCCTGAGCGCGCAATGGAAGACCTTCACCGATCTTGCCGACAGGATGATCGTCCTCGACTCGGCGGGCAAGGATGCCGAAGAGCAGACCGTGATCGCGGCCGAGGGACAGAAAGATGGAACGGATCTCCAAAAAACGATCACGACCATGATTGATGCCAATCTCGTATCGGCAAAATCGAGCGCAAAAGGGAATCTGGCCAAAGCCGGAACGGCGCAGTTCATCATGGTCCTCATACTCGGATTGTCGACTCTGGCTTCCATCCTCATCGGACTCCTCCTTTCCCGATCGATCACCAAACCCCTCGGCCAGGCTGTCGATCTGGCAGGCAGGATATCCAAGGGCGATCTTCGGACGAACATCGACGAACGTCACCAGACACGAAGAGATGAGGTCGGCACGCTCGCCGGAGCCCTCTCGGATATGATGGCGAGCCTCAGGGACATCGTCGTTTCCGTAACCACCTCTGCCGACAACGTGAGCGTGGGAAGTCAGGGCATCAGCTCGACGGCCCAGCAGCTTTCCCAGGGTGCGACCGAACAGGCTTCAGCGGCGGAGGAAGTCAGCTCTTCCGTGGAAGAAATGGCGGCGACGATCAAGCAGAACGCGGACAATTCGCAGGCGGCCGAAAGCATCGCCCGGAAAAGTTCGGGCGACGCCGAGAAGGGAGGCAATTCGGTAGACCAGACTGTCGGAGCGATGAAGGACATCGCGGGCCGGATCGGCATCATCGAGGAGATCGCGCGACAAACAAACCTTCTCGCCCTCAATGCGGCAATCGAGGCGGCGCGGGCGGGCGAGGCCGGCAAGGGTTTTGCGGTCGTCGCGAGCGAGGTGCGCAAACTGGCCGAGCGCTCGCAAAGCGCCGCCAAGGAGATTTCGGAACTCTCGGGTAAGAGTGTGGCGATCGCGGAGGAAGCGGGAGTCCTCATCCAATCGGTGGTGCCCGACATCCAGAAGACGGCCGAGGTCGTGCAGGAAATATCCTCGGCCAGCAAGGAACAGAGCACGGGGGTCGAACAGATAGGGAAGGCGGTATCCCAACTCGACTCCGTCATCCAGCAAAACGCGGCGGCATCAGAGGAGCTCGCCTCGATGGCCGAGGAGCTCACCAGCCAGGCTGAGCAACTGGCTCAAACTTTGGCCTACTTCAGTCTTCCCTCAGATATGAGCGCGCACGCTGCCACAGCATCATCGGTATCAGCCGCGGTTGGACACGAGGTCAGGGTCGCCCATGCCGCTCCGGGCAGTTCTCGCAATCCCGCGCCCGCCGCCATCTCTGGCCCCGGCAGGTCTAGGTCACCCATCAGCGAGAAACCGACGAGGTTCGGCGCCAGGGCCGCAATCGTCCCCGTTCGCGATCCCGCGGACGCCGACTTCGAATCCTATTGAAGGGGGACCTGATGCAGTACCTGACCTTTCGGCTGAACGGCGTCGAATACGCCGTCGACGTCACGATCGTCGATACGGTAGTCGAAGATGGGGAGACGACGGCAGTTCCGAGCCCCGTGGACTACATGAAGGGGGTCATGGATCTCCGCGGACAGGTGGTCCCCGTCATCGATCTCAGGAAAAAATTCGGCCTCCCTGAGGCTCAAGACAGGAGCCGGGCGAGCGTCATCGTATTCACGGTCGAGTCCGGCGACAATCGCTCCTTCACGGTGGGCGCCCTCGTTGACGAAGTCTCGGCGGTAGTGACGATCGAGGAGGCGAGTATCGAAAAGGCGAGATCGGAAGGAGTGGCGCTTTGGGAACGCTATGTGCGGGGCGTCGTCCGCTTCGAGGAGCGAATGGTCGTCATCGTCGAGGCCGAGGGGCTCTTTTCCATAAGGGAAATCGAGGCCCTGCGCCTCGCCGCATGAGCAAGGGAAATCCGGGGAAGGATCGGGGCGATTCCCGAGGCAGCGAAGGATCCTCGTCGTCGAAGACGAGGGCTCCGCGGCGATGGCCTTGATCCTCCACCTCGGAACCCTCGGCAATATCATGCTCGGGCCGGCTTCATCGGGAGAGGAAGCCTTGGCCATTGCGACGCGTCAAAGGCCCGAACTCGTCCTGATGGACGTAAATCTCGAGGGCCCCTTGGATGGTATCGAGACTGCCCGGGCGATCCGGAAGCTCTACAAGATCGATATCGTATTCATGTCCGCCTTCGAGGCGGAGATTATCGCGCGAAGGGCCGCGGGGCTCGAGCCCTTCGCCTGCATCGAAAAACCCTTCGAACTCGATGACATCGAAAAGTTGATCGACAAGCCTCCCTCTTAAGCGCGTCGGGAAACGAGGGTCGCAGGGCCCTTCTCGACGCTCTATACTCGCGCAACGGACAGACCCTCGGCGAACTCTGCGTCGTCCTCGACATGTCGCGTCAGGCTGTATCCAAGCATCTGGCGATACTCGAAGAGGCCGAGCTCGTCGTCACGCTCCGCGAGGGTCGCGAGAAATTCCACTACCTCAATCCCATACCACTACAGACCATTTCGGAACGCTGGATCAGGAAATTCGAAAAGAGGCGATTGACGGCGCTGTCCGCGCTCAAGACAATTCTCGAGGAAGGCAAGGAGTAGTGCATCATGGAAGGATTCGTCTATCAGGTTATCATCGCGGCTAGTGCGGAAAGAGTCTTCAAGGCGCTGACGACTGCGGAATTCACCAGACAGTATTGGTTCGGCAGGTCCATCGCCTCGGACTGGAAGGTCGGCTCGCCCGTGACCGTGACCACGCCCGAGGGAGCCGTCGAGGTCAGCGGCAAGGTCATCGCCTACGAGCCCAACAAGCGGCTTTCGTACACTTGGGGCACTTCCAATGCCGACACGAACGCGAGTACCGTCATCTTCGAAGTCATCGAGATGGGGCCGCTGGTCAAGCTCCTCATCAGCCACGACATCGACATGGCGACGCCGACCGCCCAGCAGGCGATCAACGGTTGGACCTTCATCTGCAACGGTCTCAAGACCCTGCTCGAAACCGGGAAGCCCATGCCGGCCATGCCGTGGAGGAAATGAGGGGTTGAAACCCTGGAACGCCATAGGCAAACAGGCGAGCGCAGCCACTGAAGCGAGGGAGCGATGGAGCGATGAATTTGCGCAAGATCGAAACGCCGGAAAATTTCGTCTATGTGAAAAGTGGCATCGCCGGCGGATGGGTCCTCGGCGACGAGGAATTCCGGATCGAGCTCGAAGCCATGGGCTTCGACATCTTCCGTTATCGGGTGAGCTCCCCGCGCTGGCCGCGCGGATCGCCGAGCCAGGCCGGCCTTTCGATTGAAGGCGTCCGTAGCGGTGCCGAGACCATTTCGCGGGCCGGCGCCGAGGCCGCCGGCGACGACTTCACGGTTATTTGCGCCGTCGATGCGGGAGGAGCGCCCAGGCTCGAGATCAATGGGGTCGAACTTCTCGCTCCCCTCGGAGGCAGGGGTTTCGGGGTGTGCGGCAGCAAATGGCTCCTCGCCTTTCGGCACGATGAGGACACGCTCTTCTTCGGGATGGGCGAAAAGAATCTCGGGGCCGAACTTTCTGCAAAGCGGACGCGATTCTGGAACACCGATCTCTTCGCCGACTTCCCCATGTGCGAGATCGTGCAGGCAAGGGCGGACCCCCTCTACATCTCGCTGCCCGTGCTGTACCTCAGCCGCGGCGGATTCTGGGCGGCCCTCGTCCTCGACGCCCCGGCGGCGCCCTTCATAAATACGGGTGCAATTGAAGGCATCTTCGACGCCGGGTCGACTCCCTTCGAGCGCTCCCTGTCGATGGGGGCCAAGGACGGGGCCCCCGATCTTTGGATCATCGCGGGTCGCGATCCGGCGGATATCGCGCGCAAGGTCCAATCCCTCCAAGGCCGGACGCCCCTGCCGCCTCTTTGGGCCCTCGGCCACCACCAATGCCGCTGGGGCTATCGCGGCATCGACGAGGTGAAGGCGATTGCGGAGGGCTACGACGATCGAGGTATCCCTAACGACGGCATTTGGCTCGACATCGACTCGATGGAGGGCTTTCGCGTATTCAGCGTCGGCGAGGGAGGATGGAAGGGGACGGAGGAAGCCGTCGCCTCCCTCGGCGAAAAGGGCTTTCGCGTCGTCCCCATCCTCGATCCGGGCATCAGGCGCGATCCCGAATTTCCCGTCTATGCCGAGGCAAAACGTCAGGACATCCTCTGCAAGACGCCCGAAGGCGAGGACTACATCGGCTTCGTCTGGCCCGGCTACGCGGTCTTCCCTGATTTCTCGATGTCCGAGGGCAGGGCCTTCTGGGCCCGGGAAGTCGAACGTTATGCGAAACAGGGATTCGCGGGCTTCTGGATCGACATGAACGATCCCGCCACGGGCTCGGCCCCGACCGAGGACATGCTTTTCGGCCGAGGGTCGACGCCCCACCTCGACTACCACAACCAGTATGCCCTCGGCATGGCCATGGCGACGCGCTCAGGTCTCGAAACGGCGCGGCCCGGCGAAAGACCCTTCGTCATCTCGCGATCGGCCTGGCTCGGTCAGGCCCCGCACTCCGCCGTGTGGACGGGCGACAACATCTCCAACGCGGCGCACCTCGCCGCCTGCATTCCGGTATCGCTCAACCTGTCCATTTCCGGCCTTCCCTTCAACGGCCCCGACGTGCCGGGCTTCGGCGGAAACGCGGATGCCGACCTCGCCCGAGCCTGGTACAAGGCCTGCTTCCTCTTCCCCTTTCTCAGGAATCACCGGATCAAGGGCGCGGTTGACCAGGAACCCTGGGCCTTCGGTCCGCAAACCGAGGGGGTCATCGTCGGGCTCATCCGCTCGCGGTACCGACTCCTTCCCTACCTTTACAATCTCTTCATCGAACAGGAAGAATCGGGAGACCCCATCATGAGGCCGCTCTGGTTTCTCGACATCGCGGCGGCCCGCGTCGCGGACGAGTTCCTCGTCGGGCCCTCCATTCTCCAGGCACCCATCCTCGATCCCGAGGCCGCGAGTCGCCCTCTCATGCTGCCGGCGAGGGAATGGTTCGAACTCGCCCGGGGAGCCTTGCGCGAAGGCGGCGGGACGATTTCAGTCAGGCAGGGCTACGCCGACACGCCGCTATTCCTCGCCTGCCCTTCCCTTATTCCCCTCCTCCACGAGGAGACGAGGCGCGCCGGCGCGGCCCGTCTCGACAGGATCGACATACTCGCAATTGTGAGCAATGGATCGAAGGTCGAGTATCGCTATCGCTTCGACGACGGTGCGACGGACGCTTGGAGGAAGGGAGAGCGAAGCGAGTATCTCATCACGGTCGCGGCATCCGAAAGCATTCTTCGCGTCTCCCTCCGGAAGCTGAAGGACGGGGCGGGCGCTTTACGCTGTCGAATCGCGGTTCCCGCATCCCTCGGCTTCGGGACCATCGAGGTAGAAGGAAGGTCCCTCCGGCTCGATCGGGAAAGCCTCGCCCTCGCAGGTTCGAAACTCAAGGTCCTCGTCAGCGAAGAACTCGTGGTATAGAGCAGTCGGGCACGAGGCGAATCCGGAACATCTTTGACTTTCGGCGCGCCTTACGGCATTTTTGCCGAATAAGGAAAGGAGAATGCGATGAAAGCGATCGTCGTCCATGAATTCGGCGGCCCCGAGGTGATGCGATTCGAGGAAGTGCCCGACCTCATTCCCGGACCGGGGCAGGTTCTGGTCCGCATAGGCGCTGCCGGCGTCAATCCGGCTGACACCTACACGCGCACGGGCAGCTATTCCGTCAAGCCGCCCCTCCCCTACACGCCGGGCACCGACGGAGCCGGATCGGTCGAAGCGGTCGGCCCCGGGGTCTCCCGGCTCAGGCCCGGCGATCGCGTCTATCTCGCCCGCTCGATTTCCGGAACCTACGCCGAATTCGCCCTCGCCACCGAGGCGCAGGCGCATAGCCTTCCCGACTCGATCGGCTTTCCCGAAGGCGCCGGCATCTACGTGCCCTACGGCACCGCCTATCACGGGCTTTTCCATCACGCCGATGCCCTTCCTGGCGAGTCCGTCCTCGTGCACGGCGCCTCGGGGGGGGTCGGCGTCGCGGCCCTCCAACTCGGCCGTCTACGGGGTCTCAAGATGTATGGAACGGCCGGAACGCCGAAGGGCCGCGAACTCGTCCTTCGCGAAGGGGCACTCGCCGCCTTCGATCATACGAGTACCGATTATCGCGAACAGATGCTCGCGGCGACGGAAGGCAGGGGCTTCGATGTCATCCTCGAGATGCTCGCCAACGTCAATCTCGGCCACGATCTCAAGCTCCTCGCGCCGCGGGGCCGGGTAATAATCATTGGCAGCAGGGGCGATGTCACGATCACACCGCGCGACCTTATGGGGAAACGCGGGTCGATCCACGCGATGACCCTCTGGGCGGCCACGGAATCCGAGGAGGCGGAGATCCACGCGGCCCTCGCCGCCGCGATGACGGCCGATGCGATCAGGCCCGTCGTGGGCAGGGAGTTCCCCCTCGCACAGGCTCCGGAATCGCATCGCGCGGTGATGGAAAAGGGCGCCTACGGAAAGATCGTCCTTCTGCCCCCCTCGGAATGAAGCGGATGGAAAAGAGCCAAAGCAAGACCGCGATCAAGCTGCCCGACATCGAACCGGCGCTGCGCGTCGTGCCGATGCCGGCGGACGCGAACGTCTACGGCGACGTCTTCGGGGGCTGGGTGATGGCCCAGGTCGACATAGCCGGCGGATTCAAGGCGCGTCGCGTCGCCGCGGGAAGGGTCGCCACCGTCGCGGTGACGAGCTTCACCTTCAAGGAGCCGATCTCCGTGGGCGACCTCGTCTCCTTCTACGCGAAGATCTTACGAATTGGCAAGACTTCGATAACCGTCGACGTCGAAGTTTTCGCGGAGCGGCACGACAGCGATCTCGAAAGCGTGGTCAAGGTGACCGAGGCCCAGCTCGTCTACGTCGCCGTCGACGCGGAGGGCAAGAAGCGCGATCTTCCCCGGCCGAAGGCCTGATCAGCCCAGCGTCGCGAGTAGGGACTGCGCGAGGCCGATGATCGCGCCGAGAATGCCGCCGAGGGCGGTGATCCAGAAGAGTTCGCGATCCACGATCGCGAGGATCATCCGCTCCATTTCGGCCATTTCGAGTTCGTCGATGCGTTCGACCACCATGGCCTTGACATCGATGCCCTCGAGAATTCGCGTGGCCTGGGCCGAAACGAGCTCGATGGCGCGGAGGGATAGCCAGGAGGCGAGCTCGGCTCGCCCACCCTCGTCGAGTCCGACGAGGGTGCCGAGGGTCGTTCCGCGAAGCCCTTCGGCGAGACTCGCCGAAAAGCGAGACGAGACCGCCGCCAGGTCGGGACCCTTGGCGGTCGAACCGGAGGTAGAGAGAAAGCCGGCCAGCGATCCCGCCGCCTCGCGGGCGAGAGCGGCCGAAGTAAGACCGAGGGCGGCCATGATTCCCCCGACCGTCGTTTCGCCTCGAGCGGCAACGAGGGTCGCCAACCTTCCCGCGAGTTCGGCGCCCCGATCGCGTAGGGCGGTGACGAAGGCGTCGACCGCCGCGACGGCGGCCTCGTGCGAAAGGACATCCGATAGGGCGCTGGACAGGGGCTTCGCCGCCATGGCCTCGAAGGCCCCGAATACGGCCTCCGAGGCGCGCCCGGGCATGACGGGGTCGCGGAGCAGGCGCGAAAAGGCCGCCACGAGATCATCCACCGTCTCGGGCATGGTTTCGGATAACCTGCGCTCATAGCCGGCGATGCCGACGAAGAGGCGCTGGACGAGGCCCAGCCTGTCGATCGCCTCGTGCACGATATGACGCGCCTCGTCCTCCAGTTCGTTCTTGAGGGCCGGTGCGCGGAGAAGTTCCACGATGCCTGGCACAGCCAGGCGAAAAAGTCCCTCGGCGATTGCCTTGACGAAGGGTTCGATGACTTCAGGCGGAAGGAACTCGACGAGCCTTCCTGCGCCGATCCGACGATCGCCCATCCCCCCTTCCCTTCCAACCTCGCGCTTTCCGAAAAGCGAATCGACAAGGCGCAGGAGCCCCGATCGGAGTCTTTCGGCATTTTCCGGCGCGAAGAGGCGCGATGCGAGATCGCGCGTCTTGTCGGGTGGAAGCACGACGGCGAGAGGCACGGAATCGAGGGAGGAAAAGGCCTCGGTGATGGCGGCCTCGAGGGCTCGTGCAAAGGCGGGAGTCGCCGCGAGGTTTCTCCATGCGCCGGCGACGAGGGCGCCGAGGGGACCCTCGCCCGCTCCCTTGGTGGCCGTGGCGAGGAGGGCGCCGGCATCGAGGGCGGCGGCTTCGGATAAGGCTTCGCCGATGCCCTTTTCGAGGGCAACCGAAACCTCCGGCGCGGCGAGTCGTGCCCTGAGCACATCGGGGGTGAAGAGTTCGGCCGCGACGGTGTCACCGATGCTCACGGCAAGCCTGGCCCTTCCTCGCGGAAGGATGCCCGGCGTGAAGGGCAATCGAACTCCGAAAAGTCGCTTTTCCGCATGCGGGCGAAAGAGCATCTTGATCGCAAGCCAATTGGTGAACCAGCCGATGATGCCGCCGACGAGGGGCGGCAGGATCCAGGCCCGGAAAAACTCCACATGCACCCCTTATGGCCACGGACTTCGCGCGCCCGTGGCAAGAACCGGTCGCTGTCGCTATGATGGCCTCCATCCGCGCAGGCGGCAAGGAGGATGCATGACCGGACGCGAACGCGTGCTCGCGGCCCTCGCCCACGAGGAGCCGGACAGGGTTCCCATCATAATCGGCGGCACGAACGCCACGGGCATCAAGATGAAATCATATCGCGCCTTGGCGGCCCGCCTCGGCGAGGAACCCGGCGAAGACTATATTTACGATTGGCCCGAACTCGGCACCGCCCTGCCGACCGAGGCCATACTCGAACGCCTCGGATCGGATACCCGCTCGGTCCTCGATCGATTCCCCGCCTTCGTCTACGAAAGAGCCCGCGCTCGGCCGCCGCACGCGGACTTCATCGACGACTGGGGCGGCGGGGCGAAGGAGATCGAGCCCGGTAACTGGTACCCGGGCATCCATCCCCTTGCCGAGGCGACCTCGATCGCCGAGATCGAAGCCTATCCCTGGCCCGACATGGACGATCCGACCAGGGTCGCCAACGTGAGGGCCGAGGCCCGGGCCCTGGCGGCCGACGGGCGCTACGCGAGCCTGGGCTGTCCCTGGCTCCTCTTTCCCTTCGAACGCGCCCAGGCCATGAGGGGCCTCGACAACTTCCTCGCCGATATGGTCGCCGAGCCGGATTTCGCCTCGGCCCTCCTCTGGAAGATAGAGGGCCTTTGCAAGACCCTGATGGGCCACTTTCTCGACGAGGCCGGCGACGATCTCGACATCATCAAGATCGGCGACGACCTCGGGATGCAAGAAAATCTCCTCATATCACCTACTACCTACCGGGATATCCTCAAGCCGGTCCACGCGGATTTCATGCAATTCATACGATCGAGGACGAAGGCGAAGATCTTCTTCCACACCGACGGCGACGTCTACGACCTCGTGCCCGACCTCATCGAGCTCGGCGTCGATATCCTCAACCCCATCCAGTCCGGCGCCGGCCGCATGTCGGATCTGCCGCGGCTCAAGAGGGAGTTCGGGAAGGACCTCGTCTTCTGCGGGGCGATCGACACCCAAAGGATACTGCCCTACGGAAGTCCGGCGGAGGTTCGCGCGGAGGTGAAGCGGGTCATCGAGGCGCTCGGGCCCGGCGGCGGCTACATGCTCGCCGCCGTCCACACGGTGATGAACGAGGTGCCCCCCGAAAACGTCCTCGCGATGGTGGAGGCCGCCAAGGAGTTCGGAACCTACCCTCTCGGGAAGTAGGGTGCCGAACTTCGATCTACGCCCCTAGATCGCCGCCTCCGGCCCGGGGGCGGCGTCGGCTCGTCCCTTGAGCTTGAGGCTGGGGATCATCAGCACGGCGAGGAAAAGGGCGACCATGAGGAATATTCCGTAGAACCAGACCCGCGCGACCCCGTCCGCGAAGGAGGCCTTCATTCCGGCCACGGTCTTGTCCGCGACCGTCACCTTCGCCGTCTCGAGCGCGTCATGGACGGCCTTCGAGGCCGCCGCGCTGGCCGCATCCTCGATGCCTGCCTTTTGCGACTCGATTTCCGCGCGAACCGCGGGGAGCCGGGCCTGGCGCAGGGCCGCGGGTGCAGAGGCCAAATCGAGAAGCATGGGCACCACGAAGGCAGGCATGTTCGCCCCTATTCCAGGTCGCCCATCGGCGTCGAGGGCCTTCGGGTCGAGGAGCCGCGCGAGCCCGGCCCTATCCCCCTTCTCGATCGCCGAGAACAGGGCGTCGAAGGACGCATCGATCCGCATGGAGGGGGTGCCGTCCTTCAATTTGGCCTTGTAGTCCGCCGGAAGAGCCGGATCGGCGAGAATGGCGTCGAGGGCAGCCTTCGCCTCATCGCCGCGGAGGGTGAAGAGTCGATCGAAGCGGAGGATCATCGAATCGAAGCCGGCGACGATGGCGGCACGGATGTCCTCCGGACCATCGCCGAGAGAGGAACTCTGGCCGCCCGGCGCCTGGGAGATATCGACGCCGTGCTTGGGCAGTGCGGTGACGAGGGTATTGTTGAAGACGACGCCGAGGACCGCCGCGAAAACCACGGAGCCTATCTGCCGGTTGAACTGGATGGCGCTCGTGGCCTGCCCGATCTTGCGCGGCTCGACGGCGTTCTGGCTCGCCAGCGCGAAGATCGATTGCGAAGGGCCGAAGCCGAGGCCGGCGATGAACATGAAGAGAACGACGAGCCAGAAGGGCGTCTGGACCGAAAGACCGCTCATCAGCACGAAAGCACCAATTGATACTATCGCGCCGAAAACCATGAAGCCCTTGTACTTGCCGACCTTCGTGATGAGGTTGCCTGTCGCGATCGAGCCGAGGACGGAACCCATCGAGAGGGGGATGATGCTCACGCCGGCCGACGTCGCGCTCACGCCCTGGGCGAAAACCATGTAGATCGGCAGGAAGATGATGATGGCCATGAAGCCGCCGCCGAAAAAGAAGGTCGCGACGCTGCTCCACGCGAAGACCTTGTTGGTGAAGAGCCGGAGATCGAGGATGGGGTGCCTTGCCTTGAGCGAATGCAGCACCCAGAGGGTCATGAGAAGGGCGGAGACACCGAGAAGGGAGAGCACGATGAGTCCGTCCCAAGGATATTGGGTCTTGTCGAGCTGGAGGGCGAAGATGAGCGGCGAAAAAGCACCGAGCATGAGTAGGGCTGAGAGAAAATCGAATTCGTGACTATCGTCTTTGGGATGGTAATGCGGCATCTTGGTGATGAGGAACCAAAGCGCCACCGCCCCGATGGGCACGTTGACGTAGAAGACCCATCGCCAGCCCGAGACGCCCGGCAGCCAGGATCCGGCGTTGTCCGTGAGAAAGCCGCCGACGAGGGGGCCGAGGATGCTCGCGAGACCGAAGACGGCGCCGAAGACGCCCGAGATCTTGCCGCGATCCCGGGGAGGATACAGGTCAGAGACGATGATGAAGGCGAGGGCGAAGAGTCCCGCGCTCCCGAGCCCCTGGATGCCCCTGAACAATATGAGTTGGTTCATTCCGTCGCCGATGAGGGGCAGGCTTCCCCATTCGCCCGCTATGCCGCAGAGGGCCGAGCCGAGGAGAAAAACGAGAACGCTCGCGATCTCGAGTATCCTCCGCGACACGATATCGGAGAGTTTGCCGTAGATGGGGACGAGGAGGGTGGATACGAGGAGGTAGGCCGTCGTGACCCAGGTGAAGCGTTCGAGCCCGTGGAGCTCGGCGACGACCTTCGGCATGGCGGTGGCCACGATGGTTTGGTCGAGGGCGCCCAGGAACATGGCGAGGGCGATGCCGATGACCGTGAAGCTTCGCGCTTTCGATTCAGTGCTTTCGTTCATAGGGAGCGAACTATACAGCGAGCGATACGGAAGCTTCAATCACGATGGAAGGGTCTGACATCGTTCCGGCCCCGCAGGTCGGCCGGGCCGGAACGGATCAAAGAGTGTCGATCTTCACTTTGCCTTGGGCTTCCGCTGGAACAAGGCATAAAGCCTGAGGAGCACCGGTATCTTGTTCAAGCCGGGAATGAAGGGGAAGGCCGCGAGGATGAGGATGAGGATGCCGAGGATGAGGGCGCCATCGCGGTCGCCGTTGTCATCCTGGGCAAGAACCGTCTTGTTGAGGAGGCCGATGGGTGCGAGCCACCAGGCTCCGGGTCTCCCTCCTTCCTCTTCGCGCAGCATGCCCCACTGCTCGGTGAGCATGTGGAGCTTGTCGGCCTTGTCCTCGAGTACGCCGAGGTCCGCGAGGAATCGGAGCTGGTAGGTGCTGTCACCCGGCTGCCCCATGCCCTTCAAAGCGCTGTCGTACCATCCCGAGGCGGCCACGTTCGTAAGTCGCTTCGCAATGTCGATGAGTTTGTTGTCCGATTCCTTGACGCCAGTCTTGTTGTCGCCGAAGAAATTGACGGCGCCATCGACCAGCTTCTTCTGATCGTCCGCAGGTAGCGCCTCGACTGCGGCCAGCTCCTCGGAGCCTTGACTCGTGGCAACGGCCTGCTTCCAGGGCTCGTCCACATAGATGGACCTCGTGTCGTAGGTGTAGGGCTGGATATTGTCGGAGTATCCGGTGGTGAGGTCTCGGCTGTCCGGATCCTTGCCTATCTGGTCCAACCTGCCGAATTCCCCGACGATGGTCTGGGCGACGAGATTGGGATCGCTTTTCGCCACCTCCGCGATGCTGACCGGTTTGATGTACGGCGAAGGCAGGAGGACGGCAAGCACCATGATGAGAAGGATGATCGCTCCGCCGCGAAGGAAAAGGATGACATGGTTGGCCTTCTCGATGCGGTATTCGATCTCCGGCCGGGCAGGCGTCGCGATGCCCAGGAAGCGAACGAGGGCGTAATGCAGCGAAAGAAGACCTATGATTATCAAGGGGACGATCGCGATATGGATCCCGAATACCTTGAGTTCGTTGAGGGGGTTGATCCACCAGCCCAGGCCGGAGCCGTTGAAGAAATCCGCGCCTTGCAGGGCCCTCCACTGGGTCGAAAAGTCGCCTCGAAGGGCGTAGCCGAGCTCGGTCTCGACGAGGGCGAAGAAGAACATCAGCACTCCCAAGACCCAGGTGAACCGCCGCGGGCCTCTATAGCCCATCGTGCAGAACACGACGACCAGATGGAGCAAAATGAATATTATGAATGCCTGCGTCGACCAAAGGTGCAGGCTCCTGAAAAATACGCCGGCGGGTTTTGTAAGCCACCAGGACGACCCGAAGAATACCTCGACGATTCCCGTGATAATCAGCATCACGAAGCTTGTCGCCGCCAGGAAACCGAGCGAATAGAAGAAACGATTGGCGTAATGCGGCGCTTCCTCGATCATGAGTCGGGCGAATTGCGGCCCGAGCGGCTTCTCGTCCGGATGCTTGCCATCTTGAATCATGAATGCCTCCGATTGCGATTCCCCCGCTTTCGGGGATGCTGTCCGGAGTATGTCACGCAATCGCGGTCGAGTGTATTATCAAGTATTAATTTCTCATGCTTAGTACTATTATTATCTAAATGAAACGAAACATATTTCGATATTGAAACAATTATTCGTATCGAAGCGTCGCCAGTATGCCGAGGGCGGGAGAACCCGACACGAGCGAGGGATAGGCCTGAAGGTTGAAAGAGGCCGCGGCGGGAGCCTCTGGCTCCATGCCGCTCGTAAGCCCGATCGCCACGGCCTGACCGCCAAGCGCTCCAGTCGCCATCATCGCCGACGCGACCCGTCCGTCCAGATTGGGATAGATGCCGCTCGCGATCATGTTGACGCCGGCGGCGAAGAGGAAACCCGCGATCCCGCCTACGGATACGAGGCCCGAGCGATAGGCGCTCCAACCCAATTTATCCCAACCCAAGGCTCCGAGGGCGAGGCCCGCGTCGGCCGCACCGACGATCGTAGTTGAGAATACCTTAGGGTCCTGCACTTCGAGGATGCCCCCCATGATGACGAAGGAGTAGAAGAGGGACCAGGCCGAGGCCTGCGAGGCGAAGGCCGCGCGGCCGAGGGAGGGATGTGCGTCGCGGAGGGCCGCCCAGGTGCCGGCGCGCCCGCCCAGGAGCGCTGCGGCGAGCCCGAGCATTTCGACGCGGTCTCGAATCGATAGCGCGGCGGCTGGGTCGTAGGGGGCTGTAGGATCGAAGGTCGAGGGTACCCATGCATCGTAGAGGAAGAACCATGTTCCCGCGGCTGACGCGGCGAGGCTTTCGATCCAGATCTCCTTGGCAAGAGAGAAATCTCCCTCGCGGGACATGAGCCAGGCCGTTCCCAAGCCGGCGGCCGCGCCGCCAAGATAAAGTACGCCGTTGACCGCCTGATCGGTTATCGGAACTCCGATGAGACTCGAGGGGATGATGGCTGAGAGTGCGGTTCCGGTACCGAGGTTGCCAATGTAAAAGGGGACTATGCCGGAGGTATCGCGACGAGGCCCATAGCGCGCGATCATGGTCACGGCCTTCACAGTGTAGGGAGAACCCGGCCATCGAACTTCGAGGGCCCGTCGGTCGGCTTCGGCCTTCGCGAAGTCTCCCGCCAGGAGACTTTCGAGGAGATGGGCATACAAGACAGCGTCGCCGCCAGAGGAAAGATTTACATCAGGGAGACTTTCCTTGGGCGATCCCTGCCCATTACCTGTCGTTTGGGCCGAAAGCAGACTCGTCGCGCCGAAGAGACAGAGCCCCAGAAAACAAGAACGAATGAACATCCTCATCCTCCCCGCGGCGGGCGAACTCTCTAAAATGGCGATTCGGCCCACGAATCAACGCATGTTATCAGTGTATCGCCCGCTGCCCTAAATAGCGAGACAGTAAAACGCAATGACAGCCAAGGGATTGACTCCTCGATCGCGGCAAACCAGCGGTTCGGGCCATTTCGCGCGTCGCTTAAAAACGGCGGCGCGCCGGATGGCGCGCCGCTTTCATCTTTCTCGTGAATACCTTGGCTTCCGCGGCGCTCAGCCCTTGAAGCAGAGCACCGGGCTTCTCGCCGCGTGTAAGCGGGTCGCAAGGCCTATCCTATGCTGCCTTGCGACCCGATAGTCGCCGCGGCGCTCAGCCCTTGAAGCAGAGCACCGGGCTTCTCGCCGCGGCGACTTCATCCAGCCGGCCGACGGGGGTGGTGGTGGGGGCGTTGTGGAGGAGGTCGGGGTTCGTGCGGGCTTCGTCGGCGATCTTCGCGAGGACTTCGGCGAAGGCGTCGAGGGTCTCCTTGTCCTCGGTTTCCGTCGGCTCGATCATGATGGCCTCGGGAACGATGAGGGGGAAGTAGATTGTCGGCGGATGGAAGCCGTAGTCGATGAGGCGCTTCGCGATGTCGAGGGTATGGATGCCGGGCGCGATGTCGCCCATGGCCACGAACTCGTGCATGCAGCGTCTCGGATACTTGACCTTGTAGCTCTTCTCGACCTTGACCTTGAGATAGTTGGCGTTGAGCACGGCGTTCTCCGCAAGCCTGCGAAGGCCCGTCGCGCCGAGCATGCGCACGTAGGCGAAGGCACGCACGAGGACGCCGAAGTTGCCGTAAAAGGACTTGACCCTGCCGATCGATTTGGACGGCATGGCCAGTGCGTAACCGGAACCCTTCTTGACCGCGATGGGTCCTGGGAGGAAATCGGCGAGATCCTTGCGCACACCGACGAAGCCGGCGCCGGGACCGCCGCCGCCGTGTGGCGTCGAGAAGGTCTTGTGCAGATTGAAATGCATGACGTCGATGCCCGAGTTGCCCGGCTTGAAGATGCCGGTCACTGCGTTCATGTTGGCGCCGTCGCCGTAGACGAGGCCGCCGGCCTCGTGGACGAGGCGCGCGATTTCCTCGATGTTCCGGTCGAAGAGGCCGAGGGTGTTGGGATTCGTGATCATGATTCCCGCGATCTCTTCGCGCTGGGCTCCGCCGAGGGCGGCCTTGAGGGCTGCCATGTCGACGCCGCCCTCGGCGTCCGATGGGACGGGCAGGGTCGTGTAGCCGGCCATCGTGCAGGTGGCGGGATTGGTGCCGTGGGCCGAATCGGGGATGAGCATCTTCGTGCGTTTGGCGTCGCCCCGCGAGACATGCCAGGCGCGAACCACGAAGACGCCCGACAGCTCGCCGTGGGCGCCGGCCGCGGGCTGGAGGCTGCTCGCGGCGAAGCCACCGATCGCGCAGAGGCTCTCCTGCAACCGGTAGATGAGCTCGAGGGCGCCCTGGCTGAATTCGTCGCCGATGAGTGGATGGGCGTCGCGCCAGCCGCGGAGGCCGGCCAGCTGCTCGTTGACCTTCGGGTTGTACTTCATCGTGCAGGAGCCGAGGGGATAGAAGTGGCTGTCGATGGAGAAGTTCTTCTGCGACAGGCGCGTGAAGTGCCGGATCACGGAGAGTTCGTCGACCTCCGGCAGCTTGAGGGAATCCCGGGAGAGATTCGCCGGAACGGGGGTCGCGGGGACGTCATTGTCCGGCAGCGAGGCGCCGATGCGTCCGGGAGCTGACAACTCGTAGATCAGTTTTTCGGGCATGAGGTTCATTTCGCGGCCTCCTTCAACGACGTCGCGAGGAGGTCGATCTGGGCCTTCGTGTTCATCTCCGTCACGCACACGAGGAGTTCGTGCGTCCGCTTCGGATCGTACTTCGACAAGGCGAGGCCGGGAACGACCGAGGCGCGAGAGAGCTTGTCGACGATGGCGGCGGCGGGAATCGGCGTAGTTACGACGAATTCCTTGAAGAAGGCGCCCGCGGCCGCCTTGTCGAGGACGGGGACCTTGAAGCCGGGGAGCTTCGCGATTTCCGAGGCGGCGTAGTGGGCCTTGTTCCAGCAGAGCTCGGCGACCTGACGCATGCCGTTCTTCCCCATGAGCGCCATGTAGACGCAGGCCTGGAGCATCACGAGGCCCTGGTTCGAGCAGATGTTCGAGACGGCCTTCTCGCGACGTATGTGCTGCTCGCGCGCCGTGAGGGTGAGGACGAAGCCGCGGCGGCCTTCATGATCCTGTGCCTGTCCGACGATGCGACCCGGCATCTTGCGCATGAGCTTGGCGGTGGCGCCCATCATGCCGAGCCAGGGACCGCCGAAGTTCATCGCGTTGCCGAGGGCCTGGCCCTCGGCCGTCACGATGTCGGCGCCGAGTTCGCCGGGGCTCTTGAGGATGGCGCACATGATCGGGTCGGCATGGACGATGAAAAGGGCTCCCGCCGCGTGGGCCTTTTCGGCGCCCGCCTTGAGGTCGCGGACGCGGCCCTCGAAATCGGGATAGGCGCAGACGACGCAGGAGGTCGTCTCGTCGACGGCCGCCGAGGAGGGTTCGCCGGCGTATTCGACGAATTGGACGTCGAAGGCGGCGAAGTAGGTGCGGATGACGTCCCGATATTCAGGATGGAGGGCCGTCGGAAGGAAAACCTTCTTCCGCGAGCCGCCGTGGTTCCAGGCCATGAGGACAGCCTCGGCCAAAGCCGTGGCGCCGTCATAGTGGGAGGCGTTGACCACCTCCATGCCCAGGAGCTCGGCGGCCATCGACTGGTACTCGAAGATGGCCTGGAGGGTGCCCTGCGAAACCTCGGGCTGGTAGGGCGTGTAGGCGGTGAGGAATTCGCCCCGCGAGGAGATGGCTCCCACCGCGGCCGGAATGAAATGGTTGTAGGCTCCCGCCCCGAGGAACCAGGCGCAGGAGGAGGCGTTGAGATTGTTCGCGGCCATGGCCTCGATCTCCCTCGTCACCTCGAGTTCGGAAATGCCCTCGGGCAAGGCGAGCTTCGGGAATCGCTTCGCGGAGGGTATGTCGGTAAAGAGTTCCTCGATCGAGGAGACGCCGACTGCGGCGAGCATCGCCTTTCGGTCGGCGTCGGAATTGGCAATAAAAGGCATACCCTACTCCTTATCCGCTTCCTTCTCGTAGGTGGCGGCGTCCATCAGCCCGTTGAACTCGGCGGCGGAGGCGGCCTCGATCTTGACCAGCCAGCCCTCACCGTAGCAGTCGCGGTTGACGAGGGCGGGGTCCCCGCCGAGGCCTTCGTTGACGGCGGCGACCTTGCCGCCCATGGGCATGTAGAGGTCGCTCGCGGCCTTCACCGACTCGATGACGCCGAAGGCGTCTCCCTGGGCGAAGGTCTTGCCCACTTCGGGCAGCTCGACATAGACGATGTCGCCGAGCGCGGCCTGGGCGTGGTCGGAAATTCCGACGACGTAGAGGTTGCCTTCCTTGCGGGCGAACTCGTGGGAACTGCGGTAGCGGGCGGCGGAATCGAGTTTCATGTGAGACTCCTCATAACTGATAGTATGTAGGGGCGCCTCCAGCGGGGCGCCGCGGGAAAAGGCCCGCCGGCTCGGGCGGGCTCGCGATCATCTCCTGTAAGCGGGCAGGTAGAGCGGACGCTTGACGACCAGGCCGGCCTTGGGCTTGCCGTGTGCCATCACGGCGACCTCGGTGCCGACCTTGGCGAACTCGGGCGTCACGAAGGCGTTGGCGGCGTACTTCTTCGTCGTGGGGCAGAACATTCCGGCGACGCAGACGCCGATCTTCGCGCCCGTGGGCGAGAGGACCTCGTAACCTTCGCGGGGAACGCCGCCCGTTATCTCAATGCCGACGAGCTTGCGCGGAAGGCCGGCCGCCGCGATGGCCTCGAGGGCCTTCTTGCCGATGAAATCGGGTTTGGAAAAGTCGCAGGCCCACTTGAATCCGGCCTCGAGGGCGTTGATCGCGGGGCTGATCTCGTGGCCGTGGAGGGGCATGCCGGCCTCGAAGCGAAGGGAGTCGCGGGCCGCGAGGCCGATCGCCTTCGTCTCGATGCCGTGCTTTTCGCCGGCCTTGATGAAGGCCTCCCATACGGCTACGGCCTTCTCCGCGGGGAAGAAGAGCTCGCCCCCGTCCTCGCCCGTGTAGCCCGTGCGGCCGAAGAGAACCTTCGTACCTTCTATGACGATCTCGCCTGAGGTGAATCGGGGGAAGGCGGACACCTCGCGGTCGGCCATGAGGTCGAGAAGCTCGATCGCACGGGGCCCCTGGACGGCGATCATGTAGGTCTCGGCGGAAACATCCTCGACCTTGACCTTGCCCTTCCATTCGCCCGCTCGGGCCTTGAACCAGGCGAAATCGGCCTCGAGATTGGAGGCGTTCACGACGATCCACCAGCGGCCCTCTCCGGCCGCGACGGAGGGGAGGCGATAGACGAAGAGGTCGTCGCGCACGAGACCCTGCTCGTCGAGAAGGAGGGAATAGCGCGCATCCCAATCCTTCATGTCGAGGACGGCGCCGCTGACGGTATGGGAGACGAAGGCGTCGGCATCGGGGCCGGACACGATGAGCTGCCCCATGTGGTCGATGTCGAAGAGGCCGACGGAACGCCTGCAGATGTTGTGTTCCTCCACCGCGCCGGTCGGATAGGAGATGGGCATGTCGTAACCCGCGAAGGGCGCCATTTTGGCCCCCGCGGCGATATGCCAATCGTGCAATATCGTGGATTTCAGGATGTGCCTCCATAGACGAAATGGCTGCGAATTATCCGAGACTCTATCAGAAAAAGCCAAATTCCGCAAGGAAGACTTGACCGGCGAAACAAGGTTTCGCCGGTCAAAATCGCAAGGTGAAGAATTCTCTCAGCGAAGGCCGGAGAGTCTGGCCAGGTCTCCGGCAAAGGTGTCGATATCGGCGTCTTCGTTGTCCCAGGAGCACATCCACCGGACGATATTGCGCGATTCGTCGAAGGGATAGAAGAACCACTTCTCGAGGAGGGCCTCGCGCAGCTTTCTCGGGATCGCGGCGAAAACGCCGTTCGCCTGCACCGGGAGGGCGGGGACGATGCCGAGGCCGCGGACTGCGGCTTCGAGCCGCTTCGCGAGTCGGTTCGACTTCGTGGCGTTCTCTTTCCAAAGGCCCTCGCCGAGATAGGCTTCGTACTGGGCCGAGATAAATCGCATCTTGCTCGCGAGTTGGAGAACGCTCTTGCGGAGATTGCCGGCCCCCTTCGAAAGCGAGGGGTTGAGGAAGACGAGCGCCTCGCCGCACATGAGGCCGTTCTTCGTGCCGCCGAAGGAAAGCAGGTCGGCGGGGCCGGCAGCTTCCTTTAAACTCGCACCGAGACTCACCGCGGCGTTGGAAAGCCGAGCGCCGTCGACGTGGAGAAGATAGCCCTTTTCGCGGCAGAGGGCCCCGAGGGCGGCCAGTTCGTCGAGCGAATAGACGGTGCCGAATTCGGTGGGCTGGGAGATCGAGACCATGCGCGGAAGGTTCGAATGGACCCAGCCCAGATCGGCCACCCTTTGGCTAATCGATTCGGGCGTGAGCTTGGCATCGTCGGCATGGACGGTGAAGAGCTTGACCCCCGCGATCCGTTCCGGCGCTCCCGCCTCGTCGCCCGATATGTGGGCGTGCTCGACGCAGACGATCCCCTCCCAGGGTCTGAGGGCCGCGGAAATCCCCATCACGTTCGCTCCCGTCCCGTTCCACACGAGATAGGTTTCGCTGTCGCGGCCGAAGGTCTCCTTGAAAAGGCCCATCGTCCTTTCGGTGATCGGGTCCTCGCCGTAGCCGATGGCGTGGCCGCGGTTTGCCCTCTCGATCGCCTTGAGAATTGCCGGATGGATGCTCGCGTTGTTGTCGCTGGCGAACCATCGCCCGGCGCCTTCGTTGCCCTTATTCATGCGTTTCACTCCGTTTCGATGCCGAGTTTTGCGAGGGTCTCCCCAGTGGGAAGTCCCCTCTCGTCGTAGCCCTTCCTGCGATAATATTCCTTAAGCATTGGTTCGAGATCGACCACGCTCCTCACCGGGTGCCTGGTCTCGGCCTCCTCGAGGAAGCGGGCGGGGAGAACGTCGTCGACACGGCTCACGCCCATCCTCGTGTTCATATAGCGCTCGAGCACATGGGCCCTCCGTCCCGCGACGAGGAAGTCGCGCTGGGAGAGCTTCCTTCCGGTGATCGCCGCGATCTGCTCCGAGACCGCTGACCAGTCGAGGAGGGCCTGGGCGATGCCGGGGAGCCAGGTCATCGTCAGCTTGAGAAGGGGCTTCGGCGTGCGTTTGGGCATGAAGGTCTCGAGGAGTGTGCCGTAGACGGTGAACATACAGGTGTGCGTGGAGTTGAAGGCGTCGAAGAGGTCCTCCATGAAGGCCACCCAGGCAGCCTTGGCCCTCTTCGAGTAGGGATTGAGGTAATTGTAAATGGCTTCGAGGCCGATCGGGTAGGCGTTGAGGTGGCAGCCCCCCCGATTCGCGACGGCGTAATTGAGCCCCTGGCCCCAACCTGCCCGAGGGTCGTAGCTCGCGAGTTCGAGCCCCTTCACCTGGATGGCGAAGCTCTTGCCGCCGTACTTTTCGGAAAGACGCCTCGTGCCCAAGGCGAGCTCGGCTCCCTCTCCCCGTCTGTAAGCGGTATCTAGTATGAGTTCGGCGATGTTGTCCGTCTTGCCGAAAGCGAGAGCGCTCCGCCGAAGCCCCTTTTCCGCGGCCTCCATCGCCCAGGAAAAGGTTACGCCCGCCGAAATAGTGTCCATGCCCAGGTCGTTCAGCTGCTGGTTCCATACGCCGACGAGATCGGGATCCCAATTGCCGATGTTGCCGCCCCAGCTGCCGATCGTCTCGTATTCGGGTATGTGGCGCGTGACACCGTCGGGATAGCTGCCCTTGTGGCCGCACAGCACCGTGCAAGGAGCGCAGGTCGAATGCCGCGTGGCATAACGCTCGGCCATCGCCTCCCCCGACAGGGCCTCGAAGCGAGGGTCCGTTCTTTCGCGAAAATTCATGACTGGAAGGAATCCGGCTTTTATCCCCAAGCGGACCGTGGAGGCCGTGCCATAGGCCCGATAGGTCTTCGAGAAATCGTTGCGAAGCACATGCCTCCGCATCCTCGCGCTCGCGGCCTTGAATCGCTCGGGCTCCGCGGGCTCGACTCGATAGGCCCCGCCCGTGGCCACGACAGCCTTGAGTTTCTTCGAGCCCATCACGGCTCCGAGTCCGGCGCGACCGAGGAAGCGATGACCGGATCGGATGTTCGCAAAGCTCACGAGATTCTCCCCGGCTTGTCCGATGAGGAGCTCGCCCTGCCGCGGGTTATCGACGATCCGACCGCGCGCGGCCTCGGTTCCGAGCCCCCAGAGTTCCGCGGCATCCTCGAAGCTCGCGCCATCCTCGTCGATGCGCAGCAGCGTCGGCGCCTCGGAGACTCCGCTCAGAATGAGCCCGTCCCAGCCCGCCGTGCGAAGGGCCATGCCGAAGGGGCCGCCGCAGGAGGAGCTCGCCATGATGCCGGTGAGAGGCGACTTGGTCACCGCCGCGAAGCGGGCCGAACAGGGAGCGCCCGTCGCGAGAAAGGGACCGGCCAGGAAAATGAGGAGATTCTCGGCGCCGAGGGGGTCTATACGCTCCAAGCGCCTTCCGAGCCTGTCGTAATAGATCTTGACTCCGAGGCCCTTGCCGCCTATGTAGTCGCGAAGATCCGCTTCTGAAGGCGTGAAGACGGACCAACTCTTCGCAGTGAGATCGACGTCGAGATAGCGCTTCGAGTCGCCGACGATGGTCTTCACGCTTTGCCTCCGGCGGATACGGCGGCGCCCGAGCGGGCCTTCGCCGAAGATCGCATGGTTACGCAGGAAACGGGACAGATCCGCAGACAGCGCTCACAGGAAACGCAATCGCTGGGCCTGACCAGGAGGGGCGTTTCGCCCAGGCCGCCGGGCGAACCTCCTTCCATTTCGAGGCACGAGACGGGGCAGCTCTCCACGCAGGAGGCGCAACCGATGCAGGCGGCCACATCGAATTCGGGCCGCGGCCAGTCCGAAATCTTCAGCCTTGGTACAATTGCGCTCCTGTCGTCGAGCACGGCCTCAGTCGGGCAGACGCGGCCGCAGGCTCCGCACTCGATGCAGCGCAACGGAGCAATTCGATGGACTTCGCCCTTGGCGCCAGTGATGGCTCCGACCGGACAAATCTTCGTGCAAGCCGTGCAACCCGTGCAATCGTCCGCAATCGTGTAGGCCATCTCGACTCCGCGGCCGCTGAAAGCCGGCCCCTAGAAGCTATTTCGCGACAAGGGTTTCCCGATATAGACGCCCTCGCCTCCGAGATAATCGTGGCGTTCCCCGTCGATGAGAATCTGTACGTCGTGCACGGAGGGAAAGGCGGTGGCCGTGTAGACGACCTGCTTGAGCTGCCCCGCGTAGCCTTCTATCCCGTAGTGGTTGTACATGAAGGGTTCGCTCAGGTTGACCACGGCCGTCGTCCCCTGGACCCGAACGCCGAGGAGCTTCGTGCCCGTCGGGATGAGGCTCACGAGGTGCTGCCTGAGATCCGATTCGTCGGGGCCGGCAAGGAGGGCCGAGAGGGCGTCGGTGAGGGGCGTATCGCTCGCCGTGATCATGCGTCGAACGTCCTGCCGCACGATCACTCCGTCGTCGTCGATGCGGACGAAAAAGAGGGTCGCGGGCCGGGCCTTCGGCGGCTGGGCTGCCGTCAGGGCCTTTTCCGCCGCGGCGGCGGGCGAAGAACCCTGCGGCTGGGTTCCTGAGTTCGCCCCGGAACCAAGAGGCCCCGGGGAAGCGCCCGGATTGCCTCCTGAAGGCGCCGCGCCGCCGCCCGGGCTCGGCGCCTGGATATCGGGCTTCGCCGAAGGCTGCGCCTGATTCGCTGCGGGCTCCGGGGTCGCGGGGGCGGCCGGGGAGGGGCTGGAAGGAGCCTCGGGACTCTGCTTGTCCGTCGCGCGCTGGTTGCGGACGATTTCATTGAAATTGGTACGATCGAGGGTTTCCTTTATCCTGCCCCAATTGAGGACGAATAAGAGGAAAATGAAGGAAAATACGATGAGCCAAAGGAGACAGCCGGCGCTGCCCCCGTCCCTGCCGCCGGAGGAACGCCTGCCCCTGCCGGTTCCGCCGCCTCGCGCAGCCATTTTTTAGCGCTCCCCCTCCGCCTGGGCGAGCCAGGAGGCGGCAGCCCGGTCGTCGGGTTCGATTTCCAGGGCGGTTTTGAAAAAACCGACCGCTTCGTCCCTTCGACCCGATCGGAAGGCGACGACGCCGAGGTTGGTGATGATCTTCACGTTTTCCGGCTCTCGTGAGAGGGCCTTCTCCAGGGCGCGCTTCGCCTCGTCGACGCGGTTGAGTTCGAGGAGGCAGATCGCGAGCTCGTTGTAGACATCCCCGGCGGGCATGGCCTCGTCGCTCTCCTGCCTGTCGGCGCCGAGTTCGAGGGCCTGCTCAAAGGCCGCCCTCGCCTCTTCCCAGCGAGTAAGGCGCCTGAGGGCCCAGCCCTTGAGAAACCAGGCGTTCCAGACATGGGGATTCTTTTGGATAAAGAGCTCGGCCTTCGCAAGGCCTTCGGCTTCCTTTCCCAGCCTGATGAAATCATAGGCTTCCTTAAATATCTCGTCGAGATAGCCGCGCTCGGTAAGGCTCTTGACGACGGCGGCCGCCTTGTCCCGCCTCTCGCCCTCGGGACCGATGCGCGTATACGTCTCGAGAAGGCTGGCCGCCCGCTCCCAATTTTTCCGGCGAAGAAAGAAAAATCCGGCGTTGAGAAAGGCTTCGGGGAAGGGTGGTTCCATACCGAGGAGGGTCTTGTAGCGCTCGAAGGCCATCTCATTGAGCCTTTCGGCCTCTTCTTCCTTGCCGGCGCCCAAAAGGGATTCGGCCTGGTCCTCGTAAAGGACTGCCAAGTCGATGAGGGGTTCGGGAGCCTCTGGGTAGAGGCCAGCCAGCGCGAGGAATATCTCCTCGGCGACATCCCAGGCGCGGCTCCGCGCCTTGAGCACGCCGGCCTCGGACAGGACGGCTAGGAGCTCGGGCTTCACCGCCCGGACGAAATCTCGATAGTAGGCGGCGTGTTCGTTCTCCGGGTCCCAGGCAAGCAGCCTGAGCATGCCGGCAACTATCGCCTCGCCGCTCAGCTCGCGGGGATCGAAGCCGGCGCCGGCGCCGGCGGTCTCAACGGGCAGGGGAATCGACGGATCGGGCTTGAAAGCGCCCATAACTTTGTCGAAGGCCTCCGGCAATGCGATATACACGAGGTTTTCGAGCGCCTCGGCGCCGCGCGGATCGACGATATGCATGACAACCTCCGGGATTCGTGGGAAAAATGCTCAGGCCGGCGATCAGGCGTCGGAAAGCGGACTTCCCTCGCCTTCCGTGCGATTCGGCCGCGCCTGGGCGAAATAGCCGTTGAGATGGATCTTATAGGAAAGGGGCATGGTAGCGTCATCGAAACGGATGGCCACGGCGGCAAGATCCTTGCGACCTTCCACGTCTTCGAAACGGACGATGGTGCCTTTGATGTCCAGGCTTTCCCGCGGATCGTCCATATCCAGCCTGAGTAAGCATTCCTTTCCGACGAGGAAACGGGCGAGGCCGACGATGATGATCTTGCTGCCCCCGAAAGAAAGATCCCGAATGATGCACTTGCGGGGCACGCCTTGGACGAAAATCACCGTATCCTTCGTCATGAGGCCTATCCGTCGCATGCTATCCTGGGAGACGAGGACGCGCTCCTCGCGACGACGCACCGCAGAGATGTTGGCTTCCATCACCGTTCCGAGGATATCGATGAGGTCATCGGGGGGGCGCTGCGTATATTCGACGGTCATGAACTGAAGATCCCCGCCGCCCTGGTTGTAGGGGGCGTAGCCCATGACGCGGGCCTGCACGAAAAAACTGAGGGGCTCGGTCTTCCCCTCGATCCGAAAACTGAAACGCACGGATACCAGATTGTTCGCTTTTTTGATCTTGTCGGTGAGAGCGGACTTCGAACTCGCGATCAATTTCGCCCCGGAGAACGAAGTCGAGTAGATGACGCAGGGCCATTGCTCCCCGACGCATTTGAGGTACACGTTGCGGGGATCGAGGCCCGTGGCCTTCATGATTTCCTTCGTGAGGGTGACATCTATAGTCTTGAAGACGTCATACCATCGGGAAATCTGCTGGCTAGTCGTTATGGCCATATATTCCGGTAGGATAGGCCGAAAATCCTCCCGAGGTCAACGAAGTTCCTTCAAAGGCTCGACCCTCGCTTTTGAATGCCCTCCTATCCCTCCCTGTCTCACCCCGCCCTAATTCCTGATGCACTCACTAAGAACCGGCTTTTGGAAATTGGGAACTTATTTGGCAGTAACTTATTATTTCTTGACAATTTTATCGACATGAGGCAAGTTGTGATGATTATGGGAGTTCCACCAGTGTCGAAGAACAAGGTCTCATTCGCCCCCTCGGTCCGTCGGCTGCCCCAGTATCTCCATATTATCCGTGGCGCGCAGAATGTCGGCGACACCTACATTTCCGGTACGGTGATCGCTCAGGAGCTCAATCTCGAGCCGATCCAGGTACGAAAAGACCTCGCGATTACCGGAATAATCGGAAAGCCGAAAAAGGGCTACCCGGTCGAGGCCTTGGTCCGGGCTATCGAGCACTATTTGGGCTGGGACATGGTTCGGAACGCCATTCTCGTCGGGGCCGGCAACCTCGGTTCGGCCCTCATCGGTTATCCCGATTTCGAGCGCCATGGCCTCAAATTCGTCGCCGCTTTCGATACCGATCCCCAGAAAATCGGTCAACGAATCCATGGTGTGCCGATCCATGGAATCGATAGCCTCAACCGGAGCATCACCGAACTTGAGATCCAGGTGGCCGTGCTGACCGTGCCGTCGCCGATGGCGCAGGGAACGGCGGAACTTCTCGCCAAAGCGGGAATCAAGGCGATCTGGAACTTCACCAACATCAAGCTCAAGCTCGACCCCGAAATCGTCGTGCAGCGAGAGGACCTATCCTCAGGCTATGCGCTTCTCTCCGTTATGATGAACAATCGGCGCCAGGCTTGAGGCGAGGCTCCGATAGCGGGGCGATGAGGAAGAGACGCCGCTCATGAGCGTCAAGGATGAGCGGCAGGCGGAGTATCTCCGCAATCGCCTGGTCAAGAACGAAAGGCAGCTCAGGAAATGGGCAAGACGCGAAGGCGTCAAGGCTCTTCGCGTCTATGACAAGGATATTCCCGAGATTCCCCTCGCGATCGAATGGTTTCGAGAGACCAAAGAGATCGCGGGCGGTGATGCGAAACCTGAGGATTGCCTCGTCCTGAGTCTTTATGAACGCCCCTACGACAAGGACCCTGAAGATGAAGCCTCTTGGCTTGAACTCATGGCCAAGAGTTCGGGGGAGGCTCTTTCCGTGCCTCCCGACAGGGTCTTTGTTCGGACTCGAAAGCGGCAAAAGGGGCTCGCGCAATACGAAAGGGGATCGGAAACCGGCTTCGAGCGTCGGGTTGAGGAGGGAGGACTCTCCTTCATAGTAAATTTCACCGACTATCTCGATACGGGACTCTTCCTCGATCACAGGCCCACGCGGGCCATGGTCCGCGCCGAGGCATTGAACAAGCGCTTCTTGAATCTCTTCGCCTACACGGGGAGCTTTTCGGTATACGCCGCGGCGGGTGGGGCTTCCGAGGTCACCTCGGTCGACCTTTCGAACACCTATCTTGCCTGGTTGGAGCGCAACCTCGCCCTCAACGGACTCGAGGGACCGTCCAGGTCGGTCGTCAAATCGGATGTGAGGCTCTTCCTCGAAAAGGCCCGCGCTCAGGGTCGCAAATGGGACCTCATCGTGTGCGATCCACCCACCTTTTCCAATTCCTCGGCCACGTCGACCGACTTTGACGCCAACAGGGATTGGCCTGCCCTCGTCGCGGCCTGCCTCAATACCCTCTCTCCGGGCGGCGCCCTCATCTTCTCCTCCAACTCGCGACGACTCAAATGGGACGATAACCTCGTCGAAGGCGTGGCGCTGGAAATCTCCGAGGAATGTCTGCCTCCCGACTTCCGCGATAGGCGGATAAGAAGGACCTGGCGAATCAGGACTTCCATCTAAACCCATGAAATCCTGTGCAAGGGTTGTATACTTGAAGACTACGACTTAGACTCGCAACCATAGGAGGTGGGGCCTCAATGAAGAAAATTTCCACCGTATTCGTTCTCGCGGCCATGTTGGGCGGTTCTCTCGTTTTTGCCCAGACCGACCAGGCGCCCAAGCCCTTCCAGGCAGGCATCAGCCTCGGCACCGATGTCTTCAATACAGGACCCGTAGATCCGACAACCGGGAGCCCTACCCCAGAAGCTTGGACCCAGCTCGGATTCCAGCCCGACGTGGCCTTCGGGAAATTCGGCGTCGGCCTGAACCTGACCTTCCATTTCCAGGTCTATCCCGTCAACTATCCGGACCAAGCCGTGCGGCTGTATGACGGCGACTGGGTGGCCGGCTCGGGAGCGAACGCCCTCGATTGGGCGAGCCTCTACCTCTCCAAGCTTCTCTATGTGCGCTACGGCCTCAAGGGCCAAGATCCCCTTTTCGTGAAGGTCGGCTCGATCTCCGACTTCACCCTCGGCAACGGCTTCATTATGGGAAGCTACTCCAACATGAGTTTCTTCCCGCAGACGAGGTTCACGGGAGTCGACTTCGGCATCGACGGTTCGATGTTCAACTTCCCCATGGTCGGCCTGGAATTGCTCACGAGCAATCTCGCCCGCTTCGACGTCGTCGGAGCCCATGTCGTCGTCAGGCCCCTCATCGGGACCGACCTGGGTCTCTTCAAGAACCTCCAGGCCGGGCTGACGGTCGCCGCCGACACCGATCCGGGCGTCTACTATTCGCTGACGAACCCCGGTTCCTTGTCCTCTGCCTACTCGGGCCCAGCAGTCGCGGTCTTCGGACTCGACGCGAGCCTTCCCCTCCTCAACTCGCCCATGGCCACGGCTACGGCCTTCACCGAAGCGGCCCTCGAGCCCAATGGCAGGGCCGGCTACATGCTGGGGGCCGGAGGCAAGCTCGTCAGCCTCTTCCTCTGGGGCGCCCAGCTCAGGCTTCTCGGTCCCGGTTTCATTCCGACCTATTTCGACGCCAATTATGATATCTACCGCAACGCCAAGGCTGTGCTGATGGAGAGCAGCCCCACCGGTTCCGCTTCCGTCGGCTGGTTCGCGACGATTGGCGCCAGCCTCCTCGGCGACAAGGTCAGCAGCTCCATCAGCCTCGACGGCCCCTTTGCCGCTGGCGTCGTGGGCGACACCTATTCCTGGCCCCATCTCCGCGCGGTCGCGCACCTGGGCGAGGGTTTGCTACCCGGAATCTATGCCGACGCGAGCTACGAAAAATACGCCTTGGGAAGCGTCTCAAATTTCTTCAGCGACATCGTCGATCCGACCGACGCCATCGTCGGACTTTCGATCAACTACCGCACCGGCTCCTCGGTCCTCAGCCTCCTCTACAACGCGAAGTGGATGGACCAGCAGTGGAAGGTGTCGTCGAGTCTTCAGGCTTCGGTCAAGTTCTAAGGGAAAGAGGAGGAAATCCCATGAAACGCATTTTCACTGCTTTGGCGATACTGCTCGTCCTCCCCTTCCTCGTCGTCGCTCAGGCGGCGACGGCCCAGGCAGGCGGACAGAAGTTCACCCTTGAGTTCGTCGACGGTTCCAATCTCAAGGTGCTCCAAGCCGATAAATCGGAACTCGTGTTCAACGTCGGCGTCTTCGAGGGCGACCAGATCGCTCCGGGAGCTACCATTATCACGGGCAGCGACACCTCGGCCGAGTTCAAACTCTCGCCGAACGGTTCGATCGTGAAAGTCGGCAAGAATTCGACCTTCATGGTGAAAGCCCTGGCCGTCAACAGCGGGGAAAAGAACGCCTTCCAGGTGGCCGCGGGCAAGATCAAGACGATCGCGGCCAAAGGCTCGAATATCAGCGTCAGCACGCCGACGGCGGTTTGCGGCGTCCGCGGCACGGATTTCGTGGTGGACGTCGAGGGCGGCAAGGAATTGCTCGCAGTCAAGCGCGGAGATGTCGTTTTCGACAAGCTCGACGCCAATGGCAATACCCTCCAATCGATCAACGTCCTCGGCGGACAGGCTGCCGACGCCCTCGCGGCCAGCTTCGCGGCCTTCGCCTTCACGGCGCAGCAATATGACCAGCAATTCTCCGACCTCACCTTCACCAAATTGTCGGAAACCGAAGTGCCGCAGGCACCGGAACAGCCTGCGACTTCTGCCCAGGCAACCGATCAGACGACGCAGACAACGCAGGTGACCGGCCAAGAAGCCGCCGGAACCCTCGCCGAAGGCGCCGGCAAAATGAGCAAGGAAGAGGTCCAGAGCGGCCTCGTCAAATGGCTCCAGGACATTCTCGGCTTCGAACTCGGTTCGGTTACGATCAACGGCACCACCTATTCGAAGGCGATCGTCCAGCCCAATTTCAACTTCGGCAAGCTCCGCTTCGGTCTCTATCTGCCTGTCATTTACAGCAACGATCTTTTCAACCCCAATGACTGGTACAAGCCGGCTGGCGACAACGAATGGTCCTTCGGCACTGACTATAGCTGGAGCAAAGATCCGATGGGCGCCGCCCTGGACGTGACGCGGGACGTCGCGCTCAAGATCAAATACTTCGAATACGGGAATCAGCTCGACGATCCATTCTTCATCAAGGTGGGCAACCTCAACGATCTCACGATCGGTCACGGCCTCATCATGAGGAACTACAACAACAGCACGGAGTTCCCGGCCATACGCAGGATCGGATTCAACGTCGGCATCGACGGCGGCGGCTTCGGGTTCGAAGCCCTTGTCAACGACCTCGCCGATCCCTGGCTCTACGGCGGTCGACTCTACTTCCGGCCCATCCCCGGATCGAAAATCGCCGTCGGGCTTGACGGCGCCGTCGACACGAATCCCGCCTCAGAGCTTGCCAAGGCAGGACTTTCCACCTACGGCGATCCGATGTTCATCTCGGGAGGAGCCGATCTCGACCTTCCCATCATCCCAAGCAACGGCTTCCTCTCTGTCCGGGCCTTCGCAGACGGTGCGGCAACCGTCCCCTATGTGCGCAACGACTATGTCGATGCGTCCACCGGCAAGACGGTTAGCTCCGGGCTCCAGTATCAGCTCCTGTATGATTCGAATTCCGCATCGCCGAGCCTTCAAAACTGGGGTGCCGATGCAGGCTTCATGGGGAACGTTCTCTTTGTCGACTGGCGCCTCGAATATCGCTACTACACCGGATTCTTCAAGCCCGCCTTCTACGATTCGAGCTACGATAAGATGCGCTCGACCTATGTCATACAGTATGCGGGCTATATCGCGGACCCGAACCTGTACGGTTCGGCTCCCACGGTGATGGGCATCTACGGAGAAGGCGGATTCTCCCTCATCAGGGACAAGCTCAGCCTGAAGCTCGGCTATGCCTGGCCTTGGGATCCCTCTGTGGGTTCCAATGCGATGGAACAACTCGTCCGTTCAAGCGATGAATTCCATGCGGCCCTCGTCGTCAAGAAGGGGCTCATCCCGATCTTCGATGTATCGGGTTCCATTACCTATGATCGCCGCGGACTCGCGCAAGCCATCTATAAGGGCGGCTTCCAGCTCATCGATGAGAACACCACATTCGCTGGTGAGCTCGTCGTGCCGGTTCCCAAGACACCGAACCTCGACGTCGCGGCGGTCTTCTCGTCGGTGCCCGTCCGAGATCCCTCGACCGGCAATATCCAGTATGTCGATGCGGCCCAGGGAATTCCGCAGCTCAGACCTTCGATTACTTTCGAGACTCGTTTCCACTTCTAATAGGCAGGTCTTCGCCGGGCGTCAATATCCGACGCCCTGCAAGGCCATGCAAACCGGCGCGACGCAAAATCGCGCCGGTTTTTTTTCGTCATGCGATCGGGGTGAAGGAAAGTCAGTCTGGCTGGACAGTGAGGCCTCTCCCCACTATTTTGTCACCATGCCCCGCATCCGGATCCTCCCGCCCGAGACAGCCCGCCTGATTGCGGCGGGCGAGGTCATAGACAGGCCGGCAGCCCTCCTGCGCGAGCTTCTCGACAACGCCATCGACGCGGGGGCTCATGAAATCCGCGTAGAGATAGAAGGGGGAGGCATCGCGTCGACCCTGGTCATGGACGATGGGGAGGGAATGAACGCCGAAGACCTCGCCCTCTCCATCCTTCCCCATGCCACTTCCAAGATCAGGAGCGCCGACGACCTCCTCACCGCGCGCAGCCTCGGCTTCCGCGGGGAAGCACTTGCCTCGATCGCCGCGGCCGCGATCCTCGAAATCACGTCGAAGACCGAGGAGATGCGCGAGGCGCGGCGGCTCTGTTCTCAGCCCGGCTCGGATCCGACCATCGAGGCGACTGCCGGCCAGAAGGGCACGCGCGTCATCGTGAAGGGACTTTTCGACAACTTTCCCGCCCGGCGACAATTCCTCAAAAGGGCTCAGGCCGAATCTTCCCTGTGCAAGCAGGTCTTTATCGACAAGGCGATGGCCCATCCCGCCGTCGCCTTCCGCCTCTCGAGCGAAGGACAGCTTCTCGTCCAAACGCCTGCCTGCGCCTCCTTCAAGGAACGGGTTCTCTCATTCCATGGCGATCTGAGTCCGGAGCTCGTGCATGAAGTCTCCTTCTCGGGCGAAGGATTCGAGGGCCGTGTAGTCCTCGCCGGCCCTTCATGGTACCGCACCGACCGTCGCGCGATGGGGACCTTCGTCAACCGCCGAAGGGTCCAGGACTGGAGCCTTCTCACCGGCCTCGATTGGTCCTATGAAGGCCTCCTTCCCGGGGGCGCACATCCCTTCGCCATGCTCTTCGTCGAGGTGGACCCCGCCCTGGCCGACTTCAACATCCATCCCGCCAAGCGCGAGGTGCGCTTCCGCGATCCCGGCGCCATCAGGCATGCGATGACCCGCGCCATTCGGGACTTTCTCGCGCGACTCGTTCGCGAGCGGCCAGAATCGGCGATGCCCGAGGCGGGGGAGGCTCTCTCAGGCAGCCTTTTCGAAGGCGAAGGGAGGGGTAGCGCCGCTACCGGGGGGTGGGGGCATGGAGTGTCCCCGCGCGGAGAGAGCATTGGCGAGGGATTCGATCCTCCCGCGCGGAGCGAGACCTATGACCAGGCGTCAACCTGGGAGGGCCTCCTCCGAGAAAAGCCCTTCGAACGGGCGCGATCGGGGACAGGCGCCGCCGCTCCTTCGAACCCTCGGGAAGAATGGCCTAATTATGAGCTTCGTTACCTCGGTCAGGCCTTCGGCCTCTTCCTTGTCGTCGAGCGCGGCGAGGAGCTCTTTCTCATCGACCAGCACGCGGCCCATGAAAGGCTTATTTATGACGAACTGTCGCTACGGGCTCCGACCGTCCAGGAGCTCCTCGTTCCGGTAAGGGTCAGGGTCGATTCCGAGGCCGAGGAAAGGCGTCTCGCGTCCCTGGCCCCCGCGATAACCCAGGCCGGGTTCTCCCTCGAGCTGGAGGATGGCGAGTGGCAGCTCACCGCCCTCCCCGCCGCGCTTCGCGAGGATCCCGAGGGCGCTCTCCGCGAACTTATCGAGGGCGGCAGCGAAGATCCCGCTCGCTCCGCCCGCGCGATGAGCGCCTGCAAGACCGCCATCAAGGACGGGGAAATACTCGACCCGATTTCGGCCCTCGAGCTCGCTCGGCGGGCGCTCGACCTGCCCGAGCCGCGTTGCCCCCACGGCCGGCCGGTCTGGGTAAGGCTGACCCGCGAAGACCTCTTTCGCCTCGTACGCAGGATAGTCTAGGCCCCGGCCCCTGGCGGAACCGGGAGGCGCCTTCGAAGCGATGCTAGAGCCCGGCGAGTATCTTCTTCGCGTCGGCCGCGCCGGAGTAATCGGGATTGCGCGCGAGGAGATCCTGAAGGGTCTTCTTCGCCGCGGCCGAGTCGCCTGTCGAGGCCTGGAGCTTGCCGAGCTCGTAAAGGGCATCCCACTGCTTCGGATCGAGCTTGATGAGGTCGGCGTAGGCGCTGACGGCGTTCGCGTTGTCGCCGGCTGATACATAGGCTCGGGCGAGGTTCAGACGGACGGTGGCCTCCCTCGGCGAGAGATTCAGGGCTTTCTGATAGTAAAGAATGCTCTTATCGTAGAGGCCCTTTTTGCCGTAGGCGTTGGCGAGGTTGTTGTTCGCCTCGAAAGATTTCGGGTCTATGGCAACGGCCTCCTCGAGGTAAGCGAGAGCCTTGTCGACGAAGCCGGCTTCGAGATAGAGGTTGCCGAGGTTGATCCTGGGTTCGAGGTAGCCCTTGTCCTGTTGCGCCGCCTTCGTATAAGCCTCGAGGGCCGCGTCGGTGCCGCCGCTCCTTTCGCTCGCGAGGCCCAGGGTGTACAGATATTCCGGGTTGTTGGGTTGCTGCGTCGCGGCCTTCTGTGCGTAGGGCAGGGCCTCCTTCGCCTTCTCGAGCTTGAGCTCGACGGTGGCCATGTTGTAGTTCGTGAGGGCGTCGTCGGAGACCGCGAGGGCCTTGCGGAACCAACCCTCGGCGTTCGCGTAGTCGCCGCCGGCCGCGTATTGCACCGCGAGTTCGCGCAGGGCGAGGGGATTGGTCGGATCGGATTGGGCAGCCTTCTGGAAGGCGGCGAGGGCGGCCTGTTGCTGGTTCTTCGCCGCGTAGATACGGCCGCTGGCCACGAGGGCGAGGGTGAAATCAGGCTTGATTTTGAGCGCTTTACTGTAGGAGTCGAGGGCCCGGGCCGGATCTTTCAGATACTGATTGCTGAGGCCGAGGTTGTACCAGGCATTCTCGAAATCCGGCTTGAGGGTGACGGTGGCGTCGAAGGACTGGCGGGCCTTCTCGTATTCCCGCGCCTTGAGATAGGCCTTCCCGAGTTCGTATGAATACAGATAGTTCTTGGGATCGAGGCTCGCGGCCTGCTTGAGCTCGGTGATGGCGTTGTCCACCTGGTTGAGATCCGAGTTGATCTTGCCCAGGGTGTAGAAGGGCATCGCGTTCGACGAATCCTTCTTCTTGGCGTCGCGGGCGTTCTGAATGGCGTCCTTGATGGCCTGGTCGGCTGCAGGCCCGGGATTGTTGCGGGCCGCGCTGTAGAGGCCGTCGGCGATGCCGGCGAGGGTCTGGGAGGCGAAGCGATCCTGGCCGTCAGGCAATTTGCCGAGGGCCTCCTGGAAGTTCTGGTTGGCGCCGGAGAAGTCGCCCTTCGTCGCCGCGGCCCTGCCCTTGTCCACCAGGTCGTTGATCTCGCGCATCTTCTTCTGGAGCTCGGCGTTCACCTTGGCGAGCTCCTCGTCGGCGGCCTTTTTCCGCGCGGCGGCAGCATCGGCCTCGGCCCTTCTCTGGGCATCCTCGTCGGCCTTCCTCTGTGCCTCGGCCTGCGCAGCCTCGGCCTTCTTCTTCGCCGCCGCGTCGGCGGCCGCCCCTGAGGCGCCCTGAGCCTGCCCCGGAGAGGCCAGGGCCTTGCCGACCTGCTCGAGTGACTTCGCGATCGCGCTGTCGCTGCTGCTCTTCGTGGCGTCGTTCTGATTCTTGCCGTCCACGGCCTTCTCTCGGAGCGCCTTCGCGTCGGTGTTGCCCGAGTCCGCGATGAGAATCCCGTCGAGGATGTTCAAGGCCCGGTCGTAATCGCCCCTGCCGATATAATCCTTCGCGAGGGCTAGGGCGTTGGAGGTCTCCCTCGCGGATCGTTGCCCGGTCCAGGCGAGTCCGCCGGCGACGACCAGGGCGAGGACGAGGACGCCGCCCGTCACCGCGAGAATCTGTGAGCGCTTCAGCATTCGTGGAATCCTTTCAAGGCCCGCCTCAATCAGAAGGCGGAAGTTCGTCGTTGTAGGACTGCACCTGCCCGGAACCCGCCGCGAGGTTGGTGGTGTCCTCGGCGGAGGCTTTGAGCGAGGCGCTGACCTCGTCGAGAAGGTTCTTGCGCGCGGTTTCGGCGGCTATCCGCGCCGCCTCGGCCTGGGCCTTCTTCTGCTCCGCGTCGGCGATCGACTTTCCCAAGAGGCCGAGCAGGGCTTGAATCGAGTCCTTCTGCGGGGAAGTGGGCTCGAGGACGAGGTAGCGCGAATAATCGTCGCTGGCCGAGGAATAGTCGTTGAGGAGCATGGCAGCGTTGGCTCGATTGAGGAAGGCTCCCGACATCGACGGATTGGCGGCGATCGCGGAATCGAACATATCCTTGGCGAAGGAGGCCTTGCCCTGCACGAGGTAGAGATTGCCGAGATCGAAATAAAAGAGATCCTTGTGAGCAAGGGATTTTGCGACTCCCTTCCGGAGCACGGCGATGGCGTCGTCCGGGCGGTTCACTTGCTGATAGCAGATCGCAAGCCAAATGAAGGCGTTTTCATCGACGCCGGGATCACGTATCGCCGTTTCGAGCTGGGGGATGGCGTCGGTGGGATCGTTGGCGCGAAAGAGTCTTTCCCCCTCGGCCAAGGCTGGCGATACGGGGCTGACGACGGCTGCGCCGGTCGGTGAAATGGCGACCTGGCCGCCCGTGCCCTCAGCGACGCTTTGCCCGCCCGAGCCGGCAGACGCGGTCTGGACAGACTGCGCGACCACTGGGACAAAGGTGGCAAAGATCGACAAGAAAAGGCTTAGCCCGAGCCTCGCCGCCATACTCAAGGGCTCGGAGGCACCACGACGAGCCCTGGAAAAGGCGCACAGCGTTCCGCGCCTGTTCCGCGCTCCTCTCATTCTTCTTCCTTTCATCGCAACTCTCTGTCGACGATGCGGGCGCGAAATGTCGAGGTGTCGCATATTCGCCCGTTTCACGTTACACTAGCAAGATATCACAGGTGGAGCCCTCGCGTGAGGCGAGGTGCACCGGAACGGGAAACGCGATGCTCGTGGTGATCGTCATCCTCATTCTCGGCGGCCTCGTCGGCTTCTTGAGCTGGTTCATCGTTCGCATGGTCGCCGCTCCACGGCAGACGAAGGCGATCGCCGACCTGATCAAGCAGGGGCGCTATCAGGTGGCCGTCCGAACGGCCAAGGCCGTGATAGCCAAGGACAGCCGCAACGCCGAGGCCCATTGGCTCCTCGGAAAAGCCTATATCGGCGATGGAAAGCCCGAGCTCGCCCTGATGGAATTCAAGCACGTCAACCAGTTGGGTTCCTTCGGGCCCGACCTTCCGGAGATCGCCTTCCGCAACGAGATGGCCGAGCTCTATGAACGCTTCAATCAACTCGAGGAAGCCCTCAAGGAGCGCATTCTCCTCACGAAGCTCGAACCCAAGGATGCCCGCAATTATTATGAGGCCGGAAGGCTTTTCGAGGGCAGGGGAAAGACCGAAATCGCGGTCAACCATCTGCGAAAGGCCATCGAGCTCGACGAACGCGTCCACGAGGCCCACCATGCCCTCGCCCTCATTCTCCATCGGACGAAGCACGACCTCGAGGCGCGCAAGGAATTCGAGGCGGCGATTAAATGGAATCCCGACAATTTCGAGGCCTTCTACTACATCGGCAAGATCCACAAGGAAGCCGGCGACCACACGGCAGCCCTCCTCGCCTTCGAAAAGGCCGCCCGAAGCGGTCCTTTCAAGATCAAGGCCCTCGTCGAGCGCGGAGGCTGCTACATGAGTCAGGGCAACCTCGAAAAGGCGATTCCGGAGTTGGAGCGGGCGGTCAAGATGGTCAAGGACGAGGGGACCACCGAGGCTCTCTACGGCCGGTATTTCCTCGCCATGTGCTACGAAAAGCAGCGCGAGCTCGATAAGGCGATCGAGCAATGGGAAAAGATCTATTCCAAGAAGCCGGGCTTCCGCGACGTGGCCGAGAAGCTCACCCAATACCAGGAATACCGCACCGACGACAGGATGAAGGACTTCCTCACCAGCGGCAGGGAAGAGTACATGCAGCTCTGCCAGGCCATCGTACAAGGCCCCATGGGCCTTTCCATCCGAGACGCCGCGGACATACAGGGCGGCGTCCAGGTAATTGCGGTCGAGAACGATTCGGAAAAATGGATGGGCCAGAAAAAGCAGCCGAGGCTCATCCGTTTCCTCCGCGTTTCCGAAAACCTCGGCGAGCCGGCGATTCGGGCCCTTTTGGAGCAGATGAAAAAGCTCGGCGTCATGCGAGGCAGCATCGTGACCAGCTCGAATTTTTCCCGACAAGCGGTCGAATTCGCCGAAAACCGTTCCGTGGAACTCTATCCCAAGGATCAGCTCCAGGCTCTTCTCTCTAAAACGGGAATCCTCGGCCGCCCAGCGCAATGAAAATTCTCTGCATCGCCGACGAGGTCGACCCTCTCGTCTATTCTCCCCGGATAAAAGAGCGTTTTGGCGATGTCGATCTCGTCCTCGGGGCCGGGGACCTCCCCTCCGAGTATCTCGACTTCATCTCATCGATGCTGAACTGCCCCCTTCTCTATGTCGAGGGCAATCACGACGCCCATGAAAGACCGAATCCCCTGTCATGGGCACGATTCGCCTTCCCCCCCGAGGAAGGCGCGCGGAACATCGGTTTTCGCATCATCAGAGAAGGAGGCCTCACGATCCTAGGCCTCCCGGGGTCTCTCCGCTACAACAGGGGACCCAACCAGTTCAGCGATTTCTCCATGGCGCTCAGGATCGTCGCCCTGGCCCCTCGCCTTCTTCTCGAAAGAATCTTCCGCGGCAGGGCCCTGGACATCGTCCTTACCCACGCCTCGCCCCAAGGGATACAGGACCGCGACGATCCCTGCCATCGGGGATTCAGGTCCTATACCCGTCTCATTCACTTTTGGAAACCCCGTTGGTTCGTGCATGGCCATGTGCATCTGTATGACCTGGCCGAAGAGCGAGCCAGCTCGGTCGAAGGAACCACGGTCGTCAATGCCTTTGGGCATTGGATCATCGAAACGGAAGAAAAAAAATGAGTCAGTGGTCCAAGGACCTGGCCGGAGAGGATTTCACCCGGGCCAGGACGAAAGCCCTTCTCTCGCGCATCGCCAATTTCCTCGGCCCCGCCCGCGATCGGCTCCTTCCCTTCGAGGAGGTACGCAAGCTCCTCAAGCCCATGCGCGAAACCTACGAGGGAGTCCAGGCGGTGGCCCTCGACCGCATCGTGGGGAGCGAGGGACGCTATCGGGATTTCAACCGCCACTTCCTGCCGAAACATGAGTGGCTCCGCGATCGGTGGGTTTCGATCGACCTCGCCCATTACAGCGAAATCGAGCTTCCCCCCGTCCGTCTCTACGAGCTGGGCGGTCTTTACTTCGTCCGCGACGGAAATCACCGCGTATCGGTGGCGGGCCTGCGCGGCCAAACCCATATCGACGCCGAGGTGACGAGCCTCAGCGCGGAAACGGCCCTCGAACCGGGTTTGACCATCGAGGGCCTCCGCGACAAGGTAATCGGCTGGGAAAAGCGGGATTTCTACGAAAACACCTCCTTCGGCAAGCTCACGGGCGACGACAATCTCGATTTCACGACTCCGGGCCGCTATGACGAAATAATCGAGCATATCAACGTCCATAAATATTACATCAATCAGCATAGCAGACAGGAAATACCCTTCTGGCAGGCCCTGGTGTCCTGGTACGGAAATGTCTATCAACCCATAGCCCAGGCCATCGAATCGGGCGGACTTCTGCGGCGCTTTCCCAACCGAACCGTTTCCGACCTCTATGTCTACGTGGTCAAGCATTGGGATGCCCTGAAAAAGAAGTATGGGCTTTCCTATTCCCTTTCCGCCGCCGCGGATGACTACGGAAAAACCTATGGTCCGCCAACCAGACAGGGACTCGCGGGTTTTGTCGACCGCCTCCGAGATGGATTCTGGCGTTTCGCGAAAAAAGAATAGACGAGGGCGTAACCATTCCGGAGGGGCCTGGTTTATTCCATGTAAGCGGCGCGCGACACACCGCTTCAGTGCGCGAACCCCCGGGTCCCTCCTCCTATCCCGGGGGTTCTTTTTTACCCTTCACACTACTGCAAGGCGTCTTCGCCGGCCCACGTCCTCGAAAGACCGCGCAAGCCTGAGTGACCCTCGCCAGCGCCACCCCAGGGGATCGCCGATTTCGCTTCGCGAAATCGGCCCGCCGGCGCCACGGCGCTGGCGAGGTTGACGAAATCCCTCCAAACTGCTATTTTTCGGAAGGAGAAGGAGTCCCCATGGCACAGCAATCCAAGAACTCTCGTACCGCCAGCGCCACACAGCGCTTTTTCTGCCCCTGCGGCGGCGAGATCAAGATGAAGACGATCCTCGAAAACGGGAAGGTCCGCAACCTCGCCGAGTGCGAGAAGTGCAAGCGAACCGAGCGCCGACCGAGCGAGTTCGTCTGATAACGGCCGCTCGAAGCGAACGAGCTTCGCGGCGCGAAATGGAACCAGTCCTACTTCAGTAAAGACCGAATCCCCCCTCATAGGGTCAGGAAGCGGTCTTTTTCATTCTTTCCACGGAAATATCATTCCCTTAAGCGTGCGTTTGCCTACGAGCTCGTCGTCTTCGGCGTTGAGCTCCTTCCAAGGCACTCTTCCTCTCCTGCCCCCTTGTTCCTTTTGACCCTCGAGCCAGTCGTACTTGCGCAGACGAAGCCTGAGGGCTTCGTTGTGGGCCAGGGCCACGCCAGCGCCCCCCGGAACGAGAAAGGCGAGAAAGGCCGAAAGGAGGAGGGTCCCGAGGCTCCAGACGAAAAGGAAAAGGGAAAATCCGGGGTTATCGAAAAAGAGGACAAAGGACTTCTTGAGATTCTTGATGAAACCTCCACCGAAGCGGGTCTTAAGCGGGATGAAATATTGAAGGGCAACGAGGAAGGCCAGCGCCGCCCACAGGATAATCCCGGCTGCCAGTCCGCCGAGGAGGCCCCGGCTCAAATAAAAAGGCAAGCCTACTATCGCAATTGCGATGATCCCGAGGATGGAAAAACCGAGCTGCAAGCCGGGCAATAGGGCCTGTCGCAGGGTCGGAAGGGTCTCGGCAAGGTGAAAATCGGAAAAATCGGCGAAGCGCCTCGTCACGAGGCTGGAAAAGGCATACCAGGTGACGGCGAGGAGGAGGCTGAAGGCGAGGAGTGCAAATGAGAGGATCGGCGCTAATCCGGGAATCCCCAGGAGGAGGAGGGGCAATAGACAGACCAAAAACCCCACATTGACGAGGGTAAGGCCGGCGAGATGATCCCAACCGTCGAAAAAACTCTTCTTGATAAAGAATACGAACATGAAAACGGTGTATACCCTTTCCTTGACAAGAACGCAAGTCGCCCTTATTTTCATGCCACTCCGACAGCCATCGCGGCGAGCCGCGGGCTGCCAAACACAGAGGGAGGTGTCCGATGGACAAGCCCTATAATTTTCCTCTCGAGAATTTCATGCCCCGCGAGCGCTTCGAGCGGATTCGGGAATTCACCAAGGACAAGGAAACCCCTTGTCTCGTGATAGACCTCGATGTCATCCGCGCCAACTACGAGGCCCTGAGAACCCATCTTCCCTTCGCGAAAGTCTATTATGCCGTAAAGGCCAACCCGAATGACGAGGTCGTCTCCCTCCTTGCCTCGCTGGGGGCGAGTTTCGACGTCGCGACCCGCTTCGAACTCGATCAGCTCCTCCGTCTCGGCGTTTCTCCGGATCGCATGAGTTTCGGCAACACGATCAAGAAGGAAAGGGACATCGCCTATTTTTACGAAAAAGGCGTTCGACTTTTCGTCACCGACTCGATCAGCGACATCGACAAGATTTCCCGGGCGGCCCCGGGTTCCAAGGTATTCTTTCGTCTCCTCACCGAGGGGCTGGGCGCCGACTGGCCCCTTTCGCGCAAATTCGGCTCCCATCCCGATCTCGCCCGCCAGCTCATCAAGACGGCCGTGCGCTTCGGTCTCCAGCCCTACGGAATCTCCTTCCACCCCGGCTCCCAGCAAAGGGACGTCGGCCAGTGGTCCACCTCCCTCACCCAGGTGGGTCAACTCTGGAACTGGGCGCGAAACGAAGCCAAGCTCGATCTCAAGATGATAAACATGGGGGGCGGCTTTCCCGCGAATTACATCGAGCCCACCGACTCCCTCGGCCAGTACGCGGAGGATATCCAGCGATTCCTCAAGAACACCTTCGGCGAGACCTGGCCCGAGGAGATCATCATCGAGCCGGGACGATCGATGGCGGGCGACTCGGGCGTCATCGTCGCCGAAATCGTCAATATCGCGAAGAAATCGGTGCACGAACGCAACACATGGGTTTTCCTCGACGTCGGCAAGTTCGGCGGCCTCATCGAGACCCTCGACGAGGCGATCAAGTATCCCTTCTATTTCACCGGCGAAGGCAAGGCCGTCCCCATCATCCTCGCCGGACCGACCTGCGACTCGATGGACATCCTCTACGAAAAGCGCATCTACCACATGCCCGACAAGACGCGCATCGGCGAGCGGGTGTACATACTTTCGACCGGAGCCTATACGCAAAGTTATTCGTCCATTTATTTCAACGGCTTTCCGCCGCTGCGGGCCTATATCCTCAAGTAGGGAGTCGTCGGGAAATCCACTGGTCCCCGAGGGTCCATTCAGTGGTTGCGGAGAGTGAATTTCAGTGATTCCGTAGCCTGCATTCACTATTTCCGGGCAAGGGATCCAGTGGTTCCGGCCACGGGAACCACTGTTCCCGCCCTCCGGAACCACTCATCCCGCCCTCCGGAATCAGTAGCCCCGCCCTCCAAAACCACAGATTCGGGCGAGAGAATCAAGGCGGAGTCAGGGGCCGTAGCTTACGAGGAGTCTTCTGTAACCGAGGGCGCCGAGCCTCGCGCTGAGGCTGTCGACCTCGTCCTCGGGAATGGAAGGTATGACGACCCGTTTGTAGGCGCCGGCGGTTTCGATGACTGCGGCGATGCCTGAAAGTCTCAAACGCTCGAGGGTCGCTTCGGCATTGCCCAGCTGCGCATAGCTGGCGACTTGGACGCGGCAGATCCTGCCGCCCGCGGGACCGGTCTGGGGGCTTGGGGCGCCTACGGGAGGCTGGCCGAAGGCTGCCGCATCTTCGGGCCGAAGCAGCTCGCAGCGCACCATGGCAGTCCCCACGGGAAGCAAACCGATGAGCCTGGCCGCCGCCTCGGAGAGATCTATAACCCGGTCGGCGACGAAGGGGCCGCGATCATTGACCCGGACGACGACGCTTGCCCCGGTGTCGAGATCGGTGACCCGAAGAAGGCTCCCCAGCGGCAGGCTGCGATGGGCGGCCGTGAGGCCCTCCGGATCGTAGAGTTCGCCGCTCGCCGTCTTCCTGCCCTTGAATTCGGCCCCGTACCAGCTGGCTTTCCCTTCGAAGACCGAGCCGTATCCGAGGGGGGCGACCGCATCGCCCGTCCCCGCTGTGGAGGGGGTAGCGGACGAAGGCAGGCCAATGGCGGGGGGGCTGCCGAGGGCAGGGCTGGTGAGGGAGGGATTCGCCGTGGGCAGGCCTTGGGCTGCCGCCAAGGCGGCGGCCAGGGCGACCGCGAGGGCGACCGGCCCCCGCATCAGCCCCCCTCGGCCTTCGTCGCGGCGAAGATGGCGGCGTAGAGATCGGGGATATCCTTCTCCTCGATGCAGGAAAAGGCGATCCGGAGATGTTTTTCGCCGAGGGCGATGACGCCGATGCCTTCGTCGAGTAGGCGCAGCCTGATCTTCTCGGCCGAGACGCCTTCGCACTCGATGCTCATGAAGTAACCGCTGTTGAAGGGAAGGGGTTTGAGCGAGGCTGGCAATGCGCTCGCGGCGAGTACGTCGCGGGCCTTTCGGTAGCGGGCGGCAAGAAGGGCTCGATAGCGTGCCTTCTGTTCCTCGTAGCCGGGCTCGGTGAGGGCCTTGAGAAAGATGTGCTGGGCGGGCGCCGGGGAATTGGATACGGCCGAGCGGACGACGCCCATCACCTTTTTCGAAAGGGCGTCGAGCTGAGCGGCGCTGAGGCCCTTGCCGGCGAAGGTGACGAAGCCCGTCCTGAAGCCCCACATGTAGTCTTCTTTCGTGGGACCGTCGGCCTTGGCCACGACGACGCGGGGATGGAAATCGGCCAACTTGCCGAAAAGGGACTCGGCGAGGACGTCAGCCTCGTAAGCGAGGCCGAAATAGGCGTCGTCGCAGATGATGAGGACGTCGGCTCCCTCGTCGGCCACCCTGCCGATGGCCGCGAGAATGGCCTCACCCTCGGCAAGGGTAGGCGAATAGCCCGTGGGGTTGTTGGGGAAATTGAGGACGGCGATGGCCTTGCCCTTGGCCGCCGCGGAGGCCCTAAGTTTTTCCTCGAAACCGCGAAGGTTGAATCCCTTGCCGTCGAAGAGGGGGAAGGTGAGGCCCTTGGCCATCTTCCTCTCCTCGATGATGAGGCGGTAGTTGGGCCAATGCAGGTCGGGGACCACCACGCCCTCGCCCGCATCGACGAAGAGATCGGCGATGAAGGAAACGGCGGCTGTCAGCCCGGGGACGACGACGGGGAGGGAGCACTCCTTCCCGCGAAAACTCGGGTTCTTGGCGGCGAGGGCCGATTTCCAGAGCTTGCGGAGTTCCGGAAGCCCCGCGGTTGGGGCATAGGCGACAGCCTCGTAGGGCGTGAGGCCGGGAAGGGCGGCGCGGACGGCGTCGAGGATCATCGGCTCGCCGTCGGCGTAGGCCATGCCGATCGTGGCGTTGAAGCGATGGGCCCGCTCGGTGGCTTCGGCGCTCTGGGTGAGGAGGCCCTTCGGCATGTACATCCTGCGGCCGAGCGGGGCGAGGAGCCTGAAGGCGGCCGTCCCATCGAGCGTCTGGTTGAGTTCTTCGGCAATGGTCATCTCGGATTCTCCTGAAAAAACGCTGCTCGACGGTATAGGCTGAATGCCCGCGCTGTCAATGTCGGCGCTCCGCCTACATACACCGGGAATATCCAGTTGAAGCTTGGGCTCAACTCCCGTTGTCGCTGCGCCGATAGATGAGGCAAGGAGCAGCGCATGAAACAATTCGCCATCAGGAGCGCCGGAACGGAACCCTCGGTCCTCGAGCTTATTTCCGAGACCGAGGGCGGGTTCTACGTGCGCATCGTCCACCGCCACGAGGAGTGGGAGGATGTCAGCGAGGAATTCCTCGCGAAGGATCTCTTCGACACCTGCATCAGGACAGGCTATATCATGGAGTTGTCCGCCTGAGGGGCGAGGGTCGGTCCAGCGAAAAAAGTCCGAACGGGGCGAAGGCGCGCAGCCTGCCCTTTCAACCCAAGGCCGCCCCCTGCGCGCATACGGGGGGCGGCTTCTTTTGTAACGTCCGCGCAGAAAAAAGCCGATGATCTTGTGACACGAGGTGCGCAATGAATCTAGCGACGGTAATCGGGCTCATCATGGGCATCGGGGCCATATTGACCGGATTTCTGCTCGAAGGCGGAAACCCTGCCAGACTCCTCCTTCCCTCCCCCATCATCATCATCTTCGGCGGCGTCGCCGGAGCCCTCTTCACCTCCTTTGACATGGGCGACATCATCGGCATGGGCAAGCTTACGTCGAAGGCCTTGAAATTGCCCCCGGTAAAGAGCAAGGAACTCGCGCTCAAATTCGTGGCCTTCGCCGAAAAATCGAGGCGCGACGGTCTTCTTTCACTTGAAGAGGACATGCAAAGCCTCTCCGACCAGGACGATCCCCTCTTGAAAAAGGGCCTTCGCTACGTCATCGACGGCACGGATTCGGAGGCTCTCACGGCACTTCTCGAGAACGATGTTTCCGTATGGGAAAAGCATCAAAAACACGGGGTGGAAATCTTCGAGGCGGCCGGCGGATTCGCTCCGACGATGGGCATCATCGGTACCGTCCTCGGCCTCATCATCGTTCTCGCCAATCTTTCAGAACCCGAAAAGTTGGGAGAGCATGTATCGACAGCCTTCATCGCCACCCTTCTCGGCATCGGCATCGCCAACCTCGTCTTCCTCCCCATCGCAAACAAGCTCAAGGTCGTCCTCGGGAAGGAAAAACTCGCCAAGGAAATGATCATCGTGGGTATTCTCTCGATACAGCAGGGCGAGAGCCCTAAGCTCGTCGGCGACAAGCTCGCCGCCTTCCTCGAAGAGCACGAGCGCCACGAACTCGAAAGCTTCAACGAGAGCTGAACATGGCCAGGAAAAAGAAACCCGAGGAGCCGGAAAAGCCGCAGAACGCCGAGCGTTGGCTCCTCACCTACTCCGACATGATCACGCTGTTGATGGTCCTCTTCGTCATCCTCTTCGCGATGTCGAAGGTCGACACAAAGAAATTCGAGGCCCTCGCTCAGTCTTTTTCCCTTGTCTTCCAAGGGCTGCCGGGAATACAGCTCCTGGAGGGAGCCGGAGGCCATGCCGTCATCGAAAACACGGGAGGTCCTCCCAGGCCGCCGCCCGGCACGGGGCTATCGCCACGCGTCTCGCCCATGCGGCAGATCTTTCTCGAAAAGGCCACCTCGACCCTGGAAACCGAAATCCGAACGGGCAAGATTCAGATGAATACCGAGGCCCGCGGCATCGTGCTGTCGCTTTCGGGCGATACCTTCTTTCGCGCGGGCCAGACGACCATCGCTGAAGGCGCGATGCCGACCCTGGTGAAAGTCGGGCAGCTCCTCAATTCGGTGCCGGAAAACATCGTCGTCGAGGGCCATACGGATGACACCCCGGTCGATCGTACCAGCCCCTACAAATCGAACCTGATGCTTTCGGCCATACGGGCGGTCAACGTCGTCGAGGCCCTCGACCTCATCGGCGTCGACAAGCAGCGGATGTCGGCGACGGGCTTCGGCGACACGAGACCCGAACGCCCCAACGATACTCCCGAGGGTCGGGCCTACAACCGGCGCGTGGACATCCTCATTCTTTTCCCGACGGAGTAGTCTGAGCCGGCTGCAGGGGGTCACCCGATTCCTCGGCACCCGCCCCACCCTCCATCTTTCCCGGAGCGCCCATGAAGCCCAGCATCGCATCGAGGGTCATCGCCCTTTGCCGACCGCCGTCAAGCTGCGCGACCCTGTCTCCCTGTTGGGTCCCATATTCACCGAATTGCGAATGATTTCCGCCTTGGATGACGACGCGCTTCGTGGAGGCCGGGAACCTTCTCCCCGCGGCGTCGATCTTTCCCTCGCCTACGAGGCCGTCTTCGGAGGCCGAGACGAGGAGAATCATTAAATTCGAGGCTGAGAGATCGACAGAATCGGGAGGCAGGGCCGCCAAGAGTATCAGCTCCGAAACTTCCTCTTGATGGGCAAGGGCGTAGGAGGCCGCGAGGGAGCCGCCGAGGGAATGACCGCCGAGGGCCCAGCGAAGGACCTCGGGATGGGCACGCCTGATCGCATCCGCCCGCCGCGGAGCCAAGCTGGCGAAATTGAAGGGAAAGCGCGCGATGTAGACGGGGTGACCCGCTGCGGCAAGTCCCGCGCCGAGCCAGGCGTAGGATTCCGGCTCCACACGCGCCTCGGGAAAAAAGATCAGCCCTTCCCCCGAAGGATTGCGCGGTTCGTAATAAATCCCGTAATCCTCGAAGCGAAGGCTGAAGCCTGTCGAAGATTCGAGCAGCTCTGGCGCCGACTCGATCGGAGCGGGATGGAAGAACCAAGCCGCACCGACGGCAAGGCAGGAAAGCACCGCGACGAGGATGATGGAAGACGCGTGCGATTTCGGCGCTGGATCGTTCATAGGGCGAAGATAGTCCGGACGCCGACACCTTGTCAAAATCGCGCCGCGCGGTAAGAGTATCGAAGCGCCACGATGGGGCGGAAGGAAGCAGGATGGCCGGCAAAGCCAGTCTCGAAGGCAAGCTCAAAAAGAATGCAAAGCTGTTCGTCGCCCTCTACGGCGACCAGGGCCTCGATGAGGCCCGCGCCCGCTGCACGACCCTGGCGGCGCCCCTTCTCGGTGAGGATGGCGGCCAAGATCTTCGCTTCTATTCCGCGCCGGGGCGCACCGAGATAGCCGGCAACCATACGGATCACAATCGCGGTCGTGTTCTCTGCGCGGCTCTCAGACTCGACGTCCTCGCCTGCGTCAGACCCCGATCCGACGGACTCGCCAAGATCGTTTCCAAGGGATTCGAGGGCGAGATCGTCGTCGATCTCGCCGTGCACGGACCCCTCCCCGCCGAGACGGGAACGACCGCGGCCCTGATCCGCGGAGTAGCGGCGATCCTCGCCGGAATGGGTTGCAGGTTTTCCGGCTTCGATGCCCGTCTCGATTCAAGGGTGGCGGTCGGAATGGGTCTATCGAGCTCGGCCGCCGTCGAGGTGCTCTTCGCGACCATCATGCTCGATCTCGCGGACAGGCAGCTCGACCCCCTGGAGATAGCCGCAGTCGCGCAGCGGGCGGAGAACACGTGGTTCGGCAAACCCTGCGGCCTAATGGATCAGGCAGCAAGCGCCTCGGGTGGCTTTGTCTCGATCGACTTCGAGGATATCGATAAGCCCAAGCTGAGGCGCGTCGAAATCGATGAGGCCGCTTCCGGATATCGGCTCTACGCCGTATCCCCCGGCGGCGATCATGCCGATCTCACTTCCGATTACGCCGCCATCCCCGCCGAAATGCGCTCTGTCGCCGCCTTTCTCGGCTCGAAGGAGCTTCGATCCATTGACCCGCGAAGCCTCGAAGACAGAGGTCCCGAAATCAGGGCGGCACTCGGCGATCGAGCCCTTCTCAGGGCCCTGCATTTCGTCGATGAGAACGAGCGGGTCCGCAGGATGGTCAAGGCCCTGGAGAGCGACAAATTCGGCAAATTTCTCGACCTTGTCGCAAAGTCCGGAGACTCGTCCTGGCGACTCCTCCAAAATGTCTCGACCGGACGCGAACCGGCTTCCCAGTCCCTCGCCCTCGCCATAGCGCTCTCGCAGCGCTGGCTCGGCAAGGATGGGGTGGCGCGTGTTCACGGGGGCGGCTTCGCGGGCACGATGCAGGCCTGGGTCAAGGGAAAGCGCGCCTCGGCCTTTCGCCGCTACATGGAAGGCTGGTTCGGCGAGGGTTCCGTGGTCGAACTCGAAATCAGAAGCCCCGGCGCCTGCCGGATTCTATAAGGGAGTGGCCTGATGAGCACGCTTTCCGACGCGATAGCCGGCATCATCGATTCCTGGTCGAGGGACGGGGGAGTCAATCACGCGGCCGGCCCCAATCTTCCGGCTCGCGAACCCGTCCTCCATGCGCTCGCCGACATCGAAACCCTCGTGTTCCCCGGCTTCAGGCGCGAGGACGGGATCGACGATCGAAATCTCGGACTGGTCGCAGGCGAGCTCGTGCATCGGGCGGCGAAGCTCCTGATACCCGAAGTCACGCGAGCCCTCGAATACAAGACCCGACAGGCAGGCGCCTCCGATTGCCCGGCGGCCTGCGAAATCGAGGCCCGAGAACTCGTCGAATCTTTCTTCGCCGAGCTTCCCTCGATCAGGGCCATCCTCATGCTCGACGTCGAAGCCGCCTTCCGAGGCGATCCGGCCGCCAAATCCCACGAGGAGGTCATCCTCGCCTACCCCGGCCTCGAGGCCATCGTCGTGCACAGAATTGCCCATTATTTCTGGAAAGCCGGACTTCCCCTACTGCCGCGAATGATGAGCGAAAACGTGCACGGCAAGACGGGCATCGACATCCATCCCGGCGCCGACATCGGCTCGGGCTTTTTCATCGACCACGGCACGGGCGTCGTCATCGGCGAGACCGCGATCATCGGCGACGGCGTCAAGCTCTACCAAAGCGTGACCCTCGGCGCCCTCTCGGTGCGCAAGGAGCTCGGCGAAACGAAGCGCCACCCCACGATCGAGGACGGCGTGACGATCTACTCGGGGGCTACCATACTCGGCGGCGAAACGGTCATCGGAGCGGGCTCCGTCATCGGAGGCAATGTCTGGCTTACCCACTCCGTGCCTCCGCGTTCGAAGGTCTACCTGCCCGAAGGCGAGGACGTGCGTATCGAGCCTCGCGGTGCGGGCTGAGGGATTCGGCGCACTTGCGCGTCGACGCGCCGCCGTTCATAATTGGTTAGGGGTCTTTCGCGATGTCGACCGCATTTCGAAAGCGCCGTTATAATTGGATGTGATCGGTCGAAGATGCGGCCGCGGGCGAGAGCGGCCAAGGAGGTACTCGTGAAATCGCAGGACAAACAAAAGGGTGAGGAAAAGAAAAAGGCCCAGAAATCCCTCAAGGAAAAGAGAGCCGAGAAGAAAGCCAAAAAGGATTCCAAGAGCACTTCGGCGGATTGATAGTCGATCCGGGTCCGCCTTAGCGGGAGCCTCGATTCGCATCCCGAACGCTGTGCCCGCTCATCGAGGCCGGGCCCGGATACCGCCTTCAAAAAAGCGTTATTTCCCCGGTCCCGCTGCCTTCTTCCACTTGGAAATTGCCGAGTTGCCCGGCTGCCCGCTTGTGCGTCAAGATGGTGAAGCGCTGGATCATCTCCTGGAGTCTTCCCGAGTGGATTTCGCGATCGATCGTGCCGCCGGAGGCCGAGACGGCGAGTCCCTCGAGGGACAGAAGCTCCGCCCTCGCTCCGCCGAGCCGCGCGGAAAGACCCTTGAGATCCGCGAGAGCCCGCCTCGCGTCGCCGATGTACGAAAGAAACTCCGGCGTGAAGAGGGCGAAGTGCACGATTGTTTCGCGAGTCGCCCTTCGCTCTTCTTCGAGAGCTGCGAGATCGGCCCTCACCCTGGCGAGTACGGTGGAAATTCCCGCCGCGTCGCGCCGCAAACCGGAAAGTCGGGAAGTCGAGCCGCCGCCGCTCAGCGTCCGGTGCAGGTCAGAGGAGCGTTCGCGCAACGCCTCGCTCGTGTCTTCCGCGTACTCGGCCATCGCCGCCTCAGCAACCTTGGTGAAGTTCTTGGTCGTTCCCATCGCCCCCGAGACGTCCGTTTCGATTTTGCCGGTGAGCTCGACCATCCCCGCCACCGTCGTCGAGACGCCGCCGAGGGAGCGATTCTTCGCGATCTCGATGCGAGAGGCTACTACGATGTTCTTGAACCGGGAGAGAAGCGTGGCGAGGCTCTTGAACGAGTCGTCGAGGCTCCGCACGTGTTCGGCAAGACGGCGCGCCGTCGTCGTCACGGATTTCTTGAATTCCAGGTATCTGACGGTTTCCGCGCCGGCATCTTGGGCAGACTCAGCCATGGCTCGAGAGGCGAAGGCCTGCCGACGCCCCTCGATGTCCCCCACCTTGGATTCCACTTCGTCGATGTTGCGACCGAAGGCCTCGGCGCTCGAGTCGATCTTGCCGACAATGTCCTCGAGAAGCTGGGCCGAGAGCCTCGCGATGGAAGCGATATAGGCGATCTCTTCCTCCTCGCTGGCCTCATCGTCCTTGCTGCGTCGCGCGGCCCCCTCGGCCTCCGAAAGGGATATCACGACATGGCCCAGCGATTGCCTGATGATGTCCTGATGCTGCACTTCCTGCATGATCGTCTGCACCGGCCTGCGCAGTTCGCGGGCCTCGGCGACGAGGGCCGAATAGAGTTCGCGCGCCTCGTCGAGTTCGCTCCGATTGCGCTCGAAGGACTCGTTCAGGCTCGTTTCCAGCCTCTCGAAGAATTCGTCCTGGAAGCGGTCGAGCCTTCCGACGGCGTCGCGAAGGGTGGAGAAGACACCGAGAAGATTCTGCCCTCGCGAGGTGATGGATTCCGTCAGGCCGATCGTCTGCGCCGACAGTCGCTTGAGCTCGTCCGTTATCACCGAGAAGGCCTTGCCGGCGAATCCCGACTTGAGGGCGACCGTCATCGCGTTGAGGGAGACGATTTCCATGTCCTCGGAATCGGCTCGAACGCCCTTGATCAGGCTGTCGAGGCTGGCGAGGCGTTCCATGCTTTCGTTGATGCGATTCAAGAAGCCCTCATCGCGATCGTGGAGGGCCCGGAACCAGGTTGCGGCATCGGAGACTAAGGCCTTCATGTCGTCGATGGATCTGCCGCCGGCATGTTTGGCGTCGAAGGATGCGAGGGATGCCTCCGCAAGTTCGACGCTTCGGCCGGTCTCGGCGATGATGGCGGGGAAGAGACTTCCGATCGCGAGGTAGAGGCCTTCGCTCTCGGTTCCGATCGCGTTTACGGCTGTTATCAGGGCGCCGACGCGATCTTCGAGGTCGTTAAGCATTGCGGCAACTATAAAGCAAGCGGGGAACGCTCGCAATGACCGTCCCCCGCCGCGAGCCGGTCGCCCCGAGGCTTCCGGCAGATTTCTCCGCGTTGTGCGAAAGCGCGCTTCAATCCTTTTCGGATAGCTTGACCGGAAGGATGGAGAGCTCGGTGTCGCGATCGAAATAGCGGGCCTTTTCCATGACGGGCGTGAAGTGGACCGTGTCGCCGATCTTGAAGAGATGGTGGGGCGGAATTTTGGCGACCATCGGCTGGGTCGGGGTCGAGGCGTAAAGGTGGATTTCCGCGCCGAGGGGCTCGACGACCGTCACCTTGCCGGTGATCGTGCCATGGCCCTGGGATACGGAACCGCCCTCGAGGCAGGGGAGGTCTTCGGGCCGGATGCCGAAGGAGATCTCCTTCCCGACATAGGGCTTGAGGAGGGTGACATGCTCCGCCGCGGGTTCGAGCTTGAATGATCCCTCGTCGATGAGCAGCTTACCGCCATCCTCGTAGACCTTGACCTTGAGGAAATTCATCGACGGGGAGCCGATGAAGCCGGCGACGAATTTGTTGATCGGGTGGTTGTAAAGGTAGAGGGGCGAGCCGATCTGCTGGACCTTCCCGTCGCGCATGACGACGATCTTGTCGCCCATGGTCATGGCTTCGACCTGGTCATGGGTGACGTAGATCATCGTTGCCTGGAGCCTGTCGTGAAGCTCGATGAGCTCGGCGCGCATCTGGACGCGGAGCTTGGCGTCGAGGTTCGATAGGGGCTCGTCAAAGAGGAATACCTTGGGATTGCGGACGATGGCGCGACCGACGGCGACACGCTGGCGCTGACCGCCCGAGAGCTGCTTGGGTTTGCGCTCGAGGAGCTTCTCGATGTCGAGGATGCGGGCCGCTTCGCCGACACGCTTTTCGATCTCGGCCTTGGGAACCTTACGGATCTTGAGTCCGAAGGCCATGTTGTCGTAGACGGTCATGTGGGGGTAAAGAGCGTAATTCTGGAACACCATCGCGATGTCCCTGTCCTTTGGTGGCACGTCGTTGACGAGCTTTCCGTCGATGAGGAGCTCGCCCTCCGTGATGTCCTCGAGTCCCGCGACCATGCGCAGGGTCGTCGACTTTCCGCAGCCCGAAGGGCCGACGAAAACGACGAATTCCTTGTCCTCGATGGTGATGTTGGCGTCGTCGACGGCACGCACGTTGCCCTCGTACACCTTCCCTATTTTCTTCAGTTCAACCTTGGCCATGGATCCTCCCTTGAAGGGCTATAGTATGACGAGAAGTGTACCCCCGCTTTTAGGCGCTGTCAAACGAGGCCCGTCTGTCAAGCGGGACCTGCGCGAATGTCTGGACCTATCCAATTTTAGAGGTCCCGAGGATTGCCGAATCGCTCGCGATTCGGCCCGCGAATGTCTGGACCTATCCGATTTTAGAGGTCCAGACATTCGCGAGGATGCCGAAGGCCACGCCGACATTGATCGAAGCCTTGGCGCCCCGCATGGGAATGCTGACCGCTCCGAGAGCGCAGAGTTCGATGGCGTTTCGACTCACACCGAGCTCTTCCGAACCGACCACAACGATGCCCGATTCGGGGAAGTCGAAGCTGCCGAGGGCTGCGCCGCCGAGTTCGAGGGCGAAGGCGGGGCCCGCATCGACAAGGGCTTCTAAGCCGGCGCGGCGCCAGGGGAGCAAGGAGGCGGCTCCCATCGCCGATCTTTGAGCCCGAGGGTGGATGGGATCTGCGCAGGATGGTGAGAGCAGGGCTTCCTCGAAACCGAAGGCCTCGGCCGTCCGAAGCATCGATCCCACATTGAAGGGCGAGCGGATGTCTTCAAAATAGACTCGAAGGCCGATGAGAGGCCGCCGTGCCTCGGCCGCGAGCCCCGTGTCAGGATCGATCAGGTCCCAGTCGGCTCTCGACTGACCGCCTTCCCTGAGGAGGGCATGGCGGAAAGCGTCCAGGGCGCGAAGGGCATCGCCATGGTCCTCGCTGGTCAAAGAGGGCGCGACGGAGGCTCTTTCGTTGGGGGAAAAGGATAGAAGCATATCCCCGGCTTCGACGACCTCCCGCGGCGTCTCGTGAAGAGCGTTGAGTATTTGCGCGATCCGAAAGGCTTGATTGAAGCTGGGAAGGGGCGACTGGTTCCTGCGGAGCGCTGCCAATCCCTCGCGCTCGAGGACTTCCAGGAGAAGGGCAGCCTTTCGGAGCCTATGGGCGGGAGCAAGTTTGGCGAGGCGTTCGGGGAGAAACACGGATCAGTAGGCTGTCTTCACGAAATCGAACACATCGTCCACGGATACGGCGCGAGGAAGCCAATTTATGAAGTCGAACTCACGGGCATCGCGGGCCGTCTCCACGAGGTCGTCAAGGGTCACGTCGAAGTCCTTGAGTCGGCTGGGGATCTTGAGGAGGCCGAGGCGGGTTCTGAGCCACTCGATGGCCTTGGCCGCTGCCTCCGCATGGGTGAGTTCGCCAAAGCCTTCCTTCGGTTCGTCGCCCAGGAGGGAGGCCACGCGGGCTATCTTTTCGATCCGACTCTTCGCCCCCATCTCCATGGAATAGGGAAGGAGAATCGCCGCAAGGCTCGCCTTCGGGACTCCGTGCTTGGCGTTGATGGCGAGGGCGACCGCCCTTCCGATGCCCGGGGCCGAGCTCCCCTGGCCGAGGCCGGCAAGGAAGGCGCCCTTCCAGGCTTCACCGCGAGCCGAGGGATCGTCGGGTCTCGCGATGATGATCGATAGTGACTTTGCGAGGAATTCGATGGCCTTTTCGAGAATGTGGTCGGAGAGGAAGGTGGAGCGCGCCGAAATATAGGATTCGATCGCCCCCATAAGGCTGTCGATGACGCAGGAGGCGCCAAGTTTGGCCGAAAGTCCGGTCGAGAGGTTGGGATCGATCAGAACCGCGGCCGGAGCCGAGCCGGGCGAACGGATGAGCCGCGCCCGGCGATCGCGGGCATCCGAGAGTACGATGGCGTCCTCGCACATGAAGGGATGACGGAGAGAAGTCGGAATCTCCACGAGAGGAAGGGGAAGGGTTCCGGCCGCAGCCCCATCGATAAAGGCGTCGATGTCGAGCCGATCCCGGCCGAGACAGGCTGCAGCCCTCGCTATCATCAGGGTCTTCTGCCCACCGAGCCCGATGACAAAGGCCGATTTCGAGCCGCGGGTCAGCCTGAGCGCGTCTTCGGCGGCCCTGGTCGAAGCTCGTTCGGGAATCTCGTCGAAAAGGAGCACTTTGACGCCCCTGTCTTCGAGAAGGGAGCTGACTCGCGTTATCATCCCGGATTCGTGCAAAAGAGGGTCGGCGACGAGGATGGCCCTGTTCTCGACGCCGAATTCCCCGGCGAAAAGAGGAAGGCGAAGAAGACTGTCCGATCCGATCCAGACGCGGGGGCGGATCGAGAACTGGAAATCGGCCATCAATCCCTCCTTTCGGACAAAAAAAAAGGCGGAAGACCGACTGACCTCGGGTCAGTGCGCTCCCGCTGTATTCGTTCCCGGTCCCGCAAGCCGCCGAAAATCGCGCCTCGGAGAGCCTATGCTCCCCGAGACCCCGCTCTCCGGATTCTCGGACCGGGCTCTGCGTTTCGACCTAGCTATTCCCCAGGAGCTGGTCGACGATCCTGTCCGCGGTCATGGAAAGGACGGAGGCGTCGATGTAGCCGGGGTTCTGCATGCGTGCCTTTACCTCGGCCACGCGATCCGCCCTGACCTCGGGCGCCGCCTTCGCGACTTCGAGGGCGTTATACAGCTCCGCCTTGGCCACAGCGTCCGAGGAAATCGCAATGGAATCGCCCTTCCCGGGCCGCTGGCCTTGGCCGGCGCCACTGGGTTTCTTGGGTTCCCGGATAGGATCCAGGGAATTAAGGCGATCAATCGTCATACGCGCCCCTGCCTTTCATAGGGATTATCGGCTTCAACTCAAGATTAGTTTACGTCATTTTCCGGAGTACAACAAGCGGCGTTTTCGCGCTCAAGCTTCATCGTCCGCCTCGACTTCAGCGCGAAGCCTCGCCCCGACGATGACGGCAAACTCACCCTTTGCCTCCCCCCCGAAGCGCTCGAGGAGGGATGAAGCCTTTCCCGTGACTATTTCCTCGTGGATCTTGGTCATTTCACGCCCGATGCACAGCTGCCTCTCCGCGTCGATCGCGGCGATGTCCGCGAGCAGCTTGCCGATTCGATACGGCGATTCGTAGACCATGAAACTCTCTGGCCTGGCCATAAGTTCCGCCAGTCGAGCCCGTCGCCGCCCGGGCTTGGGCGACAGAAAACCTTCGAAGAGTATTGATTTTCCCGCCAGACCCGATACCGAAACCAGGGCAGAAAATGCCGAGGGACCGGGAATGGGCACGACGGCATGGCCGGCAGCCCGGGCCGCGCGAACGGCCGCAGCCCCGGGGTCCGAGAGCCCCGGCGTGCCGGCGTCGCTAATGTAGGCCACATCCTTGCCCGCATCGAGGAGATCGACGATTCGCGATGCGCCGCGCTCCTCGTCGTTGGCATGGCAGGCGATGAGGGGTTTGCGTATCTCGAAATGGGTGAGGAGCTTGAGGCTATGTCTCGTATCCTCGCAGGCGACGGTATCCACCTTCCTCAGCACATCGAGGGCGCGATACGTCAAGTCTCCGAGGTTTCCGATCGGAGTCGCCACCACGTAGAGAGTTGCCATGCGAAGGTAGTAGAACGGGGGTCGACCCGAGGTCAAGCCAGGGATCGCTCCCCGCTTGTCATATTCCGATAGCGCTGTAGGCCGCGGTCGGCTATACTCCGCGGATGATACTGAGCGTGCTCGCTGGAGCCTTGGCACTGGCGATGATTCTGCTCGTGCTTTTGCGAGGACGCGCGGAATTCCCGGGCGGAAGCCGAAGCCTCGCGAGCGCAACTAAAGCGGCCTCGGCCGGTGGGGTTCCGAACAAGACCGGGCCGCGCCCCGGGGCATGCACCCTTTGCGGAAGCCTGCTTTCCCCCGGTGAATCCATGCGTTCAGACATCCTTCCTGGCCAAGGCGACAGGCTGATGCGGATCTACGGTTGCCCGCATTGCCTCGGGGAGGCATCCGAGAGGGCCGCCCGGCGCTGTCCGGTCTGCGCTTCCACACTCGAGGCGAACGACCATGCGATCGCCCGCTATTTCGAACGCCCGGGGCGCAAGCACGTCCACATCCTCGGCTGCACGATTTGCAGGAAAAGACAAGGCAGGTAAGTCAATGGAAGGCAAGGCCGTCCGTCGCTACATTTTTCTAGGATTGTTCATTCTTCTTTTCATTCTCGTCGCGAGGCTCTTCTCCCCCTTCCTGACCGTCATCATCTGGGCGGGGCTCCTCTACGCCTTCCTCAATCCCCTCTACAACAGGCTTTCGGGCAACTCGAGGGGGCGACCGCTCGGCGAGCCTTGGCGAAGCATGTTCGCGGCGGTCTTCGCGGTCGTCTCCGTGCTCATCATACTAGTACCGATAATACTTCTGGGAATCGCCCTCGTCGGTCAGTTGCGCGACGTCACGAAGATGATCCTGCGCGCCCTGGCGGCCAATCCCGCCATCCTCGACCTCTCGCCCGCCGGTCCTATCGGGAAATTCATCTACGACATCACGCAGGGCGGCATCGACCTCTCGAACGTCAATCTCAGGCAGGAATTCTCGCATCTCATCAACGGGAGCACGGCGCAGATCATCAATGTCTCCGGCGTCATCGTCCGCGACACCCTCGTAGTGATCGTCGGCCTCCTCTTCATAATGTTTACCTTCTTTTTCTTCCTCCTCGACGGCCCCGAGCTCCTCGGCACGATCATCGGCGCCCTGCCCATAGAAAGGGAGTACAGCATGCTCTTCCTCCGCACGCTGCGTTCCTCCTCGAGGGACCTCGTCGTCGGCTACATGCTCGTCTCCCTTTTTCAGGGCGTCGTCGCCTTCGCGCTCTTCTCCGTCTTCGGCATCAAGGGGGCTCTCGTCTTCGGAGCCCTCACGGTGGGAGCCTCTTTCATCCCCATGCTGGGAACGAGCCTCATCTGGGGACCGATCTCCATCGCCACGATTCTCGGAGGCGATCCGCGCACGGGTTTCCTCCTCCTCGTCCTTTCGGCCATCCTCATCGCGGGCCTCGACAATGTGCTCCGCGTGTATCTCCTCCGCGATCGTCTCAAGGTCCACCCCCTGCTGATCTTCTTCGCGATCGTCGGGGGACTCGAGACCTTCGGCTTCAACGGGCTCATCCTCGGGCCCCTGATCCTCATGGCCTTCTTCACGGGCGTGAAGCTCTACGACAAGGTCACGGACCGCGCCCTGGGCGATCACGGAAAGAGCGACATCGAGGACTGAAGGGAAGGCGCGCGCGTCAATCGCGGCGCAAAGCCTCGAGCCAGGCGTCCTCTATTGGAAGTCGCCCGGCGGTCCTACCGAGCTTTCGTTCCGGCCTCGACGCCCCGTGGAAGTCGCTACCCGCGGTGACGCGGAAGCCCCGCTCACGGCCCATCTTCTCGAGACGTTTGCATTCGCCTACGGTCGCGGTGGGATGCCAGGCTTCGATGCCGTCGATGCCCTGTTCCATCCATTCGTCCATGAGCGTCGCGAGGCGCCCCCAGGAGATGAAGAGCGAGCGGGGGTGGGCGACGATCGCGAGACCGCCGGCCTCGTGGACGAGGGCGACACCCTCGTCGAGGCCGATGACGGCCTTGGGCTCGTAAAAGGGCTTGCCCTTGCCGAGATAGCGGTCGAAGGCATCCTGCTTGCTCTTGGCGGCCTTCTTGGCGACGAGGAGGCGGGCGATGTGGGGCCGCCCTATCTGGCCCTCGGCCTCCCTGTCTTCTCGCGCGATGGCCTCGAGTTCACCCATCGTCGCCTCGATGCCGGCATCGTTCATCCTGCCGAGGATGCGGACGTTCCGCTCGGAACGGGCGCGGCTCAACTTGGCGAGGGCCTGGGCTATCGCGCCGTCGACGGCGCGGAGATCCAGCCCGAGTAGATGGAATTCCCCGGGCGAGAAGGCGACCTCGATCTCGACGCCCCGAATGAGCCTGATGCCGCGAAGGGCCGCCTCTCGCTCCGCCTCGGCGAGGCCCGCGATCGTGTCGTGGTCGGTGAGGGCGAGCGTGGAAATGCCCGACTCCCCCGCGAGGGCGACGAGTTCCGATGGCGTATAACTTCCGTCGCTCGCCGTGCTGTGACTGTGAAGATCGATCAGGGAAGTCCTCCGGGTACGTCAAGCTCGGCCTGCCTGCCGAAGACGCGAATCGGTATGGGATATCGCGGGGAGGGGCGCCCACCCTCGAGCGCGGCCGAGGCCAGCCGCGCGATGGACAGAAGGCTCGCGTCGTCGAGGGGAGAGGTCAGGCGATGGGGCGATGCCCGCGATTGCGTGTAGACCTGGAGCCCGTCGATCAGGGCACCGCCCTCGGCGAGCTCGACGAGGCGCCGGGCCCAGGCCTCTATTTCCGATGCGGGCGCGGGGACGGGTGCCTCGCCCGGGGAGCCCGAGGAAACGGCGCAGAACATCGATTGGATGACTACGGGCGAACGGCGCGAAAAGGAGAGCAGGGCGGCGAAGAGCCTCTCGAAATCCGGTCCGCGACGGTCGATCCGCCGGTACCAGCCTTCGGTTCCGGCGTCGAGCTTGGCCCAGATTTCGAGGCCGTGTCGAGCGACTGCCCCATGGAGGGTCCCGACCACCGACTCGTCGAGAAAGCCCGTCGAATTGGTAATTAGTACCATTTTCGCCGATCCGAAGACCGCAGGCCAGCGAACGCGGGCCGCGGCGACCGATTCGATGGCCGAGCCGAGAAGAGGCGAAAGGGTCGGCTCCCCGTCGCCTGCGAAGGCTAGGTCGAGGGGAATGCGCGAAGGCTCGGCGCCATCTTCGTGGTTTGGGACCCGGTCAGCCCCTTCGGAGAGGCCGGCCATCGCGCCTTCGGCCCATGAGGCGAGTTCGCTTTCGAGGGCGGCGATGGAAAAAGCGGGTCCCCCGGGTCCCGGCAGCACCTCGCAGTATGCGCAATCGAAGGAGCAGCGCTTTCCATCGGGGAAGAGATTGATGCCGAGGGAAAGGCCCCCCGCACGCCTCGACCGCGCGGAGTAGAGGACCATACCAGAACGCGGCTGCACGGACTCGGCGACCTCCCGCCCGTATCCAGCCTGCCCTTCGCCCCCAGCGAGAATTGCTCCGCCCATGCCCCATCCTAGCCGCGCGGCGGGTATCGCCACAAGGAGCGCCCCAAGGCATAATGATGCAGATACGTCACATCAATTATCAGGAGGTTCGCAATGTCATTCGAGGCCGTTACCACGAAAGAGGCGCCCGCGGCCATCGGGCCCTATTCCCAGGCGATCGACGCCGGGGACACGGTTTTCTGTTCGGGCCAGCTCGGCCTCGATCCGGCAACCGGCAATCTCAGGGAGGGCCTCGAGGCCCAGACGCGCCAATCCCTCGCCAACCTGGGCGCCGTGCTCAAGTCCGTCGGCCTCGGCACCGAGCGCATCGTCAAGACGACGATCTTCCTCGTCGATATGGCGGATTTCGCGAAGGTCAACGAAATCTACGGCTCCTTCCTCGGCAGCCATCGCCCCGCCCGCTCGACGGTCGCGGTCGCGGCCCTGCCCAAAGGCGGACTCGTCGAAATCGAGGCGATCGCGAGGCGCTAGCGAGGCTCGGGTCTCGCTAGCCTATTTTTCGACGACGCGCAATTCGGAGGAGCTCGAGGCGCGGGGATCGAGTTCGAAGGCCAGGACGTCGAAGGCGACAAGGGCCCGAGGCAGGGTCGATTCCCTCCATCGCCTCGCGAAGAGCAAAGACCTCTCGGCTGTCGGTGTCGGATCGAGGGGCAACACGATATCGAGGGGACTCGAGCCCGGGGCGAAGTCGGCCGCAATCGACAGGGAGCCGTTGGCGGTCGATGATGTGATGCCCGCTATACGATAGTGCTCGGGGCCGAATAGCGAGAGAGGGCCTCCGAGTTCGAGCCTCTCGACGAGAAGTCCCGCATTCGCCTCCTTGAGATCGAGGCGCTGGATGATCGGAACAGAGTCGCGCTCCTCGACGGCGAGCTCGCCTTGGAAGGCCGTTGGCGAGACGACAAAGGGAGTGAGGGTGGCGATCCGCTGAGCCTTGGTCAGGGGGAGCCAGCCATCGAGACTCGCGCCGACATAGGCGACCGCCGCGGCGAGGGCGACGAGGAAGGCGACGCCGAAGGTTCGCGGCAGGAGACCGCTCAGGATTCCGAGCGCGAAAGTGGACAGCCCCGAGTACAAAAAGAGGGGTTCGAACAGAGAAGACCTGTCGGAAAACACGAGGAGCCCGGCTGCGCAAAGCAGCGACGAAGAAACGAGGAGCATGCCGAAAATCGAAGGCCGCACCGGAGATCCGCGCCTTCGCGACAGCCTTCGACCGAGGGCCCTGGACAGGAACCCCAGACCCGTTCCGCCGAAATAGGCCGCCAGCAGCATCCAGGGCCAGGGATCGGCAAGGCCTTCAGCCATTTCCGCAGCTCCCTGGCCGGGGCCCTTCAGTACCCGTAGATCTGCGAATACTTGCCCTCGAGGTAGGCGACGAAATGAGAGGGATCGAGGGGCGATCCCGTGACCCTCTCGACGAGCTCCGAAGGCAGCCATGTGGCCCCCGGGACGTGCACCTTGTCGCGGAGCCAGCCGAGGATTGAGGCATTGTCGCCCTCGGCGACGCGATCGTCGAAATCGGGAAGATCCCTCCTCATCGCCCAGGCGAATTGGGCGGCGTAGAGATTGCCGAGGGCGTAGCTCGGGAAGTAGCCGAAGAGGCCGGCGGACCAGTGGACGTCCTGCAGGCAGCCATGCGCGTCATCGCGAACCTCGAGGCCGAGGAGCTCCTTCGTCTTCGCATTCCAGGCGGCGGGAAGATCGGCCACGGCAAGCCTGCCCGCGATCAGATCGGATTCGAGCTCGAAGCGCAGAATTATGTGGAGTCCGTAGGTAACCTCGTCGGCTTCCGTGCGGATGTAGGAAGGCTCGACTTTGTTGATGGCGCGCACGAAATCCTCCCTGCGGACCCCGTCGAGGGCCGGCGAGACGAGCTCGGCCAAGTGCCTGAAATTGCGTTTCCAGAATGCGTCGCCGCGTCCGACCACGTTTTCCCAAAACCGCGACTGCGACTCGTGGACGGCCATCGAGGCGGCCTCGGCGAGTTCGGTGCCGCGGAAATCCGGCCCCGGCGCGATACCGAGTTCGTATAACGCGTGACCGGTCTCGTGCATCGTCGAAAAGAGGCTCGAGGGGCAAAAATCCGGAATGTAGCGGGTGGTGATACGTATGTCATCGACGCCGAGGGTAGTGGTGAAAGGATGCGCCGACACATCGAGCCTTCCGCGCGAACGGTCGTAGCCGAGCAGATCAATCATCCAGTCGCTCGCCGCGCGCTGCCGAGCCTCGCCTACTGTCTCGTGGAGAATCGAGTCGTCGATCCCCGGGCGGGAGCGGGTTTTCGCGAGGACGCCGACGAGATCCTTCCTGAGCCGCGCGAAAATGGCGGAGATCGAAGCCTCTGTCGATCCCGGCTCATATAGATCGAGAAGGACATCGTAGGCCGGCTTCGAGGGATCGAGACAGGCAGCCTGCCTCCTCACCAAACCGAGGATTCTTTCAAGATGGGGAGCGAATGCCGGGAAATCGTTGTTCCCCTTCGCCTCAACCCAGGCCGCCTGCCCAAGGCTCACCGCCCGCGCCATCTCCGCGACGAGCTCGGCAGGCAGTTTGGTATCGCGATCCCAGGAGCGGCGGAGGACACGGAGATAGGCCCTTTCCGCAGGAGCGAGCGAGGGATCACCGGCAGGATTTTCGCTCGTGGAATCGAGCCTCGCGAGCAGCTCCCCGATTTCCGGCCGCACGGACTTTTCATGAACAAGCGATTCGATAAGGGCAAATTGCTCCGAGCGCTCCTCGACGGCTTTTTGGGGCATGCCTGTCTGCTGGTCCCAGTCGAGGAGGGCGCCGATATGCGCGACGAGCTTGCGCTCGCGGTCGAGTTCGATGAGGCGTGAGAGGTCGGGGTGCATCTTCGCGTGTCTCCTTGCGTGCATTTCGAGAGCCTGTCATGGTACACCCCGTCCGAAAAGGGGGCAAGGCGGAGGCTTCGCCGGAATATGCGCGACTAAAAGCGTTGGGAGAACGTAGCGGTGATGTAGCGCATAGCCGAGAATTGGCCCAGTGCGCTATCAGCGGTGCCGACGAAAAGCGGGAAGGCGAATTCAAGGTCCCTGTCGCCGCCGAAACCGATATGGAGCGACGGACGGACCGCGTAGCTCCAATCGGATAAGGAGGCAAGAAATCCTAATTCTAAACCGAAGCGTCCCATCTGATCCGAGGCCGAAATGCCGCCGCCAATCGCGTTGGAAAGCATTGGGGGCTTCGCCCCATTTGGCGAACCGAAATAGGCATTAGCCGTGCCCTCGGCGAAAAGGGCAAACGCCAGGCCAGGGATGTCCGGGTTCCAACTGGCGCCAAAAGTCAGGCCGAGGCGATCCACTGATATGATGGGAGCCATCTGCGTAAAAGCCAGAGTAGACCCAGGTAGATAGTACCAACCTGGATTGAGAAAGGGAGAGGCTACGCTGCCGGTGGCGAAGGAAGCGCCCCAGGTAAAAGACGATTCTCCCCAGAATCGGAACGCATCGGCCACAATCGTCGACGACGCCGCCATCTCGCGCACAACATGTCTCTCGGGAACCAGAGAAACGTCGAAGGAGTAACCCATCCCCGTGCCGATGATGACGTTTCCATACAAAGTCGCGTTCCGTTCCAGACCTTCGAAAAAATAGGCGTCGAAATCGATATTGCCCAAGCTTACACCGGCGGAAAGAGACCACGATGGATCAATAGCCCATTCGCCTGAGGAGGAGAGGGAGGCGTCATACTTCAATTGTCGCCGTTGATAGTTGTAGCCCAAGAGCTCGATACTCGATGGCACGAGCGTCGAGGGGAACCAGGGCGAGTCGAGACGCGGCAGGATGAGAGCTGGCATCCAAGGCGCGAAGTATGCGGATAGCCTCCACCAGTCGCCCGCGAACCTCGCTTCGAACATCGGTTCAGTCTCGCGCTTTGTCGCGCCGCCCCCTGTTTCGAAACGCGTAAGTGGGTCGGAAGGGCCATAGAAAACAGTCAGGGGGAAGAGTTCGGCCGCCCTCGCATCGTCCTTCACCCAGCCCGAGTCGATGATTAACCCATTGCCGAAGGACAGACGAAGCCGCGACTCGCCCGGCGATAGCATTACCTCCGCTGGAGCCGTTTTCGCGTCGACTAGCGGAGCGACCCGTAGTTCCCATGAGAAAGCATCCCCCAAATTGTCTCCGATGGATGCACGCGGTGAAAAGGAAAACCAGGCGATAGATGCCGTAGAAGCTAGTGGCTGGGCGATGGAGCTGTCGGCCATGCCGCCGAGGGAGATGTCTATAGCCCCAAGCGACGAGCACAGGCATAACAGAAGAAGACCTACAACGCTACGAATTGTGGGGCGGCGAGGATATTTCATAATAATACTTGCTTGGACTAAAGGAGGGGCCAGCGGCGGACATGCGCCGCCGCTGGCCCCTGGTCAGAAGGGCAAGCCTTTTCCTCTTACTGACCTAAAAGCCACTTAACCATCGTGACTTGATCGGAATACATGGGCATCGATCCGCTGAACAATGGTAGATATGCACCGCTCTGCACCATCGATTGATTTGCTATGTCGGGCCAGACATCCTTTAGGGCAGCGCTCGTGTTCATTTGGAGGGCGACGCCGTAGAAGGTAGTCCAGTCGCTTGTCGAGGTCGCCTGAGTGTAGGTCCCGGAGCCATCAGCAAGATAGACGACAGGACTGACGGGGCTGGTGCTGCTGTCGTAGGTCAGCAAGTTCGGCAGAGAGAAAACGGCGCTGTCGAAAATCTTCCCGATGTAGACATCCGTACTACCTGATCCCGTCGACACCGTGAAGGGGGTACCGCTGGTCGTCACCGAATCAAGGAAGCTTTGGGCCGTCGTGATATCGCTATCGACTTGTGCCGCAAGGCTAACTGCGTATTGTGAAGCTGTTTGCCCGCTGGGTATGGAGTTTTGAGGAATGTAATTGTCGTAGTTGCCGGCTTTCATGTCGGCTGATATTTGGGTTGCGGCAGCGATAAGGTCCGTGGCGGCAGCTTCTATCGAGGTTCGCGCGCTATTGCGCATCGCCTGGCTTCTATCGGCAAGAAGCTTGCTCGTGCCGGTCAGTTTGAATGGGCCGGGCGTCGACGCCATGAGATTCGTGGCCCATGAAGGTATTCCGCTCGTGGCAAAGAGAGTCGAGTCGCCGAAATCGATGTGGAAGGCGCTGAGCGGATAGGTGAAATCATAGGAATCAATGTACTGGATGAGCCCCCTGTCAAGCTCGAGTTCGGCGGCGAAGGCCATAAGCTCGGCACCCGTGACTTGCACGGGGAATGTTGGGACTTGCCCGCCCATAGCGGTGATGAGGCTCGGGGGAATTGTTATATAGTCGCTGGACGCGATCGATTTAAGGCTATTAAGGATAGTGCCGAAATCGTCGCCGAAGGGTCCTGTCGATCCGACGAGCGAATCGAGGACCGCATTGAGACCGCTTGGATTCCTGTCTATGACATTCGCCAAGACGACCAGGGCGTAATAGGCAACCGTGTTCTGCTCTCCAAGTTTCGGCGCCCAGGTCGGGGCTGTAATCGCGGGGAGAAGATAGGGCTTCGTGAGATCAGCTAGATTGTAATTTTCGGTATAGATAGTTGTACCGCCTGGTACAGTTAAGCCGTTGCCTGCATAGGTAAAGGTTGAGGTCGTAGAGGTGCGACTTATGTATGCATAGTCAACGCCTGTTGAACTAGGTGTGAAGGTTCCATATCCCCATATCATGGATCCTCCGGCATCTGTCTTATAGTTATAGCCTGCCGATCCACTGCTCGTACTTGCGCTGAAAGTACCCCTGACAAAACCATCGAATGCAGTGCTAGTGTCGGTCAGAGCCACGAACCCTGCCTTCGTCCCGTACCAGTTCTGGCTCATCCACGTATTGGTCATGAGAACACTAAGCGTATTCGGATAGCCCGAGAACCCGAAGCGATCGCGCATCACGGACACGAAATCGGGATTGACCGCGACGCCCATGAGGTCGACGAAGGTCTTCCAGAAAAGAGCGTCTTTATTGGTGGGATCAGCAGCGAGAGCGTTGACGAAGGCTGCTCGCGCCGCCTCGATATTCTGGGACCCGAGGTATTGCATACCCTGGTTCATGTAGTCCGTGGCCGTCGTCACGGAGATCGTCGAGACAATGGTGACGGTAGCGGTGGCGGTTTTCGAGCCCGAAGTATTCTTGACGGTCACCTGGTAAACAAAGGTGCCCGAGGTGGCAGGCGTGACGTTCCAAGCCCCCGTCGAATCCTGAACGGCCTGGGGTCCGGCGCTCAGCCGGGTCCAGCCGACAATCGAGACCCCTCCAGAATATGAAGTCGTGGCATCGACGAGCAAGGTCACCTTTTGCCCCGTGGCGGTAACGGTGACGCTGCTTGCAGCGGCAGCGATGCCGATTTGCGCGGTTGCCGAGGTGATGGTCGGCGCCGTCTCGCTAACAATAGTAGAAATGTTGCTTTGTACGGTCGTCGATACGACGAGGCTCGTGTTGGCGGTAACGGCAGCCTGGATAGCGTTCGCCACGCTCGTCGTCCCCGACGGATCGATATCACCGACCTCAGCTGCCACGGCGGTAACGAGATCGTCTTCGTTGGCGACGACGCTGCCTGCGGCCTTTGCGTCCGAGATGGCGGTAACCGCGGCAGTCGCCACATCGGCAGCCATCGTTGCTTTGGCCGTCGGATCGGTGACCTTGCTGAGATTCGCGGCCGATGTACTCGCCGCGGCCAATACGGCCTGGAAGGAAGCTGCGTCCGAGGTCTGGGTCGCGGCCACTTGTTGCACAATACTCGCAACGGCCTGGCTGGCCTGGGCTGCCGTCGTCACCGTGTCGGCGTTATCGAGGGCGGCGACTGCCTCGGTAACCATCGCCGCCTTGGTCGCCGCGCGTACCTGGGGGTCGACGATGGCCGAGTCGGTGACCTTGACCATGGCGGCGGTGACCTGGGCTATGGCGGTCTCCGTGCTGAGGCCCGTGCTGACATTGCTTTCCCTGCCCGTCTTGGCGATGGAGGTGACCGCGCTCTGGGCGGCAACGACGAGGGCGCTCGATAGGTCGATCGGCTGCGCGGAGGCGGCCGCCGACTGTACCTGGGTGGCGACACCCTGAACCATGGCGGCGACGATCTTGTCGACGGCGGTAGAATCATGCAAGCCTGCTGAATCGACAGCAGCCTGGGCGGCAGCAACAAGGGCATCTATCTGAGAAGCGGTAAGGGTCGTCGCAACGGACCTCGAAAGCGCCTTTGCCGTCGACGAACCTGTCAGACTGTCCTTATATTCGGTAACCACTTGCACCGAGAGGGCTGTGGCGTTTACGGCCGGCTTGCTGAATAGCGAAAACAGATTCGAACATCCTGTCAACGACAAGACGGCGACGCCGGCGGCCGCCACGAGTGAAAGCCTCTTTCTCATTGTTTCTCCCCCTTGCTGTCATGGAGCATATTAAAACTGTTATACCCATATTGCTTCATCCCGAAGGCGGCTGCAAGTAATTTTTTATTCTCTTGACAAAATTCTAAAGCGTGCCGGGGCTGAATAAGTGTTCGGGCAAGGAGGCGGGAGTGGAAAAGGACAGGAGGGAAATCGTGGTTGAGCCCCCATTCACGAGGTCTTCCATGCGAGCCTCGAGGGGTCGCATGGCTTTTCCGCTTCCGGTCGTCTTCGTAACCAGGTAGCGTCTAAGGATCTTGCCCGAAGCGTCCCTGTATTCCATGCGCGTGACAAGGCCGTTGTCATTTTCCACCCAAATGACTCTCAGGGCATAGGTCGCGGGCGAAAGGGGCTTCGCGACGATTGCGCGCTCGGAATTCGTATCAAGCGATTTATTGAAGGACAGATCGAAGCCCTTTCCGTCGATGCTGCCGAAATCCTCGACGGTGAAATGCGAGCCGAAGACTGACTCGTTCCTGTTGCCATCCCCTATCCGTCTCACGCCACGCGAGGTTTTTACCCAAATCGAATCGACCTTTTCATTCTCGCTCCGCTTCAGGAACTTCATGTCGGAAAGAAAAGCCGGGCGGGTAACCCGGGAGAGGCTGAAGCTTCGATCCCCCTGCTTTTCCACGGAGAGTTCCACCTCCCTCGTCTTTTGTCCCCCCGGCTCTTGTATGTTCATGCCGATTTTCACCACGAACACCGGCTCTGGCGTAAAGAGATACGCACTTGAAAGAAATATCGCGGGGTCTTCGGCCGCCGCCAGGAAAGGGAAGACGAGGGCGATGATAACGAGGGAGAGTCTTTTCATGTTCACTTCCGTCGAGAAGAATTCAGGGTCGCGAATGCGGGGAGAGCGAAGATCGTCGTCAAGGTCGAGGCGACGAGGCCGACCGCGCAGATGATCGCGGTCTGTACGATTAGAAAGAACGAGGAGAAAACGAGGACGAGTATCGCTCCGACGACGAGAATGGTGGTATCGACCGTGGCGTCCCGCGCCTCTCCCGACCAGCCTCGCTTTACCACGACGATGGCGCTGTCGACTCCAGTGCCCGCTATTACGGCAAGCGCTACCGCATTCTCCGCCGAGAGATTCCAGCCGAGGATGCCCATCAGCCCGAGGGCGGCGAGAAAGCCCATGAGGGGCACGATGGATATGGCGAGGGCCTTCCATAAGGATCTAAAAGCTATAGCGAGTCCGACCACGAGCATGCCGAAAAAGACGAAGGTGCCGCTGATTTGTCCATTGATGAAGGCGCCTTCCACGACGGCGCTGCGCACAATGTCGCCGGACCACGAGAGTTTGGCTCCGGGGATTGTCTGGGAAGCAAGTGCGGTGGTCTTGGCCATGAGAATTGGCATGTCGCGTATGGCATTGAAGTCCGGGCTGACCGTGACATGAACGAGGAGGTTCGACCAATCCTCTCCGACGAATCCCCGCGAAAAGATGCTCCCCGTCGAGCCGGACAGGAGTTCGAGGGATTCCCCGATGTCGGCCTCGCTCGTGACATCGAGGGATCCGGCTTTGCCGACGTAGCGAGCCAGCACTTCACCGACAAGATCGGGAGGCCCATAGACGAATCCCACACCGGGGATTCGGCGAAGGCCGCCTTCGAGTTCTTCAAGCCCTTTCCAGAACCTGAGATCGACGATGCCGTTTTCCCTTCCGGTTTGGATGACGAGGCCCGCCTCGTTGAGTCCGGAGAGATGGGTCTCGAACCAGGAAATATCTCGTCCGAATTTCGTCCAAGGAGGGAAAATGTCGCGGGCCTCGTATCCAATTCCAATTCGTAGGGAAGAGGCGGCGAGAACCAGAATGATCGCCGCCAAGCCAAGAAGCCGAGGCAACCCAGGGACGCTCTTCCGGCTTGGACCGGAAGGCTCGACGATCCTTTTGCTAAGGCGCGGAGGGCGTCGAGCCAGTCCGAGCGCCGCCGGCATGCCGATCATGATCACAATTAGGGATATGGCGACCCCTGCGATGGATATCCATCCAAGAAAAACCAAGTCCGCTATCGGGGAGAAGAGCATGCTCGCGAAGCCGAAAACGGTGGTACCTGCGTCGAAAAGGATAATCGACGTCCGATCGGCAAGGGCCTTTCCCGGATCGTGACCGCAAAGGACCCAGCTGCGAAAAAGATGGGTAATATAAGAAGTCGATAGCGCCAAGGTCATGACAGGAGCCAGCACGTAGGCTATCCGCATCGGCTTGCCGAGGGCGATCATGAGTCCGAGGAGGAGGATGGTAGGCACGAGAGAGAAGGCCCAGAGAAAGAGGGCAACAGGAACAGATCGATAAAGCGCGTATTGGATGACGAGGAGCACCAGGGCAGCGAGAGCAAGCAAAAGTCCGAACTCGCGATTGAAGGTATCGTAAGTTCTCGAAAGAACCCAAGGCGCGCCGGCGAATTTGAGCTCAGGGAAATCCGATCGGAGATCGATCAGGAAATTCGAAAGCCTGCCGTCAATCTTGTCGACTCCGAGGTACAGTATCCATGCATTGCCATCTTTCGTAAGAAAGAGCTTATGCAGAAGCGGTGATGCCTCGAGTCGCTCTTTCGCGGCATTCCCATCATGTGAACTCTCAACGATCGGAGAGGAAAGCAAATTGCCACCCTGCTTTTCAAGGGTTGAAACAGTCGTAGGGGAATAGAAATTCCATTTCTCGTTATTGGTGCTTATCCATCCTCGAATTCGAGAACTGACCTGCGTTAGGCGATTTATGGAATTCGGGGAAAATGGATTTGCGCAGGGAAGCGCGATGAGGGTGAGATGCTCGGGAGGAAAGATACTCTCCGCGGCATCGACTGCTGACAGAGCGGAGCGGTTTGAAAGATGAGACTCCAACGTTGAATCGAAGCGCAGTCGCGGCAACAAGGCAAGCGAGGCGAGGAGGAAGGCCAGGAGTATCAGTGAAACGCCAATATCCCAGGGAAAGCCAAGAAATTGTCTTGGTGCGCAGCTTTTGACTTCCTCGATCATCGTTTGAAATTGGCCGTTTCCTTCACCTTCCACGGAATTCCCTTTCGCAATCTGTTTTGGGAATCTATCTTACGCTTGCCCGAGCCAAAAGTCCAAGGCTTATGCTATCTTCCTCCCGTGTTCCTCCGCGAACTTCGCGACCCGGTGACCCGGCTCAAGGGGGCCGGCAAGGCCGTCGCAGCCCTTCTCGCACGCATGGGCATCTACACGATCGCCGACCTCCTCCTCCATTTCCCCCGCGACTGGGACGACCGGAATTCCTGGCTGAGTTTCGCCGAGTCGGCGAGGACCGGGGAGCGCGCCCATGCCAAGGCCACCATCTTCGCCCACGAATGGTTCGGCTACGGGCGGATGAAGACACTCAAGCTCCTCGTCGATGACGGTGAGGACGAGGCGAGTCTCGTCTGTTTCAACCGGGCCTTTCTCGAGCGAAGCCTACCTGTCGGAAGCCGCGTCGTCGTGACGGGCAAGTTCGGTCGACGCTACGGGGAACTCCAGTCCTCGGCCTTCGAAATCGAAAACTTCGATGGCGATGGTGAGGGCTCCGTCAAGTCGGGTCTCCTCGCCGTCTACCCACTCACCGAGGGTCTGGCACAGGCGAATGTCCGCAAGCTTGTCGCCCATGCCCTGACCGACTACGGGCGACACATCGAGGACGAGCTTCCTTCAGGGCTCCGCGAAAGGCGTTCCCTCCTGCCCAAGCGGGAAGCCATCCGCGCCATGCACGCGCCCGACGATGCCGCGCAGGCTGTGCGGGCGCGCGAGTGCCTCGCCTACGAGGAGCTCTTCTTTTTCCAGCTCGCCGTGGCCCAGCGAGCCCGAAGCAGGGGAGAGGTCGCCGTCACGCGAAGGCCGCCGAAGGGCCTCCTCCGCTCGCGCCTCGGCGCGCGCCTGCCCTTCAAGCTCACGGGCGACCAGGACAAGGCGATCGCCGAGATCGTCGCGGACCTGGGGGAATCCAGGCCGATGGCCCGACTGCTCCAAGGTGACGTCGGATCGGGCAAGACCCTCGTGGCGTTTTTCGCTGCCCTCGAGGTCATCGAGGCGGGCGGTCAGGTGGCCTTGATGGCGCCGACGGAGCTCCTCGCGCGCCAGCACGCCGAGACGGCGGCCTCCCTCCTCGAGCCCTTGGGAATTAGGCTGGCCTTCCTCTCCGGCAACGTCGACGACGCCGCCCGCCCTCCCCTCCTCGCGGCCGTCGCCAAGGGCGAGGTGGATCTCCTCCTCGGCACCCAGGCCCTCTTTTCGGAATCTGTCGGCTACAGAGATCTTCGCCTGGTCATCGTCGACGAACAGCATCGCTTCGGCGTCCTCCAGCGCCTCGCCCTTTCGCGCAAGGGAACCATGCCCGACCTCCTCATGATGACTGCCACGCCCATTCCGCGGACCCTCGCGCTCACGGTCTTCGGCGATCTCTCGGTGTCGACGATCCGCGAGATGCCGCCGGGAAGGAAGCCCATCGTCACCCACCTGGCGAAGGCGGGCAATGAGACGAAGGTCTACGAATTCGCGCGCCGCGTTCTCGACTCGGGTCAGAGAGCCTATTTCGTCTATCCCTTGATCGGCGAATCGACCAAGCTCGAACTCAAGAACGCCGAGGAGATGTACGCGAAGTTGCGCGACGAGATCTTTCCCGGAGTTCCGACGGGTCTCATCCATTCGCGGCTTCGCGAGGAGGAAAAGCGCGCGGCCATGGCCGCCTTCAAGAGCGGCGAGACGCGTATCCTCGTGGCTACCTCCGTCGTCGAGGTGGGAGTGGATGTGCCCGAGGCCAGCATCATGGTCATCGAGCACGCCGAGCGTTTCGGCCTCGCCGCCCTTCACCAGCTCCGAGGGCGCGTCGGCCGCGGCTCCGCCCAATCCTGGTGCTTCCTTGTGTATTCGGACAGGCTCACCGAGGAGGGCAAGGCGCGGCTCAAGGCCATGCTCGAGACTTCGGACGGCTTCAAACTGGCGGAGGAGGATCTCAAGATCAGGGGGCCGGGCGATCTCTCGGGGACGATGCAATCGGGCGCCCTGGGTTTCGCGGTGGCCGATCCCGTGCGCGACCTCGCCATCCTCGAAGAAGCGCGGGCCGACGCCTTCGCCCTCGTCGAAGAGGACCCTGCCTTACTTTCGGAAGCGAGTAACCCGTTGCGAGAAGTCTTGCGGCGGGCCCCGCCCTTCGGCGAAGGCGTCGCCGCTTCCTGACATGGCGGGGCTGAAAGCCGCCTCGTGCCTGCGGCTCGGGCAAATCTATACTAACTAAAAATAGAAACGTGCCGGCGGCCACGAGAGTCGAAACTCGGCCCCAATTCAGGCCTTCTTTCGGCTCGCCTTGGGATCGGTTCCGGACTTGCCGCCGGCCTTCGGAAACCTGTCGGCGAAGGAGGTCTTCTTTACGCGGGGAAGTTCTCGCATCGATTCGGTGAGGCCCAGGGCTACCTTGGCCCTTTCGCTCTTGAGCTTTTCGACCGCGCCCGAACCGCGGACCAGGACGGACTCGGCGAAGGTCAGATACTCCACGATTTTCTGCCTGCTCGCCTTGGCGCCGAGGAGATCAATCGCCTTCCTGAGCTTCCGTCGCATGTACTGGATCGAAGGAATGGAGGCGCCGAAGGCCTCGGCGATTTCCCAATCGTGGTGCTGATAGCGGCCGCTCTTGTCCCTGCCGTTGAGCTCGAGGAATCGCGACACCCGCTCGGCGTTCCACACGAGGCTGCCGCCGGCGGAATAATCGTGCTCGATGAGGCGCCTGCGCGTTCTCTCGATCGAGCCCTCCATCTTCTTTTGCTTCCAGTAGGGGTGGCGATTCCGCGCGTAGAGGATGTCCTCGCGGGTAAAGCCCGTCTTTTCCATCCACCGCCGCGCCAAACGAGCCTTGACGGCCGGGGCCAGCTTGGCCTTGACCGAGGCGTCGATATAGGCGGCGGGATCCTTCGCGGCCAGAACGGCCAGTTCATACTTTGTCATGATACCGAAATCATAGTCCCCTCCATACCAATTGGCAAATGGAAAAGACTTCAGGGAAAGGTCAGGCCGTGGCGCCCAGCCTTTCGCCCAATTTCTTGAGTTCGCCCCGAAGGCCCGCCGGCATGTGCTCGCCGAAGGAATCGTAGTACTCCCCTATCCCCGGCAGCTCCGCGAGCCAGGCCTCCCGGTCGACGTTGAGGAGTTCATCGAGGATACCCGGCTCGAGGTCGAGATTTGCGAGATCGAGGCTCTCCTTGGCGGGCAGGAAGCCGATGGGCGTTTCGACGGCACCTTCGGCGCCCTTCGCGTCGCAGCGTTCGAAGATCCATTTGAGTATTCGCGAATTCTCGCCATAACCCGGCCAGAGGAATTTGCCGTTCTTGCCCTTTCGGAACCAGTTGACGTAAAAGAATTTCGGCAGCGTCGCGCCGGGCGTGGCACCGACGTCGAGCCAATGGCCGAAGTAGTCCCCCATGTTGTAGCCGCAAAAGGGCAGCATCGCGAAGGGGTCGCGACGGAGCCTGCCGAGGGCGCCAGCCGCCGCGGCCGTCGTCTCGCTCGCGACGATCGAGCCCATGAAGACGCCATGGGCCCAGGAGAGGGCCTCGTGAACAAGAGGCACGACGCCGGCTCGGCGACCGCCGAAAAGGATGGCGGAAATGGGCACGCCTTCGGGATTCTCCCACTCCGGATCGATGCAGGGGCAGGCCTTCGCTGGGGCGGTGAAGCGGGCGTTCGGATGGGCCGCGGGCTTGCCCGAGGCGGGATCGTAGATCGCACCCTGCCAGTCGAGACTGCCCGGGGGAATCGGCGTGCCGATGCCCTCCCACCAGACGTCGCCGTCGGGAGTGAGGGCGCAATTGGTAAAGATCGAGTCGCGCGCGAGGCTCGCCATCGCGTTGGGGTTCGAGGAATCGCTCGTGCCCGGCGCCACACCGAAGAAACCGGCCTCGGGATTGATCGCGTAGAGCCGACCGTCCTTGCCGAAACGCATCCAGGCGATGTCGTCTCCCACGGTCTCGACCTTCCAGCCGGGGATCGTGGGAATGAGCATCGCCAGGTTGGTCTTGCCGCAGGCCGAGGGAAAGGCCGCCGCGACGTACTTCTTTCGGCCTTCGGGGTTGGTGATACCGAGTATGAGCATGTGCTCGGCGAGCCAGCCCTGGTCGCGAGCCATGGAGGTCGCGATCCGGAGGGCGAAGCATTTCTTGCCGAGGAGGGCGTTGCCGCCATAGCCCGAGCCGTAAGACCAGATGGCCCTGTCTTCGGGGAAATGGACGATGTATTTGCGCTCTGCGTCGCAGGGCCAGGGGATGTTGGGTTGGCCGGGGAGGACGGGCTTGCCGACGGAATGGAGGCAGGGGACGAATTCGCCCTTGTCGCCGAGGGCCTCGAGGACAGGCGTCCCCACCCGGGTCATGATGTGCATGTTCGCGACCACGTAGGCCGAATCGGTGATTTCGATGCCGATCTTCGAGAGAGTGCCGCCTACCGGCCCCATCGAATAAGGAACCACGTACATAGTACGGCCCTTCATGGCGCCGGCGAAAAGCCCGCGCAGTATCCGCTTCATTTCGTCAGGATCGGCCCAATTGTTCGTCGGACCGGCCTCATCGCGGGTCCGGCTGCATATGAAGGTGCGGTCCTCGACCCGGGCCACGTCGCCGGGGTCGGAGCAGGCGTAGAACGAATGGGGTTTCTTGTCACGCGAAAGGGGTCTGAAGGTTCCCGAAACGATGAGGCGCGAGCAGAGTTCATCATATTCTTCGGGACTCCCGTCACAGACGCGAATATCCGCCGGTCCGCAAAGGCCGGCCGTCTCCTCGATCCAGGAGCGAAGGGCGGCGTGCCTGAGTTCGCCGATTGTCATATAAATATCTCCTTGCCATAATACGAAATAGTGGAGTTCCCCGAAGCCGGCGAGCTCGGGCAAACAAGAAAAGTATTTTCTCTATTGAAACTGTGTTTCGTTTCTCAGAGGGACTATTTTGGTCTACACCGTAATTCCGGTATTGGCAAGATAGGGAGTTGTCCTACAAACGAAGGCGAGGCGTCGTTCTCGCTCTCAACCGCGACGCCAGGCTACGGCGACGCTGCCTTTTTTCCGCTTTTCTCCGAGAAGCCGGAAGCCTTCGGGGCGTCGCTTTTCCATGCGCACCGCTTCGGTGGGAGGGGCCGCGACGACGAAAAGCCCTCCCGGGGCGATGAGGGCCTTCGCCCTCCCCCAGACATCGGCGATCCAATCGTATTCCGGGACGGGGTCGACGAAGTCCACGAGGAGGTCCTGGCCCCCATCCGTCGCAGATTCAAGGGAAAGCAAATCACGGATGATGATCGAGGTTGGAAGTTCACGATCGCGAACCAATGAGGACAGGTTTTCGCGGGCCGCGACAAGGGAAAGAAGGTCGCGGGACGCCATGCCGAGGCTCTGAGGCCCGAGGGCGATGGCGAGCCACATCGCCACATGGCCGATGCCCGGGTTGAGGATCAAGGACTTGCCGATGGGTTTGACGGAGGCGAAGCGACTGAGAAGTTCCGCTGCTGCCATTTGGGGGAAGCCGATCGTGTCGAAATCGGGAAGGCCCCAGTAGCCCGAGGCCTGATAATCCTTGCCGACGAGTCGAAAATCCCCGCGACGCCGGAGATAGGCCCCTAGATCGAAGTAGCCTGGATCGAGGGCGGAGGCGGCTGATTCCTGTGAAAGGGGCGAAGTCACGGCTAGCGGTGATTTCTTCTCAGTGGGTTTTTCCGCCTCCGGTGTTTCCGCCCTCGGTTCGAGTACATAGGCGCGGTGCATCGCGCCTCGCTCCTGCGAAAGCTTTGCAAGACCCAGTGTCTCGAGGAGGGCCTCGACTTCGGCAATGAGGGGTTTGACCACGACTATGGCGATTCGGCCGCCGGGCGAAAGGGCCGCCTTCGCCTCTTCGAGGAAGGCCTTGATGACAGGGCCCCCGGCCTTCGCGGGAATGTTGGAAAGAATGTAATCCCAGGGCCCTCCGAGCCTGCCCGAGCCGATGAGCCCGGCCTCGACCCTGGCGTTCGCGATCTTGTTGCGCGCCCTGTTCCTCTCGGAAAAAGACACGGCGAGAAGGTCTCGATCGCGGAGGGTGGCCTCGCAGGAGGGAAAGGCGGCGGCGACGGAGAGGCCGATGACCCCGACGCCTGAGCCCGCGTCGAGGATGCGCCGGGAGGCGGCCAGAACCTCGTCGCGGCCGACGGCTTTGAAGAGAAGTCGTGTACCTACGTCGATGTCGAAGGAGGAGAAAAGGGCATGGGAGAGATCAAGCCTGAGATCGGCGCCTCTGAAACGAAAATCGACCGTCTTATTGACGAGGGGGGCGAGGTCTATCATTGAGGAATTTTGCGCTCTTGGAATTCAACGGCTGCGAGGAAACGGCTCAGACAGCCGCGCCCACCGCCTCTTCCTGGGGAGTCGACTGGGCAAGGAGGGTGACCTCCTCGGCGTTGAAAACCCTATCGATGTCGAGGAGGATGACGAAACTCTCTTCGCGCTTTCCCACTCCCTTGATGAATTCGGCGGCGAGCCGGGTGCCGAAGCGCGGGGCCGGCTCGATGGCGCCTTCGTCTATCTCGACGACCTCGTGCACCGCATCGGCAAGAGCCCCCACGACGACTTTGCCATCGCCCGAATCGACTTCCATGACGATGATACTCGTATCCTTGGTAATCGGCGTCTCGGCGAGGCCGAACTTCAGTCTGAGGTCGATGACCGGAACCCCGGCGCCACGAAGGTTGATGATGCCCTTCATGAAGACGGCAGTCCGCGGGAGTCGCGTTATTTTCGTATATTCCAGGACCTCGCGAACCTTGGCGACGCCGATGGCGTACTGTTCGCCGTCGAGGGTGAAGGTGAGGAACTGGTTGGCGTTCGAAGTCTCCATGCCTTTGCCTCCGTCTCCATTCTAGGGAAAGGAGGAGCCTGCGTCAAATGACCTGGCCATCGGTGCCTCTGGCGTCAGGTTGCGAGGCGGCGAACTCGAGTGCCAGTCGGGCATTCCTTCGAAGGGCCGAGGGGGAAATCCAACCCATGCCAAGGGCCGTGCCGCGGAGGAGGGCCTTGAGTTCCCCGTCCGTCGCGACGGCGATCTCCGAGGCGGGAAGGCCCTGGCCAAGAATGCCGCGCGTCGGGACGATGGCCGATCGCTCCGAGAACCGGGGACAAGAGACGGTGCAGAGGTCGCAGCCATAGAGCTGATCGCCCCAGGCCTTCCTCACGCGCTCGGGCAATTCTCCCTCGCGAGAACTCCAGTGCTGGATGCAGCTCTCCCTTTCATAGCTGCCGTCTAGACCGAGGGCTCGCGTCGGGCAGGCGTCGACGCAGGCCCGGCAACTTCCGCAGCTCGAACCCGGCGAGGGAAGGATTGCGCCCGAATCACTGATCTGAGCGTGGGACGGCGTATTGCTTTTCATTCCGGCTCCTTCCAGCCCCAGCGCCTCGAAGGGGACCAGGAGGAGACCAAGGACGACGCCTGGGCCCGCACCAGGCACGAGGAGGAGGCCTGATCGCCCAGGCGAGCCGAGGCCAGCGGCAACGGCGAGGGGCCTTTCGGGCAAGCCGGAATTCGCCAGACGATGCCAGTCCCCCGCCCTGCCCGCCTCGAGATGGACAGCGGTCAAGGCCGCGCGGGCGGCCCCCGCGCAGCGCTCCAGGCGGTCGAGGATTTCGGCATACCAATTGGCGCGGGCAAAGCGCCCTATCGTGGCGAGAACGGGAGGGGCGGCGGCCGAATCGGCATTACCCTCGGAGGTCGAACCAAGGCCATCACCAAAAGCCAGGGCAGCCGTCATTACCAGGCCCGCACGATCGAGGCCGTAGCGCCGCGAAGCCTCGGGATAGCGCTCGATGAAGGGGAGGAGGGCTCGTTCGTCCAAGAACGCCTGTGCCGTGATGCCGAGCCGCAGCGCCTCTCGCCCTAGGGCATCGCGGATAAGGGAAGATCTTTCGCTTGAATCGAAGCGAGGGCCGCCTGAGCCTGCCTCGCTCACCGGACTGCCTGGGAGTCCCTCCGCGCCCTTTCAATCTTTTGCATTTTCTTGAAGTATTCGCACTGCTTCTCGATCTCGGCGAGATCGAGAACGTTGAATTTGTTGTCGACGAGCCTGATCTTGTTGTTCTCGAGGAGCTTTTGGACGACCATGCCGCCTTCGGCCGGGGGAATGCCGATCATCCCGTAGAGTTCCTTGGGGCCGAAATCGAAAATGAAATTGGCGCCGGGACGGAGGGGAACGCGGTTTCTTTCGAGCGTCATCAGGAAGGCGTCATAGACCCGGCCGAGAGGATCGGAGATGAGGGTATTGGCCAGTTGCTTATAAATGAACCAGAGGCGCTCCGAGAGGAGGGTGGTGAGGCGGGTGACGATTTGAGGTTGGGTCTTCACCATCCGCTCGAAGTTGGCCTTGTTGACCGCGAGGAGATAGGCGTCTTCGAAGGCTACCGCGCTCGCCGAGCGGGGCTTGTTTTCGAGGATGGACATCTCGCCGAAAATGTCTCCCGGTTTGAGAACGGCGAGGAGTATTTCGCTGTCGCCGACGATTTTCGTGATTTTGACCTGGCCCTTTTGGATGATATAGAGCTCGGTGCCCGGCATCCCTTCGGGGAAGATCATCGTATCCTTAGGGTAGAAGCGATTGAACTCCTCGTTGGAGCCGTCGAGATAGACGGCCTTGGCGTAGGGCTGGATCTTGATCATGCGATCGCGGGCGGTCGCCACGTCGGGACCGGTGGGGCAATATTTGAGATATTGGTAGTAGGAAAAATAGGCCAGGTTGTATTGGCTTTGGCGCGCGTAGAATTCGCCCACCTTGAAAAGGTAGGAGGGATCGTTCTCCCCCGTCTTTTTGAGGGTGAGGCGCATCAAGGCCTCGTCGAGATACCGCATTTTCCGCGAGAAGACCATGATGATCTTCATGGCGATGGGCGTGTTCTTCTCGATGAGGAGGCCAAACTGATCGCGGTAGACCGAAATCAGGGTGACATCCTCGATCGCCTGGGCCGTTTCGATGTGGCTATGGTTCGACATCGTGGAAATGACGCCGAAAAACTCTCCCGGACCGAGGATATTGCCCGTATCTTCCTCGACGACCTCGGTCTCCTTGGAGATCCGCACCTTGCCCGACCGGATGATGAAGAAACGGTCGGCGTTCTGTTTGCCCTCGACGATGATATAGCTGTCTTTTTTGAAATTGACGAACGAGAGCTGGAGCGGATTGTCCATGCTTCTTCCTGACCGTACCCCTATGGAACTTTGGCCTCGGGGAGGCGCCGATCCTCCCCTCTAGCGGCTATTTTGGAGTGTAAGGTCGGCGCCCTAGCAGGTCAAGGCAGGTTGAACCTCGAGGTCAGCGCGAGGACTTCCTTCTTGACGCGATCGATGGTCGCGGCGTCGCCCTTGGACTTGAGAACATCCATGATATACGAAGCGACGAGGCCCATCTCCTTTTCGCCCATACCGCGGCTGGTAATGGCCGGGGTGCCGACGCGGATGCCCGAGGTGACGAAGGCGCCCTTCTGGTCGAAGGGGATGCCGTTTTTGTTGACGGTGATATGTGCCTCGTCCAGCCACTTTTCCGCCTCCTTGCCGGTGATCCCCAGGGGCGAGAGGTCGACGAGCATGAGGTGGTTGTCGGTGCCGCCCGAAACGATGCGGGCGCCGCCGGCCGAGAGGGCCGAGGCCAGGACCTTCGCGTTGGAAACGACGCGGCCGATGTAGTCCTTGAACGAGGGCTCGAGAGCTTCCTTAAAAGCCACGGCCTTGGCCGCGATGACGTGCATGAGGGGGCCGCCCTGGATGCCGGGCATGATGGTGCCATCGATGACCTCGGACCAGAGTTTGGCCTTGTCTCCCTTGGGATTCATGATGCCAAGGCTGTTTTCGCCGTCGCGGCCGACGAGGATCATGCCGCCCCGGGGACCGCGAAGGGTCTTGTGGGTGGTGGTCGTCGTGAAATCGGCCAGCTGTATGGGGCTCGGGTGATAGCCCGTGGCGACAAGTCCGGCGATATGGGCCATGTCGACCATGAGGAAGGCTCCCACCTCGTCGGCGATCGCCCTGAATTTCTGGAAATCGAGGACCCGCGCATAGGCGGAGGCGCCGGCTATGATGAGTTTGGGCTTCGATTCGCGGGCGATCCGGGCGAGTTCGTCGTAGTCGATGGTTTCCGTGTCGCGGTTCACGCCGTAGCTGACGATCTTGTACATCTTGCCCGAAAACGAAACGGGGGCGCCGTGGGTAAGGTGACCTCCATGGGCGAGATTCATGCCGAGGATGGTGTCGCCGGGTTTGAGGACGGAGAAAAGCACGCCCATGTTGGCCTGGCTGCCCGAATGGGGCTGGACGTTGGCGTGAGCTGCTCCGAAAAGCTCCTTTGCCCGGTCGCGGGCGAGGTTTTCCGCCATGTCTACGAACTCGCAGCCGCCGTAATAGCGCTTCGCGGGATAACCTTCGGCGTACTTGTTGGTGAGGATGGAACCAGCGGCCTCGAGAACCGCCTTAGAGGTATAATTTTCGCTCGCGATGAGCTCGAGATTGTCGTGCTGTCTCCCGGCCTCGAGCTGCATGGCCTTCCAGAGTTCGGGGTCGCTCTTCTCAATAAAAGACATGATTCCTCCTCAAGCTATCCGCTGCGCCTCCGCAGTCGGGGGCTCACTATAAACCGAATATCCGCAAAGGAAAAAGTGGCCGCAGAGTCGCCCGATTGGCGTAGGGATGAAGAAATTGAGCCGCAGGTTTCGCAGATTTGCGTAAGGATGAAGAATTGAGCCGCAGATTTCGCAGATTGACGCAGATTAAGAGAGAGACAGAGAGAAGAGGAGAATTCTTCCTTCGGCGAAAATCGGCGGCTAACGCGCCTTCGATGTGATGGAACTACTGCGGCGGGCGGCGGGCAAAGATTAGAGGGGTTCAGTACAGGCCGGTGACTTCGATGTCGGACCAGAAGGAGCTGTAGGCCTCGAGGGCGCCGGCGGCTTCCTCGAACCAGGTCTGGTAGGCGACGGGTCGGGAGGGAGAGGCGCGGCGGCCGTTGGCGGCCATGGGCTCGAGGTCGACGTAGCCGCGGGAGAAGGCGATGCGCCGATCGTCCAGATTGCCGAAATATCGGGTGACGTCGTCGAAGGCGGGCTCGAAGCCTCCGGGTCTGGCGCCCGATCCGAGAATCGGATCCATGGGAACCCAGCCGAACCCGGGCACGAGAAATTCGACCCAACTATGACGAACGCTCGCGCGCGAAGGGTCGACGAGCAGACCGGCCACGGGAAGGGCCGGGACGCCGGCGGCCCTGAGGAGGGCCGTGGCGATGATGCCGTAATTCCAGGATCCGGCCTCGCGGGCGGAGAGCGCGTCGAGAACGGTCCTGCGGTCGTCCCCCGAGTTCCATTTGAGCGAATGGACGAGCCAGTCGTAGATGGCCTTCGCCGCCCGGTAGGGGTTGGTCTCGCCCTTGACGATGGAAGCTGCGAGCTTCGTCACCGCAGGATCGGCCGAAGGCACGAGATTGTCCTGGACGAGATAGGCGAGTTGGTAGGCGTCCTTCGCCTCGGGCATCTTGATGCGGTCCGGATCGACTTTGGTCTCCACCGCGTAGGTTTGGACCAGCCAACCGAGCTTGACGGAGAGGCTCTGTCCGTTCTGAAGATCCCTGAAGCGGTACAGGGCGAATCCATGGTCGTTGTCGGTGAAGGGAGTCGGGTCCTGTTCGAGATTGCGCACGACGACCTGCGAGGTATCCGCGGCGGGCCGGGGCACCCGAAGCCAAAGCTCGTTTACGCCCGAAGCCTGAACCTTGGAGATGGTCACGCTATAGCTGATGGAATAGGAGCGGCGATCGTACAGGCGCTTGGAGCCGGGCTGGTCGGCGATCTCGAAGAATGCGCTGTTCGAGTCGCCTTGCGGCGTCCGGACGAAGACGGCTCCGGAAACCGCCCCGTCGGGAACGTGCACGCGTATTTCCCCGTCGGACCATGATTCGTAGGCGAACCAGGGATCGACCGGAGCGATCGTCTCAACCGAGGTCCTATCGCCGGAAGCGCCGGGGGGATCTTCGGGGTTCCAGGCGAAACGGACGGAGCTCCCGTCCATGCGGGCGCCGAAGCCCGAGCCGGTGATGGCGAGTAAGCTTCCTATGCCGCCCCGGTCCGCGGACAGTCCGCCGATCCATGGCCCGGTCCCGCCGGAAGCGACGGCCTGGGGCTCCACGGGAAGCCGCGACTTGTTCATGAAGAGCTTGGGATTGCTGCGCCCTCTCGAAGTGATCACATAGACGAGGCCCGAATCCACCGTTTCCGGAAAGCGCACCGAAATCCGGTTGGGGCTCCAGTCCATGTACGAGGCCTCGGTTGGCTGGACCCCATCGACCTCCACCTTGGAATCGCCGCGCGTCGCGCCGAAGTTCGAACCCTTGATCGACACCACGGCGCCGGGATCGGCGAAGGCCGGGTCGAGGCTGCTGATCGTCGGTCTTGTGAGAATGGCGTATGCGCCGAAGGACGCCATCACGATTGCGGCGATGGCAAAAGCCACGATGAAACGAGCGCGAGGCCCGCGCCCTCCCCGCCCCTTCGCGGGCGGTCGTGAGACGGGGCTCATCGAACAGGAGTCCCGGGAACCGACTGTTTCTGCGCGGGGGGATCGGGAATCGAGGGGGTATCGCCGAAATGATCCACGGCGATTTCCACCTTGAGGGCTGTCGTTCCGTCGGCGTTGATGCCGAGGGGAAAGAAATACACGGGCTCACCGAACCCGACATCGAGAGATTCGAAGGCGCTATGGTATGCAATCGCCCCGTCGGGCCCGCGCGACCATACCTGCCCCTGGGCCACAATTTGCAGTCCCAGCTTCCCGCGATCGTAGGGCGTAACCTGCACAACTATGACGATATTGGCGCCGGAGAGCCTGATGGCCACGGGGGCACCGGTCACCGTATAGCGGCGCGCCACGGTCGTCCATTGCGGGACCGTCAGTTCTGGGGAGGAAGGGCTTCGGCTCGCGACGGGCTTGCCGGGGACGGACTGGGGCGAGCCCTGCACGGGTCCGGGACTTTGACTCTGCACGGGTCCGGGACTTTGACTCTGCACGGGTCCGGGACTTTGACTCTGCGCGGTACCGGGACCGGCTTCAGGACCGCGGGAATCGAAGGAACTCGCGAGAAAGCGCACGACGAGGGCGTGGGCCCTGAGAAATTCAGGGGGAAGCTCCTCCTGGGCCGGGAGGTTCTGCGCGAAAGCGGCGGCAAAGCCTGCGACGGCTATGAGCCTCTGCAATCGGAGGAGCTGGCGCATCGATTCCCTTATTTTCCGGCGCCGGTCATGACGAAGCCGAGGCCCTGCGTGGAGAGTGGAAGGGATACGGCTTCGGCCGGAGGCGTCTTGACGATCATCGGAGCGCCGCCGCCCGCGAAGGAGCCGTTGGGAGGCAACTGGATGGTGATACTAATGGGGGCGTTCTGGGTTTCGAGGTAGCGCACGAGGGAATCCATGGTCGGGTTCCCCGACATCGTGTTTCCCGCGTTCAATGAGGCCGGGAGGGCTTGGGCCGAATTCGCCTCTGTAGCCGAGGCGAGAGGCGAAGCGCCCGAGCCGGACGAACCCGGAAGCGCGAGCATGCGGCCCGACAGGATGCCGACGGCGAGCAGGGCGGCCGCGGCGACCGCAGCGAAGGGAATCGGCAGGGCGAAATTTCCCTGTCGGCGAGTTATTTCGGCCCGAGGAAGCCGTGCGGCGGCGGTTTCGGTGGAAGCCGGACTTTCGCCGCTTTTGTCGATGCCAAGTCGCGAGGCCACCTTGGCCACGACGGCCGCTTCATCGAATTTGCCCGAGGCACGGAGCCGAAGGGAAAGGCGCTTGATGCCCGCGACCTTGTCCGCGCAACTCCTGCAGCCCTCAAGATGGGAGGAAATCCTTTCCTTCCAGGGGGAAGGGACCTCGTCGTCCGCCCAGGCGGAGAGGAGTTCCATGTCAGGACACATCTTTTTTGCCCTCCATCATCTCGAGCAGCGCTTCGCGGGCCCTGAAGGCTCTCACCTTCACGTTGCCCTCGCTGATCCCCAGCACCTTTCCGATCTCTCGGTAGCTCATCTCGCCATACTCCTTCAGCACGATGACCGACCTGAGTTTTTCCGGCAACCGCTCGAGAAATGCCCGCATTTCCCCCTCGGTCTCCGACCTAAGCAGGTCGCGGTCAGCCGGATCCGAGGCGACACGCTCGCCCTGCCACCATTTTTCGTAGGCACGGACCTCGCGTCCCTTGCGCTTCGCGTGGTTGAGGGCCCCGTTCTTCACGACACGGATGAGCCAGAATTTCGCATCGTCGAGGGAGGGGAAGGGGATTTTCTTTTCGATGAGTCGGATGAAGGCCTCATGGACGATGTCTTCCGCCGCTTCCTCTGTCCCCGCGATGCGCCACGCTATCCTGACGAGAAGGGATGCCGTCGCCTCGTAGAGTTCGCGGAGTTCCTTTTCGCCCGGAGGGCTTCCTGATGAAAACACGGGGACAGGCTCCTGGTTACGGCGTGACCGCGGTCGTCGCGACGGTAATCGCGGATTCGAGGCGCCACGTGGTGCCTGCCGGGCCATCTTCCAGAATGACGCCGCGGCTCTTGAGTTCGTTTCGGATGGCGTCGGCGCGGGTCCAATCCTTGGCCTTCTTCGCCGCGAGGCGATCCGCCAACAAAGCCTCTATCTCGGCCGCAAGGGCGGGATCGACCGGGGACTCCTTCGGCCTTTCCAGGGCGAGGAGGTCGAGACCCAGGACCTCATCCATGGCGAAGGCGGCCGCGAGGGCCTGATCGGGCGCGATGGCGGCATCGCGGAGAAGGCCCCAGAGTTCGGCGAGGGCGCGGGGCGTCGACAGGTCGTCGGCCATCGCCTCGGCAAAGGCTTCGAGGCGCGATTTCGCCGCCCCGCCGAGATCACCTGAGGCCGGAAGAGGGTGGCCGCCCGCCTTGTCGCGAAGGGCGAGCACGCGCTCATTGAGCGAGCGTCTTGCGGCCTTGGCCGAATCGAGGCCTTCGTAGGAGAATTGGAGCTGGGAACGATAATGACCGCCGAGGAGGAAGTAGCGGTAGTCGAGCGCCTCGTAACCCGCGTCCAGCAGGGTCTGGAGGGTGAGGAACCCGCCCTTCGATTTCGACATCTTGCCTGAGTTCATAACGAGAAACTCGTGGTGCATCCAGTAGTTGACCCACTTCTTACCGGTAGCTGCCTCGGACTGGGCGATTTCGTTGGTGTGATGCACGGGGATGTGGTCGATGCCGCCCTCGTGGATGTCGAACTGCTCGCCCAGGTACTTCATGCTCATAGCCGAGCACTCGATGTGCCAGCCGGGATAGCCGCGGCCCCAGGGGCTGTCCCAGACGAGGGCCTGGTTCTCGAATTTGGACTTTGTGAACCAGAGGACGAAATCGGCCGGATTGCGCTTGTTCTCGTCGACCTCGACCCTGGCCTGGAGTTCCTCGAGGCGGAGCTTCGCAAGTTCGCCGTAGGTCGGGAATTTCGTCACGTCGAAGTAGAGATTGCCGCCGGCGAAATACGTAAAACCATTCGCCTCGATGCGCTTGATGAGGGCGATCATCTCGTCGACGTGCTCGGTGGCCTTGCAGACGACGCTGGGCCTGCGAATGTTGAGCCGCTCGGTGTCGCGGAAAAAGGCCTCGGTGTAGAGGCGCGCAACCTCGAGGACGGACTTGCCTCGCTCCTGCGCCGAACGGAGCATCTTGTCCTCGCCCGTGTCGTCGTCGCCCGTGAGGTGGCCGACGTCGGTGATGTTCATCACGTGGGTGACCTCGTAGCCGAACCAGCGGAGGGTACGCGAAACGAGGTCGTCGACGACGTAGGCGCGCAGATTGCCGATATGGGCATAATTGTAAACGGTAGGTCCGCAGCCGTAGAAACCCACCTTGCCGGGCACGAGAGGCTTGAAGTCCTGCAGTTCGCGGCCGAGGGTGTTGTACAGGCGCAGGCTGCGCATCGATGCCTCCGGAAGCTGGCCCGGTCGAAGCCGGGAAGCGAAGAACGGGTAGTCGCCGGCGGGAGAGAACAGGCCCGCCCGGGCGCGATAGCCGCGAGGGCAGGCTCGCCAGCCTCACGGCAGGGCTCGCTTGCCGCGGTACGAATCGCGCGGCTATCATCGGCGCATGCCAACACTATCGGAATTCCTCCTGAAAATCAATATTCGCGCATCGATAGCCTTCGACGAGCCGATGGCAAGGCATACGAGCTTCAGAATCGGCGGTCCGGCCGACGCCCTGGTCGCTCCGGAAGCCGCCGCCGACCTCGCCCTCATCGTCGGGAAGGCCGGAGAGGAAGGCATTCCTGTCGCGATACTCGGGGGAGGGGCCAACCTCCTCGTGGGAGATCGCGGCATTCGGGGCATCGTGGTCGATACGAGGCGGATGGCGGGATTCGAAATCGAGGAGAGAGAAGGCGCCGGGCCGCGGCTCCGGGCCGCTGCGGGCGTTTCGGTTTCACGGCTTTGCGAATATGCACTGAGCCGGGGACTTGGCGGCCTGGAGAATTTTTACGCCATGCCGGGGAGCCTCGGGGGCTCGATTTTCATGAATGCCAGATGTTACGAGCTGGAGATGGCCGATCGGCTCGAGGCGGTGAGCGTCCTCGATGTCCGGGGAAGGTTCCGGGAAGTCCCCTTTGAGCGACGAGCCTGGTCCTACAAAAGCTCTCCCTTCCAGCCGGGACGGGAGGAAGCCGGAGCCGTCATCCTCGGCGCCGCCTTCAACCTCGAGCGAGGGGAAGCGGTGGCCATAAGGGCCACGATGCTCGCCCGTCGAGCCGACCGCGAGGCCAAGGGCCACTTTCGCCTGCCATCGGCCGGTTCGATGTTCAAGAACGATCGCAGTCTTGGAAGGCCTACGGGCGCCATTCTCGATGAACTCGGCTTCAAGGGGCGCCGAATCGGCGACGCGATGGTTTCGCCCTGGCACGCTAACATCTTCGTGAACGCCGGCAGGGCGACGGCCCGCGACATGCTCGCCCTCATCGACCTCGCGCGCGAAGAGACCTTCAAGCGCCTCGGGGTGGCCATCGAGCCCGAGGTCCTCTTCGTCGGCGAAGGCTGAAAAAAGGGCCGCCAGGAAAATATCCCGGCAGCCCTTGCATAGAATCGAAATAGGGATTCGAGACGGCGATTTCTCGAACCGCCCCGCCCTCCTCGGGCCTCAGCCGCCCGAAGGCGCGCTCGTATCGGCCGGCGCGTTCTTGATCAGGATGAATTCCACGCGCCGGTTTTTCCAACGGTTCGCCGCGTCGGTGAAGGGCACGACGGGGTCCGCGGAGCCCATGCCCTCGACGGAGAGACGCCGCTGATCGACGCCGTCCTTCACGAGGAGCTGCTTCACGAGCTCGGCTCGCGCCTGCGAGAGGGGGATCAGTTCCTTCGTCTCCTCGTCCGCGATCTTCGCCGCGGAGTAGCCGTAGATCTTCCCGATGCTGTTGGCGAAGCCCTCGATCGAAACCCTGTAGTCCTTGAATTTGTTGAGGCTGTCCGCGATGCGCTTGATCACCTTGGCGTTGTTGTCGAGGGTGGACTGGTCGAGGCCGTTGAAATCGGCGGCGTTCGCTCGGAACACGATCGAGGGCACCTTGATCTTGAGTTTGTCCCCCTCGCGGATGACGAGGATGTCGACCGTGATGCTCGCGTCGACCAGGGTGCTGTTGCCGAAGATGTCCGTGATCTTGAAGACCACGGGGTAGTCGGTGGCCGACTGCACGAGTTCGCCGTTGGACGATTTGCCGTCCCAGGTGATCGTATGCGCCGGCATGCCGGTACCCGACCAGCCGGTGAAGCTGCGCAACTTCGAGCCGGTGCCGCCCTCCTCGATCGACTGCTCGACGATGTCGAGGGACCAGGTGGCGATGTCCACCGCGTCCTTCACGTCGATGGTCATCGTGAGGGTGTCGTTGGTTCCGTAGCTGTCGGGGCTGAAGTATTCGGGCGTGATGGCGAAATTGACCACCGGCGGAGTCGAAGCGACGATGATGGTGCCGGTCTTGGCCCGGGCCACGTCGCCCTTTTCATAGGAAACCTCGAAGATACCGGAGTATTTGCCGTCCACGACCGTGCCGGACTTCGTCTTGCCGTCCCAGACGAGACGCGGCGGGAGATCGGTGCCGTCGCCTCCGAAGGAGGCCTGCTCCTGACCCGAGGCGTCCACGAGGGAGAACTTCCAGGCCGAGATGCCATCCTTGATGTTGACGATGAAGGAGAAGGTGATGTCGTCCATCACGCCGTCGCCGTTGGGCGACAGGCCGGGGGCGGAGGAGGTGACGAAGACCTGGGGAATTCGGGCGTCGACCCGGATGCCCTTGACCTCGGCCTGTCCGGCGTTGCCCGCCGCGTCGGCGGAAGAAACGGAATAATTGTAAAGCCCATCGGGAACCTTGTTGCCGGATTCATCGGTGCCGCCCCAGACGACGTCGCGGGCCTCGCCCTGCCAGGTCCAGGTTCGGACGACGTTGCCGTCCTGATCCTTGATGACGCCGGTCCAGTCGTCGCCCGGCACCGAGGTTTGATGGATAGTGGTGGAGGGCTTCGAACTCCGCCCGTTCGGGGCGAAGGTCATGGGCGCAGCGGAGAGGGTGATGGACGGTGCGATCGTGTCGATGGTGATGGGAAGGGTCTGGGTCGCGACATGATCGCCGTTGATCCAGTCCACGGTCATGACCGCCACGTAGCGGCCGTCGGGAGCCTTGGTCTTGTCGTCCTGGAGACCGTCCCAGACGAAGGAATCGGGGAGAGCCTTCTTGCCCGACCAGGAACGCAGTACCCCGCCCAGGGGAGTCGAGGACCCCTCGGCGGCGGCCTGCACCACGATGCTCCACGACTTCACGTTGTCGTTCGCGACGACGCTGTCGCTGAGCCTGACCGTATCCTTGACGCCGTCGCCGTTGGGGGAGAAGGCGCGGAGGTCGGCGGAGAGGCGGGCGTTCTTCTTGACCGTGTCGAGGGCGACGGGAACAGGGCTGGTCGCCGTCGAGTTGCCGGCGACATCGACGCCCCTGAGCTTGTAGGAATAGGCTCCGTCGGGCACGAGGGCTCCCTCGTTGTTGGTGCCGTCCCAGCTGAGGTTCGGATCAGGTCGGCCGCTCCATGTCCAGGTGCGGGCCACCTTGCCGTCGGCGCCGAAAATCTCGCCTGTCCAGCGGGCATCCTTGGTCGCGCTCTGGGCGAAGGTCACGTGGTCATGGCCGCCTACAGCCTCGGGATTGAAGGCGGGAACGTCGCCGACGACAGTCGCCTTCGGCGGAGTGAGATCGCACACGAAGGAGGGAGAGAGGCTGAAGGGGCTGTAACCGTTCACGTAGGCCACGGTGAGTTTTGCCTGGTAGCTGCCCTCGGCTATGTATTTTCCCGCCGCGGTCTTGCCGTCCCAAGGATAGCGCAGGGGGATCTCGTCGGCGGCACCGCCTCCCGTCGTCCATATCTCGGCGCGGTTTTTGTCGAGGACGGAGAGTTTCCAGGAAACGAGGCCCGTCCGAACGGGAACGCTCGGCAGGAATCCGATGCTGTCCTTCGAACCGTCGCCGTTGGGGCTGAAGGCCGCGCTGTCGATGGCGATGTTGATGGGGGGCTGTTGAGTATTGACGATGATGTTGTCGAGTCGGCCCGAGCCGGAATTACCGGCGCGATCCGTGGAAGAGAGCACGAGGGAGTACACTCCGTCGGGAACGATGGTTCCGGCGTCGTTCTTGCCGTCCCAGGTGAAGTCGGAGGGGGCGGCATCCTTGATCTCCACATGCCGTATCGTCGTGCCGGTGGCATCCTGGACACCGATGTCCCAGAGGTCCTCCTTCGATCCCGTAATTCCTATGGTAATTGTGTCTTTATTTCCATCGCCGTCGGGGCTGAATATGAGGGAATCGGGGGTCTTGAGGGTCACCGAGGGCGGGGTCGTATCCACCACCACCTGCCAGGGGCCGGCGGTCGCGACGTTGCCGTTGTCGTCGGCCGCGGAGAGCCTGACGTCATAGGTTCCGTCGGGAACCCGCTCGCCGGCGTCGCCGAAACCGTTCCAGGCGAGTTTGTCGGGTACGGGAATTCCATTTTCGACGTAGGTGAGACGTTGCCACAGGGTCGCGAGGGAGAAGGAGACGGGCTTGGTTTCCTTGTTGGCCATGGTTCGGATGGGGGTCGTCGATCCGGCCGGATCGATCGTGAGGTCATAGGATGCGACATAGCGGTTGTCGACGATCTTGATCGGCAAGCTCAGTTCGTCGAATTTCCCGTCTGCATTCGGAGAGATGTAGGCGGGGCCCCATTTCGAGGAGGGGAAGTTCACGGTGATCGAGGGCGGAGTCTTGTCGACGACGCCAAGGTTGACCGTCGCCCCGAGGCCCACTTGCCAAATGTTGCCGTAGAGGGGAAGGGCCGAAACGGCCGGCCGTATGTCGCCCGATTCCCAGCCGTTCTTCGAAATGAAGGAAGAATCCTTCTTGAACGACAGGGGAATGGTTCCGACAAGGCCGAAGGAGGGAAGCATGCTTTTCGAGCTGCCGCCGTGGAATAGGGAGGGGATTCCCCAGCCCGCGCGGAGGGTGAGGGCCTCTTTATAGGCAAGGCTGCCGGAAACATTGAATCCAAGGTCCTGGAAGGCCGGGACGGAGAGATCGAGTCCAAGCCCGAGGCTCAGATCGCCGGCCTTGAGTAGGATCGTCTTGGCTCCGCCGGAAAGCGTGAAGGCTGGCGGGTAGCCGGAAGAAGCGCCAGGGAGGGGAGTCGAATAGGCCTTCCCTATTCCGGAGAGGGCGAGTCCCCAGCGAAAATCCTTGAGGAAACCGAGGCTCGAAAGTCTTTGCAGCATTCCCAGATCGAGACCCAGGCCCCAGCCAAAACCGCCGTTGCTTCCAAGTGTCGCCGAAAGGTCGGCACCGACCTGCAGGCCCGCGTAGATTTCCTTGGCGATGCCGCCACGAAGGTTGACGAGGCTGCCGAGGGGAAGCTGGCTCATCGAGGAAGGGGTCGACACGAAATCGAGTCCTCCGCCCCAAACGCCATAGTTCTGAGGCAAGGAGGCTCCGAGGGAGACGGCCGTGCCGATGCCCTGCGAGGCGAAGTCGCTCAGGAGACCATAGCCGAGATCGAGTACCGGTCGCTGCTGGGCACCCGATGCCGCGGGATTGAGCCTGTCGGCCCAGGGGGCCTCGACAAAGGTCGAGGAAAGGCCCGAGCCCGAGGATGCGGGCGATCCGAGGAGGGGCAAAAGCAGCCCCCCGTCCGGAGGCGAATTGGCGAGGAGCGGATATATGAATCCGAGGGAAGCGAGGACGAGCGCTATGACGGGGCTGCGAAGCCGCATCGAATGACCTCCGGAGTTTGAGCGAGTTTTGACTTCGATAGTAGATAGGCCTTCAACTAAATGCAATCGGGAATGATTGGTTTCAATTTATGAAACGATTCGGCTACAAGAAGGGGGGAAGCGGGCTGGCAGAGCAGCCTCGTTTTATTGGTAAATGATCAACTCCGGTGGCGGCACGAGATCGAGGACCTGTTCGGGCGTCAGGAGAGGATCATCGAAACCCGCGCCCGGCACATCGCTCTTGAAGAAGAGCTTCAGGCCTTTCAAGGGCATGTTCTTCGCCTTCGCGTTCCACGCGTAGGCGTTCCGCTTGAGCGAAGGACTGCCGAAGCCGTCTGAGGTATGGATGAGGGTGACTCCCGGCCAATCGGCGCGAACCTTGCCGCGATCGACGATCATCTTGTCGGTGAACTGATGGACGACGAGGATCCTGTCGCCCTGCAGCCCCTGGGCGTGGAGATAGTCGGACATCATGGATTGCGCCTGATTGAGCTCGTCGGCGCTGATGGAGCCGATCTGTCGCATCGGATTCTCGGTCCGCCATTCGGGATCGAGGGCGAGTTGCACATTGGGATAGACGAGCCAAGGAAGGAGGCGCTTCATCGCCTCGTCGACGCCGAATCGTCCTATTTGATGATCGAGAAACACGAGGATCCCTTGGCTGGCTGCATAGTCGATCCACTCCCTGACCACCGAATCGCGAAGGTAGCCGATATCCCCGCCAGGCCAACAGGCTCCGTACACTATATAGAAGGCCGGAATGACTCCGGAGGCCGGGCCCGGCGGCGTAGTCGGCGCAGGGGCGGCATCCGGAGAGATTTCAGGCGCGGTCGAAGCGTCGGGCATGCTGGCGGCGACAGGCTGGGCGGAAGGATTCCCCTGATTTGCGGCCTGGGTGCCTGAGGCGATGGCAAGGGTGGGAGCCTGGGCATCCGCCTTGGCCACGAGGGCATCGGCATAAAGCTTCGCATAGCCGAGGAGTAGGTTTGCCACTTCCTCCTTGGGGTATTCGCCCAGAATTCCCATGCTCTTCGCGCCCGGCTTTCCATAGAATGCGAGAATGCGGTTGCCATCCAAGGGAAGGGCCCCCGACGGGAGCGCGGCCGAGGCGGATGGGTAGGCTGTCGGCGTCAGGACAGGGCTTGTCGCCGCCGCGATAGCAGCGGCCGGCGCGGCGACGGAAGAGGATGGCGCCGCAGCGGGGGTGGATGGCGCCGCGGCGGGGGCGGATACCAGCGCTCCATCGGGTCCGACGGCCGCATTCTCCGAAAATGGATCGAGGGCGGCGGCCGCCAGGCCGAACACGAGCACGAGCACGAAACGCCGCATCGAGACTCTCCGGATCAAAGGTTTTGCAACGCTTCGCGAAGAGGCTCTCTCCGAAGCGGTGTTACAATCATCGGCAGGGAGGCCGATACTCTCAATGTGATGCAGAACCGCTTTTCGCAGAAACCGGCAGCTGTCCTTGTCCTGGCCGCCACCTTACTTTTCATGGCCGCGGTGCCCGCCTTCGCCGCAAGCCCTGGCTCGCCTCTTCTCCCCGCCGATCGCTCGATCCTCGATTTCCCGGAAAATGCCGAATTTCGCGCAGCGGATTTCTCGGGGTTCATCACGGCGAGGACGGCCGATCTCGGCAAGTCACCTCCCCTCTATCGCAGCAACGGATGGTCGAAATGGAAGCGGGAGGTCATCCAGGCTGGAGACTGCCAGTACCTCGTGTATGCGGCGGAGCGAGGGGGATCATGGCCCCTTTATTCCCAAGGAACCTGGATAATCAAAAGAAGGCTCGGTAGCGGCGACTTCATCCAAGCCAAGATCTTCCTAAAGAGCGACCCCGGTACCTACATCCGCGTAAGGCCCGACGGAGATCGCAGCCGGCTCGACCTCGTCATACGAGGAGGGGTATTCACGGCCGACACCCCCCTTCCACTTCCCTTCGAAAGGGTTTTGGTTTCCAAGATGGCAGACCTGGTCGACGCAACGAGGGATGCGGTCGACTGGAGCCTTCTCGACCCCGACCCGGCCGACTATGGCGAGGTCGAAGCCTTGGCATCGGCCATCCGATCCCGCCTTCACGATCTTCGCTATGCGGATGACGGGGGGCTCGACGCGGCCGGCAAACTCGTCTTCATCGCCTCCGGCGCGAGCCAAGCGGCCAAGAACGCGGGTCTCAATTGTTCGGGCTTCGCCCAATGGGTCATCGATGGCATCCTCAAACCCGTTTCTGGGCAGTGGCTCGGGCGCTCGACCTTGTCGATAAAACACATCGACAGCCGTAAGTCCGCGGCGGAACCATCCTTCGAAGACAGCCTCGATCCCTACTTCGGACTCGATTGGACGCGAAACCTCGCCGTGGCCGCGGGCTCCGTGCTCGAAGGCCTTCCGGAGAACGACCCGAAGGCAGCCGACGTCACCCAGGCTCCCTTCGCCTTGATCGAAGCCTCCCAGACCGCGGCCGACGGAGATCCGTCCTACCGAGACTTCGCGCCCTATGAGGAGGATGCAGGCTTCGCCTCGGAAGGCATACCCGCCCTCCTCTGGTGGCTCGCGATAAAAGATCCCGGCTATTTCTACCTCGCCTCCCTCAGCGCCCAGGATGAGGCGGGTCTTCGACATCACTATCACGTCACGGTTCTCCTTCCATGGTTCGATGCCCGAGGCGAGTTCCACGTGGACGTCTTCGAGAGCGCGGCCGAGACCAGTCTCAAGGCCCTCATCGATAGGACGAAGGGTCAGATGATCCACCTCGTCCGCGTGAAGGCCGAGTCGACCTTCGACCCTCCCGTCCTCAACCCCGGCAGAATTCCCTGACAGGTCCATGACCCTCACCTTTCTGGGCACGGGCACGAGCCATGGAGTCCCCGTCATCGCCTGCCGCTGCCCTGTCTGCCTCTCCACAGACCCCCGCGACCGGCGCTACCGCACCTCGCTCTTGGTACGGGAAGGCGAGGATTCCGTCGTCGTCGACGCAGGTCCCGAATTCCGACTCCAGGCCATCCGCGCGGGCATCGAGAGGATCGACGCCCTCCTCCTCACCCACGCCCACGCCGACCATGTCCACGGGCTCGACGACATCAGACCCCTCTCGTGGTCGCGGCCCCTCCCCGTCTACTCGGACGCCGCATGCGCGGCGGAGCTCCGGGAGCGCTTCTCCTACGCCTTCCGCCAAGGCGGGCAGCTGGGCGGGGGAAGGCCGCGAATGGAGCTGCGCGAACCGGAAAAATCATTCGCAGTTGGTCGGATCACGATCGAGCCCCTCCCGATCCGCCATGGGGGCATGGCCATACTCGGCTGGAAATTCGGGGACTTCGCCTGGATGTCCGACTGCTCGGGCATACCCGCCGAAACGATGGCCCTGCTCAGGGGCGCGGGTGGCATCCCGACGAGGCGACTCGCCATCGGAGGCCTCAGGGCCAAGCCCCACCCCACCCACTTTTCGGTGGCAGAGGCCATAGCCGCGGCGCGCGACATCGGGGCGAAGGAAACCTGGATCATCCACCTCACTCACGACCATAATCATGAGGAACTTGAGGCGATGTGCCGCCGTCTCGGCGCCGATGTCGGGGCCAGGCCGGCCTGGGACGGGCTCGTCCTCGACGAGGAGCACGGCGACATTGCCTTCGGCGAGAATCATCGGTAGCTTTTCAGCCTGTCGTTTTCGGCCTCGCATCGTCAGGCCGGGCCCGTAGGGGCTCGCCAGGTCCGACATTCCCCAGGAGGGAACCATGGCTTCCATCATCGCCTACCTCACCTTCGACGGTACCTGCCGCGAAGCGATGAACTTCTACAAAGGCGCCTTCGGCGGCGAGTTGAGTATCATGACGGTCGGCGAATCGCCCGCCGCGGCCCAGATGCCGAAGGAGGCACACAATCAAGTGATGCACGCGGATCTGAAGTCGGGCACGATCAACCTGATGGCTTCGGACAATCTCGGAGGCGAGACGCCCGTCACGGTCGGAAGCGCCATCAACCTCATGCTGAACTGCGCCTCTGAGGAGGAGATCAGAGGGGTCTTCCCCAAGTTGGCTGTCGGCGGAAAGGTGAATTCGGAGCTCAAGGTGGAGTTTTGGGGATCGCTCTACGGAGACATAACGGACAAGTACGGCCTCCGCTGGATGCTCAACTTCGACATGCCCAAGGCCTGAAGTTGGAGACCCTCGCGGGATGCGGGGAGGGGCGGGAGCTCAAATCTCCGCCCGAAGCGGGATCGATGAACTCGCCCCCCTCCTCGAAACGCAAATAGAGGCGGCTCGAATACCCTCGTCGGCGGCGACCCTCGGCCCCTCGCCCCGCGCGAGGGCGGCGATGAAATAGCCCGTGAAGGTATCGCCGGCTGCCGTCGTATCGACGACCTCGACCCGTCTCGCGGGGGCCGAAAATGTCTGCCCGTCGGCGCCGTGGTAGCGCAGCCCCTGATCGCCGAGGGTGAGGACGATATCCGCGAGCGGATATCGCGAACAGAGGGCCGCAACGATCCTCTCGGGTTCGCTTTCGCCGCAAAGCGCCTCGCCTTCGACCTCGTTCAGAAGGAAACAACCCACGGCTTCCAAGGGGAGCTCTGAGAGATTTTTTTTGATGGGTGAGGGATTGAGGAAGACTCGAAGCCCGCGCCTGGCGCAGCCTTCGATGGCGGCGCCGAGGCTCGATATTTCGTTCTGGAGCAGGGCGGCGTCGCCGGGCCCCCAGCCTTCCAAGAATGAGGCTATATCCGTTTCGCCGATATCGTGGTTCGCGCCGCCGAAGAGAATGATGCAATTCTGACCATTGGAATCGACCTGGATGATGGCGTGGCCCGTCGGCAGCGCCGAGACGCCGAGTCTCGAGCAATCGGCGCCCGAGGATACGAGGAGATCGCGGAGGAAGAGGCCGTCGTCGCCTATCTTGCCCGCGTGGTGGACTTCGGCGCCAGCGCGCGCGAGGGCCAGCGTCTGATTCGCGCCCTTGCCGCCAGGGAATCGCTCGTAGCCCTCGCAGGCGATGGTCTCGCCCGGTCTGACGAAATGCTCGACCGAAAAGACATCGTCGATGTTGAGAGAACCGATGTTGAGCACGCGCACCGCGCCCTCCCCTTTTATGCTGCGCCCTTTCGCACGGCGCGACGCTCGGCCCGCCTCGAAAGCAATTGGTTGAAGACCAGCACGAGGATGAGGACCCCGCCCCAGATCACGTCCCGGTAAAAGTTCGAGATGTTGTTGAACATGTTCAGCCCCGACGAGAGGAACTGCAGGATGAGTATGGCGAGGGTGACGCCGGCGATCTTGCCGAAGCCTCCGTTCGGGTCGATGCCTCCGAGCACCGCGATGAGGACGCATTGGAGCGTGTAGGGAGCACCGTAGTCGGCCTTCGCGGAATTGGCCCGAGCCATCATGATGAGGCCGGCGACGGAGGAGAGGAGGCCGGAGAGCATGTAGGTGCGGAGGAGGATCGAGGCGTTGTTGAGCCCCGCGTAGCGCGAGGCCTTCGGGTTCGTGCCCAGCATGTACATGGAGGTGCCGAAGCGCGCGCGGGAGAGGAGGAGTCCGACGCTCACCGCTATGACCACGAAGATCACGAAGGATAGCGGAAAGAAGTCGAAGAATTCGGTGTTGCCGATCTTGGAGTACAGGAGGGGCAGCCTGCTCTGGGGCCTGCCGTTGGTGATGCCTATGGCGATGCCGGTGAAGAGCTGCTGGGTTCCGAGGGTCGCGAGAATCGCCGGGATGTTGAAACGCGAAATGAGGATGCCGGCGAAGGCGCCGCAAGCCAGGCCCGTCACCAGGGCGAATATGACGGCGACGGCGAGGTAGGGGAGGACGACAGCAGGCGGGGATCCTTGGGGGACGGCAGCGATGAGAAATTTCGCCGCCACGATGGCCGAGAGATTGGCCGTTCCCACGACGCCGAGGTCGATCCCTCCCGTGATCATGGTCAGGCTGATGCCGATGGCCATGATGCCGTACTCGGGGAACTGCCGCATCATCGAGTTGAAGTCCGCGATCGTCGCGAACTGGTTGGGCCGCAGGACCGTCATCAAGGCGAAGACGAAGAGGAGCATGACGAGGAGGCGTACGAGATTCTGGTCGCGGGGACCGCGGAGCTTCCGCGCGACAGGGCTCGATTCGGGTTTTCCCATTTCCGTCTCCACCTAGGCCCTCGTCTTGAGGGATTGGCCTCGTCGCCGCGTCGAGCCGATCTGCCGCGCTCCTATCTGCCGCGCGGTTACGCCCGTGCCGATGATGATGACCAGGCCCGTGAAGGCGCGGGACCAATAGGTCGGAACGCCGATGAGGATGAGGCTGTTCGCGAGGATGGTCATCAGCGCGACACCGAGGAGGGTTCCCGTGAGGGTTCCCAGGCCCCCCGTCACCCGGGTGCCTCCGAGGACCACGGCGGCGATGACCGTGAGCTCCATGCCCAACATCGTCGAGGGATCGGCGTAGGCCATCATCGAGATCCTCGCGACTCCCGTAATCCCCGCGAGGACGCCGACGAAGGAGTAGAGGAACATTTTGATGGCTCTCACGTTGAAGCCGGCCCGTTCCGCGGCCGCCTCGTCCCCGCCGATCGCGTAAATGCCGCGCCCGAGCATCGTGTAGCGCAGGAGAAAAAAGACGAGGATGAGGACGGCGACGAGGATGAGAACCTGCGAGGGCATGTTCGAGGTGAGGCCCGATTGCTGGTTGACGGCGGTGAAGAGGGTCTCCTTGCCGTGCTGCACGATGGAGGGCGGGACGTCGGAGGCGCTCGCCGAAAAGGCGCCGAACATGAGGCCCGTGTAGAGACTGGCCGTACCCAGGGTCACGACGAGGGTGGGAAGTCGCAAGATCGCTATCAGGAAACCGTTGAGCGCCCCCATGGCGAGCCCGAAGCCGGCGGACATGGCGTAGGCCAGGATCACGTTACCCGAATAATCGGATGAAAGAAGTATCCGGTCCGTCACGTACATCGCGAGGGAGGCGATGGCGGTGAAGGAGACGTCGATGCCTCCGGAGACGATGACCATCATGCAGCCGATGGAAAAGAGGGCCGGCACGACGAGGGCGCGGACGAGGTCCACGAGATTGTTGCCCGTGAAGAACTGTCCAGACCTGGCCTGGATCAAGAGGCTGAGGAGGATGATGGCCGCGAACACATAGGGTTCGGAGCTGCGCAGGATTCGTCGTGGACTCAACACTTTAGCTTCCTCCTAGGCCACGCCGGTCGAGAGCTCGCCGAGTACCGACTCGGTGGTGGTGGCCGGGTCGAGCTCGCGGACGAAGCTCCCTTCGCGCATGACGATGATCCGGCTCGCGCAGGCGAGGACTTCCGGCAAGTCGTCGGAGACGATGATGATCGCGAGACCGGCCGCCGCGAGTTTGCGCATGAGGGCGTGGATGTCGTATTTGGAACCGATGTCGACGCCCATCGTCGGGCCGTTGAGGATCAGGACCGAAAGCTCGTTGGCGAGCCAACGCGCGAGCACCACCTTTTGCTGATTGCCCCCCGAAAGGGTCCGCACCGGCAGGGAGGGATCCTTCGTCGCGATCGAGAGTTCGGCGATCCATTTGCGCGTCATCTCGGCGACAGCCCTGCGCCGGAGGAATCCGAGGGGGCCGCTCAAGCGGTCGAGGACGGAGACGATGGCGTTGCGCTCGATCGTCTGCGGGAGGAAGAGCCCCTCGGTGAGTCGGTCGGAAGGCACATAGCCGATGCCCTTGCGAATAGCCTGTTTCACGCTGCGAATGGCGATCCGCTTGCCGCCCATCTCGATCGTGCCCGAGTCGGGCTTGAGGATGCCGAAGAGGGTCTCGACGAGTTCCGTGCGCCCGGAGCCGAGGAGGCCCGTGATGCCGAGGATCTCTCCCGGGGCGATGTCGAAGGACACCTTCGAATAGCAGGCCGCGAGCGAAAGGTCCCTGACCGAGAGCACGGGCCTTCCCGGCTTTTCGGCGGGCCTATAGATCTCGTCGGCGAATTCCCGACCCGTCATGTGGAAGGCGAAGGTCCTGAGGTCGAGGTCCTTCGTTCCGCCCGAGGCGACCTTCTCGCCGTTCCTGAGGATCGTATAACGCTCCGAGATCTCGAAGACCTCGTCGAGCTTGTGCGACACGAAGAGGATGGAGAGGCCCCGGGACTGGAGGCTCTTGATCACGGCGAAGAGGGCCTTCACTTCCTTTTTCGTAAGGGCCGAGGTGGGCTCGTCCATGATGATGAGCTTCGAGTCCTGAAGGAGGGCCCGGCAGATCGCGATGAGCTGGCGGTCCGCCACGGAGAGTTTCTCGACGCGCTCGTCGAGGTCGATTTCGCAGCCGATGAGGGAGACGGCGTGGGCCGCGATGGAACGGGCCCTGCGGTAGTTCATCAGCTTTCGCTTGTCCATGAGTTCCATGTTGAGGGCGAGGTTCTCCATCACCGTGAGATTCGGGAAGACCGAGAAGTCCTGATAGATGACCTGGACGCCGAGGGCTATGGCCTCCATCGGGCTCAGCCGCGCGAAGCGCCGGCCGCCGAGTTCGATGTGGCCGGCCTCGGGTTCGTGCACGCCGGAAATCACCTTGATGAGGGTGGACTTGCCCGAGCCGTTTTCGCCCGCGAGGCAGTGGATTTCGCCCGGGCCGATCTCGAGGCTCACCCCCCTGAGGGCCTGCACACCCCCGAAGGACTTGACGATTCCCTCAACTTTGAGCACCGGTTCCGCCATCGAAGCCTCCAGGGACGAGGATACCAAAGGACGCGGGCGGGAGCATCGGCCCCGTCCGCGTCCTGTTCGGTGATGCGGGATCAGAATCCGAAGCTATCCACGTTCTCCTTGGTTATCGTGATCCAGCCCCTGCCCTGCAAGACCTTGTCCGAGCCGGGAGCGAATTGCATGCTCGTCCAGCCCGGAGCCTTGAGGTTGAGCCCGTTCTGGACCTTCTCGCCCTTGAGAACCGCGACGGCCATGGCCAATTGGGCATAGCCGGCGTCTCTCGGGTCCCAGAGAAGGACGGCGTCGACCGTTCCATCCTTGAGGTAGGGCTTGTTCTCGTTGGGCAGGCCGACGGAAGTCACGAAGGCCTTGCCGGCGAGGCCGAGTTCCTCGATGGCGCGGGCGGTGCCGGGCGTGGAGAGGGAAGAGGTTCCGAAGATGCCCCTGAGGTTCGGATATTTTTTGAAGAGCTCCTTGGCGCGCTGATAGGCGGTGTCGAGATTGTCCATGATCTCGACGCGGGGCTCGGCGGCGAGGAGGGTCATGTTCGGATAATGCGACTTCTGATAGGCGATGCCTGCGTCGGCCCACTCGTTGTGGGAGGCGTTGGTGACGTTGCCGACCATCGTGGTGTAGACGCCTCTCTCGCCCATCTCCTTCGCGAGTACCTGCATGATCGTCTGGCCGAGGCCTTCGTTCGAGAAGGCTTCGATGTCGTAAAGGCAGTTCTCCTGGGAGGCGCCTTCGTGGTCGATAACAACAATGCCTTTCGCCAGTGCCATGCCGAGAACGGGCTCAAGGGCCGCGGGATCGACGGGAACGACGCAAATGGCGTCGACACCCTGGGCGATGAGGTCCTCGATGACCTGGGCCTGCTTCGCGGCGTCGGTCTTGGGCGGTCCCTTTTGGAATGCGTTGATGCCGGTATCCTTGGCGAATTGCTTGACGCCGACCTCCATGCGAACGAACCAGGCGTTCGTGGCGTCCTTGGGCACGAGGGCGATCTTCCAGGCCGATTGGGGTTTCGACGACTTGAAGCTCATCGGATCGTAGGTTTGCCCGAAGAGGGGGACAGCCACGACGAAAACCAACACCAGCGACAGCAGCGTGAAAATCGTTCGTTTCAACTTTTTCCTCCTGCAGGTGAAAGTAAGATCACTTAAGTCTAGCCCCGGGCTTAAGCCTGTCAAGTCGGTTTTAGTGATGCAAAAGTGATGCCAAATGCCAAACAGCTCATCTCGGCAACGGCGAGTCTTTTTGGATATTTGCGGCATTATTGCGATAAGGTGAAGACAGAGCGCCTATTTATTGCAGATTCCATGCGCCGGGCAAACGAAGGGCGAGGGAGACCAGAGAATTTACTAAATATTCAGTTTTTCTTGACAGGACATGGCCGAGAACCTAGGCTTTTCTCTCGAGTGGAAGGAGGCAGGCGCACGAGATGGGAATTCGCGTCAAGGACATCGCCGAAAAGGTAGGCGTCTCTCCGACCACCGTTTCCTTGGTATTGAACAACAAGCCGGGGGCGGGAGAAGAGCTCCGCGGGCAGATCCTCAAGACGGCTCAGGAGATGGGATACACGGCCCCTCGAGGCGCGCGGAGCGGCTCGCTCTGCCTCCTCCACATCGCGCGGAACGGCCATACCGTGAATCGCGACCATGACGTCTTTATAGCCGACTACATCGAAGGTCTCAGCCAGGGGGCGAAGGGCTCCGGCAATTCCCTCGAGATTCTCATGTTCCAACCCTCGCCCATTGAACAGGTGCTGACGGCGGCCCAGGGCAATCCGGCCGACGGCTTTATCGTCCTCGGCACGGAGCTGAGCCGCGAAGACATCGAATCCTTTCAAATAGTACGAAAACCCCTCGTGTTCATAGACACCTATCACGACTTCCTGAATTTCGATTTCGTCGACATGAACAACGAGGACTCGATCTTCCTCCTCCTCTCCCATCTCCGCGCCATGGGTCATCGCAGGATCGGCCTCGTCAAAGGCTCCGTGGAAACCCGAAACTTCCGACTTCGAGAAGAGGGTTTCGTCGCGGGACTCCGCAAGCTGGATCTCGAGCTGGACAGGTCGTGCATCTACCCGGTCGACCAGACCTATCATGGGGCCTACGAGGACATGAGGGGTATTCTTTCCCACGGCCCCAAACTGCCCTCGGCCTTGCTCTGCGCAAACGACATCATCGCAAGCGGCTGTCTGAAGGCTTTTTCCGACGCGGGCATCAAGGTGCCCGAGGATCTTTCGGTCGTCGGCTTCGACGATCTCCCGCTCTCGGCGATCGTCGATCCGCCCTTGACCACGATCCAGGTATCGAAGGCGCAGATAGGCCGAATGGCCGTCCAACTCCTCGTCTCGCGCATACGGGGCGAGGCCGACATGCCGGCGGTCAAGGTCCTCATCGGCGGAAGACTCGTGGAAAGAAGGAGCGTGAGGCGAATCGACGAAACCGTCCAACAGGGCGGAAAGGGAGGGGCATCGTGAACAAGTACTCGATCATCCTGGGTAATCTCGGCAACACCTGCGATCGTTTCCTGTCCTCGGGATACAAGACCCAACCTTCGAAGGCGGAGATGCTACGCCAAGCGGCGGACATCCGGGGGCTGCGCGGGGTGGAACTCGTCGGCACCTGGGACGTCACGCGAGAAAACGTGGAAGAGATGGGCGAGCTTCTCTCCAAGCACGGACTCGTTTGCGTCTCGATCATACCCGATCACTTTTCCCAACAGCGCTGGGGCAAGGGAGCCTTCACGTCGAAGGACCCTGCCATCAGGGCCCAGGCCTACGAGGAGACCTGCGCCGCGGCCGAGATGGCGCGTTCGCTGAGATGCCCCCTCATCAACCTCTGGCCGGGGCAGGACGGTTACGACTACGTTTTTCAATCCGACTACCTCGTCGACCGCCGCCGCACGATCGAGGCAGTGGCGAAGGCCGCCAAGGCCTATCCCGACATCAAGTTCTCCCTCGAGTACAAACCGAAGGAACCGCGGACCCATTCGACCTGGGCGAGGGCCGCGGACAGCCTCCTCGTCGCCCGCGAGACGGGGCAGCCCAATGTCGGCGTCACCATCGACACGGGCCACTCCTTCGTCGCCGGCGAGAACGTCGCCGAGGCCGCGGTGATCCTCTCCGATTTCGGCCGCCGCCTCTTCCACATGCACTTCAACGACAACTACCGCGGCTGGGACGACGACATGATCGTCGGCTCGGTGCACTTCGTCGAATTCCTCGAGCTCCTCTTCTGGCTCCGAGAGGTCGGCTACGAGGGCTGGTACTCGATGGACCAGTATCCCTACCGCGAGGACGGGCAGGGCGCGCTCAGGAACAGCGTCGAATTCCTCCAGAGCCTCGAGGCGATGCTCGACGAAAAGGCGATGGAGGAGATCAGGGGCCTCATCGCCGAGGGGGACGCCGTAAAATCGACCGCCTGGTTCCGCGCGAGGATTTTCGGAAAGCGCTAGGAGAACAGAGTCGGATGCCTCGGCGGGGCGCCGCCCGACCCCGCCTCAGTGCCTGAGCAGGGCAGCGAGACGGACGCCCGCAATCACGAGGCCTATGCCCGCCGCGTTCTCGAGGCCGATCTGCGCGAGGGCCGAGGCGAAATGGCCCCTACGGCCGAATTCGAAAATACCGTACGCATAGGTAGAAAAGGTCGTCATGCCCCCGATGAAGCCCGCGACGAGAAGGGGACGGATCCGGGGAGGAAGAAGGCCGGCGTCGATGGCACCCACCACGAAGCCCACGGCGAGACAGCCGAGGAGATTGACCGCGAGGGTGGCCCAGGGGAATTCGGTGCCGGTCGCGATGAGCGAAAGACGCGCCACGGCCCAGCGAAACACCGAACCGAGGCCCCCGCCCAGAAAGACGAGAAGCATGTCGGCGGCGATGGCCGCGCCCGAGCTCATTGTCCGCCGCCTGGGGTCGAGGGGCCGGGCAGCTTCGACCAGTCGAGGCCCCGCCCCGTGCGATCGGGCTGGCACTTCGGGCAGAAGAAGGAATCGAAGCCGAGGACGCCCGCCTTGCGGATCGTCGTGCCGCAGCGGGGACAGGCCTCCCCTCCCCTGTTGCGCACCCTCATGTGGTCCCGCACCTTTTCCTCGACGGGGCGGTCGGCCTTCTCCACCTCGGCAGCGCCCCAGGCGATCACCGTGGTGATCGCCTCGTACAGCCTGCGCCTGTCGCTCGCGGTGAGGTAGCAGCAGGGAGTCTTGGGATGGATGCCGGCCTCGAACAGAATTTCGTCGGCATAGGCGTTGCCGATGGCGGACAGCATCGTCTGGTCCATGATGAAGGCCCGGGCCTGGTTGCGTTTCTTTTCGATGAGCTTCGAGAAGCGCTCCCAGGTGAAGGCCGGGGAGACAATGTCGACGCCCTGGCTCTTATAGCCGGGAATGGCCGAAAAATCGCCCTTCGGGCAGAGATAGACCTTGCCCATGTTCTTCTCGTCGCCGTAAGAAAGGCAGTCGCCGCCCCCGCCACCGGAATCATCGTTCACAATTGGCGCCAAGTCGATGGCGAAGGCCTCGTGGGCTATCTTTTTCTCAGCCCTCGGCGCGAGACGGAGGCGGCCGGCGAGCATGAGATGCATGACGAGCTCGTTTCGCTCGAGCTCGAAATGGAGGAAGGGCCCGTGCCGCCTGAGACCGAGAATCCTCTGGCCCGAGAGAATAGAAGCGAAATCTCCTTCGACGAGAATCCTGAGCACGATCGGCTCATGAACGCTGGCCCCGGCGATAAGCCTGCCTTCGAGGGAAGGACCGAGCCGATTGACGAGGACGACGAGATCGGGAAGTTCGGGCATGTTTCCCTCCATGATCGGCTCGCTTTTCGGCGAGCCCGCCAAATACAAAAGCCGCTCTTTCGAGCGGCTCTCCACAATGTCGGTACCTCGGCTCTGACGCGACGTCAGACGTACTTGACGACCTTCCCGGCCTTCAGGCAGCGGGTGCAGATCTTGACCGTTTTCACGGCCCCCGCTTCCTTGGTCCTCACTTCGAGGAGGTTGGGGAACCAGGTCCTGCGCGTTCGATTCTTCGCGTGAGAAACGTTATTGCCGAATGCGGTACCTTTACCGCAGATTTCACACTTACGGGCCATATGACTCTCCGTTAGCATTTGTTGGGCCCACTTTACCAGAAAGGGCCGGGAAATGTAAAGGGGGCGAGAGTCGTTCGTTGGCCGTCGCCGGCTCAAGCATTCGAGGGCCGTCCCGCGGCGCTCCGTGCCGACTCCCGCCTCATCACGAAAAAGAGCGGCAGGGCAAGAATTTCCGCGACGATGGCGAGGATGATCGGGCCGAGGTACCCCGTCTCGTAAAGAAAGCCCATCGCCGTGCTCGACACGAAAAAGGCAAGGCCGTAGACGGTATTGAAGACGCCATAGCCCGTTCCCCGTTTGTGCATGGGGGTGATGTCGGCTATCGCGCTCTTCATGATGGTTTCGTGGGTGCCGAGGATAAGGCCCCAGAAGACGGCGGCCACGAGGGCCATCCACTTCGCGCCGCCGAAACCGAGGATGGGAATGGTGAAGGAAAGGAGGGGAATCACGAGAAGGACGGCGAGGCCGCCTTCGTCATGGCCGCTCTTCTTTTTCGCGCGATCGTAGATAAAGCCGATGAGGACGGACATGAGGCCGTCGGCCGCCATCGCGACGGCATAGTAGAGGGCGATTTCGCCGTCGGAGAGAAGGTGGGTCGTGGCGTAGTGGAATGAGAGTATCGGCCAGCCGATAAAGCCGAGGGTCGTCACGAGGGTAAAGACCGAGTAGAGCCAAAAGGTCTTCGAGAGCTTTTCGCTTTCCCATTTTTTCGGAGGCGCCACTTCGAGCTTGGCGGGATCGGGCACGCGGATAAAGGCCACGACGAGCGAAAGGGCGAGGAGGGCAAAGGGTATCCAGAGCCAGGTATAGCCCTGGCGATAGGCGGCGAGCTCGCTCTCATGGCCCGATTCGATGGCGAAGATGAGGGTGAAGACGAGGGGGCCGATGAGGGCGCCGAGCTGGTCCATGGCTTGGTGGAGGCCGAAGCCCACCCCCGTGCCCACCTTTCGCGTGGCGGCCGAGAGGATGGTGTCTTTCGAAGGGGCGCGCACCGCCTTGCCGAAGCGCTCGAGCACGATGAAAAGGGCGGCGAGTTGCCAGCTCCCCGAGAGGGCGAGGAGGGGGACCGTGATCAGGACGGCGTAGCCGCCGAGGGTGAAGGCCCAGTAGGCCTTCGAGCGATCGGCGAACCAGCCCGAGGCGAGGCGCACGACATAGCCGAGGAATTCGCCGAGGCCGGCGACAAAACCGACGGTCGCGGCGTTGGCGCCGAGGAGGGCGAGGAAGGGTGCGTTGACGGATCGCGCCCCCTCGTACATCACGTCGCCGACGAGGCTCACGACTCCGAATATGAGGATGATTTCCCAGGCACGCCGCCTGGATTTGTCCTTGCCCGCCTTGGCCCCGAAGGCATCGATGCCCTGAACCGCTTCCTTCATCGCGGCAGCATAGGGCAGGAGACGCGGACGTAACAAGCGGCGGGCAGCTCCTCCTAGAACTTCTAGAACTTCTAGAACTCCTCGAAGTCATCGTCGCTGACTGGACTCCTCGGAACGATAGAGCGTTTGGGCGAGGACTGGGCCTTGACGCCGGGCTCGCTCTTCGCCTCTGAAGAGAGCCCGGGAGGGGGCAGGGAGGAGGCTGGGCGCGCGATGGAGCCTGACCTCTTCACTTCAGGTTTCGCTTCAGATTTTGAGGGCAGGATTCGCTCCGCTCGAGTAATTGGCCGCGGAATCGCCCTCTGAGCTGCGCCACCGCGGGGAGGGCCGTCCTCGGTCGAAACCTCGCCGGTAGCCGTCTTCAATTTGAAGAAGGCCACGGTGTCGCTCATCGACCGGGCCTGTCCCATGAGTTCCTCGGACATCGAGGCCAGTTCCTCCGATGCGGAGGCGTTCTGTTGTATGACCTCGTCGAGCTGGAGAAGGGCCTTGCTGATTTGGTCGACGCCCTGGGTTTGCTCGCGACTCGCGCTCGCGATCTCCTGGACGAGGCCGGCCGTCTTCTTGATGTCGGGAACGATGCTCGCTATAAGACTGCCGGCTCGGGCCGCTTTGTCGGTGCTGGTAGCGGCGAGATTTGTGATGTCTCCCGCGGCGACCTGCGAGCGCTCCGCGAGCTTGCGCACCTCCGAGGCGACCACGGCGAAACCCTTGCCTGCCTCCCCCGCCCTCGCCGCCTCGATGGCGGCATTGAGGGCGAGGAGGTTGGTCTGCCGCGCGATCTCTTCAATTATGCCTATTTTTTGCGCTATTTCGCGCATTGCGTCGACGGCCTCGTTCACGGCGGTGCCGCCCTGTTCGGCGTCGACCGAGGTCTTGAGGGAGAGCTTTTCGGTGGCCAGGGCGCTTTCGGCGCTCTGCCTGATGTTCGCGCCCATTTCCTCCATGGAGGCGGAGACTTGCTCCGCTGCGCTCGCCTGCCTCGTCGTGCCTTGGGAAAGGGCGACCGCGGTCGCCGACACCTGGCTGGCGCCGGTGACCACCTGGCTGGCCCCGGCCTGCACCGAGGCCACGACGCCTGAGACGGAGGAGATCATTCCTTCGATGGCCCTGGACGCGGCCCCGATCTCGTCCGTCCTCGCCGCGACCTTCTTAAGGAGGCCTGTATCCATCCCCTCGAGGGTAAAATCACCCCTCGCCATGTGCTCATTCGCCTCGGCGACTCGCTCGATCGGTTTCGCGATGGACCTGATGACGAAGAAAAGGGCCAAGGTGACGAGAATTCCGCTCCCGATGGCGACCAGAATGATAACCAGGGAGAGTCGCCACACCGTGCGTTCCAGGAGAGCCTCGGGCAGGACGACACCAAGGGACCAGGGAGTCTTCGCGTCGCCGATGGAGATCGGCGCGTAGGTTTGGTAAGTGATATCCGCCGTAACGGAACTCATTTTTGTGAGGCTATAGGGCTTGCCCTGGGCGATGGCGGCTCGCAGCCCGTCGCGCATTGCCGTATCCTTGATGTCGTCGCCAATAGGCTTGCCGACAAGATCCTTGAGGGGGTGGAAAAGGCGCGTTCCCAAGTTCGAGACGAGGATGCCGTAGGAACCTTCCATAGGCTTGATGGCCTTCGCGTAGTCGGCAAAGGAAGAAATCGCGAGATCGATGCCCACCACGCCTTTGAAGACCCCGCCGATCTTGACCGGCACGACGATGCTCGTGATGAAAAGCTCGTCGGCCTTGTTCCCGGTATACGAGTAGTAATAGGGTTCGAAAACCGTCTCGTCGCCCGTGCGCTTGGGGACGAGATAGTAATCGCCGACGCCGGGCTTTTCGTAATCGATGTTGGGATCGAGCTGGATTTTTCCCGTGCCGCGGCTGTAGACGGAAACGAAGCGGCCCGTGGCGTCATGCCCGGGAGCGTTGACCCACTTCGCGTCCTGGCCGTCGAAGGCTTCGGGTTCCCAGACCGTCCAGGACCCGAGGAGGTCGGGATTGTTTTCGAGGTTCTGGAGGAGCATCGCGAGGGCTGCCTTGCGATCCGGCCTGCCCGACGAGACCATCGCCTCGAAGGCTGCCGCCAGGGTTCGCGGCGTATCGGCAAGGCGTTCCAGGCGCGCGCGTACCTCATTGGCGTACATGGCGGCGCGCACGTCTCCTTCGGTATGAAGCTCGGTGAGGAAGGTACTGGAGGCGAGGTTGATCGTGACCGCTAATATCGCCGCGATGCCCAAGGCGAATACGACCAGGGCCGAGAGAATGATCTTGCCGCCGATCTTGAGACGCAGTTTCATGACGCGCTCCTCATGGCAGAACTTGCTTGGCCGAGTTCAACGCCCGGCGATCCTGTCCCCGCCTCGGATCAACTATAGTTCCTTCCGGCCGGAAAGCCAGAGAAAGACGATTTGTCGTAGCGGCTATCGAGGGAGATTGGATATATTTTCGATGGAATGGAATAAGGGGGAAAAGGATGAAGACGAAGATCGGCATAATTGGTGGCAGCGGGCTCGACGACCCCGCCATCCTCGAGGCGGCCCGCGACGTCGAGATCATCACGGCATGGGGCAAACCATCGGCAGCGCTGAAAGTAGGCAAGATCGCGTCGGTAGAGGTCGCCCTCCTCGCCCGCCATGGCAGGGAGCACACGATCCCGCCTTCGGAGGTCAACTACAGGGCGAACATCCGCGCCCTCGCCGATTTCGGCTGCACGCATGTCGTCGCGACGACGGCGGTCGGCTCTCTCCGCGAGGAGATCGGCCGAGGAGACCTCGTCATCCTCGACCAGTTCATCGACTTCACGAAGCGAAGGGCTTCGACCTACACCGAGGCATTCGAACCGCATACGCCGGTCCATCCGGCCATGGCCGATCCCTTCGACGAGGGTCTCAGAAGGATCCTCGCCCGGATCTGCTCGGAAAAAGGCTACGCCTTCCACCCGAAGGGAACCCTCGTCACGATCGAAGGCCCTCGCTTTTCCACCCGGGCCGAATCGAGGATGTTCCGCTCCTGGGGAGCCGATGTCATCAACATGTCGGTGGCCACAGAGGCGTCCCTCGCGAACGAGATCGGGCTAGCCTACGCCGCCATCGCCATGAGCACCGACTACGATTGCTGGAAGGTCGACGAGGAGCCCGTGTCCTGGGAGGCGGTGCTCGCCGTATTCAAGGCCAACGCGGAGAAGGTGACCGAACTTCTCGTCGAGGCCATCCCGCGCATCGCGGCAGAGGCGGAGTCGCGCTGATCGGGCGACGGCGGCTTCGAGCGGCTAACGCCTTCCGAAGCCGGGGGCGCCCTGGGCGCCTTGGGCGCCCTGGGCCATCATGCCCGCCATCGCCTTCTTGTTCTTCATCATCTTCTTCATCTGGAGGCGGGTCTTCTCGAATTTCTTGAGGAGGCGATTCACTTCGGCCACCGAGGTGCCCGAGCCCCTGGCGATGCGGGTGCGGCGGGTAGGACCAATTATAAGATGATTGACGCGCTCCTTCTTGGTCATCGAGCGGATGATGGCCTCCTCGACCTTCATGCCGGCCTTGTCGATCTGGTCCTCGTCGATCTGACCGGAGAGGCCGGGTATCATGTCGAGCATGTTCTTGATCGATCCCATCTTCTTGACCTGCTGGAGTTGCTCGAGCCAGTCGGCGAGGGTGAAGTCGGCGCTCGCCATCTTGCGCTCGAGCTCGGCAGCCTCCTTGGCGTCGTAGACCGACTGGGCCTTCTCCACGAGGCCGACGATGTCGCCCATGCCGAGGATGCGGCCGGCCACTCGTTCGGGGTGGAAGGGCTCGAGGCCGTCGGGCCGCTCGCTCGTGCCGATGAACTTGACCGGCTTGCCGGTCACCGTCTTGAGCGATAGCGCCGCTCCGCCGCGGGCGTCGGAGTCGAACTTGGAGAGGATGACTCCCGTGAGGCCCACCTTCTCGTCGAAGGTCTTGGCGATGTCGGCGGCGGACTGTCCCGTCATCGCGTCGGCCACGAGGAGGGACTCGTCGGGCTTGACGGCGTCGCGGACGCGGACGATCTCCTCCATCATCGCCTCGTCGACCTGGAGGCGGCCGGTCGTATCGACTATGAGGGTGTCGTATAACTCGCGTTTGGCCTTGGCGAGGGCCGCGCTCGCCACCTTGACGGGGTCCTTCGCCCCCTCCTCGAGGTAGACGTCGACGCCGACCTTCTCGCCGAGTATGCGGAGCTGCTCGACGGCGGCCGGCCTGACGAGGTCGCAGGCGGCGAGGAGGACGCGGCGGCCCTTGCCCTTGAGCATGAAGGCGAGTTTCGAGGCCGTGGTCGTCTTGCCCGAACCCTGGAGGCCGAGGAGGAGGATGACGCTCGTGACATCCGGACCGCGGAGCGCGAGCTCGGCCATGCCGTCGCCGAGGAGGGCGACGAGCTTGTCGTGGACGATCTTGATGAACTGCTGCCCCGGATCGACGGATCGGAGGACTTTTTCGCCGCGCGCCTCCTCGAGGGTCGAGTTGACGAAGCGGCGGACGACGCGGAGGTTGACGTCGGCCTCGAGGAGGGCGAGCTTGATCTGCTCGACGGCGTCCTCGACGTTCTTCTCGGTGATCGAGGCCTTGCCGCCGATCGTACGGACTATGTCGGTGAATTTCTCGGAGAGTTTCTCGAGCACGGGGTCCTCGCAGTCAGGAAGGTGCCGGCGGCGGCGTCGCGGAGCGGCCGGGCCGCGGGATCGAGGTCCCGCCTGGGGCTGGCGGATTATCGCCCGCGCCGCCCGCCTTCGTCAATTCGACGCCGCGGCCCTTCCGGGGAGGTTTTCAGGAGCGGTCCTCAGAGCGTCCCCTTCAATCCGATCTCGGCCGCCACGGGCTTCATCGCCTCGATGGTCTGCGCTATCAGCTCGTCGAGGGGAAGGCCGAGCATCGCGGCGCCCTTTTCGATGATGTCCCTGCGGACGCCGGCGGCGAAGGCGGCCGTGCCCCACTTCTTCTTCACCGAGCGGACCTCGATGTCGAGGACGCTCTTCGAGGGCCTGACCATGCAGCAGGCGAAGATGAAACCCGTGAGTTCATCGCAGGCGAAGAGGTATTTTTCCATGATATGGATCGGCTCGACCTCGGAGCAGATGCCCCAGCCGTGGCTGTCGACCGCGTGAATGAATTCCTCGGGATAGCCGGCCGCAGCCAGGATGGGCCGGGAGTGCTTGAGGTGTTCCTCAGGGTGTCTGCCATAGTCGATGTCATGGAGAAGGCCGACGATGCCCCACCAATCGGGGTCCTCGCCCTTGGCCAGGGCGAAGTGTCGCATCACCGCCTCCACCGTCAGGGCGTGGCGAAAGAGGCCCTCGTCATCGTTATTTGCCCTCCAGAGGGCGATCGCTTCGTCTCGATTGAGCATGTTCTTCCAACCTCCGAGGCGCGATTGTAGACGAGTCGCGCCGAAAAGGCCAATGCGCGCCACGCTTCGCGGGCCTTCCCCCCAAGGGCGAGCCCCCGTATCATGCCCCCATGTCCAACAGTATCCGTTCGATTTGCGTCTTTTGCGGCTCGAGCTTCGGGACCTCGCCGATGTACGCCGAGGCGACGGCCCTTTTCGCCCGGGAACTCGCGGCCAGGGGGCTCCGCCTCGTCTACGGAGGGGGAAACATCGGACTCATGGGCGTATTGGCCAAGGCGGCTCACGAGGCGGGCGCCGAGGTCATCGGCGTCATTCCGAAAAAACTCGCGGAGCTGGTCGACCAGCCGGAGCTCGCCGAGCTCTTCGTCACCGACGACATGCACGGCCGCAAGGCCAAGATGGCCGAACTCGCCGATGCCTTCGTCGCCCTGCCGGGCGGGACCGGCACCTTCGAGGAACTCTTCGAGGCCTGGACCTGGAGGCAGATCGGCTATCACGGGAAGCCTGTCGGTCTCTTGGACGTGGAGGGCTACTGGGATCCACTCCTCGCCCTCCTCCATCACACGGCCGAGAAGGGCTTCATGCGCAAGGAGCTTCTCACGGATCTCGTCGTGAAAGATGAAGCGGCCGCCCTCATCGATGCCCTGATCCTTCACCCTCCCCTGCCGGAGGGAAAGCTCCCCGAGCGCCATCGGCAGCGATGAGTCCATGATATTTTCTTAGCCCGGCCTCTTGCCGCAACCTGTCGCGATTCGGCATTTTCGAGCGAAACATAGCTAAGGAGCGCAGTATGCAGGACTTCCTCGACGCCGATTTCGCAGGTCGACCAGTCGCCCACTGGCTCGCGGCCATAGGTTGGGTCTTGGTCGGTTTTCTCGTCGGCCGGCTATTGTCATGGTTTTCGAAAACCGTGCTGAAGGGCATTGCCGCGAAAACCTCGACCCGGATCGACGACATCATCCTGGCCTTCGTTGAAAAGCCCCTCGTCTTCATCGTGACCCTGGCAGGCCTCAGGCTCGCGGCCGATACCCTCGGATTTCCCGGCAAGATCGGGGCAGCGGTGGACAAGGTCTACATGATCCTCGTGACCTTCGCCGTGGCCTGGGCCCTCGTCAAGGTCATCGACACGATCATCGAGGAATACCTCCTCCCCTTCGCGGAGAAGAGCGAAGGGACCCTCGACGACCAACTGGTGCCCATTGCCCGCAAGGTGGTCGGCGTCGTCATCTGGTCGGGCGCCTCCCTCATCGCTCTCACCAACGCGGGCTACGATGTCGGCGCCATTCTCGCCGGTCTCGGCATCGGCGGCGTGGCCGTGGCCCTCGCCGCGAAGGACACCCTGTCGAACTTCTTCGGATCGATCGCCATCTTCGTGGACAGGCCCTTTCGCATCAACGACCGGATCAAGGTCGCGGGCTTCGACGGCACGGTCACTGAAATAGGACTTCGCACCTCGCGGCTCCGCACCCTCGACGGCCGCATCGTCACCATGCCCAACGCGAACTTTTCTGCCAACGCGATCGAGAACGTCAGCTCCGAGCCCTCCAACAAGATATCGGCCTTCGTCGACCTCGCCCATGGCGCGGGATCGATGAGCGTCGACAAGGCCATAGCCTCGATCAAGGCGGCTCTTCGCGAGGTGCCGGGACTCACCGGGGAACCCGATGTCGGCGTCTCCGCCTTTTCCGATATCGGCATCAGGCTGAATTATATTTTTTACGTCGAGAAGAGCGCGCCTTGGCTCGCCACCGTGAGCGCGGGCCACCTCGCCGTCCTCCGCGCCGTCGAGAGCGAGGGGCTGAGCCTGGCGACGAGGGCAATTCCGCGGGAGGCCGGCCCGCGCGACGCAAAAAATTAGGTTAAGGGACTAGTCGGTAGGGCATAAAAAAAACGGTATGCCTGGACGTCAAGGTGCATACCGTTGGTGAGGTTACCCTCGGTTTAATTTTCGGGGTGTCTTCCGAAAAAATTGAGGGATTTCGACAAAAAGCGGTTGAGTGACGGCTCTTTTCAGGGAGAAATCATTCTTTTATCGCTAGAATCCCCTCCCTCAGGGCTCCGCTGCTCGCCTTCCAAAAGGGCGAGCTGCTCCGAAGTGGAAGAGAGGATGGCGGCATAGAGGCCTTCCGATTGGGCGAGACTTCCTTCGAGATCGGAGGGAGGCCTTCCGGCCAGATCGCGCAGGGACGGCAAAAGAAAGCCGGCAACGTCCCTGACTTCATTGAGGGAAAGCTCGGCATCGACCTCGGTGAGAATCGCCAGGGAAGCCTTGGGCGAGAGACCTCGCCCAAGGCCTTCGCGGCCGGCGCGGGCCGCCTCGACGCCCCTTCGCGCGGCGGCCTCGATTCGCCTAAGCCCGACGAGGAGCCCTTCCAGTGCTGTGGCGAGGCGCTCTCCTGTTTCGGCGGCCGGACGAATTGAGACTACTTGCGCAAGCCGCCTATCGATGTCAGTCCGCTTCAATGGAAGAGCGAGGACTTCCTCGATTGAGGCGAAGCCCATGCCCGGAATCGCGCGGCCTCCGGCGGAGAGGGTCTTCGTCGCCGCACCTTCGCGGCGGGCAAGTCGAGCCTCGAACCACCAGGCGTACAGGGCCATTCTCTGATCGCTGAAGACGAGGCCGCCGTCATTGGCCGGCACGAAGTCCCCGGGGGCGCCGAAGAGAGCGGCAGCCTGGGCCGTCGCTCCGGGCAGGAGGCGCGATCCCGAGGCGAGGGCCCTCTGCTCGAAGAGGCTGGCCTTCGCGTGGGTATGCCCCCCGGGATAGCCGAGATCGAGACCGGCCATGAAGATCGTCGAGGCGCCAAGGTGGCGCGCGAGGTCCCAGGCGCTCGTCGCTACCGAGCCGCCCGCGCCGAGGAGCCCACGGCCGGGCCCAGCCAGGATTCGGCCGAGGGGGAAGAGAGACTCTGCGAGGAAGATCGCCCTCTGCCTCCTCCGTAGGGCGGGGGGAAAGACGGCCGGTTCTGAGACCAGACAGGCCGAGGGGGCCTCGAGATCGGCGATATGGCGCCAGTTCCAGTACTGAGGGTCGACGACAACGAGGAAATCCGGTTCCTGCCCCGCGCGAAGCAAGCTCCGGAGGGCCGTATCGACGGCGACAATGAGGCAGCGTTGGCGGAGTTCACCGAGGAAGGGCAGAATCGCATCAAGGCTCGGTCCCGCGGCTACAACGAGGGCCGGAATTTCCGCGAAGGTTTGTGCCAGTCCTTCGATTCCGGGAAAGCCCGCGAAGGACCCCGAGTTGCGGGCGAGATTCCTGATCCAGAGCCGACCGAAACGGCCGAGGGTGTTGGCGTTGATTTCTTCCTTCGCCTTCCATCGAGAGAAGGCCTCGCGAAGCCCCCTATACCAATCCGCGTCGAAGGACTCCAGCGAGGCAAGCGACAGGAGGGAGGCGAGTTTGGCCCCGCATTCCGAAAGGGCGACGAGGAGGGCTCCCGGATCGCCGCCGACCATCCAGGTCAGGCGAGGATCGGCGAGAATGGGCCGAAGGTCGCGGGAGGAAAGCATCGCGGCCAGTTTCGCCGGATCGGCCTCGCAGACCACTACCCGCTCGATGCCCGGGCGAAGGAGGGAGGCTTCGATCGTCCACCCCAATCCGGCCCCGAGCACGATTGCCGTATCGCTGGCCGGATCGATGGAGGCGGTCGCGATTCTCGACGCCTCGGCCACGGGGTCGCGGGAGGAATGGAGCCAGCGCCCCTTTAGCCGCGCGGTCAGGTAACCGGACTTCGTATCGACGAGCTCAAGGGGTTCGACTGCGATCTCCTCGAGGTAGGCAGCCAGTTCAGGTTGGCACTCCGACAACAGGGCGAGGTTCAGGGCGAACCAGCCCGCCTCGGGCTCGGTCTTCACTTCAGGTCCAGCTCGATGCTCATGCCCGGCGCGACGGGGGAGCCGGCGGGAGGAGACTGCTTCGCCACCCAGCCGTCGCCGACGATCTTCACCTTGATATCGTCGCGCTCAAGGAGGGGGAGGAGAAGTCGCTTGGGAACTCCCGTCAGGTCGGGCATGGTTTCGCCGATGCTGACGGGGGAAAGGCGGGGAAGGCTCACCGTGCCGTCATGCCTGATGATCGGACTCCCGCCTCGCTCGATCGGCAGCTGCTCGAGGACGGCCTCGGCCGCGTCGCGAATCATGGGCGCGGCGATGCGGCCGCCGAGCATCTCGCCCACCGGCTTGATGATGACGCCGTAGAGCACAATCTGCGGATCGTTCGAGGGAAAGATGGCGAGGGTGCTCGCGATGTAATCGGTGTCGGAATAGCGATGGGTGGCGGGATCGATCATCTGGGCTGTGCCCGTCTTTACCGACATGGGAATGTCCCCGACCTTGGCCCGGTAGCCTGTCCCGCCGAGTCCAGCGCCCGCCTCCATCGAGGTCAGGATCGAGCGAGCCGTCGTCTCGGAAACCACCCGCCGAACATCGACGGGCTGCTCGTCGTAGATGGTCGTTCCGTCGGGCCGAACGAGACGCTTCACGAGGAGGGGCTTCCGGAGTATCCCCCCGTCGGCCACGGCAGTCGCCGCGGCGAGCATTTGGGAGGCGGTAACGAGGATTTCCTGACCGATGGCGATCGTCGGTTTGGAACGGAGGGACCAGGTTTCCGGAGAGCGAAGGGAGCCCGGACTCTCACCCGGAAGGGTAAGGCCCGTTCTGGTCCCGAATCCGAAGGAAGTCAACTTGTCGTAAAAATCGACGGTCGCCGCCCGGTCCGCGGCCTGGGCCGCCCCGGAATTGCAGGAATACTCGAGGATTTTCGTGACATCGACGATGCCGTGGTCGGCGAGATCCTTGATGACGATCACCTCGCCCGAGGGAGCTACCTTGCGGTAGGCGCCGCCGCAGACGAAGGTCGTGTGCATGTCGATCGCGCCGAGATCGAGGACGGAGGACATCGAGAAGATCTTGAACACCGAGCCCGGCTCGTAGGCATAGACCGAAGGCCAGTCGTACCAGGCCGAGGGCGGCGAAGACACGTAATCGTTGGGATCGAAATCGGGCATCGCGACATAGCTCAGGATCTCGCCCGTCCTGACGTCCCCCGCGAGGAGGATGATGGCCTGGGCCTTCGTTTCATCCATGGTGCGGCGAGCGATGGCCTCGAGCGAGAACTGGAGGTCCGCATCGATGGTGAGGACGACCCCATCGCCTATCGCGGGGGTTCCCGGGACGCCGGCATCGGGAGGAGGCTGGAGCTCTTCATCGTATTTATTTTCGATGCCCACGAGGCCGCGATTCTCATCACCCACGAAGCCTATAAGATGGGAGGCGAGTCGCTTTTCCGGATAGAGCCTTCCCGGCACTCTTTCGACGACGATGCCCGAAAAGGCGCCCTCGGTCTTGGCCTCCTGGATCGCTCGGGCTACCTGGGGCGCTACGCGCTTTTTTAAATAGAAGAAATTGCTCGAACCGTCCTTCCAGCGCGAGAGGATATCCCCGGAGTCCATTTCCAGGATCGAGGCCAACCTGTCTACTTCGGCGGGGAAGGCGTCCTTGTCGGTCTCCGGTCGCCAGACGGCGATGTTGTAGAGGGGCGAATCGACGGCCAAAAGGCGCCCCTCGCGATCCATGATAGGCCCGCGTTCGGAGCTGTCGAGGGGAGAGGCGCGGAACATGCCCTTTTCGCTCGCGAGCATCGCGTAACGCCCGATAACGACGAGGGCGAAAAGCGTGAGAAATCCGAGGACGACGGCGTAGCGCCGTCTGCGTGTTTCTGGCTTCATGGACGCGGACGCAAGCTTATCACCCTTCCCGCGACGTCCTCAACCGGAACCGTGCCGTAGCTTCGCGAATCGAGGGAATCCGAGCCGTTGTCGCCGAGTATCCAGAGCTCGAGCCCGCCATCCTCGCGGGAGCCCGGCCTTGTCCAGGCAACGCGCTTGATGACGGGCCGCTTCGACTCGGGATTTTCGGCAATGACGACCTCGCCGGGCGCGGGATTGCCCCAGCGAACAAGATAGCCGCCGAGGCCCTGGGGCAATCTGAGGCCGTAGGCGATGCGAAGGACAATGACCGGCTGCCCGGCCTCGAAGGTCGGCGACATCGAGGGACCGTCAACCAGAGCGAGGTCGATAATGAAGAATTTGACCAAGGCTGCGAAGATCACCGCGGTCACGATCGGCCACAGGGGACTCCGGGATGCTCGGGATTGCATTGCCGGGAGTGTAGTCGAAAACGCTTCGTTGCGAAACCGAAGATAGTCCCAGCTCGGGGTAATACATTGCCTTTCCGCTGTCGATATTTGGAGCACACCATGGACTCAATATTCATGTACGACAGCGTTTCGGGTCGGGCAGCCACCGACACTCGACACTCTCCGGGGAAAAAGGCGAAGAAGACCGGCGATAGGCGGCGGACGCCCCTGGCCTCAGAGTCGCTCCGGACGGCGGATTTCTTCCTTTTGGAAGGCGGTCGCGGTGGAGCCTATCGCAGGATACTACCCTCCCGAGAGGGGGAGAAGGTCGCTCCCCGCGCCAAGCCCTTCAGGCAAGCGAAGCCGGCTCCCGCCTCAACCCAAAGGCCCTCCGGCCCTCATCCTGTCGCCGGCGAGAAGCCGCGCATTCCTGGCTCAACGTGGCTTTTGAAATTTTCCACGGCAGCGATAGCCATACCCGCGGGAGCCATCCTTCGCCTGGGCCTTCTTGTCGGCCAGGTTCCGGGCAGACTGCCTTCCTTGCCGGCGGTTGCCAATAGAAAATTCCTTTTGATCGCGGGGTCGTCAATTCTAGCCGGAGCCTTCGCAGCGGCTACCATCGCCTTTTCGATACCGCGTTTTCCCCTCCCCGAAGGCGGCCTGGTGCGCGACATCCCCTCGGTGCAAAGCGATCTCCTCGATTTCCTGACCCCCGAACTCTCCAACCAGGTGACCGAGACCAGTCTCCCTCCCCTCCCCCTCAGCCTTGCCACCGACAGCTACACGGTCGCCAAGGGCGACACCCTGGGCTCGATAGCGGCGCAGAATCATGTCGATATCGACACCATCGTCAGCATGAACAACATCACGAGCGCCAAGGGCCTCGGCATCGGGCAGGTTCTCAAGATCCCGAACATGAAGGGCATTGTTCACGTCGTGACCAAGGGCGAGAGTCTCGGGAGCATCGCCAAGGCGAACAATGTCACGGTCACCGCCATCGCCGACGCGAACAACCTCGGCACGGGCACCATCATCCCGGGACAGGCTGTCTTCATTCCCGGCGCCCACCTGACGGCCGCCGCCCTGAGGCAGGTCTTCGGCGACATGGTCATCTGGCCGGTAAAAGGCATCATCAGCTCCTGGTTCGGCTATCGCCCCGACCCCTTCACCGGGGTCAGAGGCTTCCACGGAGGGATCGATCTCGCCGTGCCCCAGGGAACGCCGGTCAAGGCCGCGATGGACGGGAGGATTGCCGACGTCGGCTACAACCAGATGTTCGGCAACTATGTGATCATCAACCACGACAGGGGGCTCCAAACCCTCTATGGTCACCTGTCGCGCCAAGAAGTCCATGTTGGACAAGCAATAGCCCAGGGCCAAATTTTGGGTTTGTCCGGCAATACGGGCTATAGCACCGCTCCCCACCTCCACTTCGGCGTCTACCGAGGTGGCGTGTCGGTGAACCCCCTCAAGTATCTTCCGGGCAACCATCCATGAAGATCTTGGTCCTTGTCCTCGTCAGCCTCCTCGCCGCGGTGACCCTCTTTCGGGAGGTCGCTCCGGCGACAGGCCATGAGACCGATCAGGTAGCTGCTAGCATCATCCTTTTGCCATAATGGAATAGCCTTGCTGTCTTATTATTCAGACGAGGCAGACCCAGTTCTGTCTCTTTTTTAATACAGACGCAGGTCCGGTGGATTCTCCCCGAGGGGTACACGCTTGTGTATCTATTGCATTACAACAACATAGCTTCTGGCAAAAGTCGCCGAGGCGAATGGCACGGAACCTGCATATAGAGATGCAGGAGCCAGCATGAGCGAACATTCCAGCCACGATTCCTCCGACAGCATCCTCGATTCCTATTACGCAGGCATTAAGCGCATTCCCCTTCTCGACGCCCAAGGCGAGCGGGAGCTCTCTCGCCAAATCGCAACTGGTAGCGAAGAAGCCAGACGCAAGCTCATCGAGGCCAATCTTCGGCTCGTCATCAAGATCGCACGGGCCTATGTCACCCCCGATATGCCCCTTATCGACCTCATTCAGGAGGGAAACGTCGGACTCATCAAGGCGGCCGAAAAATTCGACGGTGCGAGGAATGTGCGCTTTTCGACTTACGCTTCCTGGTGGATCAAACAAACCATCACGAGGGCCCTCGTCAATTCGAGGCGCGCGATCCGCCTACCCCATCGCAAGGAAGAGCTGATCCGCCGCATCCAGCGGGCCTACAATATCCTCACCCAAAAACTACAGCGCGAACCCCTCGACGCCGAGGTCGCCGCGGAACTCGGCGTTTCAGCCGAGGCGGTAGCCGAGCTCAGGGCGATGGCTTCCTCCGTGGTCTCCCTCGAAAGCGAACTCGATACGGAATCGGGAGGCGTCATCGATATCTACGAAGACTGGAGTTACAGCCCCGATACAGCGATGATCGCGGAAAATTTGCGGGAGGAGACCGCCCGCATGCTGACCCTCCTCATGGAAAAAGAACGCCGCATCCTGATGTATCGTTTCGAGCTGGCAGGCGAGCGCCGTACCCTCAAGACGATCGGCGACGAACTCGGCATTTCCCCCGAAACCGTCAGGCAGATAGAAAAACGCGCCCTCAGAAAGCTCCGCGACCAGGCCGTGCGTGAGGATTTCGGTTTTGCGGCCGAAAGGGCGGTCTGAAGCCTAAGCCGGGGATAAAAGGACTCCTTGCCTCGGCAGCCCGATTCCACTACTGTGGGTAGATACCGCACCGCGCGCCGACAGTTCGGCCTTCGCCCGGGGCGGATGTTGACCGAAGCGGGGGCGAAGCGTGTTTCTGGATTTTGGGACTGAGCGGAATTCCATCCTCATCGCCTTCGAAGAGGGGAAAAAGAAGGCCGAAGGCGGCAGCCCGGCAGTTATGATAGGCACGGTATGGTCGGCCGATCTTGCCGAAACCCTCACCGAACTCTATCGCCCCCTCGCGGAAGAAGGCTTTTCGCTCTCTACCATCGCGCGCCTCATGATGGAAGAGGCCCATGCTCGTCCTCGGCATTGAGAGTTCCTGCGACGAATGCGCCGCCGCCGTCGTGCGGGACGGAAAAGAGATTCTTTCCAACATCGTCGCGACCCAGATCCCCCTTCATGAACGGTACCAAGGCGTCGTCCCGGAAATAGCGAGCCGCACCCACCTCGAGTGGATCACCGGCGTCGTGAGTCGCGCATTGGACGAGGCGAAGTTGAGCCCAGCCGAACTCGACGGGATAGCGGCAACCGCCCGGCCCGGCCTGGTCGGATCCCTCCTCGTCGGGCTTTCCTTCGCCAAGGGCATGGCCTGGTCCCTCGATAAGCCCTTCCTCGCCGTCAACCACATACTCGCCCATCTCTACGCCCCCCAGCTCGAGGAGGAAATCCCCTACCCCTTCCTCGGCCTCCTCGTTTCCGGAGGGCATTCGATCATCGCGAAGGTCGAGGATTTCGATCGCATCGAAGTGCTCGGCACCACCATAGACGACGCCGTGGGCGAGGCCTTCGACAAGGTCGCGAAGCATTACGGATTCGGTTATCCCGGCGGCCTCGCCATCGACCGCCTCGCCGAGAAGGGTGATCCCGAAGCCTTCCGCTTTCCGAAACCCCATCTCTACAAGGGTCCCCATCCCTACGACGTTTCCTATTCGGGACTCAAGACGGCGGTGATCCGCCAACTCGAGCAGTATCGGAGGCCGGGTGCGGAGACGAGCCCGGAAAACATCGCCGCGAGCTTTCGCAAGGCGGCGGTCGATTTACTCGTCGATCGGCTCCTCCGCGCCGCCGAAGACGCGGGGCTCAGGCGCATCGTCGCCGGCGGAGGCGTCGCGGCCAATTCCTATCTTCGCGCCCTCCTCTCTTCCCGAACCGACCTCGAGGTGCATTTCCCCTCCCTCGGGCTCTGCGGCGACAACGGGGCGATGATCGCCGGCCTGGCCGCCCGCCACTTTTTGCGGGGAGAGCGATCTGGACTCGACACGGGGGTCTCCGCCCGGGTGCCCCTCTACCGAAGGCTCAACCAGGCATCCTGAGCCCGGGGCGTAGGGAGGGCCTCGCCTCCCAACATTTCCCGATCGCCTACTGATCTGCGCAAACCAAATTGAAGCGCTGGCGCATGCCGGAGGCGTTGGTAGTGCGCGGCCCGACTATTCGCGTCCGCGATTCCCGACGATCCGGAGCTCCCATGCGTCCTCCTCGCCTTTCCATCCGGCTTTGGCCCTGTCTTGTCCTTGGCCTGTTTCCCCTCGCGGCCGCGCCTAGCCCCCCCGACAGCCTTTCCCCTGCCCTCGACCTTGGGCTCGGTCCCCTGCTCGGGCTCGAGGAGCCGCTCCGGGGCGTAAGGGCCTCGGTGAGCCTCTCCTTTCCGGGACTGCCCTTTGTTCCGTCCCTCCGATGTGACGTGGCGGGCGACGCGAAGCTCGCAACCTGGCTTTTCGAGCCATCCCTCGCCTTTGGATTAGGCGGGGACATCGCCCTCATCGTCGGCCTCGTCCAGCCCCTGGGAGAGGTAGACCTCTCGATAGAGTCGGGGAGGCGCCTTCGCCTCGTCCCGGGGCAACTGCCATCCCTAATTGGCGTGGAGGCGACCCTGGCTCGGCGTCGCCTTTCAAAAGCGGCTAGTCTCGCTTTGGTCGCCTCGCTGGATTGGAAGGCCTGGGAGATAGGGGCGGCCGAATCGGAGGACGGCGGTATCGGCTTCGCTTCCACCGACGCCCTCCAGGCCTTCGCCGCGGGCTTCAGCGCCGGGCTGCTCTTCTATCTCGAGCTCGGAAAGAGTTTGCAGGGCGCAGCCCTGGTATCCTCCGATTGAAGCTCGCGGCCTTCTTCAGCTACTATGCGGCAACCTTTTCACGAGGCGGAGCAGCATGAGCAGGCAGCAGAACGACGAAACGAAACAAGGCGCTGAAGCAGCGAAGAAGACCTCCGCGATGGAGAACGCCGCGGCGCCGGCTTCCGAAGCCGGCGAAGCCCAGGACCTTTCCGAGCAGCAGCGCATCCGCCGAGAAAAACTCCAAAAACTCCAGGCCGAGGGCCGAGACCCCTTCTCCGTCGTCAGCTATGAGCAAACCCACCATTCGCAGGAACTGAAGGTAGCCTTCGAGGCCCTGGAAAAGGGCGGTAGCCTTCCCGAGGGTCAGGCCGCGAAAATCGAAGCTGTCTCCGTCGCGGGCCGCATCATGTCCTTCCGCGACGGGGGCAAGGCCTCCTTCGTCGACCTCCAGGACCGCGACGGCCGCATCCAGCTCTACATCAACATCGACGATCTAGGCGCCGACGAGTATGGACGAGTGAAGACCTTCGACCGCGGCGATATCGTCGGCGTGAGGGGCTTCGTGTTCCGCACGAGACGGGGCGAGATCTCCGTGCACGTGAAGACCATCCAGCTCCTCGCCAAGGGCCTCGAGCCCCTGCCCGAGAAATACCATGGTCTCCAGGACACAGAGGTCCGCTACCGCCGCCGCTATCTCGACCTCGTGATGAACCCCGAGGTCATGGAGACTTTCAAGCGCCGCACGAAGATCGTCTCCGCGATCCGCGAGTACCTCGACTCGCGCGAGTTCATCGAGGTCGAGACCCCCATCCTCGCTACTATAGCTTCGGGCGCCGCCGCCCGCCCCTTCGTCACGAAGTCGAACGCCCTCAACCTCCAGCTCTACCTCCGCATCGCCACCGAGCTCTACCTCAAGCGCTGCATCGTCGGCGGCATGGAGCGCGTGTACGACATGGGCAAGAACTTCCGCAACGAGGGCATCGACATCCGTCACAATCCCGAGTTCACGATGATCGAGCTCTACCAGGCCTACACCGACTACAAGGGCATGATGGAGCTCTGCGAGGGCCTCATCTCCCACGCCGCACTGAAGGCTGCCGGCTCGACCAAGCTGAACTACCAGGGTACCGAGCTCGAGTTCGCCGCCCCCTGGCGCCGCATCACGATGATCGACGCGGTGAAGGAGTACGGCGGCCCCGACTTCAACCTCGTCAAGACCGACGAGGAGGCTCGCGCGATTGCGAAGGCCCAGGGTCTCGAAGAGGATCTCAAGAAGAAGCTCAAGGACTGCACGAAGGGCGACATCCTCAACGCGGCCTTCGAGAAGTTCGCCGAAAAGAACCTCATACAACCCACCTTCGTCATCGACTACCCGACGGACATCTCTCCCCTCACCAAGCAGAAGCCCGGCGATCCCACGATGACCGAGCGTTTCGAAGCCTTCGTCTATGGCCGCGAGATCGCCAACGCCTACTCCGAGCTGAACGACCCCATCGTCCAGCTCGAGCGCTTCCAGCAGCAGGCGAGGGAGAAGGAGCTCGGAGACGACGAGGCTTATGCCCTCGACGAGGACTTCGTGTCGAGCCTCGAGGTCGGCATGCCCCCCACCGGCGGCATGGGCATCGGCATCGACCGCATCGTCATGTTCCTCACCGACGCCTACTCCATCCGCGACGTCATCCTCTTCCCGACTATGAAACCCGACTTGGGCTAAGGCCCAAGTCGGGTTCTCGCAGCGAAGCTGCGCTAAATGGATGCAGAGTCGAGCCGAGATCGGGTTTCTCGCATCGCCCGCGGGCGATGCGAGGCCGCTTGGGAGCCCGGACTCCCGCTTTACAGCCCTCCGGCCCCGTGTTATAAACAGTTCATACCAGTCCCACCGAGGAGGCACAACATGGAAAGCACCTACACAAAGGCCATTGCCGGTTCGGAGAAGGTTTCGGGACTCTGATTTCACCTTCTTGATTCTTCCTTTTCGATCCTTCCTTGAGTCCCGTCCTTCTCCGACACCCCGATACAGCGACGATTGCGGCGCTACCGCGCCAAGCCTGGCCCTCGGTCATGGCGGTCGGAGCGCATCCGCGTCCGCGCGAGAACCCGGCGTTGTCGCGCCTCAGGAGAATGGATCGTGGAACTACGGAATACGGATGGAACGAACATAAAAATCGCCGACGACCAGCGCCTCGCCGAGGCCCTAGGATCGATCGGCTTCAACGACAGGTTGCGCGAAATAGTCAATTATCAGGAAAAGCGTCGTGGCGAATGCGTTCCGGCGCGAATCGCCGAGGTGCACCGCGACCGCTTCGCCGCCTTCGCGGCGGGTCCCGAAGGCAGGATAGCAGAAATGCATCTTCGGGCCCCGGGTTCGATGGTCGACGATGGAACCAGGCCCTTCGATCGGCCCGCGGTAGGCGATTGGGTTCTCGCGCGAAGCGTGGAAGGTCTCGACGGAAGGGAGGGGCCGGCGGGGATGATCGTCGAGATCCTGCCGCGAGAGGGCATTCTCGCGCGCAAGGAAGCCGGGCTCAGACAGGAGGCGCAGATTCTCGCCGCCAACGTCGACATCGCGCTGATCGTCGCCGCGGCAGGCCACGACTTCAACGCGCGGAGGCTGGAACGCTATCTCGCCCTCGCCTGGGAGGGCGGGACGAATCCCGTCATAGTACTCACGAAGATGGATCTCTCCGAAAATGGCGAGGACCTCGTCGCCGAGGCGGAGGCCGTCGCGGTGGGGAACCGGGTCGTCGCCACCTCGATCGTGGACGGAAGGGGCCTTGACGAACTCGCGGCCATCCTTTCCCCGGGGCGCACGGCCGTCCTCCTCGGCTCCTCCGGGGCAGGCAAGTCGAGCCTCCTGAACGCCCTCGCGGGGAGAGAGATCGCGGCCACGGGGGCCGTGCGCCTCGACGACGAACGGGGGAGGCACACGACGACACGCCGGGAGCTTTTCATCCTGCCCCAAGGAAGCCCCGCCGCAGGGGCGCTCATCATCGACACGCCGGGGCTCAGGGAAATCCAGCTCTGGGCGGAGGAAGAATCTATCGACCAGACCTTCTCCGACATTGAGGAGGTCGCGGCCCAATGCAGGTTCCACGATTGCAGCCACGAGACCGAGCCGGGCTGCGCCGTGCGGGAAGCCCTGGCCGACGGGCGCATCGAGGCCCAGAGGCTGGCCTCCTGGACCAAGCTTCGGCGTGAGATCGCCTGGCTCGCGCGAAAGGATGACGCTTCGCTGCGACGCGCGGAAAGGGAGAGGTGGCGGGCTATCAACAAATCGATGCGCGGCTACACGAAGGAAAGGCGTTCGAAACAGGGCTCGTCGCGCTGAGGCCCGCCCCCAAATGCGCCGGCACCCCCGAGGGAACGCCCTCGAGATGGCCTTTCCCGCGGGCTCGTCCCGCGGGAGGGCCTTGGCCGGGGTTTCGCGCTAATCCGTCACGCGCTCGAGATTCTCGGCGCTCGTTCTTTCGATTTCGCGAACGATGTCGGCGAGCTTGCCGTTGATCTCGTCGAGGATTTCGAAGAAGGCCGCGTTCTCGGTGGAAATGTCGAGGAGGCGATCGAGGGAAATGCGGATCTGCCCTGAGCCGCCGGCGAGTTCCTCGATGCCCGCCGCGAGTTCGCTCGAACTCTGGCCGACCTCGCGGAACTGTCCGATGAGGGATTGGAGGCTCTTCGCCGTATCCTTCGAGACCGAGCTCGTCTTCGCGATTTCCGTCGATACGGAGGTGAGATCGCGCGAAATGGCGGCCGCGTGCTCTCCCGTCTTCGACGCAAGTTTGCGGATCTCGTCGGCCACGACGGCGAAGCCGCGCCCGGCCTGACCGGCGTGGGCTGCCTCGATCGCGGCGTTCATGGCGAGGAGGTTGGTATTCTGGGCGAGGTCGTCTATGGCTTGATTGAAACCGGCCACCTTGCCCACTCCGACGACGACGCGGTCGATGCCGCCGAAGGCGCTCGTCACGAGCTCGGTGTCGCGGCCCGTCGACTCGACGAGGACGTCGAGCGATTCGCGCTGCTTGCCTGCGAGCTTGCCGATCGCGGCGAGGGTCTCGAGCATCTGCGCGACCGAGGCGGAGGACTCGGTGACGGCGCTCGACTGGTCATGGAGGCTCGACTTGGCGTTGCCGCAGCGGGAGACCATGTCCTCCAGGATGCGGCGGGATTCGTTGATCATGTCGTGCAATTTGACGGCGACCTCGTTGGCGCGAGTCCTCGCGCGGGCCATCGCTGTCGTCTTGTAATGATGGCAGTTCTCGACCTTGTTGAGACCGTTGAAAATCGCGGTCGCCATGCGCTCACAGGAGTTGTAGCCGCAGGAGGCGCAGTTGAGGATGTCGCGCTCGTCGTCCTTGAGCATCTTTTTGTAGAGCGCGTCGAGCTCGGCGTTGCTGGGCTTTCGGAGGGTTACTGAGCTCGAACGGTCGCGGTAGGTCCTCCCGTAGAGCCCCGGCCTCCACCAGGGGCCGAGGCGCTTGGCCATCATCCGCGCGGCCTTTTCGGGGCGGCCGAGGACGCCCGCCTTTTGCATGGCCTTTTTCGCGCGCATGGCCACGGCCCCTTCGAGGTCGTCGACGAGGGTGGCGCGCTGCTCGGTGCCCGTCCCCCCGTTGCAGCCCTTTTCGCAGGACAGGCAGTCGAGGATGCGCAGGTGCGAGGGAGGTTTTCCCCGCGCGGCGAGGGCGTCGAGATAGGGATAGATGGTCTCCGGTCCTTCGATCTTCCTGATGTTCTCCTCGAGCCCGGGAACGTCGCGCGCCACCGTGGCCTTGAGGCCTCCCGGAGTGGAGAAAAGCACCGCCCGCTCGGCGTCGGGAGAATCGAAGGGCCGCTCCGGAAAGTCGTTGAGTGTCTTTCCCTTCGATCGCAGCCAGGCGAGTATCGACTTAAAGGTGAGGTTGAGGGCGTGGGAGCCCGTGTCCGCGAATTCGCGACGCTTGGCGATGCAGGGAGAAACCACGACCATGCGAAGACGGGTGTATTCCTTTCGGAACTCGCGCACCATCTTGATCGCGTGCATCATCGGACTGTCGGCGGGCGCCAGCATGCGGAGAAGTTCGGGTCGCCAGATCTCGATGTAGGCGACAATGGCCGGGCAGGGTTGGGCGATGATGAGATCGGGTTGCTTCGCCCTGAAATGCTCGAGGTAGCTCTTGACGGTGAGCTCAGCGCCGAAGCTCACGTCGAAGGCAGCCTCGACGCCGAGGCTCGCCATGAGCCCGTTGAGGCGTTCGAGGGAGGGAAAACTCGCAGCGGCGGAGGGGGCGACGACGGCGACGAAACGTTCGCCCTTGGCCGAGGCGGCCAGGAACTCGTCCCAGTCGTCGACATAGCGCCGCGCATCGTGGGTGCAGGCGTCGATGCAGGTACCGCAGCCGATGCAGAGGTCATGGTTGATGACAACCGTATCGCCTGAAGCGTCCTGGCAATATTTGACCGGACAGACGGAAATGCAGCGATGACAGGCTACGCAGTTTTCCTTGATGACATCGACTACGGGTACGAGACTCATGTACTTTTCCCCCTCTGAAAAGGAAAACGGTCCGCGACAGGCCGTCCCTTTTCGGGCCCCAAAGACAGGCACGAAAAGGCATGGGCATTCCGGCTAGGCCCCGAATGTTACTGTGGAGAAGTATACGTTACGGATTTCTCGATTTCAAACGCCGAATGCCGTTTCGCAAACCTCTTTCAATCGAAGCCGGCGATCGCGTGAGGTGCGTAGGGAGCCTCGAGGCGGGCAATCTCCTCGGGGGCGAGTTTGACCTCGAGGGCGGCGACCGCATCGGCGAGATGACCGCTCTTGGTCGCGCCGACTATGGGGGCGGTCACGGTGGGCTTCGAGAGGAGCCAGGCGAGGGCGATGCGAGCCATCGGCAGGCCATGCTCGGCGGCGAGGGCGGCGAGGGCTTCGACGACGGCCCTGTCAGCGGCCTCGCTCGCGTCGTAAAGCGTCGCGCCGAATTTATCGCTTCGAGCCCGCTCCGTCTCCACGGCCTTCCATTGACGGGCCAGCCTGCCGCGAGCGAGGGGACTCCAGGGGATGACACCGATGCCTTCCTCAGCGCAGAGGCCGAGCATTTCGCGCTCTTCCTCGCGATAGAGGAGGTTGTAATGCGGCTGCATCGAGACGAAGGGCGTCCATCCGCGGAGCTCGGATAGCTTGAGGGCCTTCATGAACTGCCAGGCGAACATCGAGGAGGCGCCTATATAGCGTGCCTTTCCCGCCTTGACGACATCATGAAGGGCCTCGAGGGTCTCTTCGATCGGGGTCGAGTAATCCCAGCGGTGGATCTGGTAAAGATCGACGTAGTCCGTCCCGAGGCGCCTAAGGCTCCCGTCGATCTCGCGGAAGATCGACTTCCGCGAAAGTCCGGTTGAATTGGGATATTTCCTTCCGCTGGTATAGAAGACCTTCGTGGCTATGACGACTTCGTCCCGCCGCGCGAAGTCTCGGATGGCCCTGCCCAGGATTTCCTCGGCCGTGCCTCCCGAATAGGAATTGGCGGTATCGAAAAAGGTGATGCCGAGCTCGAGCGCCTCTTTGATGAAGGGTCGCGAAGCTTCCTCGCCGAGGGCCCAGGGATGGGTGCCCTTGGCAGGGTCGGCGTAGGTCATGCCGCCGAGGCAGATTCGCGACACCCTGAGGCCGGTCTTTCCGAGTCGTACGTAGTCCATGCTTCCCTCCGATCGTGAAGTTTCAGCCCAGCGAGGCGCCGAGGCCGTCGAGGTAGCCTTCGAGGAAGGCGCGCGGCTCGATCTCGCGGTTGAGGATGCGTCTGACCCCGCCCATGATGGGGAGATCGAGGCCCTTCTGGGCGGCGAGGATGGCGACTTCCTTGGCAGCTACGGCTCCCTCGGGCAGGTAGCCGAGTTCGCCTATGCGCGCGAGGAGGTCGTCATGGTCGCGGAAGGGGGCGAGGATGTTCTTGCCCACGATCTCACGGCCGAAGCGACGGTTGCGGCCGTGGACGGAGCGGCAGGTCACGTCGAGGTCGCCGACGCCCGCAAGGGAGCTGAAGGTTTCCGGATGGGTGGCGCCGAGGGCGATGCCCAGGCTCTGCATCTCGTTGAGACCGGCGGCGAGGAGGAGGGACTCGGTGTTGTCGCCGAATTCGTCCTGGCTCGAGTCCTCCTTGATGGCGTCGAGCATGCCGAAGGCAATGGCCACGACGTTCTTCGTCGCGCCGCAGACCTGGACGCCCGTGGTGTCGAGGGAGGGGAAGACGAGGATGCGGCTGCCCTTGAAGAGGCCGCGGACCCTGATGGCGTTGCGCGGATTCTCGCAGGCCGCTGCGAGGCCGGTGAGCCTGCCCCGAGCCACCTCCTCCGCGTGGCTGGGACCGGAAATATAGACAGTGTTGCCCCGATAGAAACCGGGGAGGTGGTCTTCCAGGGTGTCGAGGATGAGGCGGGGCGCGGTCGGCGAGGGGATGAAGCCCTTGGTGACCACCGTCACGAGACTTTCGCCCTCCATGATGTTGGGAGCGGCGAGGATGCGCCTGACGACGCGCATGAGGAAGGGGGAGGGAACGGCGAGGACGATGACGTCCTTTCCGGTGGCCACGGCGAGTGGATCCCCCTCGGCCCGGATCGACGCGGGGAGGAGGACCTCCGGGAGGAATCGGCCGTTCAAATGGGAAGAGTTGACCGACTCCACGACATCGGGTTCGTTGGCCCAGAGCGTGACGTCGTGGCCGCAGTCGGCCAGGACCTTAGCGATCGCCGTGCCCCAGGCTCCGGCGCCGATTACGCCAATACGCTCACCCATCGCCGCCTCCTCACATGGGACTAATAGACGATTCCGGCCTTACTGGCTTCTTCGGAATCGTCAAGCAAAGGCCGGCTTTGCCTCGGGAAAAGACGATTTCGGCCGGGCTGAAACCGTCTTCTCGAAGCGGGCCGACCTCGGCTCAGATCCAGCCCTCGTTGCCGTCTTTCCAGGAGATGATCTCCTCAGGCTTGAAGTAGAGGGCTATCTCGCGCTCCGCGCTCGCGACGGCGTCGGAGGCGTGGATGATGTTCATGCCGGTGTGCATGGCGAAGTCACCGCGGATGGTGCCGGGGAGGGCGTCCTCCACCTTGGTGGCGCCGCAGAGCCGGCGGACCGTAGCCACGGCGTTGTCGCCCTCGACGACCATCGCCAGGACGGGGCCGCTCGTGATGTAGCCGGTGAGCTCGCCGAAGAAGGATTTTTCCTTGTGCTCGGCGTAATGGGTCTCCGCGAGTTTGCGGTCGATTGTCATCAGTTTCATCGCGACGAGCTTGAGTCCCTTTTTCTCGATGCGCGAAAGGATCTCGCCCGCCACGCGGCGCTGCATGACGCCGGGCTTGAGCATGACATAGGTTCTTTCGATAGCCATGGTTCCTCCGAATGGATGGTGAAGTGGAGGGCCATGGTAGCCTTTCGCGGCGATTTGTTCCAGTCGGTACATGCGCGAAAGCCGACGCACTGGAAATCCCCGCCCCTTCCGTGGCACTATCTTCGGACTTCATGTAACACTCGCTGGAGGAAATCATGTTCAAGCCCGTCGATCCCAAGCGCAGCTTCCCCGATTCCGAAGAGGAGACGATCCGCTTCTGGGAATCGGAAGAGATTTTCAGGAAGTCCATCGCGCAACGCGAGGGCGGGAATGAATTCGTGTTCTACGACGGCCCCCCCTTCGCGACGGGACTCCCGCACTTCGGCCACTTCGTGCCCGGCACCATCAAGGACATCGTCCCCCGCTACAAGACGATGAAGGGCTTCATGGTCGATCGCCGTTTCGGCTGGGACTGCCACGGCCTCCCCGTCGAGAACCTCATCGAGAAAGAACTCGGCCTCGACTCGAAGACGGATATCGAACGCTACGGGGTGGCCAATTTCAACGAGGCCTGCCGTTCCTCCGTGCTCCGCTACACCAAGGAATGGCGGACGATCATGACCCGCGCCGGGCGCTGGGTCGACTTCGACCGCGACTACAAGACCATGGACCCCGACTACATGGAATCCATCTGGTGGGTCATGAAGACGCTCTGGGACAAGGGCCTCATCTACGAAGGCCACTACATCCTCCCCTACTGCCCCCGCTGCTCTACGGTGCTCTCGAATCACGAGCTCCAGCTCGGAGGCTACAAGGACGTCCACGATCCCGCAGTCACCCTGCGCTTCCGCATCAGGTCGACGCCGGCCGGCTTCCACGATCCCGGCCTCGCCGACCCCGCCTCCGCAGCCTATTTTCTCGCCTGGACGACGACGCCCTGGACCCTTCCCTCGAATCTCGCCCTCGCCCTCGGCGAGGACATCGATTACGTCTGCGTCGCCGACCTCGAGGGCAAGACGGGCGACCGCCCCGAACGCTACGTCCTCGCCGAGGCGCGCCTCGCCGATTACTGGAAGGACCCCGCGAAGGTGGAAGTCCTCTGGAAGAAGAAAGGCTCCGAACTCCTCGGCCTCGGCTACGAACCCCTCTTCCCCTATTTCGCCGGGCTCGAATCGACCGGGGCCTTCAAGACCTACCGCGGCGAGCACGTAACCACGGAGGACGGAACCGGCATCGTCCACACGGCCCCGGGCTTCGGCGAGGAGGACCAGCTCGTCCTCAAGGGTACGGGCGTGCCCACGATCTGCCCCATCGACGCCGAGTGCAAGTTCACCGAGGACGTTCCCGACTATAAAGGTATTTTCGTGAAGGACGCCGACAAGGCCATCATGGAGAGGCTCAAGGCCGAGGGCAAGCTCGTGAAGCGGGATCAGATCCTCCACGCCTATCCCCACTGCTGGCGCTGCGAGCATCCCCTGATCTATCGGGCGGTCTCGAGCTGGTTCGTGAAGATCGACCCGGTCAAGAAGTCCATGATCGAAAACAACCAGAAAGTCTATTGGATGCCCGAGCACATCAAGAACGGTCGGATGGGCAAGTGGCTGGAGGGAGCGCGCGACTGGGCCATCAGCCGCAGCCGCTATTGGGGCAACCCCTTGCCGATCTGGAAATGCCCGGACTGCGAAAAGACGATCTGCGTCGGTTCGCGCGATGAGCTCGAAAAGCTGTCGGGCGTGCGGGTTGCCGATTTCCACAAGCATTTCGTCGACGACATCACCATCCCCTGTTCCTGCGGATCGACGATGCGGCGCATCCCCGAGGTCCTCGACTGCTGGTTCGAGTCGGGTGCGATGCCCTACGCCCAGGTCCACTATCCCTTCGAGAACAAGAAGCACTTCGAGGAACATTTTCCCGCCGATTTCATCTGCGAAGGGCTCGATCAGACGCGGGGTTGGTTCTATAGCCTCACCGTTTTAGCCGCCGCCCTTTTCGGCGATCGGGCCTTCAAGTCCTGCGCCGTCAACGGCCTGGTGCTCGCCTCTGACGGCCGCAAGATGTCGAAATCCCTTCGCAACTACACCGATCCCACCGAGGTCATGAACCAGTTCGGCGCCGACGCCCTCAGGTTCTTCCTCATGAACTCGGCGGTGACCCGCGCCGACGATCTCCGCTACACCGACGATGGCGTGAAGGAGGTCCTGAAGGGGGTCCTCCTGCCTATCCGCAACGCCTACGGCTTCTTCGTCACCTACGCCAACATCGACGGCTGGCCGGAGAAATTCGGCGCCGAAGCCTCCGCCCTCGCCTATTCCGCTTACACCGGGAAAAGCGCGCCCGCCAATGGCGCGGTCCAGGGGATTGGCGCAGCCGGGGGTGTCGCTGATTCCGCCAAAGGCGGAATCAGCTCGGTCCAGGGGATTGGCGCAGCCAATCCCCTGGACCGATGGGTCCTATCCGTCTGCGAGAAGATGGTAAGGGATATCGGTGAGGGGCTCGAGGCCCTGGACATGCAGGGGAGCCTCTCCCCCTTCGTCGAGTTCATCGACCTTCTTAATAATTGGTATATCCGTCGCTCGCGCCGCAGGTTCTGGAGGAGCGCGGCGGAAAATCCGGCCGGCGATCGCGATAAAGCCGAGGCCTACGCGACCCTCTACCGCGTCCTCCTGCGCTTGGCCCTCGTCACCGCGCCGACCCTCCCCTTCATCTCAGAGGAGATATGGCGCAACCTCAGGCGCCCCGAATGGCCCGAATCGGTTCATCTCGCCTATTGGCCCGACTACGACGAGAGCCTTCGCGACGAGGCCCTCGAACGGGAAATGGCCTTCGCCCGCCGCGCCGTCTCCCTCGGACGCGCGCTTCGCGTGCAGAAGGACATCAAGACGCGACAGCCCCTCGCCACGGTGCACCTCGTCACCCGCGACGCAGAGGAGCGCCGAGTACTCGGCGGCATGGGCGAACTCCTTCGCGAAGAGCTCAACGTCAAGAATGTCGTCTTCCGCGAGAACGAGGAGGAGCTGGTCGAGTACTCGGCCAAGGCCAACTTCCGCGTCCTCGGGAAGGAACTCGGCAAGGACATGAAGAGCGCGGCCGACGCGATCGAGAAGCTGCCCGCCTCCGTGCTCGCGGCCATCGTCGGCGGCGGGAGCCATCCCATCGAGGTGGCGGGCAAGACCGTCGCCCTCGACATCTCCAAGGTCGACATCAGACGCAGCGAGAAGAAAGGCCTTTCCGTCCTCAACGAGGGAAGCCTCACCGTCGCACTCGACACCGAGATCACCGAGGAGCTACTCATGGAGGGCTGGGTGCGCGACCTCGTGCGCGGCGTCCAGACCCTGCGCAAGGATTCGGGTTTCGAGGTCACCGATCGGATCCGCCTCGTCGTCGCCGGCGACGACGATCTCAAGAGGGCCTTCGAGACCTACGGCGACTTCGTGCGCGACGAGACCCTCGCCCTCGGCTCGCACTGGGCCTCGGGGCCGGCTATCCCCGGTTCCTCGGGCTCGATGAGCGAGATCGAGGCGGGCGAAAAGGTCTGGCGCGTTTCCATCGCGCGAGCCCACTGAGCCCCCTCGATGCGTTTTTCCATAGGCGCCCTTAGCGGGGTCGGCGAGACCGGGGTCGATCCGGCCGAAAGGCGCGACCTCGGCCTCTTTCTCCTCGCAAGCCTCCTCATGGGCTTCGGCGCCTGCGTCAACCAGGCCGTCTTCAACAACTATCTCAAGGATGTCTTCTCCCTCGATGTGGCCGGCCGGACCTTTCTCGAATTCCCTCGCGAGATCCCCGGTTTTCTCGTCACTTTTTTCGTCGGGGGACTCGCCCTCCTCGGCGAGGTGCGCATCGCCATGGTGGCCAATCTCGCAGCCACCGCGGGCATGCTCGCCCTCGGCTGGATACCCAACAGCTACCTCCTCATGGTGACGTCGGTATTCCTGTACTCGTCGGGGGCCCACATCTACATGCCCCTCGGCTCGTCCATCGGCATGAGTTTCGCGAAGGACGGCAAGGAGGGCTCGATACTGGGCCGCATCTCCGCCGTCAACACGGCAGCCCTCGTGGCCGGCACCCTCGCCCTCCTCCTTCTCTTCGAGTTCGCGCAACTTTCGTATCGGGCCGCCTTCACGGCCGGCTCGATAGCCTACCTCGGCGCCTCCCTGGCCCTCTGGGCCATGAGCCCGCGCAAGGCGGCCCACGCCCCCCAGCGTTTCGTCGTCCGCAAGGAATATAGTCGGTATTATCTCCTTTCCGTCCTCTGGGGCGGGCGGAAGCAGCTTTTCATCACCTTCGGCCCCTGGATGATCGTGGATCTCTTCAGGCAGCCCGTCGAGACGATGACCCTCCTCTTTCTCATCGTCTCCGTTCTCGGCATCGGCGCCCAGCCCCTCGTCGGCCGCCTCACCGATCGCTTCGGCGCCCGTGCCGTCCTGGGGGGCGAGGCCCTCCTCATGATCGGCGTCTGTTTCACCTACGCCTTCGCGCCTGAGCTCCTGCCGCCGGGCGCGGCCCTCGTCGTCGTGTCCGTCTGCTTCATCCTCGACCAGAGCTCCAACGCCGTGGGCATGGCCCGCGCGATATTCGCGAAGCGGATTGTCCGAAGGCCCGAGGATCTCTCCCCCACCCTCTCCCTCGGCATCAGCATCGACCACATCGTCTCGATGAGCATCCCGACCCTCGGCGGCCTCGTCTGGAGAGAGGCCGGCAATCACGGCTATCGCTGGGTCTTCCTCGGGGGCGCCCTCATCGCCCTCCTCAACTTCATCGTGACGCGCGGAATCGGTAGGGGCGATAATGTCGCCGCGCCCCCGGCGACGGCTCCCGCCTGAATGAAAGGAAAGCAATGGAACCAGATATGACGAACGCGAGGCGGACCATCATCCTCGTGAACACCCTGATCCTCACCCTCATGGCGACTCTTGACGGAAGCATAGTCAACATCGCCCTGCCGGAGATTTCCAAGGCCCTGGGCGCCGGCATAGAATCCGTCCAGTGGGTGGTGAGCGCCTACCTCATCACGATTGCGGCTACCCTCCTCATCTGGGGAAGGCTCGCCGACCTCAGGGGCCGCAAGCGATTTTTCGCGGCGGGTCTCGGCATCTTCACCCTCGGCTCCCTCCTCAGCGGCCTATCGGGCAACCTGACCTTCCTCGTGCTGTCGCGGGTTCTCCAGGCCCTCGGAGCCTCCATGGGCATGGCCCTCGTGCAGGGCATCGTCACCTCGATCTTCCCCCCGAAGGAGAGGGGCAAGGCCCTCGGCTACACGGGGGCCGTCGTGTCCATCGGCAGCCTCCTCGGCCCGAGCCTCGGCGGCGTACTCGTCCACTTCGCGGGCTGGCGTTCGATCTTCTTCGTCAACGTGCCCATCGGCATCGTCGGCATCTTCCTCACCTTCGCCGTGATGCCCGAGTCGAAACGCCAGGAGGGAGACTTCGACTGGCCCGGCGCGGGAATCTTCGCCGCCCTCGTCATCATCTTCTTCGTCTGGCTCCTTGACTGGCAGGAAGGCAGGGCCACTACTTTCGCGATGTTCGGCGTGCCGCCCCTCTCGATCCTTCTCCTCGTCCTTTTCCTCGCGGTGGAGAGGAGGAGGAAGCATCCCCTCATCGACGGAAGCATCTTCGCGTCTCCCGTGTTCACCCTCGGCGTCATCGCGGCCTGGTTTTCCTTCGTCGCGATGTTCGCCTACATCCTTTTCATGCCCTTCTATCTCCAGAGCGTCAGGGGCCTTTCGCCCCTCTATGCGGGCCTCCTCCTGTCGATCAACCCTATCATCACCTCGGTCCTTGCGCCGCTTTCCGGTTCGCTTTCGGACCGCTACGGATTCCTTCCCTTCACGGTGGGAGGGCTCGCGCTCACGGCCCTCGGCCTCCTCTTCCTGACCACCCTGGGTCCTGCCTCCTCCCTCCTCGAGATAGGAGCCATCATCGCCCTCCTCGGCTTCGGCGCCGGCAGCTTCGGCTCGCCCAACAACTCGAGCATGATGGGCACCGTCCCGCGGGAACGCCTGGGCGTGGCGGGCAGCATGATCGCGCTCTTTCGCAATCTCGGGATGGTTTCGGGAACGACCTTCGCCGTCGCGATATTTTCCTTCACGACGCGGACCGACATGAACCAGCTGACGGGGGCCATCGATTCGGCGACCTTCATGACGGGCTTCCGTTTCGTGGTAGGGGCCGCCGCTGTGATGGCCCTGGCCGGTTCCCTCGTCAATCTCGTTCGCCTCGGCACGAGGAAGGCCGGCCTGCAGAGCCGTTGACGCGCCGATTTCGATCGGTTAGGGTTGGCGGCGGAAGATCAGACCGTAATCGCGTCGAGGCGCGATGGCACGAGTCGGGCGGAGGAGCTACCCGTAGGGCGGCTCCTCGCGCAGCAGTTCAACTGCGGGACTTCTGGCCCTCTCCGCCTCGTCGGCGGGGGCAGCACCCCCCACGGAGGATTGAACCTCCATTCGGGACGCCAGGAGTCCTCATGAACAGAGCGGCACGGAACGCCCGTCTTTCCATCCTGTCCAACAGTCTTCTCATCGCGATGAAGCTTGCCGTCGGCATCATGTCCGGCGCCGTGAGCATCATCTCCGAGGCCATCCATTCGCTGATGGACCTCGCGGCGGCAATAATGGCCTTTTTTTCGATTCGTATCGCACAGGCTCCCGCCGACGAGGACCACCCCTACGGTCACGAAAAGGTCGAGAACGTTTCGGGCGTCCTCGAGGCCGCCCTCATCATCCTCGCGGCGGGCCTCATCATCTGGGAGTCGGTGAAGAAGCTGATTTCCCACGAACAGGTGCACCATCTCGAATTGGGCGTGGGGGTGATGCTCGTGTCGGGGCTCGTGAACATCCTCGTGTCGCGCAGGCTCTATCGCGTTGCGCGAGAGGAGTCGAGCGTCGCCCTCGAAGCCGATGCTCTCCACCTCAAGACGGACGTGTACTCCTCCCTCGGCGTCGCCGCGGGTCTCTTCGTGATCGTCATCCTCGAGCGCTTCTTCGCGGCGAAGTGGGCTTACTACCTCGATCCCGTCGTCGCCATGGCCATCGCGGTCGTGATTCTCAAAGAGGCGTGGAACATGCTCGTCAAGGCCTTCGGCCCCCTCGTCGACGCGAGCATCTCGAGCGAAGAACTGGCCCTCATCGAGGAGACCGTCCGCGCGGCAGGCGTCGGCATGCATTCGGTGCGCACCCGCCGCGCGGGCGGCAAGAAACACATCGATTTCCATCTCTCCCTACCGCCGGAAATGAGCGTCCTCGATTCGCACAATCTCTGCGACAGCATCGAGGACGAGATCGAGGCGAGGCTCACGAACACGAGCGTCCTCATCCATGTGGAGCCCGCTATTGCCCAGGAGGCGGAGGCGGAGAATCCGGGCAGGATCCGGTGAAATAAGGGGAGGGGCGAGAGGGGTCGGCAGCCTCCTACGGCCTCTCAACTCCACCCTCCCCGATTCGCCCTCCAGCGCCTCAGCCTTTCCACTCCGCGAGGGCAGCCTTCACCGAGCGCCTCATCTCATCCATGAACTCGTTCGAGAATTTCTTCCTCCACACATGTTGACCGTAATTGGAGGCTCCTGGAAGGAAGGAGGCGCCCTTCAGCGGATCGGCACCGTAGAGCTCATCGTATTCATCGGGCTCGACCTTCCTATACCGTTCCTTCGAGACGACAAAGCGGCGGTCGAAGCGCCGCGGCTGTACCCTCGCGCGCTGCCTTTCCGTGGGCCAGCCGATCGTGAGCATAGCGACGGGAAAGGCCCAAAGCGGGAGACCGAAGAACTCCCGATGCTTCTCGTAATTCTCCATGATGTCGCCGATGTAGCATGAACCGAGGCCTAAGGCATCGGCGGCCGTGGCAGCCGACTGGGCCGCGATGATCGCGTCGGATACCGCCAAGAGGAGGTCGGCCTCGGCGGGACTCGGGGCGGCCGATCGCCCGGAACCGGTCACCGCCCCCGACCACGCGAAATAATCGTACCAACGTTGATAATCGGCCACGAAGATGAGAAGCCAGGGGGCCTTGGCGATGAAGGGCTGCTCGTCGCAGCTATGCGAGAGATACTCGCGCCGCGCGGCATCCTCCACCTCGATTATTTGGTAAAGCATCATATTTCCGGCCGTGGCCGCGCGCAGGGCGGCGGAAATCACCTGATCCTTGATCTCCTCGGGGATGGGTCTGTCCTCGTAGTCGCGAATGGATTTCCTGCCGAGGAGGAGCTCGATGGTCGGATTTCGGGATGCCTGGTCTTTCACGATCAGATCCTCGGCGAGGTGGAGAAGTGCCGTCCGAGGGCGGCAGTCATCATCGCGTGATCGCGGGTCCCGGCGGTCTCGCGGAGCGAGTGCATGGAAAGGAGGGGCGAACCGACGTCGACGGTGGCGATGCCCGACAGGGCGGCCGACATCGGGCCGATGGTCGATCCCGGCGTCATGTCCGCCCTCGTCATGAACTTCTGGCAAGGGATGCCGGCTTCCTCGCAGTAGCGACGGAACCGGACTTCAGTCTCCGCGTCGGTGGCGTAGCGGAAATTCGCGTTCGCCTTGACCGCCGGTCCCCCGTTGAGGAGGGGGGCGAAACCCTCGTCGAATTTCTCGGGCCAGCCGGGGTGCCAGGCTTGCGACACGTCGACCGACACGGAAAAGGAGGAGGCGATGGCCCTGTGGAAACCCTCCCGGTTCGCGCCCTGCAGCGTCGCCACCCGCGCGAGGAGGTCGCGCAGAAAGGAGGAGTCGGCACCCATGCGCGTCCGCGAGCCTATTTCCTCGCTGTCGAAGAAGGCCGCCACCTGGCCATGCGCGGTAGGCCTCGCCTCCGCGAAGGCCTCGAGAATGGCGTGGCAACCGAGAAGGTCGTCGAGCCGGTAGCCGTTGATCAAGTCCGCACCTATCAATTGGGTCTTTTGAGCGTCGTAGAAGAAGAGATCCGCGGCGAGGATGTCGGAAGCCGCGACGCCGAGCTCCCCGGCGAGGATGCCGAGGAGTGCCGCGACGTCGCCGCCTTCCTCGAGCGAGGAGGAGGCGACGCCCGAGGATGGGCCGCCGGAAGCCACGAGGACGGGGAGCTGGGTCTGGGCGTTGTATTCGTAGCCCTTGTTGAGATCGCGGTTGAGATGGATCGCGATATTCGGGACGACGCCGACGGGCCGATCGAGGGAGACGAGTCTCGTCGCCTGCCCCTGGGGGACCTTGACGACGACCCGTCCCGCCAGGGAAAGAGGTCTATCGAGCCAGGTCGAGATTATCGGACCGCCGTAGATTTCGACGGCAGATCTCTCCATCCCTCGGCCGCCGAGCCGCTTTTCGAGGCGCAGCTTCAGGCCGGGGCTGTCGGTGTGGGCGCCGGCTATCGCGAAGCCCTCCTCGGCGGGACTCCGCAACCCTGGCCTGAAGGCGATGAGCCCCGAGCCCGAGCGCTCTACCCAGTACAGACAGCCGGGTTCGAGCCTCCATTCCTCGCGCTCGTCGAGCCTAAGGCCGCCGGCAGCGGCGAGCCGCGCGCCGATGGAGTCCACGGCCTGCCAGGCCGTCGGCGAGGCGTCGATGAAGTCGCATAACTTCCCTATGATCGCGTCCATGGCTGGTCCTTTTCCGTTTCGGGCCGCCGAGGAGAAGCGGCTTCGAGTTTCTTGGCCGCCTCGCGGCTCGCCGACCAAAGGCCGACGAAATCGCCGCGAAGCTCGGCCAGCAGCATCCTCGCCTCGATATGGGGGGCGCCGATCTCGGAGAGCACGCGCTCCTCGGCCTCCTTGAGACCGAGCCCCATCCGTTGCGAAAGATGTCGTATCCTGAAAAGCAGGCGCAATTCCGCCTCGCCGTACACACGCCTTCCGAAGGCATCCTTGTCGGGTGCCACTACGGCGAGAACCTTTTCCCAATGCCTGAGGGTCGAGGCGGGAAGGCGGAGAAGTTCCTCGGCCTCGCCGATGCTCAGCTTCGCCAATTTGAAGATACCTATTCCGTGGCTACGGGGACGGCGCCCTCAGGCCCGGCCCTTCCTCGTCCCGCTCGCCTTGGCCCGAGCCGCCTTGACTGCCTTCGCCTCTTTCGTAGCGGCTCTTCTGTTTTCCGGCTTCTGCGACTTCTTGGCTCGAGCGGGTTTCACCCGGCTCGACTTGGGCGGAACCTTCACGGTCGCCCTCCCCGACGAGGGCTTCTTCTTGGCCGGCGGTCTCGGGGCGGCATTGCGCTTTTCCGCTGCCGGGGTCGAAGCGGCCGCGGGCTTGGCAGGCGCCTTGCTCCCCGTCGGTTTCGCCGCCGAGTCTGAACCCTTGTCCGCCTTTCGAGCGGGCCCAGCCTGCGGCTTCGCAGCCGGCGCCTTCGAAGCCGCCGCCTCGAGGCCCTCCTTGCGCTCGACCCAGCCCTGTCTCGAGGCCTTGAGCTCGAGGATGACGGGAACCTTGTCGAGGCCGAGATCCTCGCGAATGTGGTTGCGGAGGAAGGAGCGGTAGGCCTCCGCGACGGCCTCGGGCTTCGTCACGAAAAAGCTGAAGCGCTGCGGATTCGAGCTGGTCTGCACGGCGTAGCGCAATTTCCAGCGCGTTCTCGGCGCGACGGGAGGGGGGGTCGCCTCGATCCAGCCCTCGACGGCCCGCATCAGGCGACTCGTCTCGACCTCCTTGGTGAGCTGGGCGTAAATAGTGACAATAGTGTTCATCAATTTGTCGATGCCGAAGCCGTCGCGGGCCGACAAGGGGAGGACGGGCGCCCAGGCCATCTGGCCGAAGAAATAGCGCAGCTTGTCGCGGGCCGCCTCGAAGGAATTCTTGATGTCGGGCATCTCGTCCCACTTATTGAGGACGAAGACGACGCCGCGGCCGGCCTCGGCGGCGAAGGCCGCGATCTTCTTGTCCTGGTCGGTCAGCCCTTCGCGCGCGTCGATCATGTGGACGACGACGTCGCAATCGTCGACGCTCTTGATGGCCCGCGTCACCGAATAGTACTCGACCGAGTCGTGCACCTTGGCCTTGCGCCTGATGCCCGCGGTGTCGAGGACGCGGAAGTCCCGCTTCTTGAAGTTGAAGCGCCCCTCGACGGGGTCGCGCGTCGTTCCGGGCTGGTCGCTGACGATGCTCTTGTCCTCGCCGAGGAGCCGGTTGAGGAGGGTGGATTTCCCGGTGTTCGGCTTGCCGAGGATGGCGAGCCTAATGGGAGCGCGCTCGAGGTCAACCTCGACGACCTTCGAGAAATCGAGGCGGGCGATGATGGCCTCCTCGAGCTCGTCGATGTTGCGGCCGTGCTCGGCGGAGATGAAGAGCATGCCTGGGTCGCCGGCGCCCGGTTCCGCGCCGCGGGTCTTCTCTTCGCGGGTCTTCTCTTCGCGGGCCTTCTCTTCGCGGGCCTTCTTTGCGCGGGCCCTCCCCGCGCCGAAGCCCCAGCGCAAATGGCCCCAGGCCAGGGAGTCTCGTTCGGGGCTGTCGGCCTTGTTGACCACGAGGAGGACCTTGTCTGACCAGCGCCTGAGAAGCTGGGCGAACTCCTCGTCCTCCGGCGTCACCTCCTTCGCGTCCACGAGGAAGATCACGAGATCGGCCCCCTCGAGACTCGCGAGGGTCTTCTCGACGACGAGGCCGTCGAGGCCCTCGCGCTCGAGCTTGAAGCCTCCCGTGTCGAGAAGGCGGAAGCGCCTCCCCGAATCGCGCAGGAGGCATTCGGCCTCGATGGGGTCCCGGGTGACTCCGGGCGTCGGGTCGGTGATGGCCCGGCGTTTGTGGAGAAGCCTGTTGTAGAGGGTGGACTTGCCGACGTTGGGTCGGCCAGCGATCACGACGAGGGGAAGGCCCTCGTAGCGCAGGCGCCTCGGCGACGTCGTCTCCTCCACCATTTCGATGTGCTCTTTCATGTCGTTCCTATTGTGAAGAATGCGGAAGGTGCCATTATGGCTCCCTTATCGGGCTTTAGTATCCTCGACGAAACCGGCGACACGATCCTCGAGGAAACCCCGGATCCCCGAAGCCGTCCTCATGCCCAGCACCTCTTCCGCGATTTCCCGGGCTTCCGCCATGGTGACCGATCGGATGAGGCGCTTGACCGCCGGGACGGACTGGCTCGACATCGAGAACTCGTCGAGCCCGAGGCCGAGCAGGAGCAGGGCGGCAGCGGGGTCGGCGGCCATCTCGCCGCAGAGCCCGACGGGAATTCCGGCTGCCCTCCCGCTCTCTATGGTCGTGCGGATGAGCCTTATGACGGCAGGGTGGAAGGGGTCGTGGAGGGCCGCCACCCGCTCGTTGCCCCGGTCGACGGCCAGGGTGTATTGGGTGAGGTCATTGGTACCAATTGAAAAGAAGTCGCAGCGCTGGGCGAGTATGTCGCTCGCGATCGCCGCCGAGGGCACCTCGACCATGATGCCGGTGAGGACGCGCGGGGGGATGTCGTGGCAGCGCCTCTCGCACTCGGAGCGGGCCTCGGCGAGAAGCTCGTGGGCCTGCTCGAGTTCCTCGACGGTCGAGATCATGGGGAACATGATGCGCACGTCGCCGTGGGCCGAGGCCCTCAAGATGGCCCTGAGCTGGGCGAGGAAGACCTCGGTCTTGGAGAGACAGAAACGGATCGCGCGCCATCCGAGGAGGGGGTTCTTCTCGCCGCCGGCGCCGAAGTCGGGCAGGACCTTGTCGCCGCCGATGTCGAGGGTGCGGATCGTCACCGGATGCCCCGGCATGGCTTCGAGGACCCTGCGATAGGCCCGGTACTGCTCGTCCTCTCCGGGAATGTGCCCGGGCTTGAAGAAGAGGAATTCGGAACGGAAGAGGCCCACGCCGTCGGCGCCGTGGGGCAGGACCGCGTCTGCCTCATCGGGGACCTCGATGTTGGCCATGACGAGGACATGGACGCCGTCCTTGGTCTCCGCCGGCAAATCGCGGAGGCCGGCGAGCTCACGGACCTTTTCGGCCTCGCGCGTCCGCGTCGCCTCTGCGCGGGCCCCGGCCGCCTCGTCAGGATCGGCTATCACGATACCCGAGGTGCCGTCGACGATGAGGGGGGTGTCGGCCTTTATGGCGTCGAGGGCCTCGCCGACGCCGAGTACGGCCGGCATCTCGAAGGCCCGCGCGAGGATGGCCACGTGGCTGGTCTTGCCCCCCGCCTCGGTGACGATCGCGAGGACCCTTTCGCGGTCCATGTTCATCATGTCCGAGGGCAGGAGGTCGCGGGCTATCACTATGACGTCCTGGTCGAGTTTGGCGAGGGTGATCCTCTCGGCGTGGAGGAGGTTGCCGAGAATGCGCCGCGAAACGTCCTGGATGTCGGCGACACGCTCCTGAAGCTGGGGATCCTCGACCCCGGAAAGTCGGTCCACGAATTCGGCCTCGACGTCGATAAGGACGCGTTCGATGTTGCGAAGGCTCGAGCGGAGGCGCCTCTCGACGTTCTCGAAGAGGTCGGGATCGGAGAGCATGAGGAGGTGTGCGTCGAAAATGGCGGCCTGATCCTCGCCCGCGACGTCGAGGGCCCTGTCCCTGAGCACCTTGACCTCGGACTTGGCCTTTTCGACGGCGACGAGGAGGCGGGCCCACTCGCCGTCGAGGTCCTCTTCGGCGAGGGCGAAATTCGGCGTCACGACCTCTTCATCGTCGGAAAAGAGGAGGGCCGGACCGCGCGCGATGCCTGGCGAAGCGGGGAAACCTCGATATTCCTTCATGACCGACAAGAATAGCAGATGCAGGCCGCTAAGTAAATCGACATTGCCCGCGGCGGAGCTTCGATGAAGCGACCGGCCTCCGAATCAATGGAGGAGGTTGACCGGGTTGACCGTGTTCCCGTTCTTGAAGACGGTAAAGTGGAGGTGGGGCCCCGTCGAATAGCCGGTGTTGCCCACGAGCCCGATGACCTGGCCGAGGGCCACGGCCTGTCCCGGCTTGACCTTGATCGCCGAAAGATGGCCGTAGAAACTCGCGTAGCCCGAATGATGCGCGATGAGAATATAGTTGCCGAAGGAGGGCGAATAGCCCGTATCCGCCACCCTGCCTTCCATGGCTGCCCGAATCGGCATGCCCATCCAGGCCGCGATGTCGATGCCGTTGTGGAAGCCCCTGAGCCCGGTGAAGGGATCGGTCCGCCAGCCGTAGCGGCTTGAGATCACTCCGCTAACGGGCCAACGGAAAAGGTCGCCGTTGATCTCGCGAAGCTTGAAGCTGGGCAACCTGGCGTCAGGGAGGAAGATGGGGGTGCCGACGTCGAGGGAGGGGCTGAGAAGACCATTGGCATCGACGAGGGCGTCGCCGGAAATGGCATAGGCGGCGGCGATCGATTCGATCGTGTCTCCCGCCTTGACTTGGTAAAGAATGCCGGCCTGGCTGGGTACGCGGAGGAGGATGCCCGGCTGGATGGTGCGGGTATTCTTGATGTCGTTGAAACTGACGATAGTGTCCGTGGTGATGCCGGCGTTATCGGCTATTTCGCCGATCGTGTCGCCCTTCGCCACTCGATAGACGCTGTAGTAGAGACCGCGATCTTCGGGCGCCCTGGTGGCTATGGGAGTCTGGCCCGGCAGCTTTTCCGTAGCGGGGAAGGCGGCGCCTCCAATGGCGGGCACGGCGGCGCTGGCTTCCTTCGGCGCGGAACCCGTGAAAAGGGCGATGAAAAGAAGGATCGAGGATCCGATCGTGAGAGCCTTCCGCCTTCTCGAGAGGAAGTCCCCGAGGGCTATGCGAAACTGTTCGGGACGGCCCATCGGCATACCTCCATTCATGCAGGAAATCGGCGGATTATAGACCGGCTCTCCGTCGCCGGGCAAGTCGGCTCCCTAGGTTACGCGAGGTTCCGCCGAGGGCGATAACCCACGTCTTGTAAGGATCGGCAGCGATTCCGCGACATCTTACCCCCGCTTTATCGAGGTGACCTGGAGGCCGCATCGAGAAGCCTCGCGCTATCGGCAACCCGCTCGACGAAGGAATCGAGACGAGCGGCCGAGCCCGGAGCGAATGTGGGGGAAGCTTTCATCCCATCCGGAGACCCCGCCTTTTCGGCGATCGCGGCGTATGCGAGTTTGAGGGCGATGACCCGGAACGCGGCTTCGTCGAGACGCCCTTCCGTCAAGGTTCCCGTTTTGACCGCCGCAACGAGAGCATCGCGCACGGGGATGGCCGCATCCTCGGCGGAGAGCATCAGGAGATCGGCGCCCGCGGCGAGGGCCCGCGGCGCCGAAATGCGCACCGACATCCCGAGGGCCTTCATGAGGAGATCGTCGGTAAGGGCCACACCCTTGAAGCCGAGTTCCTTCCTCAGCATTCCTTCGACCTTCGGCGAGAGCGTCGCCGGCCGCCCCGGATCGACGGCCTCGACGACGATGTGGGAAATCATGATGACGGGAACGCCTTCCTTTATCGCCGCCGCGAATCTCGAAAGATAGAGGTTGCGGAGCTCCTCCATCGGGACGGCGAGGCGGGGAAGGCTACGATGGGGATCCGCGGGACCGTCGGCCGGGAAATGCTTGGCGACGGCGATGGCGCCGCCAGCGGCGAGTCCCTCAATATAGGCTCCGGCAATTCTGTCCACCAGACGAGGATCGCGCCCGTACGATCGGTCTCCAAGAAAGGCTTGGTTATCGGCGGTAAGAGGCTCTACCACGGGGCCGAGCACCATAGTGATTCCGAGGTCACCAAGCTCCAGACCCTCGCGCTCCCCGAGGAGCTTCGCGTAGGCGGGACCCCTTCGCGCAGTCACGAGGGGCGCGGGCGGCCTCGTAATGCCTCCCTTGAAGCGAAAGACCGAGCCGCCCTCATGGTCGATGGCGACGAGGAGGGGCAGATCGGCCCCCGATGAGGCGGCAGCCTTCTGGAAGGCTTGCAGCGCGGGCGAAATCTCGACCGGGTTTGGAGGCACGTTGAAGCCGAAGAGAAGAATCCCTCCAGGCGCCACCTTTTTCACCATCGCAAGGCTCGAGGCCGGGGCGAATCCCCGGCCGCCCACGCCGACGAGGAGGACCTGGCCCGCCTTCTCCTCAAGGCTCATTCCTGCCAGGATTTCGCGAGCCCGGGCCTGGATGGAAGGCGCCGAGGCGGCCAAGGGAATACTTCCCGGATCGCCGGCCATTAGGGCGCAACCAAGGACCCCGCCGAGGATCGCGGCGAGGAAGAATCGTGGGCTTCTCATTCGATCAACGAAAGGGTTTCGGCGGCGAGGTCCTCGAGATCGACATCGGCGAGGGGGCCGGGACTCGCGATCGGCGAGGGCGCAGGGCTCGCGGCGAGCCGGTTCGCGAAGGCTCCGATCGCCCGGGAAAAGGGGGCCGTCGGGTCGGAGGCGGCGAGGGGCCTGCGCGAGGCGAGACTCGGGGGCACCGCGCGATCCTCGGGGAGAAAGGCGCCGAAACTCAGTGCAATGCCGAGGTTCTTGGAGGAGATGTCCCGCAGGCGATAGCCCACATCGGCGTCGGCGCTCCCCTCGGCTCGGTTGACGATCACGCAGGGGCGGAGCGAAGAGAGAGCCTTTATGGCCTCGCCCCCCCGCGAGGGATTTCGTCTCGCTAGATCGCGGACGAACTCGAAGATGGAAATGCCCGAACCTTCGCGTTTCTCGGCGACATAGGTGTCGAGTTCGCGCCTCTCCGCCCCTCCCGCCGGAAAGAGCTGCGAGAGCATGCGAAAGGCCGCGCTTTTAAGGAAGGAATAGGCGTTGAGCACCGAGGTGATCTCGGGCACGACGACCAGCAGACCGCCGGAAACCGAGAGCCAGAAATCCACGACGTTCCATGAAGAACCGGCGCCGAGATCGAGGAGGACGAAGTCGGCCGGAAGCTTCGCGATGTCCCTTAGGATGCGTTTCTTGACCTGCCATTCGAGATTGGCGACGCCGGGTAGGAGATTGTCCCCCGGTACAAGCCAGAGCCTTTCCTCGCCCGTCTCCGCAAGGAGGGACTGGAGATTCCTCTCCTGCTTCCAGTACAGCGACCCGATGCCCGGATTGCGATTTCGCATCCCGAGAAAGGTGTGCAGATTGGAGCCGCCGAGGTCGAGATCGACGAGTATCACCGTCTTGCCCTTGCGTGCGAGGGAGACGCCGAGATTCGCCGCGATGAGGCTCTTGCCTACCCCGCCTTTTCCCGAGGCGATGGGGAGGAGCCTTGTCATCCGCGGCCTCCGGCGATGACATCGGCGTTGGCGAAATCCCGCAATGCAAGTACCATGTGACTATGAGATCGAAGCATTGTCCGGCAATCCTTTTATTCCTCGTCGCCCTCGGGGCGACGGGACTCACCGAAAGGACATTCGCCGAGGATTCGATCGTCGTCAATACCCGTGCCCTCGCCGCGGGTTCATCAGCCACCCTCCTCGTCAGGGCCTTCGCCGGAGAAAATGAACTTGGCGTGGCGACGAATCCCGTCACGGTTTCCGTTTATCTCGACAGGAGACTGGCGGGAACGGCGCCCTATCAGCAATCCGCCATAGCCGCCGGCAGCTGGCTCATCGGCGTCGAAGCCCCGGGCTACGACTCGAAGGAAATACAGGTAGGCATCGAGGATGCCATTTCCTACGAAGTGATTTTTCATCTGGCCCGCACGACGGGGAAGCTGATGGTCAAGCTGCAACCGGAGGATGCCCAGCTCTTCGTTGACGGCAGGCCCGCCCATCCGGGCCTCCTTTCCCTGCCCACGGGGTTTCGAAATCTCTCGGTCAGGCGTTTCGGCTATGACGATCTTTCGACCTCAGTCCTGGTGCCAGAGCGCGGCATAGCGGCCGTGAACCTCGTACTTAAGCCCGCCGTGTTTTCCGCTTCCCGCTACTCGGCGACTCGAGCGATTTTCAACCCTGCGAACGCTGGCCCCTTCGGCGAGACGAGGTTTTCCTTTCTCGTGAACGCTCCGGGATCGGGGCGATTGAGCATCGTCGACGAATCGGGAGAAAGGGTCTTTTCCCATGATTTCCCCGCTTTCGAAAGCTGGGAACAATCTCTCCTCTGGAATGGCCGGGATGCGGAGGGCAAACCATTGCCCGACGGAAGCTACACCGCCACGCTGCAAACGACCTCGGCGGCTGGGATATCCAGCGAAAGCAGTCTCGATCTCCAAATCGATTCGAGCCTCGTCGCTCGCCCCTTGGGAGAGAGCGAAGGCCTCGCCGGCTTGAGCCTTCTCCCCATTCCCCTCGCTTCGCCCCAGGGCCTCGGGGGTTTCGACGTGGCGGCTGAATCGGATTTCAGTACCGGGCTTCTCCGCCTCACGGCGGGTGCCCAGGTCGGCCTGGGCCCCGTCGTCGTTGGCTTCGAAGCCTCGGGTGATTTCGAGAACTCGGGATCCTTCGATTTCGGCCTCAATCTGCCCCTGCCGACGATCGGCATCTTCGGTCCCGGCTTCGGCGCGAGCCTCGCCCTCGGGACTGATAGCAGCGGGCTTTTCAGGGGGCGAGCGAACCTCGTCCTGCCCCTCTATTCGGGACTGGGCGGCGACGGCGAGCCTGGCATGCCGGCATTCTTCATCGGGCTCTCCCCCCTTGCCGAAGTCTCGGGAAATGTCGCGCGGGCCGCCCCCCAATTCGAGACGGGCCTCGCGGGCGGCTTCCTTGTCGCCAGCGATACCTGGCTCATCGGCCTTTCGGCACGAGCCTCGAGTTCCGATCTTCTTGCCGGGATTCCGGCCTTCGGCGGCATCGAGGCGGCTCTCGAAACGCGATTCTTGATCTTTGGCGGGCCCCTGCTTCTCAGCATCGGCTGCGGCGGCACAATGGGGGCCGATCTCGTCACTTCCCTTCCCTGGATGAAGGCGGGCATCGGACTCTGGTTCTAACCCGGCCCATCCTTCCCTTTCCGTCGGACATCGGCCCTTCGGCACTCCCACTGGTCGCTCGAAGCTCCCCGCGAGTATCATCCGCCTATATGATACGGATGTCTGCCTGCTACGCCCCTGCGGCTACTGGCTCTTCATTCGCCGAGGACAAAATATGATGAATCAAGGCAATGCGCGGTCACTATTCACTCGTTTGGGATTGGGCCCGGGTGATCCCCGCTACGCTACGGGCTACTTCTTCCTCTTTTCGGTCTACGGCATCACCTCGCCCTTTCTCCAGGTTCTCATCAAGGGGCTCGGCTATGGCGATGCGCAGATCGGCCTCTTTCTGGGGCTTTTCGAGGCGGCCGGGATCGGCGGTCAACTCCTCCTCGCCCGCGCCGCCGATCGCGTCGGGAAATACCGGCCCTTCCTCCTCCTGACGGGGGCCCTGACCGTACTCGCGGCCTTCCCCCTTGCCCTCTTTCCCTCCCCCATCGTGACGGGCTTCGCCATCGTGGTGATGGCCTTCGGCGTGCGCGGCATGGTGCCGGTGATGGACGCGTCGGTCGTGGCGCATACGCATCGAGGCGGCCGGTCGGGACCCCGCGGCAATTACGGCCTCATCCGCTCGGTGGGAACGGTCGGCTACATCGCCATGCTCCTCGTCACGCAGACGGCCAATCTCCAGTTCGGCAAACCCCTCGCCATCGCGAGCTGGGCAGCAGGGGCCGCCTTGATATTCATGATCAGCCTGTCCTTCGTTCCCGAATCGGGAGGAGTGGCGCGAAGCGCCGTCGAGGAACGAAAGACGCCGCGACGACCCTTCGATCGGCGTCTCTACCTCGGCCTCGCCATCATCGGGCTCGGCAGGCTCGCGATGGCCCCCATCAATTCCTTCTTCACCCTCTTCGTGACCGACGTCGTCAAGGGCGACACGGCGGGGCTTCTCTGGGCCGTGTCGGCGGCGGCCGAGGTTCCCGCACTCATCCTCGCGCGGCGATTCATCGATCGCTTCGGCCCGATGCGCGTCCTCGCCGTCTCGACCGCGGCCATCGCTCTCAGGCTCGCAATCTATGCCCTGATCCCGACGATGCCGGGTGTTCTGTTCGCCCAGCTCCTCCATTTCTTCTGCTACGGCCTTTTTCTGCCCTCGGCGATCGCCTTCGTGAGTTCCCTCGTTCCGCCAGAACGGAGAGTCTGGGGCATGTCCCTCCTCACCGGGGTGGCCGTGGGCTTCCCGAGCTTTCTCGGCTCCACCCTCGGAGGACTCATTCTCTCGGTCGGCGGCTACCGCGCCCTCTTCGCTTGGTCGATACTCCCCGCCGCCCTCGGCCTCGCGATATGGGCCGCGACCAGAAGGCTATTGGATCGACGCGAGGGCGGCGAGCTTCGCACCGGTTAAGGGAGGCGTCCTCCCCAGGAAATCTCCTAAATCCCGGTCGAGCCCCGGAGGGCCCTCTCGGCGAGGAAGAGCCCGGTCACCATCATCGCGTTGGCGTATTCGCCCGTTCCCATGGACCTGCGCACTTCATCGATGGGAATTATGAGGGTTTCGATTTCCTCGTGCTCGTCGAAATCGGTGCGGCCATGGTACTCGAGATCCATGGCGACAAAGACGTAGAAGCTGTTTTCCATGAAGGCCGGGTTGGGCGACACCTTTCCGGCCAGCTTGATGGAGCCTGCCTTCCAGCCCGTCTCCTCCTCGAGTTCGCGGCCGACCCCGACGGCCGTATCCTCGCCCTCCTCGATGATGCCGCCGGGGAATTCCACGAAAAAGCCGTTCGCGCCGTGGCGGTACTGGCGCACCATCACGCAGGAAAGGACCCCATCCACTTGGACGAGGGGCACGACGATGGCCCAATCGCGCGCGGCCACGCTCGTGAAGACGGCCCTTTTGCCGGAGGCCGATTCGCATTCCACGCGCTTGATATCGAGTATCTTTCCGTCGAAGCGCTCGACCACACGCCCCTTCTTCCATCCGACTTCAGCCATCGAAACGCCTCCCCGAATCGGCCGAAAACTCGGCCGCGGCGATGATATTCCGCCTCCGCCTTCCTTGCCAGACCCGCGGGGCCCCACTACGATGATTCTCAAGGAGCGTTGTCATGGAAGATTGGATGGAGGAATTCCCGGCGGCAATCACCGTCTCCGACAAGGACCACGTGATCGTCTACCTCAACGCGAAGGCCGCGAAGACCATGGAGAAGGAAGGCGGCAAGGACCTCGTCGGGAGCAATCTCCTCGCCTGCCACAAGCACCGCTCGATCGAGATCATCGAGCGCATATTCACCACGGGCGTCCCGAACGCCTACACCATCGAAAAGAAGGGCGTGAAGAAGTTCATCTACCAGGCGCCGTGGAGAAAAAACGGGGAGATAGCCGGTCTCGTCGAGATCTCGTCGGAAATTCCCTTCGAGCTGCCCCACTTCAATCGCGACAAGCCGAGCTGAGGGCTGGTCAAGAAGAATTTCGCGCGGAGAGGCAGAGGGCGCGGAGAAGAAATAATCAATAACAACTACTTCCTCTTTGCGACCTCCGCGACCCGACCCCGGCGTCACGCTTCGCGTGCCGCCTTTCTCCCCGCCGCGATGGCCATCAGGTTCTTGGGAATGAATGAGTGTTTGGAGGGGGGGAAGAAGCTCTCGAAGACCTTTTCGATCGTGTCGAGCTTGAGGGCCCCCGTGGCCTCGGCGAGGGCGCCCATCATCACCATGTTGGCGATCTTCACGTCGCCGATCTCCTCCGCGAGGGAATTGCAGGGAATGCGGAGGAGGCGGATGTCGGAGCGCTCCGGTCCGGACTTCACGAGATCGGAGTTGACGAGGAGGAGGCCCTTGGGGCCGACGACCGCTTCGCCGATGGACAGGGAGTCGGCGCTCATCACGACGACCGAATGGGCCTTGGTGACGAGGGGGCTCGCTATCTCGCTGTCGGAGACGATGACGGAGGCGCGGGCGACGCCTCCCCGCTTTTCGGCGCCGTAGAAGGGGAAGAAGGTGACCTCGAGTCCCTCCTTCATCGCGGCGTAGATCCACGCCTGCCCCATGGAGATGATGCCCTGTCCGCCGAAGCCGGCCATGAATGTCTTTTCTATCATTTCGCCCCTCCCGCGACAGCTCCGGCGGCGGCAGCCGCGGCGCCGCCTGTCTGGAGGATGTTCTTGATCTCCCCGAGGGGAAATACGGGAATCATCGACTCGACGAGCCAGTCGACGGATTCGACGGGCTTCATCGACCAATTGGTCGGACAGGGCGATAGGATCTCGACGAGGGTGAAGCCCTCGCCGCGCATCTGGGCCTCGAAGGCCTTCTTGATGTACTGCTTGGTCTTGCGCACGTTGACGGCGTTGTCCACCGAGCCGCGGGCAAGGTAGCGGGTGCCCTCGAGGGTGGCGAGCATCTCGCAGACGCGGATGGGATAGCCCATGCCCGGGTCGCCGGGATCTCGGCCAAGGGGGGCCGTAGTCGCCTTCTGGCCGACGAGGGTGGTAGGCGCCATCTGGCCGCCGGTCATGCCGTAGATCGCGTTGTTGACGAAGATCGTGGTGAATTTCTCCCCGCGGTTGGCCGCGTGGATGATTTCCGCCGTGCCGATGGCCGCCAGGTCACCGTCGCCCTGATAGCAGACGACGAGATGGTCGGGAAGGACGCGTTTGATGCCTGTGGCCGCGGCCGGCGTGCGGCCGTGGGCGGGTTGCACCGAATCGGTGCCGAAATAGAGGTCGGCCCAGATCGAGCAACCGACCGGGTTGAGGACGACGGAGGAGCCTTGGAGGCCGAGCTCGTCGATGACCTCGGTGATGAGGCGGTGGATGACGCCGTGGCCGCAACCCGGGCAGTACTTCGTCTGCAGGGGCACGAGGCTCGCGGGATGCTTATAGGTAGCCGTTTCCATGCTGCCCTCCTTTAGCGGCCCAGGCCGCGGCGAAGACCGGGGACGCGGTCGACAAGACCGATTCGATGGGGTTTGGCCCGTCCGGCGAGGACATCCTTGGCCGCGGCGAAGACCTCGTCCTCGTTGGGAATGTTGCCGCCGAGTCTCCCGAAGAAGTAGACGGGGGCCTTGTCTGAGCTCACGCCGCTCGAACCGACGCCGAGAATGACGTCCTCGACCATCTGCCCCATGCTCATCTCGACGCAGAGGAATTTCTTGCCCTTCGCCGCGAGCTCGGCGATTTCCGCGTAGGGGAAGGGCCAGAGTGTCTTGGGCCTGAAGAGGCCGAGCTCTATGCCCTCGGCCTTGGCGAGGGCCATCGCCCCGCCGGCGACGCGGCTCGAGGTGCCGTAGCCCACGAGGATGAGGTCGGCCTTGTCGCAATTGGTGGAAACTGACCTCACCTCCGATTCCGCGATGGCCTTGTATCGCTCGAAGCGATCGTTGACTGACTTCTCGAGCTCGTCTGGCACGAGGTTGATCGATGAGACGTGGTTGAAGGGCCGGCCGGTCTTGCCCTGATGGCCTACAGCCCAGGGCTTCTTGGGCAGGCTCGCCAGGTCGCGGGCCGCGGGGAGGACGACGCCCTCCATCATCTGGCCGATGAGGCCGTCGGCGAGGATCATCACGGGCATCCGCCACTTGTCCGCGAGGTCGAAGGCCTCGAAGGTGAGGTCGGCGCATTCCTGCACGTCTTTCGGGGCGAGGACGATGTGGTAGTAGTCGCCGTGACCGCCGCCGCGAGTCGACTGGAAGTAGTCGCCCTGGGCGGGGGAGATGCCTCCGAGGCCCGGCCCCGAGCGCGCGACGTTGACGATGACGCAAGGAAGGTCCGCTCCGCAGAGATAGGAGATGCCCTCCTGCTTGAGCGAGACGCCGGGGCTCGAGGAGCTCGTCATCGCGCGGGCCCCCGCGGCGGCGGCCCCGTAGACCATGTTGATGGCGGCGACCTCGCTCTCCGCCTGCACGAAGGTGAGGTGGCGGGGGATCATGTGCTTAGCCATGTAGGCCGGAATCTCGCTTTGGGGCGTGATCGGATAGCCGAAATAGGCCGAGCAGCCGGCGAGGAGGGCTCCCTCCGCGATGGCCTCGTTGCCCTTCATGAGTACCTTCTCAGGCATTGCTTCCTCCATCGATCCGGTAGACCGTTATCGCCACGTCGGGGCAGACGGCGAAGCAGTTGCCGCAGGCGATGCACTTGTCCTGCGCGACTTCCTCGGCCGGGTAATATCCCCAGGAATTGGCTTCGCCGGCGACGGCGAGCACCTTGGTCGGGCAGGCTCGAATGCAAAGGAGGCACCCCTTGCAGCGCTCCCGGTCGATCTCGACTCTTCCCTTGAATGCCATGGGCCTTCTCCTTTTCAGATCAGCTGGCCAGGGCCGCGAGGGCGATGGACGCGAGCTTGGTTTCCGCGGGATCGGCGCGGCTTGTCAGTACGATGGGTTTGGCGGCGCCCATGACCACGGCGGCGCCCTTTGCGCCCCCGAGGTCCATGAGGGCCTTGTAGAGGATGTTCCCCGCCTCGATATCGGGGGCGACGAGGATGTCGGCGTCGCCGGCTACGGGCGAGTCTATCTTCTTGATGCGTGCGCTCTCGGCGCTGATCGCGTTGTCGAGGGCCAGAGGCCCGTCGACGAGGCAGTCCTTGATCTGCCCGCGGCGGTTCATGGTCGAAAGGATGGCCGCGTCGACCGTGCAGGGCATCTTCGCGTGGTTGACCTTTTCGACGGCGGTGAGAAGGGCGACCTTAGGTCTCGCGACGCCGATGGCCTTGGCCGCCGCGACGGCGTTGGCGATGATGTCGATCTTGCCGTCCAGGTCGGGGGCGATGTTGATGGCGGCGTCGGTGACGATGAAGAGCTTGTGATAGTGAGGGGATTCGAGGACCGCGACATGGCTCGTGAGGCGACCGGCGTTGATACCGCTTTCCTTGTTGAGCACGGCTTTCAAAAGTATGGAGGTGTCGAGGAGTCCCTTCATGAGGACGTCGCCGCCCCCGCTGCGGACGATCTCTACTGCCTTGGCCGCCGCCTTGGCGAAATCGGGAGCCTGATGCCTCTCGAAGGCTCCGAGGTCGATGCCGAGTTCGGCCGCTATCGCGTCGATTGCGGCCAGGTCCCCCACGAGGATGGGCTCGGCGAGGCCCTCTTTCCAGGCCGCGTACACAGCCTCGAGGACCGAATGCTCCTGGGCGGCGGCAACTACCACGCGGCGCCTGCCCTTGGCCTTGGCCGCCGCGATCAGCTCTTCGATGCTCTTCATCGATACTCCCTGACCTCGCACTCGCCTTTGACGGCGCGGGTCGCAGCCAGGGCCAGGGCTTCCAATTCGCCCTCCCCCGGATACACCACGATTGAGGCGATATATTCGCACATATTTTGTAAAAGTGTCACGATAGACTGACTGAAGGCAACCCCGCCGGTCAAGATGATGGCATCGACCTTGCCGCTCGCCGCCGCGGCGAGGGCGCCTATGGACTTGGCCACGTTGTAGACGAAGGCCCGGAGGTAGAGACTCGCCTCTGGATCGCCGATCCTTGCCGCCTCTTCGATGATGCGAAGGTCGTTCGTTCCCATGAGGGAAACCATGCCGCCCTTTCCGGTGAGCAGTTTCTTGATTTCCGCCTCGGTGTATCTCCCGGAAAAGCACAATTTGACGAGGTCCCCCGCGGGGAGGGTTCCGGAGCGCTCGGGTGAAAAAGGCCCCTCCCCGTCCAGTCCATTGTTGACATCGACGACGCGCCCGTTCCGATGAAGGCCGACCGTAACCCCGCCGCCCATGTGGGCGACGATGAGGGTGGAACTCTCATAGGCTCGATCATGCTCGCGGCACCAGCGGCGGGCGACAGCTTTTTGGTTCAATGCGTGAAAGATGCTCTTGCGGCGAAACAACTTGTTTCCGCTGACGCGGGCGACGTCATTGAGTTCGTCGACGATGACGGGGTCGGCGATAAAGGCCGGAATGCCCAACTCGCGGCCGAAATCGTCGGCGATGAGGGCACCGAGGTTCGAGGCATGTTCGCCGTAGCGCGCGGTAAGGAGGTCTTCCTTCATCGCCTCGCCGATGCGGTACACGCCGCTCGGTATTGGCCTGAGCATGCCGCCGCGACCTATCACCGCCGCGAGACGGACGAGGGAAAAGCCCCGCCTCTCGAGCACTGACCGGATATGATGTTCCCTGAATTCGTGCTGCGACGAAATGTTGCCGAAGGCCGCTATTTCCTCGGTACCGTGGATAACGTTTTCGCTGAAGAGTTCCTCGCCGTTCTCGTAGACGGCGATCTTGGTCGAGGTCGAACCAGGGTTAATGACGAGGACGGTGGTCGGCACGAAGTCTCCAGGAGGAGGCGGAAGGCTTCTTCCGCTATCCCCTCTCTGGTTAATTATACCAGCTGCCTGGGCTCTGACAAGGAGGAAAAATCAAAATTTGAAAGTGTCTTTCAATAGATGAAACGCTATCGCTGCAGGGTCCTCGCCATGTAGAGCTGAATATAGAGCTCCAAGGCACTGTGGTTCTTGATCTTGAGGAGGGTCGGCGTTCCCGCCAAGGTTGCCGCCAGGCCCTTAACGCGCTCGAGCGTAAAGGTCTCGGCCTTCATCGAACGAAGAATGCCGCGGAGATAGTCGCGAACGAGGCTGTTGACGTCCTCGGTGAGATTGGCCTTGGCCTCGGGATTGAGCATCGTATTCCAGCGCCCCTCGAGCTCCCGGAGATATTCGTCGACAGTCATGCCCGCAGGCAGGAGGCTGCGCTCGACCTTGGCGGCCGCAGCGGCAAATTCCTTTTTGCGGTCGCGGGGAGACGCGCCGCGGCCGGGGGTCTCTTCGACCTTCTCTATGACGGCCACCTTGGCGGTCTTTTTCTTCGTCTTTGGCTTCCTATAGAAAAGCCGCGCCAAGGCGGCGAGGATGGGGACCGAGTACCAGAATGGCAGGAGCATCCTGGCATCGGAGACCATGGTCTTTCGGGGAAGTTCGAGGAGCTCATCGATTGGAACGAGGTCGCCGCGATAGAAGAAACGTTCCAGTTCGGCGGGAGCCTCGCCCTTCGAGGCGAGCTCGTCGTGAATGAGGGGGAGCAGCCGATCCTTGAGAAGAGCGTCGAGGAGGGGGAAGCGCTCCTCGAGCCGAATGCCGAGTTCCCGACGCCAGGCCTTGTCGTCCTCCATTGCCGGCAGGGAGGAGAATTCCTCCAGCTTGCGACGCCATTCCTCGAGGATCCTGCTCCGCAATTCCGCTCGGGCTTCGCCGACGAGGCGCATCGCCAGGGGGAGCATCCTATCCTTGGCGACATAGGAGCGTCGACCGCTCACCGTAACGACGATGAACAACTCGGGCAGGAGGCCCGGCTTCGCCGTCGTCGTGGCGTCCCGAAGCCATGCCTCGAGTTCCTCTTTCGTGTACTTTCCGAGAAGGGGAGCGCCCTTCCCGTCCTTGAAGAGACTGACCTCCTCCAGACTGAAGTGGAAGGGTGGTTTGCGAATCGCGACGGCCAAGGCCTTGTAGGCCAGATCGAGGTCGACTATCCGTTTGGCCTTTCCCTTGTAATAATTGGCGAAAATTTCGCAGGTCACGCTGGCCTGGTAGATCGAAAGATCCTCGGGCGTCTTATCGGTTTTCTTGTCCAGATCCTTCTTCAAATGGCTCGAGAGGTAGGCCCAGAAGCTGAAGGTGAAATCGCTCGACGATTTTCGCAACTCCTCGATCGCCTCGTAGGGACGGGTCAGGACGAGTGAAAACGCGTCCTTGAGGATCTGCTCCTTCGATGCGAAGGCATAGAGGAGTTTGTTGTAGAGGAACTCCTTGTTCCCTCCCCTCCTGAGGTAATGGCGCACCTTGAGCACGGCATATTCGATGAGCTTGGCGGGAACGAAGGACGAGGGAATGACTATGGGCTTGAGGCCCTCCGGAAAGATGATCCTATAAAGGGGCACGGGCCTGTCTTCGCCAAGATCCGCGATGATGGCAAGATCGCTTTCGAGGGAGATCGCCTGGATCCATTCGGAGGGCACGATGGTCTTCATGCTGTCTTCGTCGGGAAATGGAACGTCGGAACTCTCGTCCATGCGAGTGTATTCCTGGAGGAAGACTCCCGCGTAATGTTCGGGAAGGACGATCTTGCCTATTTCGCTGCCGACCATTTCGAGCGAAAGGCTGCGATCCTTCGCAAGCTTGAGGAGGCGCGGGACAAGGATGGTATCCGGATTGATGGAAAGATCGCGAAGGACCGGATTGGCCTGGTCGCCTTGTTTGGCCTGTCGAGACATGGCGAGGGCGAAGGGCCGGTATTCGACTTCCGTGAGGTTGTTGCGCGAGGCGAAGGCCCGCACTATCTGATGAACATCTATATCTTTAGGCATCGCGCATCAATAGTAGTGCCGCGGCCGACATCGGGCAAGTCGCGTTCGGAGCCAAGGTCGGACAGGCAGCGACATTCGGCATGAGTGCCCGAAATAATGCGAAAGGGCCGCCCCGAATGGAGGCGGCCCTTTCATCGCGATCCCCGCGTACGGGGACCGCGGCGAAGATCGCGGCGCGTTATCTGGTCTTGTGCCTGTTCTTTCTCTTCTTCTTCTTGCGCTTGTGCGTCGCTATCTTCTTGAGCTTTCTTTTACGTCCGCAGGGCACTTTGGCTACTCCTTGGCGCGGCGATCCCGATATCGACGAGGCGCGACCTCGTCTCGACTGTCGGAGTATAGTGCATGGAGCCGGGATTTCCGTCAAGTGGCCGGGTCGCCGTCCTCATGAAGAGGGGAGCCGGCACCCTGGCTGGGGCCAGGCGCGGCCTTGCAAAGCAAAATCGCTTGGATTATAACCGAATGAGCATTGCGGCCTTCCGGTCCCAAACCGGATTTCCGCGCAGGGAAAAGGAGCCTTGAAGCGTATGATCGCCAAGTCCGATATGCCGAACATCAATGAAAAACGCCCGGACGGAGTCAAATCCGACGGTCTCCCCTACAGGGTGCTCATAGTTGATGATTCGATGTTCATCGCGAAGCAGCTCGGTCAGATCCTCACCTCCGAAGGCTTCGAAGTCGTCGGCACGGCGGGAGACGGCCTCGCCGGCTTCGAGAAATACAAGGAGCTCTGCCCCAACATCGATCTCGTCACGATGGACATCACCATGCCGAAAATGGACGGTGTCACGGCTCTCGAGAAAATCCTCGAATTCGACAAGAACGCCTGCGTGGTGATGGTGAGCGCCCTCGGCAAGGAGGATGTCGTCAAGAAGTCCCTCCTCCTCGGCGCCAAGAGCTATATCGTCAAACCCCTCGACCGCAAGAAGGTTCTCGAAAGGATTCTTTCCGTCATCAAGAAGTAACTAGGGCGGGCTTCGCTGCGCCGCCTATCCTCTCAATGACAAGGCCCGCCGATCGGCGGGCCTTGCCGTTTTTCCGCAACAGACGCTACTGGGCTCCGAGGCGGGCGAGGATGTCGTCAACCTTGGCCTTGTAGCGATCGGGATCCGCAGCGGCGGCCTTGGCCAAGTCCGCTGCCCCCTCCTTGATGAGGCCCCTGGCTATCTCGTTGAGTCCGATCGCATAACCTGTAGTGGCGGGATTGGCGCCCCGCGAAAGGGCGGTTCTGTACATGGAGTCTGCAGCCGCCCAATCACCCTTCTCATAGGCGATGAGGCCGAGGTAGTAAGGCGCGACATAGCCGCTCGGGTCGAGGCTTTCCGCCTCGTCGAAGGCGGCCGCGGCCTTGTCGTAGTCTTTTTTCGCGTAGAGGTCGGTGCCCGAACTCAGGAGTTCCGGGTACGTCATCCTGGACTGGATATAGGCTTCGAAGGCGGCCTGGGTCGCGTCCAGGCCGTACCAGTCGCTCAATCGCTTATTGATGGCGGCTTGGTTGTCGGCGAGGTTGGCTTTGGGATCGAGGGTGGCAATGGATTCCCAGAGAAGCCGCGTAAAGTCGCCCTCCCTGTCGTTGACGAGGAAGGATACGAAGGCCCAAGACTCGGGATAGAAGACATCGATATTCGCCCTCGCGTCGTCGGCGCTCGCGCCGAGGAATTTGTCGAGAGGCATCAGTCCCTTCTTCGCCATATAGGCCTTGACCGTCGGCAACCATGCCAGGTTTTCGCGGACCTGAGGTTTCAGCGTGGTCGGGTCGAAGCTCAGGTCTTCGAATAGGACGGCGAAGCCGTCGAGCATCCAGAGGGGAGGCTCCGCGATGTAAGCTTTTATGAACTGCACGAAGGCCTGATGGGCCAGGCTTGCATCGTAATCCGGCTCGGGCTTGTCGAAGACGAGAAGTTCGCGCTTGAGCGGATTCAGGTAATGCACATACACGAAGTCGTTCCGGCTTTCGCCCGTGAGCTTGCCCAGATATGCGTCGAAATCCGCCTTGGTCGCGAATTCGCGCACGACGAGTTTTCCGGGGAGCTTGCCGTCGTCGAAATGGAAGACGCCATTGTAGATGGCATAGAGGGCTTCGAGGCGGGCGAGGAGGTTTGCGGCGCGCTCATTTCCGAGAGCGGAAGTGACGAGATAATGCGTGCCTTCCTGCGGCTGAGGGGCGGGAGGCGCGGTAGGGGCGGCCGTCGGCACGGAGAGAGGAGTGGCGGCCGGCGCGGAGGGAGGAGTGGCGGCCGGGGCGGAGGTCGCGCCTGGAATGGTCGTCGGCGAAGCAGTCGCGGTTGCAGTCATGGTCGGCGTCGATGTCACGGCAGGCGCCGTTGCGGGCGCGACCGACGCGGAGGCATTCGGCGGTGGCGAGCTCGTCGGGTTCGCCGCGCCGGTCGACCCAGCCGCGGTCTGCGCGGTCATCGCGACCGAGACTAGTGCGATGAAAGCAAGCGTGCCAAGGATCTTTTTCATGGTTCCCCCGGTGATGCGGATTCCAAGGCAATAGTAGAAGCTTGCATTCGCGCTGTCAAATGGAGACGCGAATCCCGGGCTGAAGAACGGCTGGAGCTGCCCCTGGAAATCAGCGACCGGGCGAGAATCTATCGATGATGATCGACACTTCCTCGATGAGGATGCCCGTGAAGCGCTCGAGATTCTCGATGATGTATTCCTGGAGGGCGCGCGCGTTCGTCGCGATCTTCGCCCCGAAGGGAACTTCGAGATAGACGCTGAGCCGGTACCCCTGCGAATCGGAACGGATGTTGAGTTTGCGGACCCTGAGAGAATCGTCGAATTCGTCGACGCAGTGCACGACCATCTGCGAGAGCGCGGCCTCCGAGATGACGACGCGGCCGAGCTTGGCGAATTCGGGGCGCACCACCGACTTCTCGTAGAGGCGGGGCCGCGCCGGCGCCGTGCCGAAGTTGCGCCTCAGGAAGACGCGGATGGTGTCGTAGAAGATCGAAGGATAGTTGCGCCTGATCTCGAGGGCCGGCACGGGTATCACGTGCTTGCCCTCGACCTTGCGCGTTCGCAGGGCCTTTTCGATATCCATCTTCGAGGCTATGTCCTCGATCTTGATGACCTTGCCGGGGTGGGGGATCTGAAGCCTTTCGCAGATCTTGCGGGCCATGCGCTCGCTCGTCCCGATGACGAGGATCTTGCGAAAGCGCTCCCGGTCGAGGGCACGCGCGACCTCGTCGCGGTGGGCCTTGTCGTGGAAGAGGGCGGTCTTCACCGCCGACATGTAGACCTGCTCCTTTTTGGCCGACTTGCCCGCGACGATCGAATCGCCGCGGATGAGGAGTCCGTCGTCGATGATCATCTCGATGCCGTATTTCTGGGCTACGAGCTTGGCCCGGAAACTCTTTCCGGTGCCGCTTTCGCCGACCAGGGCGTAGACGCGGATACCCTTGAGCGACCAGAGGGCCTCGCGGATGAATCTGAACATGCGATCGAACTATAGCCCGGAGGAGTCGCCCTTGGCGAGGGGCGATCATCGCCCGGGCGCGAATTCGCTCAGGTATGCCGCGAGACGGCCGATATCTCAAGGCGGAGGACTATGCGAAATGAACGCGACCTTCTTTGCCGATCTCGTCGCCGCCATCGAGGGTGAAATCGCCGGTTTCGAAGCCTGTGTCGCCATCCAGAAGGATTTCGAGAAGGCGATAGAGGCTCGAAACTGGCCGGCCCTCGAGAATGCCATGGCCTGCCTCGATGAAGGCCTCGCCGAGATAGGCCGCCTCGAGGAACGAAGGGCGAGCGCGGAAGCCCTGTTCCGAGCCTCCATCGGGGCCCCGGGCGCGGGCATCCCCGGCCTCCTCTTCCACGTCACGGAACCCGCGCGCAGCCAACTTTCCGATCTGCATAGAAGATTGCGGGTCGCCGCGATGCGCGTACGCCTCGAAAACGCCTCCATCGGCGAGTACGCCAGATCGAGCAGAGACCTGCTCGGCGAAGTTCTTCGCGAACTCTTCCCGGAAAAAAAGGGAAAGATTTACGGGCGTTCGGGCCGGGCCGTCGAGCCGGGCCACGACGCCATCCTCCTCAACACGGCCATGTAGCCGCGCGGGACGGAAGGAGACCGGCAATGCCATCGACATTCATGGGGATCGAAATCGCGAAGCGCGGTCTCGACGCCCACAACCTCGGACTCGTCACAATTGGTCACAATCTGTCGAACGCCTCCACCGACGGCTATTCCCGTCAGCGCGTACAGCTCGGGGCCATGGATCCGCTCTACGCCCCCGACATGACGCGCGAGGACACGCCGGGGCAGATCGGGCAGGGGGTTCTCGTGGATCGCGTCGAACGCGTCCGCGACGAACTCCTGGACGGCCGCATCGTCGCCGAGTCGGGCAACGAGGGCTATTGGACCACTCGCGACAAGTACCTTCTCTCGCTCGAGGACATCCAGAATGAGCCCTCCGATTCCTCGGTGCGCACACTGATGGATCGCTTCTGGGGCTCCTGGCAGGACCTCTCGCAGCGGCCCGACGACGCCTCGGCCCGGGCGGCCGTCGTCTCCAAGGGCGAGGCCCTCGCCGAGGGCATGCGCAATCGCTATCAGCGCCTGACGGAACTGCGCTCCGTCCTCGACGGGGACGTCCGCGGGACGGTGGAGCAGGTCAATTCCCTCGCCAAGGAAATCGCGGGACTCAACGGCCAGATCGTGCAATCGAAGGCCGTGGGCGACAGTCCCAACGACCTCCTCGATCGTCGGGACCTCCTCGTGGAGAAGCTCGGACATCTCGTGCCCGTTACCGTCGATCATCGCGACAGCGACGAGTTCATGGTACATGTCAACGGGCTCGTGCTCGTGCAGGGCAAGGTCGCACGCAGCCTCGACATGAAAGGCGCCGACGCGGAAGGCTTCGCCCATCCTGTCTGGTCCGACACCGGCATGCCCTATGACGCGAAGGGCGGCAACTTGGGCGCCCTCCTCGGCCTCCGCGACGGCGACGTCAAGAAGGAAGTCCAGACCCTCGACACCCTCGCCCTCTCCTTCACCGACCTCGTCAACGAGACGCACCGCGCGGGCTACGGGCTCAACGGAAAGACGGGCATCGATTTCTTCACCGAATATCCGGCCGTCAACGACGTATCGGGCAATTATGACCTTAACGGCGACGGCAAGTTCGATTCGACGATGATCTACCGCATGACGGGTAAGAACGCGCTGGACGGGCAGGCCCTCGTCGGCTTCGACGGCACGATGCGCCTACCCGGCGCAAAGGGCGTCGTGAAGGTCGATTACCATCCCACCGACACGGTGGCCGACGTCGTCGACCGCATCAACGTCTCCGGCGCCGAGATCACCGCCCGCCTCGACCGCGAGGGAAGGCTCGAACTCCGCGCCACCGCCAGTTCCGCCTCGGCGGTGCCCGGAACGACAGGTACGCCAGCGGCCGCGCCCGATTTCGTGATCCGCCACGTCGAGGATTCGGGTCACTTCCTCGTCGGTTACGCCGGCCTCCTCAAGTCGAGCGGTCCGGCCGGAGCCTTCGATTGGGGTGGGGCGAACGCCGCCAACAGCCTCGCGGTGAGCACCCGCGACTTCGCCGTCGCCCCGCTCTCCCACCCCTCGGGTTGGCTCCAGGTCAACGAGGAAATCAAGAACGATCCCGGTTCGATAGCCGCCGGATTCGGCGAGAACGGGAAACCCGCAGCCCCCGGAGACGGAACGGCGGCCATCGCCATCGCGGCGCTCCGAACGAAGCCCGTCATGGTGGGCTCCCAGCGCACCTTCGACGACCACTTCGCCGACGCAGTCGCGCGGGTGGGACTCGAGGGCGAAAGAGCCCAGACGGCCTCCCAGACCCACGACCGCATCGGCAAGGAGCTCCGGGATCTCAGGCAATCGAACTCGGGCGTCAACATGGACGAGGAACTCGCCGACATGATCAAGTTCCAGCACGGCTACGCCGCGTCGGCCAAATTCATGAGCACTATGAACGACATGCTCGACACGATCATCAATCGGATGGGGGTGTAAGCGATGCGCAGGGTAAGCACCGACCTGATGAACAACGACATGCAGTTCTGGATGCGCCGGGGCGAGCGGGACATGGCCACCCTCGAGACGCAGATGGCGACCCAGAAGAAGATCACCCAGCTCCGCGACGATCCCCTCGGCGCGGCGCGGGCCGTGCGCTACGATTCGGTGGTCGAGCGGCTCAAGAAATACGAGGACAACGCCAAGACAGCCTCGGACCAGATCAAGCTCTCGGAAGGCTACGCGCGGAACGCCGTCGACATCATGCAACGAATCCGCGAAATAGCGGTGCAGGGAGCCAACGGCATCTACACGAAGGACGACCAGAAGGCCATGGCCGTCGAGGTCGATCAGCTCCTTAAAGAACTCGTCTCGATAGGCAATTCGAAGGCGCCGGACGGGACCTACCTCTTCGCGGGCGAAGACGCGCGCACCGAGCCCTTCAGGGTTGTCGAGGACGGCTCGACAGGCAGCGGCGAGACGAAGATCACCGCGGTTCAGTACCTGGGCGGCTGGAACGGCCCCGAGGTGCAGGTATCGGACAGCTCCACGATACCGATCCGGCAGCCCGGATCGGAGGTCTTCTGGGCCGAGCGCGGGCAAGTCATCTCGACCTACGACGCGCGCAACTGGCGGGCGACCTCTGACGGGGCCATCGCCATCGACGGCGTGAAGGTGGACATCAAGACGGGAGACACGGTCCAGGCCCTCGCCGCCAAGATCAACGATTCGGGAGCCCCCGTCCACGCGAGCATCGATCCCCGGCACTTTTCCCTCGCCCTCGAGGCGACGATACCGCACCAGATGCGGCTCAAGGACCTCCCCGGCGCCGGCGCGGCAGGTGGCGGCGCCGTCGCGGTTCCGGCAGGCGCCGTCGCGGCTCCCGCAGGTTCCGCGGCGGGAACGGCCGCGACCGGGGTGCCGATGCGTCCCCTCGTCGAGCTCGGAATCCTCGCGCCGACGGGGCGCGCCCCCGACGATCTCGCGCCCAGCGCGCGGAGTTCGGGAGGCTCGCTCTTCGACGTCGTAATGCGGCTCAGGGACAGCCTCGATCGGGGCGACGTCCTCGAGACGGGAGGCTCAGCCCTCGCGGGCATCGACGCCGGCCTCTCCAACCTCAATCGACGCGTCACCGAAATAGGCGCGCGGAGCGAGAGGCTGGACTTCATCTCGGCCCGGCTCAATCAGGAGGTGCCCGATACGACGAAGCTCCTCTCGAACGAGACCGATCTCGACATCACGAAGGCCATCACCGACTACCGGATGATGGAGTACGCCCACCAGGCTTCGCTGCAATTCGCCGGAAAGGTCTTCCCGCAGACCCTCCTTGACTTCTTGAGATAGAGTGTGGAGTATGACGCCCCTTCGCGGGGAGGGAGACTGGGCATGAGAATAGCGACAAAGGCCTTCGGCGAAGTCGATATCGACGAGCGCCAACTCGTCACCTTTCCGACGGGCATTCCGGGCTTCATCAAGTTCACGCGCTGGGCCCTCCTCGACGCGAGCCGCAAACCCTTCTATTGGCTCCAGTCCATCGAGTTGCCCGAGCTCGCCTTCGCCCTCATCGACCCCTTCCTATTCCGCTCCGACTATTCGCTCGATCTTCCGGACGAACTCCTCGCCGACATCGGCGTGACGAGCCCCGACGACGCCCTCGTATTCGCGATCGTCACCGTCCCCGCCGATGGAAGCCCGATAACGGCCAACCTCCTCGGCCCGATCGTCATTTCGCGCTCGAAACGCGTCGGCATGCAGGCCATCCTCCTCGATACGCGCTGGCAGGTGAAGCACGACATCATGGCCGAGCTCGCCGCGGCCAAGGGCGGTGCCTGATGCTGATACTGTCGCGGCGGCGCGACGAGAAGATCGTCATCGGCGACGACATCGTCATCTCGGTGGTCGAGGTGCGCGGCGACATCGTCAAGCTCGGCATCGAGGCGCCGCGCAACGTGAAGGTTTACCGCGAGGAAGTCTTCGAGGCGATACGGACCGAAAACGCCGCGGCCGTGGCCTCGGCCCCCGCCCTCCCCGACCTCGATTTCCCCGGAAGTATCTGAGCAAGACCTGGCTTGGGCCGATCGGGATAGCAGCGGCTTACTTATCTCGCCTTCGCGCCCCGTGCTATCGTCGCTTCATGTCCATGTTCTTCCATCCCGTCACCAATCTCCCCCTAGGCGATCCGGATCTCGTCCCCCTCGAAAGGCGCCGTCTCCCCTCGCCCGCGGAACTCGAGTCCGCCGCTTCGACCCTCATCCTCTCAGCCTCGGGTTGGCGCAAGGTCTTCGCCTCACCCGACCCCGCCGCGGCAAGGGCGGCCTGGGCCCCTCCCCTCCGGGCCGACGAGAGCCCCGACGAGAACAGCCTGTCGACCCGGGTGGGACCGGCCGAGCTCGTCATAGCCGGGACGATGGCCATGGTCTTCGCCGAGCATGTGATCGCGAATAGCGGCAGGCACGACGCCGCCATCCTCCTCGGGACCGACAGCAGGCCCACGGGTCCCGCGTTAGCCGACACCATGCTGCGCGTCTTCCTTTCGCTCGGAATGAGGGTCCGCTATCTTTCGGTAATCGCGGCTCCCGAGATCATGGCCTATTCGCGACGGACGACCTCCATGGACGCCGCGGACGAAGAGAGGACCGAGGGATTCTGCTACATTTCCGCGAGCCACAATCCGCCCGCCCATAACGGCGTCAAGTTCGGCTCGGGAGGCGGCGTGTTCTCCGGGGCCGAGATCGCCCCCCTCATCGCCTCCTTCCGCGAGCGCATCGCCGATCCCGGGATCGCCCAACGCGTCTTCGCCCTCGTCGACGAGGCGGAGCCTCGCTCCGTCGCCGCCGTCTTTTCCGGCTGCAACGCCTGGAAGCGCCGCGCCTTTTCGGCCTACACCCTCTTCGCGCGGCAGATCGTCACCGGGAGGGAGGAGCTCGAGGCCCAGGATGCCCTTCTCGACGAAATGGAGGAGGGGGGGCGCTCCAACCCCCTCGGGGTTTTGGCCGATCTCAACGGCTCGGCCCGCTGTCTCTCGATCGACGCGAATTTCCTCGACGGCCTCGGCCTCCGCCATATTTCGATGAACGATGTAGCCGGGCAATTCGCGCACAGGATCGTGCCCGAGGGAGAATCCCTCGAAGCGGCGCGCGAGCGCCTCGTCGAGGCGGGCAGGGCCGACGCCTCCTTCGCGATCGCCTACGTTCCCGACTGCGACGGCGATCGCGGCAACCTCGTCTGGCGCGACGCGGACTCGGGCGCGGCGAAGCCCCTCGAGGCCCAGGAGGTCTTCGCCCTGGCGGTCCTCGCCGAGCTCGCCCTGCTCGACAGGGAAGGCAAGGCCGGAAACGCCGCGGTAGCCGTCAACGACGCGACGAGCCTCAGGATCGAGGCGATCGCCCGCGCCTTCGGATCGGAGGTCCATCGTGCCGAGACGGGCGAGGCCAACGTGGTGGGCCTCGCCAATCAGCTCAGGGCCGCGGGCAGGACCGTAAGGATACTCGGCGAAGGCTCGAACGGCGGCAACATCACCCATCCCTCGGAGGTGCGCGATCCCCTCGCGACCCTCGGGGCCGCGCTCAAGCTCCTTCTCCTCCGCGGCGAGAAGTCGCTTTTTCGCATCTGGCTCGAGCGCTCCGGGCAGGCCTCGCTTTGGAGGCCCGACTTCACCATCGCCGACGTGGTCGCCTCGCTCCCGCCCTTCGCGACGACGAGCGTCTTCGAGACGCGGGCGGCCCTTCGCATCGCCGAACGCGACCACGCGGCGCTCAAGTCCCGCTATCGGGAGATCTTCGCGAGGAACTGGCCGGCCAAAAGCTCACAATTGGAACATCGTTGGGGTATCGTCGGCTGGCGGGCCTTCGCGACGAAGGGCAGCGCCGAAATCGAGGTGGGCGAGGATTTCGCCGCCTCGGGCCAGGGGGGACTGCGCATCGCGTTGCTCGATGCCGCCGGTTCGGCCAAGGGCTTCCTCTGGATGCGCGGCTCGGGCACGGAGCCCGTCTTCCGCATCATGGCTGACATTCAGGGCGGGAGGGCCGAGGACGAGGAATGGCTCCTCGATTGGCACAGGGCCATGGTCAGGGCGGCCGATGCGGCGAAGTAGATCTTCCGGCGACTGTTAGGTAAAGGCGATGGGTCCATCGATCGACAATAGACTTTATCGCGACGTCCCTGTAGGATTGCCGCACGACGAGGAGCGATGATGGGTATCCGTGGCGAGCTGTTTTCGACGAAGGTTTCCTGCGAGGGCCGGACCTATTTTTTCAATGTAAAGCAAAACCGCATGGGAGACATCTTCCTGTCGATCGTGGAATCGAAGCCCACCGAGACGGAATCCTTCGACCGGCGATCCATCGTGGTCTTTCGCGAAGACATGCGCGGCTTCCTCAGGGCCTTCCAGACGACCCTCGGATTCTTGGAAAAGCCCGGTGCCAAACCCACTGAAATGGTCTTCGAGCCCGAGGACGAACCCCGACGCATTCGTCCTCCTCGGGCGGCGAACCTCGAGGGCGGCGATTCCCCGACGCCGGCCCCTCGCCGAGCGAAGGCGGACCAAGCCTCCACGTCGAGCGAGGGCGGGGCGCCGCGCAAGAGGCGGGTCGTCGTGAGGAAGAAAGCCGCTGACAAGGGTTCGGGCGACGAGGCCTGAGGCGATTCCGATAGCCCGGGCCGAGGGACTCGGCCGGGGCCCGGCACGATTCACTTAATTATGACGACAAAAAGCGCCACGGTCCATCCGGCGAGCGCGGCGAGACCGGCGCCGAGGCTGAGCAGGGATATGCGCAGCGAACGGGCCTCAGCCGCCTTCCTGTAATCCGCGAACGAGACCTCCAAGCTCCTCAACGAGTCTTCCGCTTTCCTCAACGCTTCCGACAGCGCGATCGATTCCCGCTCCGAGCTCGTCGCACGAAGCTCGAGCTCGCTCGAGATCAGCCGAAAGCGTTCGAGCTCGAGTCTCAGCTCCCCGAGCTCCTGAGTCGAGTCCGCGAGCGAGGCCTCCAATCCGGACGAGTTCCGCCTCGAGACTTCGAGCTCTGTCCTGAGCCTCTCGTTGAGCTCCGCGAGCCGCGTCGAGATCGCCGACAGCCGCTCGAGCTCGCTCGCGGAGATTCGCGGAGTCGCGGGCGCCGAAACCGAGGCCTCCGGCGAGACCGATGGCCCCTCCGGCCAGGAGGCCTGCGAAAAAGCCAAGACCGACGAGACGAAGAGGGCGCGCAAGGCCCCCGCCCTCACGGATGGAATCCACCCTTCCCTCCCTTTCGATTCCGCCATCGTCATACCTCCTCCCTCTATGCGCGAACCCTGAAGCTGGAGCGCTGGATGGGAGAAGGTCCCCTCGAGAGTACGACCTCGCGATGGGACTTCGTGGGATAACCCTTGTGTCGCGAGTAGCCGTATTCGGGATAAAGCCAATCGAAGCGCTCCATTTGGAGATCGCGGGCCACCTTGGCGAGGATCGAAGCCGCCATGATGGCGGGGACGAGGGCATCTCCGCCCACGATCGCGCGCGCCTCGCCCCGGAGGGAAGGGAGCCTGTTGCCGTCGACGAGGGTTTCCCTCGGGGCCGCGCGGCCGCACTCGGCGAGGCTCGCGAGAAGGGCCTCGTGGGCGCGGCTCATCGCGAGAAAGGTGGCGGCGAGGATGTTGAGCTCGTCTATTTCGCTGGGGCTCGACCAGTCTATGGCCCAGGCGATCGCCCCTTCGACGATGGCCGAAAAGGCCGACTCGCGGCGGGCGGGCGACAACGCCTTCGAGTCGTCGAGGATGTCGATGGGAAAGGATTCGGGAAGGACGACGGCCGCCGCGTAGACGGGTCCGGCGAGGGGTCCCCGCCCCGCCTCGTCGATGCCGCAGATCTCCGGTCCCGTCGGAGCGAGAATCCCTTCGCGACCCGATGGAGCTACGATTACATGATTCTTCACGACCGCGATGATAGCCCTGGGACGGCGAAAAGGATAGTCTCGACCCATGGACTTCGGTTTCATCAAGCTGCGAGTCGGCTCCGCGGATCTCCTCCTCCTCGATGGCATCGGAGACGGCAGCGGAGGGAAGCGAGAGGAGGTCGCGAGGGCCATCCTCCATAGGCGACGCGGGGTCGGCGGGCTCAGGCTCGCGTCGGTCGCCCGTTCCGAAAAGGACCTCTGGCTCGAGGTCTACGATCGGGATGGTTCACGCAAGGCGGCTCTTTTCGACGCCGCCCTCTGCGCCGCGCGCTGGCTTCTCGACTCGGGGCGGGCGGGCAGCGAGGAGCTCCATTTCCGGACTGCCTCGGGCGAAATCCTTGTCGATGTCCTCGACGGCTCTTCCCTGGGCCTTTCGGTCGGCCCCCTCTACGGTCTGCCCGATCGGGCACTCCTCGACGGAGGGCTCGCCCTCGAGCGAAGCCTTCGCGTCGAGTCGAAGGGCGAGAGATTTGAGGCCCTTCCCGTGGCCTTGTCGGCAACGGGAGAGGCGGCTGGAAGCGACGAGGCTGGCGGGGCGAGGCGCGAAGGGACGGCGAGGCGCGAGGGGCCCGAAGGGGTCGTGTTCTTTCACGAGGGGGTTGGGGCGCCGCTCAGGGTGAAATTATCGAGCCGAGGTCGGGGAAAGGTACCCGCAGTGGCGATTCCAGCCCTCTGTCTCAGCGAAGCCGAAATCGTCATAGGCGCTCCCAAGGGCGCCCGGGTCGACACGGTGTCCATGGCTGCCATGGCCCTCGGCGCGGCGGCCCTCCTCGGAAGGGCGTCCGACGAGGCCTTTGTGCGATCAGGCAGGGACGGGCTTTGGGTGCGTCGAGAATCCGACGGCTCGCTCTACGTCGCGGCAAGGCCGGCTTATGTGTTCCGAGGCGATTTTCCTATCGACGAGCGGACTGAGACCGTGTAGTCCGCAGTCTCGAGGCCATCAACGCGGCAGGTGGTACGAGGCGCGAAAATCGTCGACGAGGTCGAAACCGAGACGCTCATAGAGAGCGAGGGCGGGCGCGTTGGACTTTTTGACGAAAAGGGAGGAGCCTCTGCCCTCCTTCGCCGTGATGCCCAGTAGAAAGGCCATCATCGCGGCCGCGATGCCGCGGCTCCGGAACTCGGCTTCAACGAAGACACCGCCGATTTGATCGAGGGTGAAGGCCCTGGCGTTCGTCGCGGCCTTGCCCACCGCGCGACCCCTGCTGCGAGAGCTTTCCGAGAGCCGGGCGCCTATGATGAGTTCGACGGCGAGGTTCCGCGCGAGGAAGGCCCGACAGGCCTCGGCGTCGAAGACCCGGAGCGGCGTGACGACCTCCTCCTTTTCGTAAGCTTCCTGCAGGGGCAGGAGTTCGCCGAGATCGAGGGGACTTGCCCTCCACAGGGAGACCTGACAGCGCGGCTCGCAGTCGGGGGCAGGGGCGCCAAGCCCCCAGGGTGCCCTTTCCATCAGCCGATACTCGACCACGTGGGCGGGCGAAAGGCTCAGAGCTGCCTCGAAGGCAGTCACCGAGGAAGCCGGCCCGATGACCGATGCCGGTTTCGGAGGCGCGAAACCAGGCTTGCGCGAAGCCTCCTCGAAGGCCGCTCCGAGCCCGGCGGCGCTTCTTTCCCCCTCGGGCAGCTGGACGAACCAGAGACCGCCTGCGAGCCCGAGGGCGGCGGCCTCGACGGGTTCGCCCGCCTCGCGGCGAAGCCAGAGACAGGTCGGTCCGAGCGACGAGGGAATCCTGAGCCCCTTCTCGCCGAGGAGGCGCGAAATCATGCCGGCCGCCCGCGACTCGCGGCCGCGCAGAAAGGCCTCGACAGCCTCGGCGTCGGCCTTGACGGCGCGGCGCCAGCCCCTCGTCGCCGCCTCTTTCATCGAGGGCCAGCGAGAGCCACGGGAAAGCTGCCTTCGGCCTTGCTCTCGCCCTTAAGCGCCGAAATGGCCGCGGCGATGGAATCGGGGGACATCGAGTAGACGGCGACAGCCGGCAATGCGGCGGGAGCCCGCGCAAGGGGAAAGGGGGTCAATATCGAAACAATTGCGACGTTTTTTCGTCGCGCCAGGGCGGCCAGCGCGAAATCCATGCCGGCGTCGCCTTGTACGCAGACGAGGACGGAATCGGCCTTCGCGAGAGCCTCGTCGAAGGAGGCGATCTCTGCGGGGAGGGCCCGCGTCTCGGGGCGCCAGGAAAAACGGAATGAGGCCGAACCGGGCCAGGCCGCGGCGGCAGCCTCCGAAAAGGTCGACAACGGACTGGCGATGAGGAGGCGGCCTGAAGGTCTCCAGGGAAGACTCGCCGGATTCAGGGCAGTCGCCGACCTTTCGGCCTGATCGCGGAAGAAACCCTCGCCCTTGCGGTCGGGTAGATGCTTGTCGAGTTCCTCGACCCGCGGAATGAGGGCGCTCGGGCCGCGGGGGGCGAGCCAGCGCAGCTTGAGGCTCAGCACGCGGATAGCGGCCTCCCTGACCCTCGCCCGAAAACGCGGATCGACGCGGTAGGCGGCAAGGAGTCTCGTAAAGCTCGCGTCGTCGAGGTCAGGCAGTATGGAGGACATGAGGAGGTCGTCTCCCGCATCCAGGGCCTCGCGGCAGGCCGTGGCGTAATCGGTGCCCGTCCCCCCCATCCTGAGATCGTCGGTGACCGCGACACCCTTGAATTTCATCTCGCCCCGGAGAATGTCGGTCATGAATCGCCGCGAAAGCGAGGCGGGCCTTCCGCTCGGATCGATGCGCGGGAAATCGAGGTGTCCGCTCATCACCGCCGGCAGACCCTCATCGACGAGCATCCTGAAGGGAAGGAGTTCCCGCGATTCGAGGGTTTTCTTGCCGATGCCGATCACCGGCGTGACCCCGTGCGAATCCTGGTCGGTGTCGCCGTGGCCGGGGAAATGCTTTGCGGTCGGGATGACACCTGCAGCCATGGTGCCTGCCGAAAAGGCGGCGCCGAGAATGCCGGCGGCGACGGGATCGTCCGAAAAGGCCCTGGTTCCGATCAGCTCGCTTTGGTGATTCGTGGCGAGATCGACGGCGGGGGCGAAATTCATGTTGATGCCGAGGGCGTCGAGTTCCCTCGCGATGTAGTAGCCGCTCCAATAGGCGTCGGAAGGCTTTCCGGAGGCACCGATAGCCATGTTTCCGGGGGTCTCGGTCGAATCGCCCTTCACGTGGCGAACGATGCCGCCCTCCTGGTCGGTGGCGATGAGGAGAGGGATCCGATGCCCCGACCTCAGGGCCGCCGATTGGAGCTCGTCTATCGCAATTGCGAGCTTCGTCGTATCCTCCGCGTTCCAGCCGAAGATCTTGACGCCTCCGAGACCGCGCTTCTCGATCCAGTCGAAGATGAGGGGCGTGGGCACCGTGCCCGGATAGCCGAGGAGAAAGACCTGCCCGAGGACTTCCTCGGGGCGCATCGACGCGACGAGGGCGGCCGCGAGGGCGTCGGGGTCGCCTCTCGACCAGAAATCGGGACTTTCATTTCCCGAGGCGGGGATCGAATAAGCGGCAAGGGCCTTTGCCGCCTTCGACGAAAGGACTCCGGAAGAAACCGATTCGCCAGGGGTAACAGCCTTCTCCTCCATGCGCGCGGCGAGGGCCGGCCCCAACAGGGTGGTGACATCGGCTGCTCCGGCCGTCGAAAGCCCCGAGGCCGGAGCCATCGACATGCCCGTGACGACGAGGGAGAGAAGGATGAGGCCGACGAGGATCGGCGAGGGACGTCGAGACATCGGCGCCTATTCCGCTCCGGCTGGAGCCGTCATTCGGGCCCGCGCAGCTCGTCGATGTGCATGGCGGCCGCATGGGCGGCGATCGCCCCGTCGGAGCAGGCGGTGACGATCTGGCGGAAGGGGCTCACGCGCACGTCGCCGGCGGCGAAGAGGCCCTTGACGCTCGTCTCCATCCTCTCGTCGGTGATGAGGGAGCCGCCCTCGTCGCGCTTCGCGTCGCCGGCGAGGGAACTGCGGGGATCAGAGCCGATGAACACGAAGACGGCGGCTACATCCTCCTCGTAACGCCTCTTCGCAGAGAGGTCTTCGAGCTCGACGGACCCGACCTTCTTGTCGCCCTTGATCTCGCGGACGACGGTGTTGAACCGCACTTCGATCTTGGGGTTCGAGAGGACGCGGGCGGCCAGGGATTTCTGTGCCCTGAAGACGTCGCGACGGTGGACGAGGATGACCTTCTCGGCCAGCTTGGAAAGGAACATGGCCTCGTCGCAGGCGGCGTCGCCGCCCCCGACCACAAGCATCTTCTTGTTCTTGAAAAATGGTCCGTCGCAGGTCGCGCAGTAGGAAACGCCCCGTCCCTGGAACTCCTCCTCGCCCTTGACGTTGGCGTGACGATGCACGGCGCCCGTCGCGAGAATGACCGCGAGAGCGGTGAAGGTTCCCTCGTTCGTCTCGATGCGGAAGGTCTTCCCTTCCTTCGTTATCGCCGAAACCGAGGCGGTGAGGAACTCGGCGCCGAAGTTCTCGGCCTGCTGGTGGAGGGTTTCGGCGAAATCATAGCCGTTGACCGGCTCCACGATGCCCGGATAATTCTCGAGCCTGTCGATGAGAAGGGCCTGACCTCCGGGCGCCATTTCCTCGATGAGGAGGGTATCGAGATTCGCTCTCGCCCCGTATTGGGCGGCGGCGAGGCCGGCCGATCCGCCTCCGATGATCACGAGGTCGCGTTCTGTCTTCATTGTTCGGGTTCCTCCGGGCGCCGCTTTCCGCGGCATGCACGAACCTGTAAAATAAGGTTTCAAGCATGAATAGGACAAGTGGCTATCGGAAACTCCCCGCGCTCGCGGGCCTTTTCGCCTTCGTCGCGCTCGGCTTCGGCCTCGCGCCTGAGCCGGCCCTCGCCGAGGCGGGGTCGGCGGCGCTGGCGCAGCCTTCGAGGCCGAACGGCGTCGACAGGACCCTCATCCCCCAGCCAGACCCCCGACTGGCGGCCCTCGGCTCGGCCTCGGGTCCCCTAAGCCCGGACATTCTGGTCGATACGGCCCTCATCGTTTCGGGCATCGACGATGCTTCCTTGCCGTCTTGGCGAAGAGGGGTCGAATCGATCCTCGCGCCGATCCGCGAGGCCGCGGCCAAGATGCCCGACGCGAAGAGCCGGGCAGAAACCCTCCTCGAGCTTCTCCATGAAAAGGGACCCTTTCGCGGCTATTCGACGACGGCGACCACCCTCGTCGATGTCTTCAACCGGGGCCAATTCAATTGCGTCTCCTCCGCCGTGGTCTACCTCATCGCGGCCCGCGAGCTCGGCATTCCCTGCGAGGGGGTCAGGACGAGCGACCACGCCTTCTGTTCGGTCGAGGTGGACGGCGGCCGGATCGACGTCGAGACGACGACGGCCTTCGGTTTCGACCCGGGGACGAAGCGCGAATTCACCGACGCCTTCGGCAAGGTCACCGGTTACAGCTACGTTCCGCCCGGCGATTACGCCCGGCGCCAAGGCATCGACGGCCGCCGCCTCCTCTCCCTGATCCTCTCCAACCGGGCGGCCCTCCTCGAATCGGCGGGTCGCTGGAGCGAGGCCCTTTCCCTCGCGGTCGACTACGAGGCCATGGAGCCCGACGCCGAGGGCCGCGACTTCGTCCTAGGTAGGATCAACAATTTCGCCGCGGCCCTGATGGGAGCCGGCAGATGGGCCGATGCCCGGCAGCTCGCCGCGGAGGCGAAATCGCGCTGGGGCGAGGACAGGCGCATCGCGACGATAGCCTCAGCCGCGGCCGACGGCGCCCTGGTCGCAGCCCTCTCCGATTACCAGAACAAGGGAACAGGGTCCTTCGCCCAGGCCTTGGCCCTCGTCGAGGGAGCCCTCGCCTCGGGAGACATCGGAACGGCGAGGGCCGACGAGTTTTACGCCTTCCTCTACGGCAACGAGGCCAATCGCATCGGCCGCTCGGGCGACTGGCTCGGCGCCGCGGCCTTCGCTGAGGAGGGAATTGCCAGGACAAATGGAAACGCCAGCCTCGTCCAGGCCGCCCAGAGTTACCGCCACAATTACGTCGTCACCGTGCACAACGAATTCGCCCGGCTCTTCAACGCGCGGCGCTTCAAGGAGGCGGCCGCCGCCGCTGCCGCCGGCCTCGCCAAGCTACCCGGTGACCCCACCCTCACGGCCGACCTCAAAGCCGCGCAAGGCGCCGGTGGTTGAGACCCGCGGGACGCCGGGGGCTGAGACCGCGCAAGACGCCGGTGGTTGAAAACCGCGCGCCACGACCCCCATCGCCGGATCGATCGTTTGCACTCGAATCACCATCTCCTTATACTCTCCGCAGGAGAACAACATGGCCATCCCCAAAGAATTTCAAGTACGATCGCTCGGCGAGGCGCGGATCACCAGCCCCCTCGCCCTCTCCCGCACCGTGGGCGACGCCCTCGCCGATTACGAGGATGACCGATATTTCGTCCGGCATGAAGTGGAAGTGGAAGCCGACGGCGTCATGCCCGAAGGTCCCGTCTTCGAGCGGGCCGGCCCCCGGCGCATGATCTATTTCAATCCGAGCCACGTCCACGCCGGCATCGTCACCTGCGGCGGCCTCTGTCCCGGCCTCAACGACGTCATCCGCGCCACTGTCCGCTGCCTCTGGTACCGCTACGGCGTTCGGCGTATCACGGGCATCCGCTACGGCTACAGGGGCTTCCTCCCCGACTCCAATCTCGAGGTCCTCCCCCTCGGTCCGGAAATCGTCGACGAGATCCACAAGGCGGGCGGCACCATCCTCGGCTCCTCGCGGGGAGGCGGCGAGCGCACTTCGGAGATAGTCGACGCGATCGAGCGACTCAACCTCACGATGCTTTTCACGATCGGTGGCGACGGCACGCAGAAGGGAGCCCTCGCCATCGCCGAGGAGATCGAGCGGCGCCACCTCAAGGTATCGATCATCGGCATTCCCAAGACCATCGACAACGACCTCCTCTGGCTCGACCGCTCCTTCGGATTCGAAACCGCCGTCGCGCGGGCCTCCGACGCGGTGGCCTGCGCCCACGCCGAGGCGGACTCCTACATCAACGGCATCGGCCTCGTGAAGCTGATGGGCCGCGATTCGGGCTTCATAGCCGTGCACACGGCCCTCGCCGCCCATGCAGCCAACTTCGTCCTCATCCCCGAGGTTCCCTTCGATCTCGAAGGGCCGGCGGGCTTCCTCACCCGCCTCGAGGAGCGCATAGCCGCGCGCCATCATGCCGTCATCATCGTGGCCGAGGGGGCGGGCCAGGAGCATTTGGCGGCGGTAAACGCGGCTGACGCCTCGGGGAACAAGCTCCACGCCGACATCGGCCTCTACCTCAAAGAGCGCATTGAGGCCCGCTTCCGCGAAAAGGGGATCGAGATCGGCCTCAAGTACATCGATCCGAGCTACATGGTGCGCTCGGCCCCGGCGAGCCCCGTGGATTCGGTCTACTGCGAACGCCTCGGCGGCAACGCGGTGCACGCGGCCATGGCGGGCAAGACGGGCATGATCGTCGGCATGGTCAACAGCAAGTTCGTCCACATCCCCATCGAGGTGGCGACGAAGAGCCGCTCGAAGGTCGATCCCGAGGACTCCCTCTGGCGCGACGCCGTGGAATCGACGCATCAGCCCTTCTCGATGCGAAACGGAGCCTGACATGGCGAGGCAAAAGATACTGGTCGTCGACGGCTCGGAGCTCTTCCGGAGCTACCTCCGCGACCGCCTCGGCGAATACTTCGAGGTGGAGGTCGCCATCAACGGCCTCGACGGCCTGTCCAAACTGCGGACCTTCCTGCCCGACCTCCTCATCATGGACCAGGACCTCCAGCGCAAGAGCAGCCGCGAGATCCTCGAGGAGAAGAACAGGAATCCCAATACCTCGGAGATCCCCGTCCTCCTCACCTCGACCAAGATCGATCGCAGTCGCCTCCTGGAATTCGTGCCCTTCCGCATCCGCAAGGTGCTGATGAAGCCCCTCCGAATAGACGCGCTTTTCAGCGCCCTCAACGAGGCCCTCGGCACCAAGCTGCGCCTCGAGGAGACCCCCTGCATCATCGAAGCCCACGTCAACGACAACATCGTCTTCATCGAGATCGCGAAGGGTCTCAACCGGGAGAGGATCGAACTTCTCCGCTTCAAGGTCGCCGAGCTCGTCGAGCTCTATCAGATTCGTAGTCCGCGCATCCTCGTCATGCTGAGCGACATCGAGCTCAGCTTCGTCGACGGCAGCAACATCGAGCTCCTGCTCCGCATCCTCGTCACCCACGCGCAGGGAAAGGCCAGCCACGTCAAAATCCTCACGATCTCGTCGTTCTTGCGGGAATTCGTGGGTGGGCGGCAAGAGTTCCGCGGCATCGAGGTCCTCTCCAACCTTCAAGGCGCGATGGACGGCCTCCTGATCGATTACGATCCCAACAGCGATAACAAGGAGAAGGCCGCCGAGCTGATCTCCGAACGGATTCTCTCCGCCCAGGGCCAGGCGGGAGGGGCCGAGACCATCGAAATGCGCTTCCGCACCGAGGGCGACGGCGCGAAGGCGGCTGAAGCCCAAGCGACAGGCCGGCCGGCCTCATCCGGGGCCTTGGCCGCGTCGCCGGGGCAGGGACTCGTCATCGCCGTCGTCGACGACGACTTCGTCATACAGGAACTCGTCAAGACGACCTTCGGGGCGATCAACGCCTCGGTGAGCGCCTTCTCCGACGGCCGCGAATTCATCGACAACGCTCGCGCCAAAGACTGGGACCTCGTCTTCCTCGACCTACTCATGCCGGGGATGGACGGCTTCGAGGTGCTCAAGCGCCTCCGAAGCGAGGAGAACGACGTGCCCATCATCATCCTCTCGGCGGTCACCCAGCGCGAGGCCGTGGTCAAGGCCATGGAGGCCGGGGTGCGGAGCTACCTTGTCAAGCCGCTCAGACCCGACCAGATCATGAAGAAGACCCTCGAAATCCTCAAGGCGAATTTCTAGCGGGCAGTTCCGATGGCAACACCCGAATCGTTCTGGCGCGCGGCCTTCGTCGAATCGGCCCAACCCCTCGTCGCCCTCGACTGGCGGGGGGTCTTCGCCACCTGGAACGACAGCTTCTCGGGCTTCTTCCGCTCCCTCGCTGGCGTCGAAGCGGAGCGCTTCGAAGGTTCCTTTTACGAACTCGTGCGCGAGCGGGAGGGAATCAGGCTCGATTATTTTGCCGCCGAGCTTTTCCTCGGGGCGCGGCAACAGGTCGAAATCGAAACGCCCTTCGTCGACGCGGCCGGAGTCCGCCGCTGGATAGCTGCCAAGCTGAGCGTCATCGAGCCCGGAGGACACGAGGCGGCCAACGCGAATCGCTTTCTCCTTTGCGCCTTCGAGGACGTCACCGACAGGACTGCAAAGGAAAAGATCCTCGTCGCCGCCAAGGAAGAGGCTGAGCGCGCGACCCAGACCAAGAGCCTCTTCCTCGCCAACATGAGCCACGAGATCAGGACTCCCATCCAGACCATTCTCGGCGTCCTCGAGCTTCTCGGCGAAACTCAGCTCGACGGGGAACAGGCCGACTACACGGCTCAGATCGGCTTTTCGGCCGATGTCCTCCTCGCCCTCATCAACGACATACTCGACTTCTCAAAGATCGAGGCAGGGAAACTCAGTCTCGAGGCGGCCGATTTCAATCTTCGCGACCTCACCGGCCAGTCGGTCGATCTCCTGGCACTCGACGCCCACCGCAAGGGCCTCGAACTCCTCCTCGACATCGAAGAGGAGGTCCCCGCCCTGCTTCGCGGCGACGCCACGAGACTCAGACAGATCCTCATCAATCTCCTCAAGAACGCCATCAAATTCACCAACTCCGGCTTTGTCGGCCTCTTCGTCGCGAGGAAGGTGGAGGCCGAAAGGGAATGGCTGCGTTTCGAGGTGCGGGACACGGGCATCGGCATTCCGGAGGATCTCAGGCAAAGGCTCTTCACACCATTCTACCAAGCCGACATGTCGGCGGTCAGACGCGCAGGGGGCACGGGACTGGGGCTCGCGATTTCGCGGCACCTCGTGGAACTCATGGAAGGAAGCATCGGCGTCCTGCCGCGCGAGCCTTCGGGTTCGATATTTTGGTTCGAAATTCCCGTGGCCCTTCCGGAATTCGCCGAGGAGCCTCCCCTTCCCCTCCTCGACCTGGAAACGAAAAGACTCCTCGTCGTCGACGACAACGCGGAGGCTCGGGCTATCGCCCAGCGCATCGCAGCGCGAAACGGCTGGGAAACTGAACTTGCGGCCTCGGGGGCCGAGGCCCTCGTCTGCCTGCAAAAGGCCGCCGCCGAGTCCAGGGCATTCGACGTCTGCCTCATCGATCAGGATATGCCATCGATGGACGGCTGGCGCCTCGCCAGCGAAATCCACGGCGATCAGGCGATACCGAAGACGCGGCTCGTTCTCATGGTTCCCGCCGGGACGATGGGGCAGAACGCCAAGATGAAGCTCCTCCGTTGGTTCGCCGCCTATCTTTCTAAACCGGTGAGGCCCCAGGCCCTCCTCGACGCCCTCGAGGGCCTGGGAGACGAGGAATCCGAGGCCGCATTCGAACTGGAAGAGGGCGAAGATAGGGAAGAAGCAGGAGGAACGGGGTCCCGGCCTGCTGCCTCGGACGAATCGAAGGGTCGGAGAGATCTTCGGGCCGACAAGAGTCCCGCGCCTTTCAAGGCCGACATCCTTGTCGCCGAAGACCACGAGGTCAACCGTGAGCTGTTCGGCCTAATACTGGGCAAACTCGGACTTCGCGTCGACGAGGCCTGCGACGGGCAGGAGGCCGTGGAGAAGGCGACGGAGCGGATGGCCAAGAGCGGGACATACGACGTCATCCTGATGGACATCTTCATGCCGCGACTCGACGGCTACGAGGCCGCGAAGGAACTCAGGAAGCGGGGCTGGAAAGGGCCCATCATCGCGGTGACGGCCTCGGCCCTCAAGGGCGAACTCGAGAAATGTCTCGAATCGGGAATGGATGCCATTCTCGTCAAACCCTTCCGCAAGGCGGATCTCGAGGCGATCCTGACAACCTGGCTGCCTGCGTCCCGGGGCGGGCGGGCGCCAGAGCGCGCAAGGATGCCCCAGCCCCGGATCCAGGCCGCCCAGGCCACCAGCCCCCAGGAAGAAAGGCCGGCACCAAGCCGGAATGGCACGGGCGCGGCCCAGGCCGATGAGCTACCTGGGGCCGAACCAAGGCCCGAAAAGGACATCTTCGACTGGGAGAGGGCCCTCGAAACCTTCCTTGGCCAGGAATCGACCGTGAAGAACCTCCTCGAACGCTTCGTGGCGAAGGTTCGCAAGCAACTTGGCGAGCTTTCGGAGGCTTTGGAAAGGAGGGATTTCGTCGCCTTCCGCGAGGCTGCCCATTCGATAAAGGGCGCTGCCTGGAACCTTTCGGCGCAGAGGTTGGGCGACGCGGCCCGCGACGCCGAAACCGCGGGAAAGCAGGGCGACGATCAGGGAGCCGTGATGGCCCTCACGGCCCTCGGCAACGCCTTCGACGATTTTTCCCACGCCCTTCGAACCTTGGGCCTGGCGGATAAGGGCTGAAAGTCCCGCGGCTGTCGACTTTTCCCCGCGTCGATTTGTATATTCCCCACCATGCTCACCAACTATCACACGCACTGCCAATTCTGCGACGGCAAGTCGAGCGCGGCCGAGATGGCTGAGGCGGCTCATGCCGCCGGCTATTCGGTGCTCGGATTCTCCTCCCATGCCCCTCTCCCCTTCCCGACCGACTGGACGATGCGGCCGGAGCGCCTGCCCGACTATGTCGAGGAAATCGGCCGGCTTAAGAGAGAGTGGGAGGGAAAGATGGAAATCCTCCTCGGGCTCGAGATCGATTGGATCGAAGGGCTGGTCTCACCGGCCGACGGCCGATTCTCCGACTCCCGCCTGGATTACTGCATCGGCTCGGTCCACTACATCGATCCGACGGGCGAAGGATCCTTCACCATCGACAGTCCCGCGGAGGAATTCGACCGCAACGTGAGGGAAAAGGCGAAGGGCGAAGGGCGCCTCGTATATCGTACCTATTATGCTAATCTCGCCAAGGCCATCGAGACGGGCGGCTTCGACATACTCGGCCATCTCGACCTCGTCGTCCGGAACAACAAGGACGGCCGCTGGTTCGACGAGAGCTCGAAGGACTACCTCGACGCCGCCCTCGCGGCCGTGGAGAGCCTGTCCGAAAGCGGCGCGATAGTAGAAATCAACCTCGGAGCCCTGCTTCGCGGCAAGGCGAAGTCTCCCCACCCTGCCTTGCCGATCCTGAAGCGGCTCCGGGAACTCGGCGTGCCCATCACCTTTTCCGCCGACGCCCACCACGTGTCGCATCTCGGCGCCGGACTGGAGGTCGCGCGCTCGCACGCGATGGCCGCGGGCTATAAAGAGGTAGCCGTCCTCACGCGCGGCGCGTGGAAGCTCGTCGGCATCGAAGAAGTCTGATCCGAACCATCGCAATCGCCGAGCCTCGGGAGCCCGCGAAATCCCGAAGGGATTTCGCACGTAACCGATAGCTCAATAGACCGCCGATTCGCTCCGCGAATCGGCACGCAATCGCTGAGCCCGGGAGTTCGCGAAATCCCAAAGGGATTTCGCACGTAACCGATAGCGAAGCTATCGGTTACGACGTTCCTCGCCCTTTTGGCAATCGATGCAGAGCACCGCGTAGGGAAGGGCCTGGAGTCGCTCCGTGGGGATCTTCTTGCCGCATTTTACACAGAGACCGTAATGGCCCTGCTGGATCCGCGACAGGGCCGCGTCGATGGCGCGGATGCGCTTGATATCCTGGGACCCGAGGGCCTCGATCATCTTGCGATCGATGTCGTCGCTTGCGACGTCGGCGAAGTCCTTTGGATCCATCTCCTCGACGATGGCGCGGAAATCGGCATTCGTGGCGGCGAGCGTCTCGAGGATCTGCCTTTTCTGCGAGACGAGCAATGTGCGCATCGAATCGACGAATTCCTTGTCCATGGAAGCCTCCGTTCGCCGTTGTCCCTGGTTTTGCCGCCCGTCGCGCCGAGGCGCGGAGGGCGGATCGCCGGATTGCCCGGGATTTTCGGAATCGGCACTATGCCGCACCGCTTTCGAAAAATCAAGAGCGATTGACAACGACCTCGCCCCACCCGTACTATCTTATGCGCTCGGGCAGGAACTGCAAATTTTCTCCGCCACACCAGCCAGGGAGCATCCGGAGGCGGACCGGGTCCCCCAAGGAGTTACTAGTGGCGAAAGAAGAGGCTATAGAGGTAGAGGGCGTTGTCAAGGAGTCCCTGCCGAACACGATGTTCAGGGTGGAGCTCCCCACCGGGCACGTGATCCTTGCCCACCTTTCCGGCAAGATGCGCAAGCATTATATCCGCATCGTTCCCGGCGACAAGGTGAAGGTCGCCCTCTCCCCCTACGATCTCGGTCGCGGCCGCATTATCTACCGGGAGAAATAAACCTCCGCACAACGACCCACAGGGCGCCCGCCCCCCCATCGGCCCTGTCGGCCGTGCCGAAGCGGCCGGCCCTCGGGTTGGCCTCGAGGAATATGCGCATCGCCTTGGCGAGGACGCCTCCCGAGGCCGAATGATTGCCCTTTCCCGTGATAACTAACACCTTTTCGATACCTTTTCGCGCGGAATCCTCGAGGAAGATACCGAGGGCGTATTCCGCCTCGGCCACCGTCTTCCCGTGCAGATCGATGCGCGCGCCCGGCCTAAGGGCCGACAGGCGCCTCGATTCCTCGACGCTCGAGCTCGACTCCTCACGTCGCGAGTCCTTGTCCTCGACCCCGTGGCTCGCAAGCCAGGCTTCCATCGATCGCCGCGCCGATTGCGCCTCGCGGCCTGAGCTGCCTTCGTTTCGGAAGGTCGCGGCCTTGTCTTCCCTCGCCTGAGCCTGGTCTTCCAGGGCGCGACGCTCGGCCTCAACGGCCCTGTCGAGGCCGCCGGGACGAGAGGAGAGGCGCTCCCACTCCTCCAGCAGATCGCCAAAATCCATGCGGCGCCTCCCTTTCAGTACGAATATACCGAAGAACGAGGCAACCAACCCGCGGTTCCATCGGGGAATTCGAGACATATCCATTCGCCCGAGGAGCCGATCTTTCGGCCCGTGCTGCCGAGGGGAAGGGCGACGCGGCGTTCCGAATCGGGCGAGGGTGTCGAAGCCATGCTCGTGGCAAGAGTGAGCCAGCGAGGCCTTTCCTTGTCGAGGAGGGAATAGGTCGCTGTCGCGAGGGCGGCGATTGCGAGCAGGCCGCAAAGCATGATGAGCCATGCTTCGACTCGCTTTTCCCTTCTGATCAGAAAAAGGAGAAGTGTAGCGAGCGCGAGCAGGCCTGCGGCTGCAAAAAAAGGGGTGTAGGGCAGGGGCGACCCGAGATCAGGGGCGGAGGCGCCGAGGCTCGCGGCGAGGCGACGAGCCGGCCCCCGATAGCCCGCCTCTTCCCGAGCAGCGTGATAGAATTCGGCCAAGGCCTCCGCCTTCTTTCCGGATTTGAGTTTTTCGATGGCGACCAAAGCCGCCTTGCCCTTGAGGCTCTCCAGAATTTGCAGGGCCTGGGCCTGCGATCCCGAGAGGTCCACGCCTTGGGGAGGACGAATCTGTATTGTCCGGCGCAGCGTTCCGATCACGAGTTCTCGTCCCTCCGAATCGAGGAAGCGCCAGGGCAGGGTCGAAAAAGAAAAGACGCCGCCTCCCTTGGGAACCACATCGATATCGAGGGCGATGCTACCCTTGTAGCCCGTTGCGGTCTTCTGGATCGAATCGATTCGGCTTTCGTCGGCTGACTGGACCTGAATGTTCCTATCGTCGAGGCTGAGCCGGAATTCGGGCAAGCGAAGGACGGGGAGATTGCCTTCGCCCGTAAGTATGAGTCTGAGCCTGAGGGACTCCCCTCCCCTCCCCTCGCCGGGCGCGTCGAGGGAGAGCGTAAAATTTCCGATCGCGCGGCTTGCCCTGATCGACTTCGGCAATTCCACAACGAGAAGACTGGTGGCCGGGGCAATTCCCTCCGAAGGCCCCAGTATCCTTGTTTCGGGAAGAACGAGGGTTCCGGATTCGAGGCCCGTCGCGACCCAGGAAAAGGAGTCGGCACCCGCTTCGAAGAGGAGCCCCGAGGGAAGCACGAAGGAAGGCCAAGCCGAGGCATCGATCCGCGATGCCTCGATCGGCCTTAGCTGGACGGCAAAGGTTTGAAAGGCCCAGACCCGAGAGGGGGCCTTCCAGATCCAGGCATCGGGAGGGGTCGGAGCCCCCACCTTCTCTGGGAAACTCAGGTCGAAGGGCGCGATTTCAAAGGATCCACCCTCTCCTTCGATCCGTAGACTCTCGACACGAGCCCGCCCCCCCCTCGGCGAGGCCAATTCGAGGACCAGCTCTGAACCGACTTGGCCGGAATCGTCGACATAAGGGCGATCGGATTCCGCGACCAACGATAGCCCCTCGGAATAGCGCCCAGAGCCTAGGGAGGCAGTCCGGAAACCGGGGAATCGGAGGGTGAGGACAAGATCGGTCATTGTAGATTCGGCTGTCGTTACGGCTGCCTCGATGCGTTGCCCGCTTCCGATGGCTCGCAGGTCGAGGGGCAGGGCCGCGAGGCTTCCGGCAAGAATGAAAAGAAGGGCAACAAGCCCTTGCCTCAGTCCGCGGGTCGAAGAAAGCGGCATCACCAGTCCTTGGTCTCGCCCGTTGAGGCGGGGCCTGAACCGGGCCGCCAGGACCCGGTCTCGAGGCGCCGAAGGAGTTCGAGATTCTCGACAACCCCGTCGAAGGCCGTGCCCACAGCGGGCGCGGGCAGGGATGGAGCCGAACTCGCCTCCTTCTTCCAAGCCTTCCAGGCGATTTCAAGGCCTCGCCTGGCTTCGACATCACCGGAATCGAGGCGCAAGGCCTCGCGAAAGGCCTTCCAGGACTCCTCCCATCGACCCAATTCGAGCCTGAGAAGGCCCAGGTTGTACCAGGAATCTCGCTTGAGCCTGCCATGTCCCTCCTTGACGGCTATGGCATAGAGCCTTTCGGCCGCCCTTTCCTCGCCGAGCCGCGCCCAGGTGTTAGCCAGATCGAAGTCCACGGCGCCGCGCCAGGAGGGGGTGTGGACCGAGAGGTAGGAGGCCGCGGCCGCCTCGAAATGGCCCTTCCTAAAACGAGCGTTCCCCTCGACGACGGCGCCGAAGTCTCCCGGCAGGGTGCAGGATGAAAAGCCGAGGGTCGCGAGAAGAATGCAGCCGCCGCAAGCCAGGCCAAGAAGCCGACCGACCCTCATGGTTTGACCTCGCCTGCCCGCGGCTTCGCGCGAAATTGAAAGCGACCCAGGGCAAAAAAGGCCGCCAGAAACCTCAGCAAGAGGGAGAGGAGGGCGATATCGGCAAAGAGACCGGTCCGGTCCTGAGACCGCTCCTCGAGTCTGAGGCCGGTCTTTCCTTCCTTCGCGATTTCGTCCGATAGGGCTGCCATGGCTGATGCATCCGTCGCGTCGACATAGCGACCGCCTCCCGCCGACGCGACATCCCTGAGAAGGGCGGAGTCCTGGACGACGAGGACGGGGTTTCCCTTCCCGTCATCGAGGTATGAGCCATGGCCGAGGGGAATCGGCACGGGCTTGTCGCCGCCGAAGCCCACGACGAGGAGCCTGACGCCTCTTTCGCGCGCCTTGAGGGCTGCCGCCCGCGCCCTGCCCGCGAGATCCCCCCCATCGGAAAGCACAAGAACGAGTCTTCCCCTCCCGGCGAGGGACGAGAAGGAGGCCAAGGCAGTATAGATTCCCGAGCCGAGATCGGTGCCGGCCTGGGTCATCGCGCCGGGGCTCGCCCAATCGAGACCCGCATGCAGGGCGTCGAGATCGTCGCTCATCGGCACGAGAAGAAGACCATCGCCCTTGACGGCGACGAGGGAAAAAGCCGCCCCCGGAGCCTTGCTCAATACGAAGCGGGCATAGGACAGGGCGGCCGCCAGACGGGAAGACGGAAGGCCGGGCGCGGGCTGCGGAAGGTCCTCGGCCAACATGCTTCTCGACACATCGACGACGATGGCGATTTCAAGTCCCTCGCGCTCGACCAGTTGGTTCGTCCGGCCCCAGCCCGGCCGGGCGAGCGCGAAGGAAGCCGCGACGATGAAGAGTGCGCCGCCGATAGCGGCCGTTCGCGCCAGAATCTTTCTGCGCCTTCTCGCGCCTTCTCGCTCTGAAGGCTTTTGCAGCGAGAGGAAGGCGGGAAGACGCCTCGCCTCGCGGCTCAGGGCCCAAAAGAGATCGAGGGGCGCGAGTACGATGAGCCAAAGAAAGACGGGATGGTCGAGGGTCATGGCAGGGCCTCCCCGGAAATGATGCCGAGAATCCTCGCGAGGGCGAGGAGGGCTAGAGAAAGGCCGACCAGGTAAGGAGCAAGGGGGAAGCCCGTATTCACGCTCCTCGTCCGGGTGAGGCTCGTCGAACCGGCGCCTATGGCGGCGAAGGCTGCTTCGAGGGCCCGGGAGTCGCCCGCGTCGTAATAGGCCCCTCCCCCCTTCTTCGCTATGTTCTCGAGGCTTTTCCTGTCGAAGGACGATTCGTAGGTGCCGCTTCTTTTTTCTCCCGTCGTCGGGTCGACATAGGAAAGGGGGACGCTTCCCCTTCGCCCGACACCGACCACCGTCAAATCGAAGCCAGCGTCCCGCGCGAGGCTCGCGGCGGTGGCCGGCGAAAGGGCCCCCGCGTTGTTTTCCCCGTCGGTGAGGACCACGATATGCCGAGCCTTGGCAGGCGTCGAAATTCCATGGGAGGCCGCGACGGCGATGCCGGCGCCCAGGGCCGTACCCTCGCCGAGAATTCCCGGCCTCAGCGAGGCGAGACGGCTTCGCATCGTCCCGTAGTCGAGGGTCGGCGGACAGATCAGGGCCGCGTCGCCGCCGAAGGCGACGAGGCCGACGGCTTCGTTCTTTCGTGTCGCGAGAAAGCCGTCGATGAGGCCTCGCGCGGCGGAGAGCCTGTCCGGATGGAAGTCCTCGGCCGCCATGCTCGGGGAGACATCCACCACGAAGATGATCTCGTCCCCCCTTTCGAGAAAGAGGAGGCTCTGACTGACCAGCGATGGCCCCGAGGCGGCCAGCACCAGGGAGGCGAATGCAAGGGTCGCGAGTCCGACTCGACTCCTTCTCAGGGCGGCCGCCGCGGCGAATTCCCCCGGCGCCATCGATCCTTCCGAATCCGTCAGGGAGAGTCGCGGAAAAAGAGATGGGGCGAAGACGCGTCGTGCCACGAACCAGAGCGGGATGAGGGCGAGAAGGATGAGGGCCCAGGAGTGTTCAAGTACGAGCATCCGCCCCCGCCTTCGTCGCGACCTCTTCCCAGCCCTCGACGAGACCCGCAAGATCTCGAGCCTGCCGCGTCGCCCGCGCCCGCGCCGTCGTGCCTGCGTTCCGACCGGCGTAGCGAATCTGGTCCGATTCCCCGAGGAGGGCCGACAGGCCTTCCTTGAAACCGTTTTCGGGAAGGCCCGCGGGGGGAAGTGCGGCGATCTCCGCCGGCGTCAGGGCCTCGGCTTCAGGAATGAGCCTTCGAGCCACATAGATCCTCAGCGACCTGGAGAGAAGGGCATACCACTCCCTTTCCGGGCCCTCGACATTCGCGTCGAGCCAATCGAGGGTCCTCGACAAGAGCCTGAAGGCCTCGCGGCTGCGCCAAGCGACGAGAAGGGCGCGGGCACCGGGGAGGATCCAATAAACGAAAGCCAGCGTCAACAGCGCAATGACCGCGAGCAAGGCGAGGGAGGCATAGAGGTAGAGCGCCGCGCCGGGAGGATCGACCTGGGGGCGCCGCGGCCCCGGCACGCGATCATCCGCTCCGGTCGTCGCAATTGCGGCATACTCGATGGCGGGAAATCGCAGGCCGCCGATCGACAAGGAGGGGATCGTGCCGACACCGGGAGCCCAGGCGATGAAGGTCACCGAATAGAGCCAACCCGCTTTCGTCGACGAAAGCGAGGCTCCCAGGATTTCGAGCTCGGGCCTCGCGTCGAGGGCACCGAATCCCTGCCCCTTGTCGATGCTGAAAGCAGGGATGCCGGGATTCCCCGGCCCGAGAGCGACGAGGGCTCGCACCTTCTCCCCCGCGTAGAAACGCGCAGGCTCGAAGCCGACCGACAGACTTCGGAGAGGCTCCGGACCGGATTGCGCGGCGATTCCGGCCGGCGCGGCCATGACCAGGGCCGTCAGGGCGGCGACCCGGCAGAGGCGGCCTACCCGCATCAGCCGATCTTCCTTCGCCGCGAGTCGAAGAACTGGAGGAACCTGAGGGCGGGATCGTCGGAACTATCAAGATCGATTGAAGCCACCCTGCAATCCGCGAAGACCTGTCGAATGCGCTCCGCATCCCTGGACCAAAAATCCTTCCATTCCTCGCGCGACTTCCGGCTCGAGGAGGCGAGGAAGGCGAGCGAGCGGGCTTCGGCGTCGACGACCTCGAGGCTGCCGGCTGCAGGCAATTCCTCTTCGAGGCGGTCGCGAAGACGGACAGCCACCACGTCATGCCGCGCGCCGAGCCTGGCGAGGGGATCCCGCCAGGCCCGAGCCCGCCAATCCGAAAGAATGACGACGAGGCTGCGCCGCTTGAGCATGCGGATCGCGGCGTCGATCGCCTTCGCCAAGCCGAAAGCTTGTGGGCTTTCGGCTTGGCGCGCGAATCCTGCGGATTCGCGTCCCTCCTCGCGGGCGGCGAGGGTGGCGAAAACGAGGTCGGAGGATCTGCCCCGGCGCGGCTCCAGGCTTCCGATTATTTCCTGATCGAAATGGATGCCGCCGACGGGCATATCGCGGAGACTGGCCGCCCTTCCGAGAAGGGCGGAGGAAAGGATGGCCTGGTCGAGCTTCGAGCACTCGCCCGAGCCCTCCTCCATCGAGGCCGAATGATCGACGAGGAGAAAGAGGGTGAGGGAGCGATCGTCGCGCCAGGCCCGCACGTAGGGCTTTCCCTGGCGGGCCGTCGCGTTCCAGTCGATGAGACGGGCGTCCTCGCCCGGGGCGTAGTCGCGCAGCGAGTCGAAATCGAGGCCGCGACCGTGGAAAAGCGAACGGAACTCGCCGCGGCTCCAGGCCACCGAGATCGCGGGGGAGGCGAAGACGAGACGCCGCGCCCTTTCGTTCAACTCCTCGCGGTCCATGACTTAGGGAAGGGCGACGCCTTGGAGAAGGCGGGCGATGACCGCCTCTGTCGTCACCCCGTCGGCCTCGGCGTGATATCCGAGCACGAGACGATGGCGCAACACCTGCCTGGCGACGGCCTTCACGTCGTCGGGCAGGACATGGTCCCGCCCCGCGAAGAGAGCCTCGATACGCGCGAGGCGGTGGAGCTGGATGGAGGCTCGGGGGGAGGCGCCGAATTCCACGTAACGCGCGATGTCCTTGCCGAGCGCGCCCTGATCGTTGCCGGGACGAGTCGCGCGGACGAGACGCACCACGTAGCCGAGGATGGCCTCGTCGAAGCGGATTGACTCCGCGGCGCGTCTGAGGAGCCCGATTCCCTCGATGTCGAGCACCTTCCGCACGGGGGCGTTCCGCGCCTCGCCCGAGGTCTTCACAATGCGTTCTTCCTCGGCGGCGTCGGGATAACCGGCCACGAGCTTCATCGAGAAGCGGTCGAGCTCGGCCTCGGGCAGGGGCCAGGTCCCCTCGTGTTCGATGGGATTCTGGGTCGCGAGGACGAAGAAAGGCTCGGGCAGGCGATGGCTCGAATCGCCCATGGTCACCTGCCCCTCCTCCATCGCTTCGAGGAGGGCCGATTGGACCTTCGCAGGGGCGCGGTTGAGTTCGTCGGCCAATATGACGTTCGCGAAGACCGGCCCCTTGCGCGGGATGAATTTGCCCGTGGCCTGTTCCCAGGCGAGGGCGCCGGTGATGTCCGCGGGGAGGAGATCGGGGGTGAACTGGATGCGGCTGAAACTCAGCCCTGCGACGTCGGCGAAGCTGCGCACCGCCAGGGTCTTGGCTAGGCCAGGCACGCCCTCGAGCAACACATGGCCGCCGGCGACGACGCCGGCCAGGATGCCGCGTATGAAGTCGAGCCTGCCGACGAGGCGCTTGCCCATCTCCTTTTCGTAGGCCGCGACGAGACGCGTCGCCTCGCCTAAGTCGGCCCTGCCGTCGCTTACCGCCATTTCCACAAAGGCTCCTTCTTACTTAGCGAGGTCGGAGGGCCATCAAGCCCGCCTCGTCGAGTATTCTTATGCGACGGCCCTTCATTTCGATGAGACCGCGAGCAACGAGTTCGCCGAGTTCTCGAGAAAGGCTCGGCCTCGCCACGCCGAAGACAGCGGCGAGCCTTTCCTTCGAGGTCGCGAGGCGCACCTCGACGCCCTCGGGCCTCCGCTCGGCGCTCCTGAGGAGCCAGTCGGCGATGCGCTCCCGCAAGGAGGCGAAGGAGAGGCTGCGGTACTTGTCGGTGAGGAAGGCCACGCGCCTGCCCATGTCATCGAGGAGGGCCGCGAGGAGGGGAGGAAAGCGCGCGCAGAGCGAGAGGAAGACGTCCTTGGGTATGGAGGCCAACCTCAGCTCGCTTTTCGCCACGAGGGTCACGGGCAGCCTCGCATCCGGCGTGAAGAGGACGGCCGTGGCGAGAGCCGCCCCGGGGCCGAGGGTCTCGATGATGACCGTCTTGCCCTCGCCGCTGGTCATTTCCGCCGTGCAGTCGCCTTCAAGGATGACCCTGAGTTCGGCGTAGGCGCAACCTGAAAGGAGGACGACGCGGCCGGCCGCGAAGGAGTGAACCTGGGTCTTCGTCCCGGCGAGGGCCTGGGCGAGTTCCTTGACGTCGACGCCGACGAAAAGAGGCGAGGAGGCGAGGATGGCGATGTCGCGATTGTCCATGCTCATGGGAGCTCCCGTTTGAGGGCCTCGACGGCCAGTTGCCACTTCAGCGCCGAAACGTTCCTCTTCGGATAGGTTACACGATACAGGTGCTTCCCCACGTAGAATTCGAAGGTCTGGCGGGTAAGGACGCCTGTCCCGTCGATGCGGGCCAGATGGAAGACGAGATGGGTCTCCCCGCCGACGACGAGCTCCATCCGATCGTAATACAGATCGAGTCTGCCCCTCGCCACGGGGTTGAGCGGATTCATCCGCCTTCCGCGAAAGAGCCTGACGCCTTCGTCGGAAAACAGCGGGTTCGGCTTCTTGGCCGCGACGGCCTCGAAGGCGAGGAGGCCGACGGCCGTCGCCTGCCATTCCATCCACTCCCGGGGATCGGCGAAGCGCGGCTCGATAGAGCCGATGCGGCGAAAGCGATAGCGCCCGTCGAGTCGTTGCGACGCACCGCAGGAGAGGCAGCGAAGAGTCGTGCCCTCGCTCCGCATGGAGCCCAGGGCCGAGCAGCTCGGGCACATGAAAAGAGCGAGCTCCAGATGCTCGGCTCTTCTCGTCGATCGGTAGGTCTTCCCGCTTTCTTCGAGCCAGGCGATTTCGTCGTGGTGCAGGGCCTCGGTCAGGGCAGCCTCGACGGCGCCCGTCTCCATGGCGGCGAGTTCCTCGCGCCCGAAGAGCCGCGAAAATTCGATCGACAGGCCGCCCCGCCGTCGTTTCCAGGTCCAGCGGGGAAGGGAGGCCCACGAGCCCCTCGACTTCGCCACGATCACGGGGATCTTGAGGAGCTTGAGGAGCTTGGCCGTGGAGGGTATGAGGGGGAGGGTTCGCCCGTCCCAATTCTGCTGGCCCTCGGGAAAGACGCCGATGACGCCTCGCTTCTTCCGGACGACCTTGACTATCGTATCAATTGTTACGATATCGGGAATGGCCTTGGACTTGGGAATGGCGCCGACGAGGCCGAGGAAAAAACGGAGGGCGCTGCCCCGGAAGTGGGCGTCGGTAGCCACCCACCACACGGGTACGGGCACGAGTTTCGAGATGAGGAAGACGTCGCGCGTCGTGACGTGATTTCCGATGATGACATAGGGCGGCCGCAGGCCGTCGAAGAGTTCGATACCCCTCGCCTCGACATCGTAGGCGCGCAGGAGCCACTCGCCGAATGTCCATCGCAGGACGAAATTGAACCACTTCGGGTTGCGCGGCGAATATCGTCGCTTTTCCATGGCGCCTCCCTTCATTTTGCCGCGTCCGGCACGGCGGAATCCGAGCCGGCGGCATCCTGCGGTCCGGGGAGGCTCGCGCTTCCCGTGTCGCCCGCCCCGACGCCCGTGCCGCCCGAGTCGACGAGACCCGCCGCCGCGAGGGCCTTGGCGACCTCGTCGCGGGAGGCGATTCCGGACGAGGCGAGAAGAGCCGCGGCCGCGTCGCGGTCCTTGAAACCGGCGGCGATAGCCTTGCCGAGGGCGTCGAGGCCACCGGTGCCGTCATTCGCCGTCGTCAGCCTGAGGCGCGCGAGGGCGAACCAGGCTTTGGCGGATTGGGCATCCTTCTTCGTGGCCTCGTCGAGGACATCGAGGGCCTTGGCGTCCTCGCCTCGCTTTTCGTAGAGGCCCGCGAGGTCCAGGAGGGCGGGAGCGTCCGCCCCGCCCATCGAGCGAAGGTCCTCCCAGGCGGCGATCGCATCCTCGTCGCGCCCCGAGAGGGCAAGGGCCCGCGCATAGAGAGCGAGGTCCTCCTTGTCGTCGGGCCTCGCCTTGACGAGGGGATCGAGCCTGGCCACCGCCTTGTCAATGTCGGCGGGCTTTCCCGAATCGAGAAGAAGAAGGGCCGAGTTGTACACGACGTCCTCGGCCCATGGATCGAGGACGAAGGCGGCCTCGTAGGCAGCCGCGGCTTCGGCGGCCTTTCCGGATTTCCAGAGGGCCCAAGCGTCGAGGGAAACGTAGCGCAGGTTCTGGGGATCTCCAGCAAGGAGCTTCTTGATGATCGGCAGGGCTCGATCGTAGCTTCCGGCCTCGACGAGGGCCCGCGCAGCGTTGTACGAGGCGGCGATGAGACCGGGGTCGAGGGTCAGAGCCCTGTCATAGGCTTTTCCCGCCTCCGCATACTTGCCCGCGGCCATCCATGCATTGCCGACGCCATACCACTCGGTGGCCAGGGCCTTCTGAGAGGGGGAGGTCGCGCAGGCCATCGTCATCGCCGCCGTAGCGGCGATGACGGGGAGGATCGCGGCTTTGGCCGCGATCCTCAGACCTGAACGCGCCGTGGCGGCGATGACGGGGAGGATCGCGGCGCGGTTCCCGCCCTTCGTTGCCGCCCTTTTGGGACCCCTCGCCTCTGCAAACATCAGCGTCTCAATACCGTCTCTTCGATGGTGCGTATCTGCGAACGGTAGAGGTTGGCGATGTTGGAACCGTAGTCCGCGATCAGCTGGAGCATGTCGCGGGGCCGGTCGTCCTCGTCGCGGCCGTTGATGCGATCGCCCGCGTCGCCGAGTCCCGGCAGTATGTAGGCGCGCTCGTTGAGCACGGGGTCCATCCATAGCGTGTTGATCGTCGCCGTGTCGATCGCCCTGACGATTCTGAGAGCTCCCTTCAAGGCTGAAATCACGTTGAGGAATCGAACGGATTTGGGCTTGACGCCGAGGTCGAGAAGATACTTGACGACGGTGACGAGGCTGCCGCCGGTGGCGTTCATCGGATCGGCGAAGACGAGGTCCTTGCCGTCGAGATCCTCAGGGCGGAAGTAGGAGCGGTCGAGGTCGAGGATGTATTCCATATCCGATTCGTTCTTCGTGTCGTCGCGCTTGATCTTGAACAGGGCGAAGGGGGTCACGTAGCCGCGGGAGGAATACTCCTGGATCTCCTTCGAGAGGATCATCGAGGGGAGGAGGGCCCCGCGGAGCATCACGCACATCACCGTGCCCTCGAGCCTCGCGTCGAGGTCGGGGATCTTGTGGACGGCATAGTTCTGCATCGGCATTGTCACTGGCGTCTTCACGATGAGATGGTTTTTCTGGGGCGAGCCCCCGTCCCCCGGGCCAGCGAAGGCGAGGTTGAAAAGGAGCTCGAAGGCGCGCTGGATATAATAAGTAAATTCCTCGCGCCCGGTGCGGACGTCCCGGAGCTTGGCGATGAGCCGGCTGGCCTCGCCGTGGTTCTCCTTCGCGGTGACGAAGGAATAGACCTGGATGCGCGGCTCGGCCCGGCAGATATCCTGCATGAGGGAGCCCATCGAATTGTACAGCTCGATGAGGGCCGACTCCTCGCGTTTCCTGATGCCCGCGTCGCCGCCGTGGGAAAGGATGTTGAAGGAGACCATGGCCTGCCTGTACAAGCCGTCCATACGATCGAGGATTTCCTTGTCGGCCTGGGTGAGATAGCCGTCGAGCGATTCCGCCTTCAACACTACCTTGTTCATGCCTGCGCCACCCCTGCCGGGTGGCGAATCACCTCGCCCATCGTGCCGTGGCCTATGCCCACGGCGTTGCCCTCATCGAAGTCGAGATGGCACTCCAGGGCGTAGCTGGGATGGACGCGGCAGACCACCCCTTCGAAGATGGCCGACCGGTCGCCCCCGGCGCGGAGATTCACGATCTCCTTGTCCGTCACGCCGAAGCGTTTCGCCGCCTCGGGATCGAAGTGGATGTGACGCTTGGCGATGATGAGGCCCTTGTCTTTTTTGATGCTCCCCTTCGGCCCGAGGATCTCCATCGGGAATGAGCCGTCGAGGAAGCCCGATTCGCGCGTCGGGCAACCCGGAACGCCGAGCTTGAAGACGTCGGAGGCGAGGATCTCGCACTGGGTCTCCTTGCGCTCCGGCCCGAGGATGCGCAGACCTTCGAGCTGGCCCTTCGGTCCTTTGATTATCAGGGTTTCGGCGCAGGCGAACTGGCCTGGCTGGCCGAGGTCCTTGGTCTTGGTGAGCTGGTACCCCGGCCCGAAAAGGGCCTCGACGTCCGCTCGGCAAAGATGGATATGGTGATTCGAAAGATTGACGACAACCCGGGTCTCGGGCATGGGATTCCTCCTGGATGCCGGTTCGCGCGACGCGCTCCGACCGCAAAACAGAGTAGTCGCGAGCCCCCCCGGGGTCAAGAGAGAGGGAAGGCACCGGCAAGCGCCGCTTCGCCGCTGGTGCCCGCGACGGCTCTGGGATATAGTCAACGCGATGTCCAAACATCCCGTTCTTGGGGAGCCCCGGTGATGCATCCGACTTTCCGGAATCTCGTCCTCCTGTCCCTTCTGGCGGCCACCTTGAAATTCGCGTCGGGCGAGACGCAGTTGTCGAAGGAGGGTACGACGACCTTCACCGTCCTTTCCCAAAAGGACGGCCTCGACAACACCTCGGTTTCGGGCATCGCCCAAGACTCGAAGGGATTCATATGGATGAGCACGCAGGGCGGCCTCGCCAGATACGACGGTTCGTCCTTCAAGTTCTGGCAGAATGAACCCTTCGAGAACGATTCCCTTTCGACGGACCTCGTCCAAACACTCTTCATCGACAAGAACGACATCGTCTGGGCGGGAACCTACAACGGCCTGGACCGCTTCGACCCGGCGACGGACCGCTTCGTGATCTACCGCAGCCAGGCCGACAAACCCAATTCCCTCTCCAACAATCTGGTGATCGCCCTCGCGAGGGACGCCCAAGGCAGGCTCTGGGTGGGCACGGCGACGGGCCTCAATCGTCTCGACGAGGCCAATGGCGACTTTACCCGCTATTACAACGTTCCGGGCAATCCGCGATCCATCCCCAACAACACCATTCGCGCCCTCTTTTCCGACAGCTCGGGAAGACTCTGGATCGGCACGGCCGGTGGCGGCTTCGCCTTGTACAATCCCGGCACCGACGACTTCTCGGTCCTCGCCGGATCGCCAGAAAAAGGCGGAGACCCGGCAATCTCGATCAAGGGTCCGCCGCCCTCCCTCGCCATGCAGGCGATGGCCGAGGACTCCGCCGGCGATCTCTGGCTCGGCGAGTGGGGCACGGGCCTCGTCCGTTACGATCCGAAGACCGGCGCCTCCCGCGTCTATCACCTTCCCGACGAGCGCATCTACGTCCTCAACACGGCCGACCCGAAGGTCGTGCGCGTCGGCACCTGGGGCGGCGGGCTCTTCATCCTCGACAAATCGAGCGGCGCCATCACCCATTACAGGCATTCGAGATCCCTCGGCTCCTTTCCCCATGATGTCGTCTATTCGATGCTCCAGGACGCCTCGGGCGAGCTCTGGATCGGCACGAACGGCGGAGGAGTCGCAAAGATGGATCGGAGCGGAGTCGCCTATTCGTCCTGGACCTCCAACCCCGACGACCCCGGCGCCCTTCCGAACGGAAAGATCCAGGCCGTCCTCATCGACTCGCGCAAGGAGCTCTGGGTCTCGGTCTACTCTGGGGGAGTCCATCGCCTCGACGCGGCGACGGGAAAGTGGATCCATTTCCGACACGACCCCGCCGATCCGACAGGCCTCGCCGACGACATCGTCGCCTCCCTCTACGAGGATCGCGAGGGCAATCTCTGGGCATGCAGCAATTCGGGTCTCTGCCGCTTCGATAGGCAAAAGGGGAAATTCGTAAAGATCCGGCATTTCGGGGGCGTGGATTCGCCGGAGGCCGACATCGTGTATTCGATCCTCGAGGACCGGAAGAAAGCCGGCGTCTACTGGATCGGCTCCTACACGAAGGGATTGTACCGGTGGGACAGCAAGACCGACGCCTGGACCAACTGGGGCCACGACCCGGGCGATCCCCAGTCCCTTTCGGACAATCTCGTCAACACCATCGCCTACGACGCACAGGGTCGGCTGTGGGCCGGAACCAACAACGGCCTCGACCGCCTCGAGGGCGATCATTTCATTCAGTATTATTATAATCCCGCCGACAGGAAGGGGCTGTCGAGCTCCGCCATCACGCGCATTTTCGTCGATTCCCGGGGGGGATTGTGGATCGCGACGCGCTCGGGGGGGCTCGACAGATACGAATCCGACGGGAGCTTCTCGCATTTCACCCGCGAGGACGGGCTGCCGAGCAACGACGTCAACAACCTCATCGAGGACAATTCGGGCAATCTTTGGATCGTCACCCAGGCCGGGGTCGCCACGCGGGACAAATCCACGGGATTGATCAAGGTCCCGCCCCTCGGAAAGAACCTCGACGGAACGACCTTGAGCCAAGGAGCCTTCGCCGGACCGGACGGTTCGGTCTATTTCGGATCCGTGGGCATCCTCACCGTTTTCGATCCCTCTCGCTACCCGCTCAACACCCACAAGCCGCCGGTTTTCGTGACCGATTTCATCGCGGCGAATCGACCCAAGATCCTCGAGCCCAGCTCGGGCGGCGAGGTAATCCACCTCGCGTCCTGGGAGAATTCCATCGAGATGCGTTTCGCCGCCCTCGATTACCGCAACCCGACACAGAACATGTTCGCCTGGAAACTCGAAGGCTTCGACAAGGATTGGACGATGTCCTCGACGCGACGGTTCGTCTCGTACACGAACCTCCCGGGCGGCAGCTATGTCTTCCGCATACGGGCGGCAAACAACGACGGCCTTTGGAACGAAACGGGGGCCGCGATCCGCTTCAGCGTCCAGAATCCCCCGTGGAGGAGTCCCGCCGCCTACCTCCTCTACCTGCTCGTCATCGCCCTCCTCGGCTACGGGGCGGCGACCCTCCGCTCCAATCGCCTCCTCGCCGCCAAGGTGCGCGAACTCACCCTTGCCAGGGAAGAGCTCGAGAAGGCCAATGCCGAATCGAAGCGCCTCGCCATCGAGGCCGAAAGCGCGACCAAGGCCAAGAGCGACTTCATGGCCACCGTGAGCCACGAGGTCCGCAATTCCCTGAACGGCATAATAGGTGTCACCGAACTCCTCGCGAGAAGCAAGCTCGACGCCCGACAGGCGGAGGAAGTGGGCGTCATCAGCCAGAGCGGGAACCTTCTCCTCGCCCTCGTCAACGACATACTCGACCTCTCGAAGTCGGAATCCGACCGCATGGAACTCGAGAACCTGCCATGGAAGCCGCGCGAGATGGCGGCGAGGCTGGGCTCCCTCCACGGGGAGGCGGCGGCGAGTAAAGGCATAGTACTTACCATCGAGACCGGCAGGGCGGTTCCGGAGACGATCGGCGGCGATCCGATGAAGATCCAGCAGATCGTCGAGAATCTCCTCTCGAACGCCCTCCGCTTCACCGAGCGAGGCGAGGTGCGCCTGCGCCTGGACATCGCCAACGCGAAGGCCGACGGGGGACCCTGCCTCGGCATCACCGTCTCGGACACGGGAACGGGCATCAGCGCGGAAAAGCTTCCCACGATTTTCGAGCCCTTCAGACAGGCCGACTCCTCGATCGCGAGGCGCTTCGGCGGAACGGGCCTCGGACTCTCCATCGTGAAGCGTTACGTCACCCTGATGGGAGGGGATATCGCCGTCGAGAGCTCGGTGGGTCGCGGAACCAGTTTCACGGTTCGCCTCCCCCTCCTCCCTGCCCCGGCAGCCTTCGCCGAGTCGGAAGATCAGGGGGAGCGCTCGGCGGCCGGCCTCCGAGTCCTCATCGTCGACGACGATTCCGTCAGTCGCAGGGTCGCGGCGAGACTCGTCGAATGGCTCGGCGGCGAATCGGGTGAAGCCGAATCCGGCCTCGCCGCCCTCGAGGCCCTGGACACCGGGGCCTGGGACCTCGTCCTCCTCGACGACAGGATGCCGGGCATGGACGGATTCGAGACGGCCCAACGCATCCGAGCCGCGGAAGAGGAAAAAGGCCGAGCGCGGGTTCCGATCTGCTCCCTCACCGCCCGACTCGAGGGCGACCTCAAGGGCCGCTGCGAAGAGGCGGGGATGGACGGCTTCCTCGCGAAGCCCATCACCCTGGAGCGACTCGGCGCCGTAATCATGCAATTGAAAGGAAAGCGGCTCATGAATTGCGATGATGATGACCGGCAGCCGGAGGTTCTGGCGACTAGGGCGGTCGGGGCCGTCAAGGAGGCAACGGTGGACGGGGTCGGAGCCCCAGCCGGTGCCGCCGAGTTCAATGTCGCCTATTTCGAGGATCGCTATCCCGACGACGACACTCTCGGCGTCGAGATCCTCGAACTCTGGCTTTCAAATACCGCCGTCCTCTTCGACGAGGCTCTCGAGGCCGGCCGAGCCGGCGACAGCCAGGTTCTGCGGAATCATGTGCATCGGCTCGGCGGGAGCACGAGCATCATCACCGACAGCCCCATCATCGCGGAGCTCAAGGCTCTCGAGCGGAGGATCATCGCCGAGGAGGGGAAGGAGGGAGCCCTGCCCGGCCAGATCGAGACCCTCGCGGAGATCAGACCCCGCTTCCACTCGCTCATCGCCGAAATCCGCGCCTATTTGGCGGCCAAGGCCTAATCCGGCGCGGCGAAATCAGAACAGGTTGAGCTGGGTTTCGCTCGCCCCGATGCCGGCGATGATCGAGGGCAGTTCGACGAGGCTATGGATGCGGATGAAGGGATGCTCGGCGTAGCGATCGAACTCGTCGAGAAGGACGCCATGCCCTCCTTCTTCCACGAAGCCGCGCACATATTTCGGAAGATCATCGACGAGGAGGCTCTCGGCCGCCGCGACGCCGCAGTCGGCGAGGACTCGCCTGATGGCCTCGCCGTGGGGCTTGCCCTTGAGCCCGTTGAAACGGATGTCGTAGACCCTATCGAAGAGATCGCCGACGCCGAGCTTGTCGAGGACCCGATCGGCGTGCTCCATCGGCGAGTTGGTGAAGATCACCTTGGGCAAGCGCATCGATTCGAGCAAGCGACGCAGTTCGGGATCGCGCTGGATGATGGATTCCTCCCCCTCGGGATGGATGGCGGCGAACCAGGATTCGGGCTCGGTGAAGCCGTGCTCCGCCATGAGCCACTCGAGGGTCGTCCCGTAACGCCTCGTCCTCTCGCGTCTGATTTCGGAGGCCGCCGAAAGCTCGAGGTCGAGGGTCCGGGCGACGAAACTGTTCATGCGCGTGACGATGTCCCGATCCATGCCGACCGTGTCTGAATAGAGGGTGTTGTCGAGGTCGAAAAGAAGGATGCGAAGCATGTTCCGATGATCGCATGGGCGGGCGCGGCCGAACAAGGCGGCCGCGAATCGGCTCAGTCGGCGACCTGCGCGGCCCTTCCCGAGCGAGCGGAATCGACGAGGTGGCCCAGCGCGAGAACGGGATGACGCAATAACATGCGCGGCCCCGAATAACGCATCACCGCCCGGACCCGCTCGCGCATATCGCGCTTGTAGCAATGGACGGTACATTTAGCGCAGGCGGGCTTGGCGGCGCCGAATTTGCATTTTTCGACACGGAGGAGGGCGTAGTCCCGCAAAGCCGAGCACTCGGGGCAGAGGCCCTCAGGGGATTCATGGAGGTCGGCGCAGTAGAGTCCGATCATTGCGCCTATCGTTTTCGCTTCGCGCTCGAGTCTGGTCATCGCATTCCTCCCTCGCCCTTCGCGTAAGGCAAGACTGTCGGCGTCGTGTCGCGGCGCATTGTCTTCTCGAACGATAGTGCATCGGATTCGCCAAAGGCGCGAGAGCATTGGTTACGGAAATTGCCGATGGAAGCCGGGCTTCCCCTGCGAGAACAGAGGCCGCCTTGAGCGCCGCCCCATCCTAAAGGTAAAGTGAGGCAACATGCCGTCGCGCAACCTGGTCTACGAGGTCCTCGCGTTGCGCTCGAAGGAGACGCCGGCGGGAACCCGCGTCCTCACGATGCTCTCGGCCGAGGCGGGAATAATCGACGCCTTCGTCTTCGGAGGGCCCAAGTCGAAATTGCGTTCCCTCGCCACCCCCTGGGGCGCCGGCAGGGCCTTCGTCTACCACGATCCGGTCCGCGACTATCTCAAACTCTCCGATTTCGCCGTGGACAGGCCATTTTCGGGGATACGAGAGAATCTGCGAAAACTGCTCGCCGCGAGCCTCGTCTCGGAGCTCCTCATCAAGACCTCGGGAGGCGGAGGCGACTACGCTCAAGTCCTCGGACTCTGCCTGGACTGCCTCGAGGCCGTCGAAGACCTTCCCGAGGCCCGCGTCGACTATCCCCTCCTCCTCTTCATTTGGCGACTGGTCGGTCTCATCGGTCTTCTTCCCGAACTCGAAGAATGCGTCTTTTGCGGCCGAAAAATCGGCAAGGCCGAATCGCGCTGCTGGATTCCGCGCGAAGGGGGTTTCGCCTGCCTCGACTGCAGACCCCAGGAGGGAGATGGCGAAGAGGCGCCCCGGCTTTCGGCCGGAGCCTATAGGTGGATCGAGCGCGCCGCGGGGCTGAGTTCCCTCGAGGCGGCCCGCGTGGGCCTCGACACCGGCTCCCTGGCAGGGCTCAGGCGCCTCTGCTTCGGTCTCGCCCGAGAAGCCGTGGAAGGCCCCCTCGAATCGCTCTCCGCCGGCAAGGGCATCCTATGAGGCTCTTTTTCGGCCTTCCCCTTTCCCGGGAAGGGAAGGAATTGGTCCTCAGCCTTCGCAACCGCCTCGGCGATGGAACCGACGGCCTCGAATGGAGCCCAGCCGAGAATCTCCACCTTACCCTTTCCTTTCTCGGGGAAGTGGGCGAGGAAGGGCTTTCGGCATCGAGGCGCGCCCTCGATGCCCTCGAGCTCGAAGACGGACCTCAGCCCCTTTTCCAGCCTTCCCGGCTTGGATTTTTCCCCGATCGGGGCCCTCCGCGTGTCTTCGTCCTTCTCGAAAACTCTCCCTCGCTCGGGTTGCTGGCCCTTCATCACGGACTTTGCGGAGCCTTGGCCAGGGAATCCCGAGCGGCCGGTCTCCCGCCCCTCGACTCCGAATGGCCCGAGGCCGATCGCGAAGGAAGCCGTCCTCGAAGGCCCTTCACGCCCCATCTGACCCTAGCCAGACTGCGGGGCAGAAGTCGGCCGAGGCCCTTTGACGCAGAGACCCTCGCGTCGACTGACGGTCTCCTCTCCGGAGCCCCTCCTCTCCCCTTCGATCGCCTCATCCTTTTCGAGTCCCGGACCCTGCGGAGGGGACCGGTCTACACCCCCCTCGCCGAAAGGCGAATCGGCGGAAAAGCCGCAGGCCATTGAAGCCTGCGCCCGACTCGAAGACGTATATTCACCGAAGCTTTTTCTGCTACCATGGACATTCCGGAGGAACAGCATGCGCGCAGTCGATGTCATCATGAAAAAACGATCGGGGGGAGAGCTCGACCGCGAGGAGCTCGCGACCATCATCAACGGCTATGTGGCGGGCTCGGTGCCCGATTACCAGGTCTCCGCCTGGGCAATGGCCGTCTTTTTCAAGGGAATGACACCGCGCGAAACAGCCATCCTCACCGAACTCATGCTCGATTCGGGCAAGCGGATGAGCCTCGCGGGACTGCGAGGCGAGGCCGCTCCCTTCGTCGACAAGCATTCGACCGGCGGCGTCGGCGACAAGGTCTCCCTCATCCTGGCCCCCCTCGCGGCCAGCCTCGGCGTCCGCGTACCCATGATGTCCGGCAGGGCCCTCGGCCATACCGGCGGCACCCTCGACAAACTCGAATCCATCCCCGGCTATCGGACCGGCCTCAGCGAAGCCGACTTCCGCAAGGGCATCGAGGAGGAAGGCTACGCGATGACAGGTCAGACGGCCGAAATCGTGCCGGCCGATAAGAAGCTTTACGCCCTCCGGGACGTCACGGCGACGGTAGAGTCCATCCCCCTGATCACCGCTTCCATACTTTCGAAAAAGGTGGCCGAGGGCGCCGAGGCCCTCGTCTTCGACGTGAAATCCGGCCCCGGCGCCTTCATGAAGACCGTCGCCGACGCAGAGGCCCTGGCCCAGAGCCTTGTGCGCACGGGCAGCGCCATGGGCAAGCGCATCATCGGCGTAATAACGGACATGTCGGAGCCCCTCGGCCGCACCGTGGGCAATTTCTTCGAGGTCGAGGAAAGCCTCGACTGCCTCGAGGGCAGGGGCCCCGAGGACCTCATGGAAGTCACCCTCAGACTGACGGCCTGGATGCTCGTCGCCGGCGGCAAGGCCGCGACAGTGGAGGAAGGCATTTCCCGCTGCAGAGAGTCCCTCGCCTCGGGCAAGCCCCGCGAACTCTTCCTCGCCAACGCGAGGCGGCAGGGAGGCGACGTCGAGCGGACCCTCGCCCTCCGCGGCAACTATCGCTCGAAGCACCGCTTCGAACTCAAGGCTCCGGCCTCAGGCTATATCGCCGCGATCGACGCGTGGAAGATCGGCCTCGCCTCCGTCAACCTCGGCGTCGGACGCAATACGGCAGCCGATTCGGTGAGTCCCGACGTCGGCCTCATATTCGCGAAGAAATCGGGCGACCGCGTCGAAAAAGGCGAGACGGTCGCCACCGTCTACGGCAAGGACCAGGCCAGCCTCGAAGCGGCACGCCCCCTCGTCGAGGCGGCCCTTACGATCGGAGCGGCCTCCCCCGCCAAAAAGAGCCTCATTATCAAGGAAATCATGTCGTGACGAAGTGGATCAAGAAGGACGCGAGCCAAGCCCAGGTTAGGGCCATCGCGAAGCGCTACGATCTCGACCTCCTGAGCGCCTCGATCTTCGTGCGCCGCGGCGTCACCGAGCCGGCCGACCTCCTTTGGTTCCTGGAGGACGACCCTCGCTATCTCCACAACCCCTTCCTTTTCGAGGGCATGGAGGACGCCGTCGATCGCATCCAGAATGCCGTCGACGAAGGTGAGAAGGTCCTCGTATTCGGCGACCGCGACGTCGACGGCGTGACGAGCACGACCCTCCTCGTCGAGGCCCTCCGCGAGCTAGGCCTCGACACAGCCTGGCGCCTTCCCGGCCAGGCCGATCCCTACGGCCTGTCGATTTCTGCCATCGACGCCTTTGCCGCCGAGGGCGGAACCCTCGTCCTCACCGTCGACTGCGGCATCTCCAATCACGCCGAAATAGAGCACGCGGCCGGCCTCGGCATCGACGTCATCGTCGTCGACCATCACCTTCTTAAGGCGGAGCTTCCGCCGCCGGCCCTTGCCGTCATCAACCCCAAGCTCGAGGGTTCGGGCTACCCCTTCCGCGATCTCGCCGGTTGCGGGGTCGCCTGGAAGCTCGTCTCCGCCCTCAAGCTCGCCCGTTCGGGCATCTACAAACAGAGCATCGCCCTCCTCAACGTTCGCCCCCTGCCCGGCGCGGCCCTCGGCGCCTCCGGGCAAGAACAGGACAGCTACCTCGTCGAAGCGGTGCGCCTCACCAACCTGGTGGAGACGGCGCGGATCCGCGAGACCATCGTTCCCGGCATGATCGACTTTTCCTCGACGAGGCTCCTCCCCTTCCTCCAGGGCAGGCAGATCCTCGTCTGGGACGCCGAACTCCAGAAACGCCTTTTCGCGAAGGCCTTCGGCAAGGGCGTGGAGCTCGAATGCGGCGACGCTCGCGACGAGATCGGCGAAATCATCCCCCAGACAAGGGGCATGAGCCTCCTCCGCCTCCGCGAGGCTTCGAAGGTCGGCCGCTACCGCGCTGGCGACTTCGAGGAACTCGACGCCCTCGAAAGCCTCTTCATCTCCGCCGCCCTTCGCAAGGCCCAATGGTTCGGCGAGGACGACCTCTCCCGACTCCAACTCGTCGCCCTCGGCACGATCGCCGACATCATGCCCCTTCGCGGCGAAAACCGGATCATCGTGAAAAAGGGCCTCGAGGCCCTCAACAAGAAGCCCAGGCCCGGCATCTCCGAACTCCTCGTCAAGACCCAGCTCATCGGTCGCAAGTTAGGCGCCACCGAGGCCTCCTGGCAGCTCACCCCCGTGATCAACGCCGCGGGCCGTATGGGTTCAGCCCAGACGGCGGCCAGCCTCCTCCTCTCGCAGGACCCGGCCGAACGCGAGCGCCTCGCCGACGAACTCATGGCCATGAACCAGGAGAGGCGGCGCCTCGGCGGCGAGGGATGGGACCTCGTCTACCCCCTCGCGAAGGCCAGCTTCGACGCCCATGAGGGCAAACTGGTCGTCGTCGGCAGCGCCGAGGTCAACCGGGGCATCACAGGCATCATCGCCTCGCGCGTGGCGAACACCTTCGACGTCCCGGCGGTTGTCGCCTGCTTCATGCCCGATGGCCCGGTCGTGGCGTCGGTGCGTTCGGCCCGCGGTTTCGCCCTTGCCCCCTTCCTCGAACAGGCCGCCGACCTCTTCATCGACTATGGCGGCCACGACGCCGCCGCTGGCTTCAGCCTCGTTCCTGAAAACTGGCCGACCTTCCTCGAGCGCGCGCGGAACTTTTCGGCCAGCATCGAACTCGCGGAGCCCGATCAGACCATCGCCATCGACGCCGAGCTTCCCCACGAATGGCTCCGCCCCGAACTCACCGAGACCACCGAGCGCTTCGAGCCCTACGGCGAAGGGAACCCGCCCCTCGTCTTCCTGTCGAAGGGCGTTCCGATCACGAACGCGGAAATCGTCGGCCGCCAGGAAAAGGCCCACCTCAAGCTCACCCTCAACTTCGGGAAGCACCCCTGGCCGGCCCTCCTCTGGAGCGGCGCCGATCGCCTCGATCGCGATTTCTCGGTAAAGGATCGCATCGACCTCGTCTACAAGGTGACCATCAACCGCTGGAACGGCCAAGAACAGCCCCAAATCGAGATCATCGACGCCAGGCGCAGCGAGGCGGACGAGTCGGCCTCGGCGAGCGCTCCCGGTTTCCAAGCTGTCCGCGGCGCCTGATCGCCACTTGACCAAAGCCTTTCCCTTTGGTAGTTTCGTTCTCGCCCAACGGCATTCCCCGGTTGTGTAATGGTAGCACAGCAGACTCTGGATCTGCTTGTGGGGGTTCGAATCCTCCCTGGGGAACAAATGGTCGCGAGAGCTTCGGTTGGCGAGACCGGTCGATAATGAATGCGATTTCCGAGCTCTTGTCGGGAATCCACCGATAGAAGTCCTTGCTGAAACCGCCTCCGGCGATTTCAGCCCGTCAAGCGGAAAATCTCGCAGGAGATTTCCCGCTTGACGATGGCCCCTTCGTCTATCGGTTAGGACAAAAGATTCTCAATCTTTAAAGAGGGGTTCGACTCCCCTAGGGGCTAAAAGACCCGAAGATCCTTGATCTTCGGGTCTTTTATTTTTTAGGGGAGTCGAACCCGGAGTGGACGTTCCGAGCGGAGCGAGGACGAGGCGCAGGGATGCGCCGAGAGTCCACGGAGGCGGCCCTGGAAGACGAGGGCAGGATGCCCGAGTCTGGAAGGGTCGACTCCCCTAGGGGCTAAAAGGCCTTCCGTAACTCCTTGTTGCGGAAGGCCTTTTGTTTTTCTCTCCTCAAAACCCCCATTTTCGTTACTCTTTATGCCATGGGACGCCCCGTAAAAGACATCAAATACCGCCTCGACCAGGCTACTGGCCGCTATATGGTGGGTTTCGCGGAGAGCCGCATCCAGAGATCAAGATGGCCCTCGAGTTCGGCCCAGAACGCGAACTCCCGGCCCGCTATGGCGTTCCGCTTCACGTATCCGACCGCACGTTCGTCCTTGCCCTTAGTACGGGCACGGTAGGGCGCACAGCGCGTGGTGTGAACCCCCAATGCCGAGCAAAGGCAGCGAAGTTCTCCGAGAACACAACTTCCCGGGTCTTCGCGTCATGGCTCTTCACGAGGGCCTTGGGATTGTCCAGGAGCACGACACCCGTCACTCCACCGAAGTGGCGGAAGGCGCTCTCCATCCCCGCGAACCAAGAATCCCGGCGCTCGTCGGTGAAGGCGCGGACGTAGATCCGCCTGGAGAATCCAAGGGTCTGGACGAAGAAGTAGACCTTTGTCCGCTCCCCCCGCGATGGTGACGAAGCGCTCACCGAAGTCGATCTGGGATTGCTCGCCCGGGCCTGTCTCGAAGCGCGCGGTCGCCACAGCTTCCGCCCTCGCTAGTTCGCGATAGGGCCGCACAGCTCGTTCCAGCGTCCTGAGACCTACCGTTGCCATGCCCTGACGGGCGAGCTCCTGGCGGACGACCTCGGCATTGTTTCCGTGCTTTCGCATCTCGGCACGCAGGACCTCATCCAGGCCCGCCAGCGCCTTAGGTCGAGCCGATGTGTCGTATCCCGCCCATCCCCCCGACCGTAGGTATCGACGGGCGGTGTTCCGAGCGATCCCGAGTTCCTTGGCTATCGCCTTGCTACCCAATCCCTAACGGCTCATCGCCATGATGGCAGAAACCTCGTCCGGTAGCCTCTTGACCGCGCTTCCGTTTCCATCCCGGAAGCCAACTACACCTCGTGACTGCTCTTCCATGCCTTCCCCGTGCTGGCGAGGGGGTCAGTTTTCATGTCGCCAGGGGGTCAGTATTCGGTGTCGCCTGACAGCATCGTCGGTCGCTGCTAATGGCTGGGCATCAAACTTGCTTTCCATCGCCTCGAAGTAATGCTCATCCGACCCGAATGATTCAGGCTTCAGGCGGGCCATCTGTTCTACACTCATGGTAGTATCTTGCGTGCGGCGCCGGGAATGTGTGCTGTGGCGTTCGAGAAAGCCGTGCTAAAATGGTCGGATTCGTGCAATATGGTATGTAAGAGGCTATTAAGTAAATGACCGCCGAGAAGCAACTCCGAATGGGATTTCGTCCGACGGGCAGCAGTGTACACCTGAGTCGAACGCTCATGCTCGAAGACCTCACGATTCTCATGGGGTTGCTGGCTGCCGAGCCTTCGACCGACCTGAAGGCGGCCGTGGTCGAAGAGAATTGTCTTGGCAAACCGACGGTTTCGACCCGGCAGATCACCTATGGAAAGCTGGTGACCCTCTATGGTTTGGACGACGAGGTTCCGTTGTTCCGAACGTTCCGCCAGCTCTGGGCCGCCGACCAAACGGGAAGACCTTTGCTGGCGTTTCTCATCGCTGCCGCTCGTGACCCTGTGCTCAAGACAGTCCACCAGATCATCACCAAGACCACCATCAACGAGGTCATTGCCGCGAAGACCGTAGAGGACTTCCTCGCCCTGACCTTAGGTGACACGCTTCAACCGACCACCCGGCGCTCTGCCTCCCGAAGTATTCGCTCCAGTTGGAGTCAAGCGGGGTTTCTCTCGGCACTGAAGGTCAGGACTCGCCCTGTGGTGACTGCCGAAGCCCTAACACTTGCCCTGTGGATCGGCATTGTCGAAGGCTACAGAGACCAGCGTTTGCTTGAGTGCCCCTCGGTCGCTTCATTGGAATTGAGCCTGACCGACAAGGAAAATCTCCTCCAGGCTGCTCGCCAGCGGGGGGCCATCGAATACCGGAACGCCGGTGGCATCCTCGAGATCCGGTTGCCAAAGTGGTTCACATCCCAAGAAAAGGAACTGCTCCATGTCTAGGTTGGATTTCCTCCTCAAAGAATATAGGGATCAGATCTCACTGCCGTGGAAGGGTGGCTTGTCTGCCAAGGAACGGGTGATCTTCTTGATCTACAACAAGGCGGAAGAACGCCTCATGGCCGAGAAGGCCGCCGAGTTTCAGCTGGCTACCGAAGCCGAAGGCCATGGGTGGAAATCTATCGACCTCAGCATGTTCTTCTCGCAATGGATTGCGGGACACAAGCACCGCACTGCCTACTTCAAGAACCCCGAGGCCCTCCTCAACAATCTTGATTCGGAGTTTGGAGACTGGGTCATCGGACGGATTCACAATGTGGCCGCCGAGGTGGGGCCGAACGACGTGTTGGCACTGACGGGGACTCCGGGGCTCTTCGGCTTTCTCCGTTTGTCCGAAGTCGTTGAGAAGATTTCCTCGGGGGTTAAGGGGCGATTGGTCGTCTACTTCCCCGGCGTCTACGAAAACAATCACTACCGGTTCCTCGATTCGAGGGACGGATGGAATTATCTGGCCATTCCGCTGACGGGCCAGGGAGGACTCTGACTGTGCTGAAAGACATCTTTGCCAAAAGCATCGACGAGCTGCAACTTCTCAACGAGGGCGTGGTCAACGTCAACGACAGTCTGGACTCGGAGGCCCTGAAGGTCCTTGAGTTTGAGGTCCGCACCTTCGTGTGCCAAGGTCACTACAAGGCCGGGCTCGAGACTATCCTCCAGAACTTCCTGACCAATGTCGACCGACCCGAACAGAAGGCCGTCTGGATCTCAGGATTCTACGGAAGCGGTAAGTCGCATCTGGCAAAGATGCTGCGGGCCCTGTGGGTGAATCAGGAGCTGTCGGGAGGACGCAAGGCACTCGACCTCGTCCAACTCCCCGGTGACATCAGCGCCCAGTTCCGTGAACTGAACACCTTGGGCCGCCAAAGAGGTGGACTTCATTCGCTCTCTGGCACGCTGAAGTCGGGTGCCGGTGACAAGGTCAGGTTGACGACCTTGGGCTTCCTCTTCCACTCCCTCGGGCTGCCTGAGAAGGTGAACTTGGCCCGGTTCTGCTTGTGGCTGAAGCGGAAGAACGTCTTCGACCAGGTGAAGGCCTCGATTGAATCCACCGGCGAAGACTGGCTCACCGCCGTCGGCAACCTTTTCGTCGACGAGGTACTTCACAGCGCCGTACTCAAGGCCTTGCCCACGAGCTTCAGCAACGAGGAGGAGGTCCGCACTCTTCTGTCGCAGGAGTTCGCCCGGGTCACCGACGTCACCAACCAAGAAATGATCGACTTGTTCAAACAGTCCCTCGCTCCGAATAACGCCCAGTTCCCCCTGACCTTGGTTGTGCTGGATGAAGTGCAGCAGTTTATCGGTGACAACGAGAGTCTTTCGATGGCGGTTCAGGAATTGGTCGAAACCCTCTCGAAGGCCTTCCAGGGCCGCATTCTGTTCATCGGCACTGGGCAGAATGCCTTGGCGGCGAATAGCCTTTTGCAGAAACTGATGGGACGCTTCACGGTTCAGGTTCTCCTGGCCGACACGGACGTAGACACCGTAGTCCGCGAGAATATCCTCAAGAAGAAGGCCACGGCCGAGCCCGGAATCCGTGCCTTGATCGACGCCCACAGGGGCGAAATCGACCGACATCTGACGGGGACGCCCTTGTCTGGTCAGAACCACAAGGACGACAAGCAGTGGGCCGTCCCCGACTATCCGGTCTTGCCCGTTCGTCGGCGTTTCTGGGATCTGGCCCTCAGAGAGGCAGACCGCACGGGTACTTCGATCCAGCTCAGAAACCAGCTTCGCATGGTCTACGAGGCCGTCAAAGACAGTCAGACGCAAGAGCTCGGCTACATTGTTCCCGGTGACTACCTGTATGAACAGAACGCCACAACTCTGTTGCAGACTCAGGTACTTTCGAGGGAACTGCAAGACCTGATCACCCGGCACAAGGAAAGTGACGACCCCGACCAGCACCTCAAGGGGCGGATCCTGTCGCTGTGCTTTCTATTGGGCAAGATCAACGAAGGGAAGGGCAAGGATGTGATCCCCTGTGTCGAAAAGACGCTGGAAGATCTGCTGATCACCGACCTCCGCCAGGCCGAGGTTCTGCGCCAGAAGGTCGCAGGGCTCTGCGCCACCTTGGTCAAGGACGGGCATCTCCTCCAGACTCCCCAAGGCTTTTCGGTTCAGACCCGAGAGGGCCAGAAGTGGACCCAAGAATACAGACGATTCGTCAGCGACCTCAATAACAAGCCCGAAGAGGTCTACCAGCTCCGCCGCGAACGCCTCAACGCCTTCCTTTCGACACGACTGAGTTCCTTCAGTATCCCGCAAGGCGCGACCAAGACAACCCGAACCTTCGCCACCACCTTTGCGACGGCGGCACCGGCCCTCGACGAGCCTGTCATTTGGGTTCGTAACGGTTGGGACAATGAGGAAGAGGGTGTCCTTCGCGATGTGCGAAAGGCTGGAAACGAATCGGCGTGGATCGTGGTCTTCCTCCCCAAGCGATCCGAAGATGAGGTGAAGCGCTCGCTGGTGGAGTTCAAAGCGGCCAGTCAGACTCTCGACTTTTTTGGGGGTGCCGGTACGGGGGCCGAAGTGTTGCAGGCCCAAGAGGCCATGCGCACGACCAAGAACAACGCCGAGGACAGGCTCAAACAGCTCTGGAGCGAGGTTGTCAGCGAGGCGAAGGTGTGGGTCGGCGGCGGTGAAGAGATCACGAGCGGTCTTGAGCTCAGTGGCAAGGTCAAAGACGGTGCCACCAAGATCCTCGATCGGATCTATCCCGAGTTCAGCAAGGCCGACTCGGCACGGTGGCCGGAAGTCCTCGCCGAAGCAAAAAAGAAGTCCGCCAGAGGCCTCGAGAAGATTGGCTGGACAGGGGCCGTAGAAACTCACCCCGTCTGCGCAGAGATCCTGCGCCGTACCCGGGCCCCGATTGTCTGGGGTGATCTGGCCTCGAACTTGCAGCGATCTCCGTTCGGCTGGGACATCGAAGCCATTGAAGCTTCCCTCTACGTGCTGTGGGTCATGCAGATGGTGAGCGTGAAGCGAACCGGTGGTCAGGCTGTCGATATCCTCGACCTTCAACGCAAGGACCTGCGGACCCTCTATGTTTCGGCGCTGACCATCGTGCTCACCCAAGCCGACAAGATCAAACTGAAGTCCCTCTATCAAGAAGTGGGAATTACCGTAACCTCGGGGCAAGAGGTCGATCGCCTTGGTGAACTCTGGGAACGCGCCACGGCCCTGAGAAATGAGGCGGGAGGAGTGGCACCCTGGCCTGCCGCGCCGTCACCGGTTTGGTTTCAGTCGCTAGGTGGCCAAACCGGAAACGAACTGGCCAAAGGCCTTGCTGACGACAGGGATGCGGTACAGGCCGATCTCAAAGCGTGGAAGGATCTCAAGGACAAGAAGGCCCAGCGACTGGTTCAATGGGAACAGTTGCTCCAACTTCTGGCACTGGTTCCGGCCGCCGACACCCAAGAACTCCGGACGGAGGTCGAGGCCCTGAAAACCCAACGAAGCCTACTCAATGATCCTGACCCCTTGCCCGCGCTGATTCGCAAACTCAGCGACTGGACCCATGGGGTGCTGGCTCAGGCGTGGAGTGATTACCAGAAAGCCTTTGAGGTTGCCCAAAAGACTTTGGACAGTGACACACTGTGGCAGCGCCTTCCCGAGGGCGATCAGAAGGCCTTGAAGGCCCAGCGAAGCTTCGTTCTTGCCGAACAACCCAAGAGCGGGACCACGGCACAGATCATCGAGAGCCTGCGATCTGCATCCCTCGACTCCTGGAAGGAACGGACCTTTGCGTGGGACAGCAAGGTAAGCCAACTACGCCAGGATGCGGCAACAAAGTTGGAACCGGCGGTCAAACGGGTAACAGTTTCGAGGCCATCACAGGCCCTCAAGACGGAAAGCGACATTGATGGCTGGCTGGCCGAGGTGAAGATCAGGCTGGTGGAAGAACTGAAGAACGGGCCGGTGTTGCCGCAATGAGATTACTAATTCCAGGAGCCCCGTAATGGATTTTCAGAAGAAGACCGTACTCGAACTTTTTGACTCCTCTCAACGTCGCTTCGAGATTCCCGTCTATCAACGGGCCTACTCCTGGGAGTCGCCACAATGGGATGTATTCCTCGCTGACCTGAAAGAACAAATCCAAGGCAACAACCGGTACTTCTACGGCAACCTACTCTTTGAGACGATTAAGAAAGGGTACAGATACGAGGTCATTGATGGTCAACAGCGGATCACAACCCTCATTCTCTTCCTTCGCGCCCTATCCCTGATCTTTCAAGAACGCATGAGTGCTGGAGTCCCGATCTCCATCGATCTTGAAGACGTTGAGAGGATCTTCTTCAAGGACAAAGGCAACATCAAGCTGTCACCCGTCGAGTACGATCGCGCCTTTTTTGAGGCCGTCGTTATTGAGAACAACCACACATTTCCGGTTGCCTCGCCATCACAGACTCGCATGAAAGGCGCACTTGATCACTTCTTGAAGGAACTCAGAGCGCTGACGACAGAGGTGCTCCTTGCGATTTTCGAAAAAGTCACAGAAACGGAAGTGACCTCAATCGAGTTGGACAAGAAGAAGGAAGCCGCGTTGATGTTCGAACTCCAGAACAATCGCGGAAAAGACCTCACGAACATGGAGAAGCTCAAGTCCTACCTCATGTACCAGGTCTACACTTTTTCTGAGGAAGAGGAGACAGACTCCAACATCACGTTTGTCTCGGATGTCTTCAAGGAGATTTATCGACTCGCCAATGACATTCATTCTCTCGATGAAGACTCGATCTTGGTTTACCACTGTCATGTCTACGTCAACGGCTACAGCTATAGAAACTTGGATGATCTGAAGGCCGTCTACTTGAAGGTCAAGGTTGCCAATCGCATCTCGTGGATCAAGACATTCGTCCAAAGCCTGTGCCAGTCTTTTGCTGCACTCAAGAAACTCGAGTCAAATCCTTCGCCTGTACTGAAAGACCTAACTCGGTTGGAACTTCCCTACTTCACCTATGCTTTTTTGATTAAGGGCTACAATTTATTCGATGGTGACCAGCAGAAGCTTGAAGGGCTATTTAGAATCCTGGAAGTCTTGGTTTTCCGGTATAAGCTCATAGGAACTCGGGCTGATATTCGAGGGCGGATCAACAGCGTCTTGGAAGAGTTTAGCGGGGACCTTGAGGCTCTGCGGGACAATCTGAAAGACAAACTCAACGAGACTTGGTATTGGGGTGACGCACACTTCAATGAGATGGTCACAGAGCCCATCTATGATGATCGAGAAATCACGAAGTATTGGCTTTGGCAGTACGAAAGTGCGCTACAGGCTAAGGGATACACTCTAGGTAATGTCACCATTGTTGATGAGGAGATTGAGCACATCTCGCCGCAGACGCCTCCTGAGGGTGATCCTATTGAGACTGGCTATCAAATCAACTCCAACGGGCGCTATGAGGATGACTTCGTCGCCAGATGGATAAATGCCATAGGCAACCTTGTACTGATATCAAAGTCGCACAACTGCTCGATCCAAAATATCCCGTTCAAGGAAAAACTGGACTCTTACATTCGCACGCCGCTTCTCAAGCAACAGGACGAGCTCAAGAGTTTCATAACAGGTCCAATATCGGCCCCAGTCTGGGACCTTGCGGCCATTGAGCGGCGGCAGGGCAAGTTGGTGACTTTTGCTCAGGGTCGTTGGTCGTTTGATTCTTTGAACTTTTGAAGAAGCATGATGAACAATCCCCTCCCCAAGTCGTTGCGAACCCAGCTCGAATCCACCATCCAGAGCGCCCGCGACGTGGCCGAAAAGGCCGTCCAAACCGCACTGGACCGTCTTGGCGTCGCCCAAGAACCCGCCCCCGCCTACCTCGACAACGATGAAAAGACCCTGCGCAATCGGCTTCGCGCTCACGCCCAGGCCCTCGGCGGCGACCTCAAGCTGAGGCGCGAGATCGCCTATGAACATTGGCACCGCATGCTCTTCGCTCGGTTCCTGGCCGAGTCGAACTTGCTGATCCATCCCGAGTTCAAGGCTCCCGTGAGCTTGGCAGAATGCGCCGAGCTGGCCAAGGAGACGGAAGTCCGGAGCCCGTGGGTGTTGGCGGGCCAATACGCCAGCGTGATCCTGCCGCAGGTCTTCCGTGCCGATAGCCCGGGACTAGCACTCGTCCTTTCCCGCGAGAACGAGAAGCAGCTCGAAACCCTCCTCGAAACGCTCCCCTCCGAGGTGTTTACTGCCAGCGACAGCCTGGGCTGGGTGTACCAATTCTGGCAGTCGAAGACGAAGGACGAGGTGAACGCCAGCGGCAACAAGATCGGGGCCGACGAGCTTCCAGCGGTGACCCAGTTGTTCACCGAGCCGTACATGGTCGCCTTCCTGATCGACAACACCCTGGGCGCGTGGTGGGCGGGACGCACCCTGACCGACGACGACTGGCTGAATGCTCCCGACGAGGCCGCCCTGCGCTCCCGTGCCGCGGTTCCCGGGTTGACGTGGGACTATTTGCGCTTTGTGAAAGAAGACGAACGCTGGCGTCCTGCCGCCGGGACCTTTGCTCATTGGCCCGAACACCTGGCCGACCTCAAGGTTCTGGACCCCAGTTGCGGTTCGGGGCACTTCTTGACCGCACTTCTGGAAAAGTTGGTTCCACTGCGACGCCACGCCGAAACGCTGCCCGTAGCCGGGGCCGTCGATGCCGTGCTGCGCGACAACCTGCACGGGCTGGAACTCGACCAACGCTGCGTTGAGCTGGCGGCTTTTGCACTGGCCTTTGCCGCATGGCGGGTGCCCGGTTCAGGGGGCTACCGGCCCTTGCCCGAATTGCACCTGGCATGGGTGGGGCAGAAACCAAGCGGTTCGGCCGACGACTGGGCCAAGCTGGCTCCCAAAGACCCCGATGTGCAACGCAGGCTACGGGGCCTGCACGAACTGTTCCGATTGGCCCCCGTGTTGGGCAGCCTGATTGAGCCCTTGGCCGATTCGACCGCGCCGCTGTTCGAGGGAGCGTCGAGCCTCGATGTCGCCGCCATTTTGAACCAGCCCTTTGCAGGCAAGAGCCCCGATGAGCGTGAGGCCTCGGTGTCGGCCCAGGGCTTGCAGAAGGCGGCGGCGCTGCTAGCGGCACGTTACAGCTGGGTTATCACCAACGTGCCCTACCTGGCTGGGGGCAAGCAGGACGAACCACTGCGCGAGTTCTGCCAGCGGGACTACGAGGACTCGAAGGCCGACCTGGCCACGGTGTTTTTGGAGCGCAGCCTGAAGTTCGGCCCCCAGGCGACGGTCAGCCTGGTGATGCCGCAGAACTGGCTATTCTTGACCAGTTACAAGAAGCTGCGCGAGAAATTGCTGAAGTATCAGACCTGGAACCTGATAGCTCGGTTGGGACCGGGGGCTTTCGAGACCATCAGTGGCGAGGTGGTGAAGGCCATCTTGATTACGCTTTCGCGCGGGAACGTGAATGCGGGGCGGTACGTTGGTTCGGCACCCAACACGGTGCTGAAACTGGCGGGGGTGGAGGCCGATGCCTTGAAGACCCCGGCGGAGAAGGCTGCGCGCCTGGCCAGCGGGCCGGTGGTCGTGGTGGGGCAAGAGGCGCAGTTGGGGAATCCTGATGCGCGTATCGTATTTGGCGAGGCACAGGCCGAGACACTTCTGAGCAAGTTCGCGAATGGCTGGCAAGGCATTGCATCGAGCGACTTTCCGCAGTTTGGCAGGTATTTCTGGGAGGTCTCGACCGGGACACCAGGTTGGATCTTTCATCAGAGCACTGTTGAGAAGACCATGGACTATGGCGGGCGATCGTACATTCTACTTTGGGAAGACGGTTGCGGTCGCATGACAAGGGTTTGCCAGGAAGGCGCCACTTTTCGGGGCATGTCAGCATGGGGAAGGAAGGGAGTTGTTTGCTCGCAAATGAACGAACTCGTTGTCACGCTTTATGGTGGTACGAAGTTCGATAACAACGCATCAGTAATCACGTGTGATGATGAATCTAACCTTGCCGCAGTCTGGAGTTTCTGTTCTTCACCCGAGTTCAATATGGCCGTACGCAAGATAGATCAGAAACTCAATGTCACCAACTCGACTTTGGTCAAAGTCCCCTTCGATCTTGACCATTGGACCAAGGTGGCCGCCGAACGCTACCCCAACGGATTGCCCCAGCCCTATTCCGATGACCCTACCCAGTGGATCTTCCACGGGCATCCGGCCCCCTCGACGTCGCCGTTGCAGGTCGCTCTGGCCCGGTTGGTCGGCTATCAATGGCCCGCCGAAACCGATACCGCCATGGAACTCTCGCCCGAAGCCCGCGCCCTCATCGCCAAGGCTCAGACCCTGGCCCCCCACGCCGATGACGACGGCATCGTCTGCCTGTCGGCCCTCAACCACGAGGCTCCCGCTGCCGAGCGCGTACGGGCGCTGCTTCGCGAAGCTTTTGGAAACGCCTATAATGAAGAACGGTTGCTCACCCAGGCCGGATATCCCGACTGGGCGCTGGCCGAATACCTGCGCGACAAAGCCTTCGAGGACCACTGCAAGCTGTTCCACCACCGCCCCTTTGTGTGGCACATCAGCGACGGCCACCGCGACGGCTTCTCGGCCTTCGTGAACTATCACAAGCTCGATGCTGCCGGGTTGGATCGGCTGATCTACAGCTATCTGGGCGACCACATCCACCGCCTCGAAACGGGGGGAGCCTCCGTCGCGGACGCTGACACCAAGCTCGTCCACGCCCGGCGCCTCAAAGACAAGCTCGAGAAGATCAAAGAAGGCGAGGCACCCTATGACATCTTCGTGCGCTGGAAGGGGCTGAGGGAGCTGCCCATCGGATGGAACCCTGACCTGAACGATGGGGTGCGGATGAACATCCGGCCTTTCATGACAGCCGAAGTGCTCAAGGTGAACAAGCCGCCCAAGCTCAATATCAAATGGGAGAAGGACCGGGGGAAGGATGTGGCTTCGGCGCCCTGGTTTGGGGTTCATGGGGGGGATAGGATTAATGATCATCACACCTCGCTGAGTGAGAAGAGGGGGGCGAGGTGAGTGTCACGGTGAAACAGGAACTTTATCGTTGGGTTGAGACCTTGCGTGTTCGTTCCATGACAACAAGCGAAATCAATCTTGTTGGCCTTATCATCGAGCACTTTGAAGTACTTGCACCTCTTGGAACCGCCAACGGGCAGCGAGCACGTAAGTTTGTCCAGCTATTTCGGGACGCCAGACGTGAGTCTGAAGCAGTTCTTCCCCAAGCACCACGAGTGCAGGCCAGCGGCAGCGTCAGTTTTGACAAGATCTCTCGTCTAGAAATCGGGCCTTTTCGTGGATTTAGTGCACCTGAGGTCTTTGCCTTTGAAAAGAAGCATGCATTTCTCTATGGCCCAAATGGTTCCGGAAAGTCCAGCTTCTTCGAAGGCCTAGAGTACGCGCTCCTCGGCGAGGTATCCGAGGCATCAGCCAAGAGATTCGCTGTCGAGGATTATGTTCGCAATACAACCAGAAACACATATGTTACGCCAAGAGTAGTTTTTTCGGATGCGACTGGGGTCGACTCAGTATTTGAGTCCAATCCAGCCAGGTACAGATTTGCTTTTGTAGAGAAGAACCGAATTGAGGCCTTTGCCAGAATTCCGAGCGCCACACCTAGCGAGCAACGGGACCGAATTGCGACGTTGTTTGGACTAGACAACTTCAATGACTTCGTCAACGGTTTTTCGGACAATCTAGAGGCCTACGTTTCGCTCGATCCAAGAAAGGCACTTGATTTTGCAGCTGAAGAACAAAAACAGGTAGCACGACTTGAGCGTCTCAAGGAGATCGAGGAGAAGATCAAAGGGAATCAGCAGGCGACCGCAGAGTTGGTTTCTGTTTTCGCCGAAACAGAAGTCTCCACAAGCAAACAGCTCTTGGATCTATTGCTCGGGGAAGATCGAATCTCGGGACGGATAAAGACGCTTGAAGGAAAAAAAGCAACCAAGATACCTGATGATTTTCCAACTGATGCATTCACGTCGCTTGCAGAACGAGTAACCTCAATAAGCTCGCTCGTGACTGAGGCCACGGCTAGTCGAGCCGAGATCGTCAAGATGGCGTCCGAGGTCGACTATAAGTTGCTCTTTGATGCCGTAGTCGCTATCGGAGCAAGAAACAAGCGTGAACTGGAGTGTTGCCCTGCGTGCGACACTCCTCTGACTCGCGTAACTAAGAATCCATTTGAAAAGGCAGAGGCCGAACTAAAGAACCTTGCAGGATTGGCAAGCCTTCAAGAAGATTTTCGAAGTACCTCGAATCTCATAGTATCAGAACTGAGGGAGCTTTCCCCAAAGATCGAGGAAGCCAACAACCTTATCGCAACTGTCAACAGTGAGTCTTTGCCACTACCTATGATACAGGAGATTCAACCGGAACAGCTCTATCAGGATGACCTTTGGCTGTCACGGTTGCAGAAGGAACTGACTGATTTCCTTGGGGCACTCGGTGCTCAAGAGCCTACGAGCAAGGCGGTTCAAGTCGCGAACCTTGAACTTGAAGGTCAGCGGGAGCAGCTGGTGGCCATTGACGGGAAGCTGCAGGAGTTCAGGGCGCTTGTCAACGAACTACTAAAGATGGAGTCCGGATTAGCAGTGCTTCAGGACGAAAGGAAATCAACACTCGCTTTGATAGAATCCTTTGGTGCCGCGAACCAGGCCCGTCTCGAAGAGATTGAGGTAGAGAAAGCGGCTATTGCTCGGGACCTTACGTTTCTTGAGTCTTACACCAAGATCGTTCGTGACTTGAAGGACTACCGCGATAGACTTCCTCTCTCCCTCTCTGCTGGACTTTCACAGCGGGTCAAGGATTTTTACAATGTCGTCAACTCCCATGATCCACCTTTCGAGCACCTCGAGGGCCTGAAGTTGCCTGTCTCACCAGGTGAAAAGATCCTGTTAACTTTCAAAGGCGCTTCCGGTGAAGAGAACGCCATGAAGATCCTGAGTGAAGGCCACCTTAAAATTGTCGGACTGTCGATTCTGCTGGCAAAGGCGGTCGCCGAAAACGTAGGATTCATCATCTTCGATGACATTGTCAATGCGATCGACGATGATCATCGAAGCGGAGTTGCAGACCTCCTAATAGACCATCCTTCATTAGTGGGAAAACAGCTCATTGTGACCTGTCATGGGGAGCAATTTATCAGCAAATTGGAACATAAACTCGGGCCCTCGCGAACGAGTCAGGAGGTCAAGGGATTTCGCTTTACACCACCGGATACTTTGACGTCACGTGGAGTACGAGTCGTGCTTGGCGAAACAAAGCACTACATCCTGAGAGCTAAATCGGCTTTTGAAGAGAACAATCTAAAGGAATCGGCTGGTCTCTGTCGACAGGCAATTGAGAGCCTGACAACCGTGATTTGGAAGAAACTAGAGGACAAACTCAAAGTCAGTATTTCTGTCCTCATGCGCACACCTACCGGGACTCCTGACCTCGCAAGTGTTGTAGATGGAATCCGTACACAGCTAAAGAAGCTTGGACCCAACTCCGAAATCTACGAGGCCCTCTCCGAACTGAAGGCGAAGTACAATTGGAACCTCCTCAATAAGGGGACACATGAACAAGAAGGGCTACCTGAGTTCGAGCGCTCGGACGTGTCTGGACTTCTTCAACTTGTAACTCGACTGGATGAACTGTCCCGCTCATTTTCAGTATCTGTGGCTCTCTCGCCTGATGTCGGGATGCCGGAATGAACACCCTCCGTCACCTCGCCAACCTGACTTCCATTCCACTCTCCACCACCTGGGCCCTCTCCGACCTCGGTGAGCTCAGGGGTATGCAGGAGCTCTTCACTCGCTCAGCCCCCCAGGTTCTCAAGACCCTCAAGGATTTCGCCTTGGTCGAGAGCGCCGTGTCATCCAACAGGATCGAAGGCGTGCATGTGGATGGCAAACGAATCGGGACCGTCGTCTTTGGCCAATCTCCGGTTCGCGACCGTGATGAGGAAGAGATTCGGGGTTACAAGCAAGCCCTTGACCGCATTTACTCCAACCCGGCATCGCTCCCGATCACCCTGGAATCCATCCAGACCCTCCATAAGCTGACCCGGGGAGAAATCTGGGATGCTGGCCTTTGGAAGGATCGCGATGGCGACATCATCGAGAAGTACGCCGATGGCAGGGAGCGAGTCCGATTCCAGACCGTCCCGGCCAGTCAGACAGCCCAAGCGATGGCCGAACTCGTGGACCTGTACCGAGACCTGATCCGAGACCGCGTCGTTCCCCCCTTGGTCGTCATCGCAGCCTTCAACCTCGACTTCCTCTGCATCCACCCCTTCCGCGACGGAAACGGCAGGGTTTCCCGGCTCCTCTTGGCCCTCCAGTTGGTCCAGAATGGCTACGAAGTCGGACGCTACCTGAGCCTGGAGCGGCTCATCGAGTCGAACAAGGAACGCTACTACGAGACCCTCGAGACCAGTTCACTCCACTGGCACGAAGCACAGCACGATCCATGGCCCTACACCAACTACCTGCTCTTCATCGTCAAAACGGCCTACAAGGATTTCGAGGAGCGGGCCCGGCGGATCAAACCGGCGGCCGGGGCCAAGTCGCAGGCTGTCATCGAGGCCATCCGGAGCTTTCCCGGCCAGTTCACCATCGCCGAACTTCAGACGGCCTGCTCAGAAGCAAGCCCTGACCTGCTTAGGAAAGTTTTAAAGCAGCTGAAGGCTCAAGGCGCCGTCGAGCCAGTGGGTTTTGGTCGGCTGGCGGCCTGGCGCGCGGTTGCCGAAAGTCAGTACTGGGAGTTGAAGTAGGTACAGAAGTGGGTATATATTCGACGAAGGAAGACACATGACCCTGTTTCACGTGCTGGTCGAACAACTCATCGGGGCAGCCAAGGCCGCAGGCTCACAGGCTTCCAGACCTCGGGCAATCCTGTGGACTGATGAGGCAGGAGAGTGGATCGACGTCGTGCCACGCCTTCGTACCGAGATTCCCGGACTCGTTTCCTTCGGGGACTTCGATGCCACGATCAAACGAGGTCCAGCCGTCTACCTGCTGCCCTTGATCGACCGCCTCCTTCCCGAAGCGGACTGGTCCACCGACACCATCCCTATTGTCTATTTGCCGGGAGTTGGCCGCGCCATGCTGCGGGACATTTCGTCCCTCGAGTGGAACCTGCAACCACTGGCAGCCCTCCAATACCAGTCTGCCTTCTGGACACAAACCAACGGAAAGGACTGGACGCGCTTGGCCTTTGTCACTACCGAAAGTGGTCCCGTTGCTTGGAAGTTGGCCGCCGACGAGGCCACCAAAGACGCGTTCCGATCAACGTTCTCGCAGTGGCTGGATCGAGAGGTGACTGACGGCCTTGGCCGGACATTGACGGCAGGTGACTTCCACCAAGCCGTGTTGCCTGATACCGGCTCCATGCTCCTGCAGTGGCTCTGCAATCCGGCAGGTTTTCAGGCGGGGATTGCACCAGATGTGTGGACGGCCTTCGTGTCCGAAGCCAAGAAGGCTTACCATCTCGACCTTGAAAAGCAGACGGTTCTGGATGCCGTGCAGATGCTGTCGGTTCCTGGAGACCCTTCTTGGGACGCACTTTGGAAAAGGTTCACCCAAACACCCTCGGACTACACAGCCTTGCTGGCGCTTCTTGAGCCTCTACCCGCGCCCAAGGTGAGCGACATGTTCAACGACACCGCTCGGTTCCCTGCCTACAACACCGCGCAAGAGAAAGCCCTGCAGCAGGTACTCCAAAAGACGAAAGGTCGTTCCGTTGAGGAACTGCGTCAGGAAGTTCTCAGTGCCGAGAAGAACCACGCACAACGTCGAGCCTCGGTGTGGAGTCGATTGGGTAGGTCTCCCTTGGCAATGGCTGTCGGAGTACTGGCGGAACTGGCCCAAGCGACGACGAAACCGCTGAAAGCGCCCGACCTCGAAACCATGGCGCAAGAATATACCACTGCCGGGTGGAAAGCCGACGCGGCCTTCCTCGCCGTCTTGTCGTCTGAAGTTCCGCTCGAGTTGAAAGACCTGGTCCATAAAATCGCCGACAGGATGTATCGACCTTGGCTGCAGGATGCGAGTCTCGCTTTTCAGAAGCTGTCGCCCGGGTATCCCCGTAGCCAGGCCAAAGTCGCTATTCCAGTTGACGAAGGAACCTGCCTTCTGTTCGTCGACGGCCTCCGCTGGGATGTGGGTCAATCCTTGGTCACCCGTCTGGGAGTGGCACATCTAGAAGCTACCGTCACCGCCTCGTGGTCGGCTCTCCCGACGGTCACCGCAACTGCCAAACCGGCAGTATCGCCCCTGGAGCCCTTTCTGACGGGCGCCGAGAATCCCACAACGTTCGAAGTGGCCACCACGGCTCAGTTCCGGAAGCAATTGACGGAGCTCGGTTATACAGTCCTGGGCGAGGATGAAACCGGGGACGGTTCCGGTCGGGCATGGGCCGAGAACGGAGACCTCGATACCCTCGGGCACGGTGGCATGCTCGAAGGCAACTGGTCCAAAGTCGTCGACGAAATCGTCTATCGGGTTCGGGGACTGGTGGGCGCAGGATGGCAGGTGAAGATCGTGACCGATCACGGCTGGCTCTACCTTCCCGGGGAATTGCCAAAGACAGAGTTTGCTGGTCTGCTCAGCCCAAACAAGGGCGAACGGGCGGCCTGGCTTCATCCGGGCAATCCCCCGACCGAGCTGCAGGCTCCTTGGTTCTGGAACCCACTTGTCTCGTTCCAAACGAGCCCCGGGATCAGCACCTTCTGGGGTGGCAAGCAGTACTCCCACGGGGGGCTCAGTCTTCAAGAGTGCGTGGTACCCACGATTCTCGTGCGAGGCGGTGCCTCCGGTGACCGTTCTGCCTTGTCTCTGACGGAAAAACGATGGAAGGGTATGCGACTTGTCCTCAATTGGACAGCATTGCCCGAAGGTTTCAAGATGGATCTTAGGACCGCCGCTGCCGATGGTCGAACAACCCTCATCGACGGCCTGATGGACCTCGGCCCCAGCCTCATGGTTGTCGATGATGACCTCGTCGGCCAGGAACATTGGCTGGTAGCCCTCGATGGTGGTGGGCAGATCGTCTTCCAAGAAAAGCTCAGGATCGGAGGCTAGGATGACACTCGACGCACTGGATCAGAAAGCCGCCTCCACTCTGGACGCCTACATCGTCCGCAAAGACCTGGTGAAGACCTTCAGCAAACAGTATCCGGTTCCCACTTATGTGGTGGAGTTCCTACTAGGGCGTTACTGCGCGACCACCGACGAGAACGAGATCCAAGAAGGTCTCAAGATCGTCGAGAAGCAGCTTTCGTCCCGCACCGTCCGCGCGGGTGAAGAAGAGTTGTTCAAGTCGCGGGCCAAGGAACAAGGCTCGGTGAAACTGATCGACCTTATAAGTGCCCGGCTCGACTCGGCCACCGACTCCTATCTCGCCACCATTCCCTCGCTGCGACTCAAGGACGTCAGGATCAGCTCCGAGTTCGTCAACGAGAACGAGCGGCTACTGACAGGTGGCTTCTACGCCGAAATCAGCTTGTCCTACGATGCGTCGATCGCCCAAGAGAAGAACGGGCGCCCCTTTGGAGTCGAAGGACTACGGGCCATCCAACTCTCGAACCACGATGTGCTGCAGGTTCTCAACAAGGCCCGTCTCCAGTTCAGCACGGCTGAATGGAAAGATCTCTTGCTCCGAAGCGTTGGGTTCGAACCAGCCTCGCTGTCGCCCCGCCAGAAGGATTCCCTCCTGCTCAGAATGGTCCCCTTTGTTGAGCGCAACTACAACCTGATCGAACTGGGCCCCCGAGGTACGGGCAAGAGTCACCTCTTCCAGCAGGTATCCCCCTATGCCCATTTGGTATCCGGCGGCAAGGCTACCGTGGCCAAGATGTTCGTCGATAACGGGAGCGGACGTCGCGGTCTGGTCTGCCAGTACGACGTGGTCTGCTTCGACGAAGTGTCGGGAATCTCGTTCGACCAGAAAGACGGCGTCAATATCATGAAGGGCTACATGGAATCCGGCGAGTTCAGCCGTGGCCGCGAGAGCATCCGCGCCGACGGTAGCATCGTGATGGTGGGCAACTTCGACGTCGATGTCGAACACCAACAGCGCATTGGTCACCTTTTCGGCCCCATGCCTCCCGAGATGCGCAATGACACCGCTTTCATGGACCGCATCCACGCATTCCTGCCCGGTTGGGACATTCCCAAACTGAACGGCACATTTTTCACCGAGCACTTTGGCTTGGTCAGCGACTTTCTCTCCGAATGCTTTGCCCAGTTGCGGCGGGGTAGCCGCGTCTCTTCACTCCAGGGCCGTGTTCAATGGGGTGGGGCGCTGAGCGGCCGAGACAGCAATGGCGTCAACAAGACCGTCTCCGGGCTTCTGAAACTTCTGTATCCGGATCCCGAATCCCCCGTGCCCGATGAAGACCTCGAATGGGCCGTTCGTCTCGGGCTCGAGTGTCGCCGCCGGGTGAAGGAGCAGCAGAAGCGCATCGGCTCTGCCGAGTTTCGCAATACCCACTTCAGCTACACCCTCGGGAACGATGGCGTCGAGAAGTTTGTTACAACCCCCGAGCTCTACAGTGAGAACAGCATCAACGCCGACCCGCTTGAACCTGGTCAGGTCTGGACGATCTCGCCCGGTGGCGCCGAAGAGAACCCTGGTCTTTTCCGCATCGAAGTAACCGAGGCCCCCGGCTCGGGTGTTCGTATCCTCAACAAGCCCGCACCGGCAGCCTTCCAAGAGAGCGTCCGGTTTGCCGAACAGAATCTCTATGCCCGCGCCGCTCAGCTGGTGGGTGACCGTGACCCTCGTGCCCATGAGTTCTCGGTCCAGCTTCGCTCATTTGACGCCGTCACAAGCGGCAGTTTGGTGGGTATGGGCGTCCTGTTGGCCCTGAGCGGATCGCTCCTCAAGAAGTCTCTTAAGGGTGGAATGGTCATCGTCGGATCGATCAACCTCGGCGGCTCGGTGGAACCCGTCTACAACGCCGTAAATGTCGTCGAACTGGCCATTGAGAAGGGGGCGTCAACCATCCTGTTGCCCGTCACGTGTCGCAAGCAGCTCTTGGACCTATCGGACGATATGGCAACCAAGGCGGATATCCAGTTCTACTCTGAGGCTAAAGATGCGCTGCTGAAGGCAATTGTCGAGTAGCCCCAAACCATCCCATTGCCGATGTACCCCAACCTCGAAATCCCCCGCCCTCCGCGTTGATGGCGGCGGGACTCCCGATCCTGAGCCTCTATGGCTTCAGCGATTGCGAGTGGGTTCTGGAAGACGCATAGAATCACCTTATGCCGAAACGGCACATAAGGACATCAAGGCGAATACAGTGGCTAGGACGCTGAACCCTCGAACCTCGACTCTCCTAGGGGCTAGTAAAGCGAAGGCCAGACGCAAGGCCAGCTTTTCCAAATAGGCCTATGGGGCGAGACTGACAACTGTCCGCTGAGGTTCTTTGAGGGGATCAGACTCGGGGCGCTAGACTCAGGCTACGTCGTGGCGCGGCACCGCCTGCAACTGAATGCCGAGTGCCGCGACTACTTTGAGCACCGTGGCGAAGCTTGGGTTGCCATCAGCGGACAGGGCTTTGTAGAGGCTCTCCCGTCCGAGGCCTGTCTCGTCCGCGATCTGCGACATGCCGCGGGCGCGAGCTATGTCTCCGAGGGCGGCGGAGAAAAGGGCCGGATCATCCTCTTCAAGGGCTGCCTCGAGGTAGTCGGCAATCTTCTTGTCACTGTCGAGATACTCGGCAGGATCCCATTCAGTGGTCTTGATGCTTCCCATGTCAATCCTCCAAATCCTTGGCGAGCGCCTTTGCCGTTTGGATATCGCGCTCCTGCGTGGACTTGTCACCTCCTGCGAGAAGGATGACAAGTTCGGCGCCGCGGCGCGTGAAGTAGACGCGGTAGCCGGTTCTTGATCCAGGCCCGAAAGGCCTCGGTCTCGCGTACAGTCATCACAACCCAACTGTATCCCATGGAATACAGCATATCAATCCCCCGAAATGTCAAACCCTACACAGAGTTTCGCCATAGCTCGATGGCGGTTTTGTATCGGGTTTCGCCACATATTTCGATTGTTTTTCGTTCTGCGCAGACGATTATAACGATTTTCCGATATAAACCGACACAATTATCTCCCTAGGGGAGTCGGCGAAGCCGACTTCGAACGCGGAGCGCCGACCCGGAAGCGCGCGATCATTTGAACCTAGTCTAGCGAAGAGTTGGCGCGCTGGAGGGGCACGCCGCCACGGATGGCGACGTGAGGCGCGGAGCCGGCCCGGAAGCCTGAGCCAGGATGGCGAAGGCTGGAGGGTCGACTCCACTGGGCTTTATGCTGAAGCGGGTCCGTCCAAGTAGGGTCTACCCTACTTGGACAGTCCCTTTCTGCGTCCACTCTAGATTTTCATCCCGCCATGAACCGAGGCAGCGGCTTGATTGCGCCGCGCCCCAAATTCCTGTCTCATTCCTCGAGGGTCGAGATGTCCCCTTCGTTCAGCCCCTGGGCGCGAGCCTTGAGTACGCGGCGCATGATCTTGCCGGATCTCGTTTTAGGTAGCGCTTCTACGAAGCTGACCTCCTCCGGCTTGGCTATCGGTCCCATCTCCGTGCCGACATGGGCCTTGAGCTCGTCCGCAAGAGCCGGAGATGCCTGGAAGCCTTGGCGCAGGAGCACATAGGCGTGGATGGACTGGCCCTTCACCTCGTGGGGCAAGCCGATGACAGCGGCTTCGGCGACGGCAGGGTGACTCACGAGGGCCGATTCGATTTCCGCAGTGCCCAGCCGATAACCCGAAACCTTGATGACGTCGTCCACGCGGCCGATGATCCAGAAATAGCCGTCCTCGTCGCGTTTGGCCGAGTCTCCGGTGAGGTAGACGCCCGGATACTTGCTCCAGTACTGCTTCACATAGCGGTCGGGATCGTTATAAATAGTACGCATCATCGCCGGCCATGGTCGCTTGAGCACGAGGAAGCCCTCCTCGTTGTCCTTGACCGGATGTCCTTCCTCGTCGTAGATGTCTGCCTGCTGGCCGAAGAAGGGCCTCGTGCCCGATCCCGGCTTGAGGGGCATCGTCGGCACCGGCGCGATCATGAACATGCCCGTCTCGGTCTGCCACCAGGTATCCATAATTGGACACTTCCCCTTGCCGATGACGCGATGGTACCAGCGCCAGGCCTCGGGGTTGATGGGCTCTCCCACCGAGCCGAGGAGGCGGAGCGATGAGAGGTCGCGGCGGTTCGGCCAGGACTCACCCCAGCGCATCAGCCCGCGAATGGCCGTCGGCGCCGTATAGAACACGTTGATGCCGTATTTCTCTATCAAATGCCACCATCGGTCGGGATAGGGGAAGGTCGGCGCGCCCTCGTACATGAAGCTCGTCGCCCCGAGAATGAGGGGGCCGTAAACGATGTAGGAGTGGCCCGTCACCCAGCCGGGATCGGCGGCGCACCACCATCGGTCGTCGTCGCGGAGGTCGAAGACGTACTTGAGGGTCGTGGCGATACCGACCTGGTAGCCCCCGTGGGTGTGGATGATGGCCTTGGGCTTGCCCGTCGTGCCGGAGGTGTAAAGCATGTAGAGGGGATCCTCGGCGTCGAGGATCTCCGTAGGACACTTCGGGTCGGCGATGGGCAGGCCCATGAGGTCGTGCCACCACATGTCGCGGCCCGTTTCCATCGCGACTTCCTGGCCCGTCCGCTTGACGACCACGACATGCTCCACGACGGCCGCCCGCTTGAGGGCCTCATCGGCTATCTTCTTCAATTCGACGATCTTGCCGTTGAGGAAGGCCCCGTCGCAGGTGACGAGGACGCGCGACTCCGAATCCTCGAGTCGGCCGTGGAGTGCCTCGGTCGAGAATCCCCCATAGACGACGGAGTGGACAGCCCCGATCTTCGCCACGGCGAGCATCGCGATGGGAAGCTCGGGGACGCGCCCCATGTAGATGGTGACGCGGTCGCCCTTGCGCACGCCAAGGGCCTTGAGGACGCTGGCGAACTTGCTCACCTCGCGGTTAAGGGCGTGATAGGAATAGGTATGAACGTCGCCCTTCTCGCCTTCCCAGATGAGGGCGAGCTTGTTGCGGCGGGCTCCTTTGAGATGCCGATCGATGGCATTGTAAACGATATTGGTCTTGGCGCCGACGAACCATTTGAAGAAGGGCTTTTCGCTGTCGTCGAGGACCTTGGTCCAGGGCGCCTGCCAGTCTATGAACTCCTTGGCGCGCTCCTCCCAGAAGCCCACGAAGTCGCGGTCCGCCGAGGCCGCAAGGCCTTTCCAATCCTTGATGTATGCCTGGGTTTTCACTTCCTCGGAAGGGTTGTACAAATCGCCATTGCCGCCGTTGGCAGCGGTCTCACCCATTTCCTGCTCCTTTGCTTCATCGGCTGCCGAGCCAGGCATGGCGTCGGCGTTAGCCGCGATCACGTTGCTTGGAATGACTGCCACGGGTTCATCGCCCGCGGCAGCTAGTTGATTTTACGTCAGGCCCGCGGCCCGACGGGGAAGATCACCTTCCCATAGGTTTCGTTGGCCACTCCGGCGAGTGAGGCGTACCAGGCAAGGGCGGCGGTCGCCAGCCCTGTCCAGCCTCCGAGAACCGTCCAACTTGGATTTCCCGAACCCCAGGCGCCGATGGTGAGGAAGATGAAGGTGATGGACAGAAAAACGAAGACGAGAATGAGCGCTAGATTGGTGCGCAATGCGGCAATAGTCATATAAATTGTGAATATGGTCCAAGCCAGGAGGAAGATGCCGGTCGTATCCGGCGTCGCTCCGAAGGCCTTGCCGTTGCCGATCAGGTACCACAGGGAAAGCCAGAAGGATCCGTAGGAGGTGAATGCCAGGGCGCCGAAGGTGTTTTTCCTGACGAATTCCCACATGCCGGCGAGTATCTGGGCGACGCCGCCGTAGAAGACGGCGAGGGACAAAGCTGCCGCGGCGCCGCCCCCTCCCCATAGTCCCGCGTTGGCGGAACTCAGACAGAAGGTCGTCATCGCGAATCCTGCCAGACCCAAGGGACCCGGGTCTGCCACTTTGTGTTCAGCCATGCAATCCTCCAATCTTGACGCATTCAGGACTCCCCATACGGGTCATCCACAATTGTGTCTTAACCTCGGATCGACGAATTGGCCCCGCCCCCTCGCCAGGACAAGCCTCATGGGGCGCCATATCGGGCTAAATACTACGTAATATAACAATCACAAAAGGCGTCTTCGATATCACGCGCGATCGATCGTCGCGCTTTCCATCTCCGCGTCGAGGCAGGATAATGTACCTACTTCTCCGGCATGTCAAATGAAAATCAAAGTATCGCATAATTACTTTGGCATATGGTAAGTGATATTTTGATCTTCCGGGGAAGATCGCGCGATCATTCGGTTTTCCATCCCGATAATCCGCGGATCGAGGTCAATTAATATTTTATTATTTCCGTTGACGGGTCGGGTCGGGAGCTTCGCTCTTGTCGGCGGCAATCACCGTGGTCGCACTATTATTGAGCGCCAACGACTCGCTATAAATGAGCGAAGCCTTCTTTTATAGTCGGATTCCCCTACCTGCCCTCGAGGTGCGTCCAAACGAACAGACATTGCGTTTTGCCCGTGCATCCATCATCCTATAATTATCGAATTCGCTCCGAAGCCATCGTCGCGGTAGGAGGCTCGCCATGCATCAAAGTCAGTCCCAGGAAGAGAATCTCGAGGATCTGCTCGCGCACGATCTTTCAATCCGCAAGCTCGGGGAGGGGACCTACGATTCGCCCTTTAACGTTCCCGGGGAAGGGGACTACTTCATCCCCGAGGACGAGGGGGTCTACGCGATCGTCGATCGAACGTTGATCCATAGGCTCGAACGCGAGGGCAAGCCAGTCCCGTATTTCGAGAAAGGCGGCCCTCGTTCGAAGCTGCTCCATGAACCCGGCGAGACCGTTTCGGCCGTCATGACCTGCGGCGGGCTCTGCCCCGGCCTCAATTCGGTGATCCGCGGCATAGTCGTCATGAACTACTATCGCTACGGAAACAAGCGTACCTATGGCATTCGCTACGGCTATGCCGGACTCAACAAGGACCTGGGCTACGAGGTCCAGCTCCTCACCCCCGACGTCATAGAGGGGATTCACAACACGGGAGGCACGATCCTCGGTTCTTCGCGCGGCGCCCAACCCGCCGAAAAGATGGTCGATCGTCTCGTCGAACTCAAGATAAACGTGCTCTACACGATCGGCGGCGACGGCACCCAGCGGGGAGCCCTGGAGCTCATCCAGGAAATCGACAGGCGCGGCCTCAGAATCTCGGTCGTCGGCATTCCGAAGACGATCGACAACGACATCGGCTTCATCGACAAGTCCTTCGGCATGGAGACGGCCTTCACCGAAGCCTGCAATTCGCTCTACGCGGCACACACCGAGGCGACGGCCTCGATCAACGGCATCGGCATCGTCAAGGTCATGGGGCGCGAGTCGGGCTTCATCGCCGCCAACGCAACGCTAGCCACCAACGAGGTAAATTTCTGCCTCATTCCGGAACTCGATTTCGATCTCGAGGGCCCTAACGGCTTCCTGGAACAGCTCGAGCGCAGGCTGCGCCGCCGCGGGCACGCACTGGTCGTCGTCGCGGAGGGAGCGGGGCAGCGCTACGTCGCCGATCCCGGCAAGGTGCGAAAGGACGCCTCGGGCAACGTCAAGCTGGGGGACATCGGGCTCTTCTTGAAGGAAAAAATCGGCGAGCATCTGGCGGCGAAAAAACTGCCTAATTCTATCAAATATATCGACCCGAGCTACACGATCCGGAGCCGGGCGCCGACGCCGAACGACTCCATATTCTGCTCGCAACTGGCGCAGATGGCCGTGCATGCCGGCATGTCGGGCCGCACGGGACTGATCGTCGGCTACCTGAATGGTCAATTCATCCATATCCCCATGCTCCTGGCCACCCTGAAGCGAAAGAAGATCGACCTCGTCTCCCA
>DATKVC010000016.1:0-18526 GCA_035530275.1 Rectinemataceae bacterium | reverse complement strand
ATGTTGGTTTTGGACAGGAGAGCGGGAGGTTGCCACACCATTGTTCCCGCTCTCCTTATCTTTTCCCCCTGCTTCTTGCTATTCAAGAAATCGGGAGAAAAACCTCATCCCTGAGAAAAGATTGCGCGACTCGACACCCCTGAACGGATTGAAGCCCTGTTTATTCGGCGATTTTTTGTCCTATGTAAAGCACATGCTTATTCATGACCAATAGTGATTTATTCAGGGAATATTTATACCCAAATTCTATTACACTTTCAATTGTAGCTGAATCTAGCTTCGCGATTTGATCTTCCCATGGACAACCTATCCCTTCGGCGCCAGCGATCAGCTGCGTTCGAAGTTTGTAATTAGACATTAGCGATTCGATGTCTTCGGGATTGACGAGGTATGCCTGGGTGAATGGGATCGGAGAGTCGCTCCGTACGATGCCAGTCCTGATGGATTCATGAAGCATAGCTTGATATTCTCGAAGTTTCGTTGGAGTTCTCGAAATCACGGTCAGGGTTTGCGCATAGGTCGTAATAAACGACACAACGAGGTAGCCATTCGGCTTCAGTATCCTTAAACACTCACCAATTGCCTTGTTTCTGTCATCTTGAGAGATCAGATGATATATCGGGCCTGCGCCGCCTCGAAGAGGCGACGATAGCGGGTCTCCGAGGCGAGCAGCGCCTCTTCCGCGCTCTTGCGATGGCTTACGTCATGGAAATTGAGCAGGAAGCCATGGATGATCGGATCGTCGATCAGATTCATCACCGTCAGGTCTACGGTCTTGTAGCTGCCGTCCTTGCACCTGTATCGGCATTCGACGCTGCGGGCGGAGTTGTGCCCGCCGAGGAGAACAGCATATTCCCCCCGGATGCCCCCGAGGTCCTCGGGGTGGAACGCGAACCAGACCTTGGTCCCGGCGAGCTCCAGGGAATTCCATCCAAACAGCCGCTCTATGTTGGGGCTGTGGTACCTGATGGTCCCATCCGCGTCCACGATCCCCAGGACATCGGTGATATTCGAGATCATGACCCGCTGCTTTTCGTCACTCTGCCTGATCGTGGTGTTGGCCTCGAAGAGCTTGAAGGCCATCTTGATCGAGGCGTCGAGGACCGTGATGCTCGAGCTCTTCACGACGTAGCCGTAGGAGCTGATATTTTCGGTCCTTTCCACGACCTCCGGTTCCGTGTGGCTGGAAAGAAAGATCACCGGAATATCTCGGGTCCTGAGGATCATGCTGGCCGTCTCCGTGCCGTCCATGCCTGTGCCCAGGTTGATGTCCATGAGGATCAGGTCCACCAGCTGCCCCTCATCGATGGACTGGATCGCCTTCTCCCCCGTGAGGACCGTGATGACATTGTAGCCGTATTTTTGCAGCTGCCTCTTCTCCATCATGGCGATGACCGCCTCATCCTCGACGAGCAGCAGGTTCTTTTTCGATTCTTTTACCATGATGGACTCCTCCGAGAGGATCGGACTGACCTGGCATTTTTCACTGAGTCGGCATAATTGTTGGATTCCTGCCCCTCGCCGCGATTCCCAAAGATCTTGCGCGTGGCCTGCCTAAGACATCGGGCAAGAGGCCGAGCCCACCCCTTGAGTCTAGCGCTTTTGGTGGAGAGTCAAAGTTCGCCGATGCGACGAGGGAGGACGGCCTCGTCCGACTATTTGCGCTCCAGCACGAGTCCCTCGAAAATCATGTTGTCGCCTGCGGCCTCGATGGTTTCTCCGAGGTTTCGTCCCAGCCCCTCCACGATGACTTCCGTGTCGGAGACGGGGCGGAGGGGCAGGGCGATGTTCAGCCCGCCCTGCCCCATCGTCGCGGTGAGAATACCGGTTTCTCTATCGACCCCGAGGGTGATTCTGCCCAGGACCTCCATGCCCAGGTCCAGGTTCTTGCCGAGGTAGCTGCCATAGCGAGCCTTCCATGCATCGGGGATGGGCGAGGCTTCGATCCTCGTGGCGAGGACCGTGGCGGTCGCGAGGGAGCCGATGCCGAGGGCGGGCCTGCCTTCGACCTCGAGGGGGCGGATCGCCATGCCTTCCAACTGCTTGATCGGGAGCTTGATACCAAGTACACGCTTCTCCAGGGTGATGAGCCCGTCTTCGTGTCCCACCGCGTCGAACCATCGGCCGGCGAGATTGACCTCAAAGCCCCCGCCTTTTCTTTCAACCTTGATGAGGCCCATCGACGAGGCGTAGGTTCCTGCGATCGACGCGTCGATCGGAGCCTGCGGCGCGGCCTTGCGCTTTGATTCGGGCGCAAATGGCGCTTGCCCCGTCGCGGCCAGGGCCGCGCGGAGACTGGGAATCGCGAGGCCGGAAATAAGCCTGAAGGATTTCGAGTTTACGAGGATCGAGACGGCGAGGCCGCGCTCGGGCAGGAGAAGGAAGATCGAGTAGAAGGGGGCGACTTCGCCGCCATGGCCCAGGACCATTTCTCCACGCAGGGAATCGCTGGAAACAATGAAGAAGTTCAGCCCTATCCTCGCGTCGAGATCGGCGGCGACTCCGGAGTTTTGGGCGGTGAACATGGCTCTTACAGTCGCCTGCGACAGGATGCCCGGCTCGCCCTTGAAGGCGGCGAGATAGGAGGCGGCGAATCGGGCAAGATCGTCCACGGTCGTGTCGAGGGCGGCGGCGGGCATGTCGCGGAGATAGGGTATCGGGATCGTCTTTCCCGCGACGAAGCCCGTGGCGTAGCGGGGATCCGTCTCGAAACCCATCGGTAGGACAAAGGAAGTGTCCTTCATGCCGAGAGGCTCGAAAATTTCCTTGCGGCAATAGGATTCGAAATCCATGCCGGAGGCACGCTCCACGACGATGCCGAGGAGCCCCATCGCGAGATTCGAGTAGGACAGCACGACGCCGGGAGGATTGGCCACATACATGCTCGAGGCGAGCCGCGTGTCCTGCAGAAATGATTCGGGATAGTCGGCCGGCCTCGGACCCTCCGAGCGCCAGCCGCCGAGGTAGTCGGTCGGCAATCCCGAGTGGTGGGTCATAATGTCACGAATTGTGATGGGTCGCGCATCGGGAAAGCGGGTCTTGGGCTTGAGCTCGGGCAGCCAGGTCGCGATCGGCGCGTCGAGATCGAGCTTGCCCGCCTCGACGAGCTTCATGACGGCCGTGGCGGTGAAGAGCTTGGAGACCGAGCCGGCGTTGGAGATAGTGTCGGTGGAAAAGGCCCTGCCGCTCGCGTGATCCGCCTCGCCGAAGCCGCCAGCCCAGAGCTCGCCCCTCGCATCGGCCACCGAAATCGCGCAGCCGCCCTTGATGTGCGCGGCCTTGATCTCGGCCTTGACGTAGTCCCCAAGCGCGGCCCAGGCCGAGGAGGAAGGAGTTAGGCTGAAATCGGGGACGGGCGCGCGCGCCGTGGCGCAGGAGAAGACCAAGGAGGCCAGCCCGAAAACGAGGAGGACGCGAAGCGCGGTGCGTTTTCCCGAAAGTCTCATGTTGCGCCTCCCGATGAAGTCGCGTGGGTCGTGCATGGCAGACATCAGCATAGCGGCGCGGCAGAGTTCGCGGAAGGGTCGATCGGGGGTCTGACTCCGCCCTAGCTCACCTCGACACCATCCGCGAGTCCTCCCGACCTCTGTGTTCCCGCCCTCGTAGCCCCGCGAAGTTCCAGCGTGTAGGCTCCGGTCGCGAGGGTCTCGGGAAGGCGAAAGATCACGAGACTCGGCTTGAGATGCAGATAGCTCGAGCAGCGCGTGGTCGTTCGGTCGCTCGCTATTAAAAAGACTCCCTGCGCGGGATCATCCGCATTGAATGCAAGCCTCTTGCCGATGAGTTTGGCCGTGCCGCCCGGCCCAAGACTAGGGGCGCCGTCGAGGGGCAGGACGCTCAGAGGTCGAGGCGCGACCTGGGGCCCCTCGGCTTCGCGTCTGACGCTCACCGCCTTCGACATGGCCCGCTCGGCATCGCGGGCCGGTCGGAATCGCAGCCGTACCTTCGGCCCGGCGTCTTTGGAGTCCGCTTCGCGTTTTCCCGAGGCATCGAGCACCTTTCCGACCGCGGTGAGGTAGTAGTCGCCGAGGGGCGTCTTCACGAACTTGCCGTCAGCCACGAGGGAGGTCACGATCTCCGAAAATAAGGTGAGAGTCGCGAGGATATCCGGTCTGCTGAGGGTCGTTCTCGCTTTGGCCATCACATCCACGAGCCGATCGAAATCGACGATGCCGTCGTGGCGGGTATGGAAGCGCCAGGGTCGCTTGGCTCCGACTAGATTGTTCTCGCGGGCGCTGATCAAGATGGGCATGAGCACCTCCAGGCAAATCCGGTTACTATTGCTCTTATATTTCTATCGGTTATTCCGGGAGCGGAGATCAGTCACTTCTAGTAGACTCTTCGTATCTCGCGAGATATGAAGGATTTCGCGCGAGATACGGATGATATCTCGCGAGATACGGGAATTATCTCGTGAGATATGCGGAGTATCTCGCGGGGTTTACCATTAGGGATACCTGTCATGAGCTTCCGATTGCGTGCCGTGTATTGGCCGCCCATCGCCGGGTCGGGCGTCGCCTTGTCGTCCTTGGGGCTGCCCTTGAAGGGAATGAGGCTGAAGGGGATTCCGTAGACGTCGACGAATTCCGCCGGGCTTGCCGCGCCGGCCCACGGTGCCGATGAGTTCGCGGAGAGCCAGGGCGGCTTGGTATTTGGTCTCGTCGCCTTCCGCCTCGGCCTTGGCGAGAGGGACCTCGGGCTTGGGCCTCCGATAGGGGAAAGGTACTCATGACCCAGCTTCGCTTTCCCAACCTTATCCCTTGACGGCACGCCAGGCAGGATATAGAGTCAATCCATTGATTCAATCCTATGATTGGATCGTGGAGGAACAACCATGCCCCAGCCCCGTTCCCTGGCGCTCGCGCGACATGCGGTCGCCCTCGTCCTCGCCCCACTCGCCGTAGTCGGCCTTCTCCTCCTTCTCCTCGGCTACGGGCTCCACGGCTTTCCTCTGGCGGTCGCCAACGAGGATGCCGGCTTCGACATGCCAATGGCGGGTCACCTCAACATTCCCGACACCCTCATCAAGGGCCTCGACACGAAGGCCTTCGCCATCACCCGCGCCGCGACGGTGGCCGAGGCAGAGTCCCTCTACGCATCGGGCAAGGTGAAGGCCCTCCTCGCCTTTCCGGCCGATCTCACGAAGAACATGATGATCAAGCAGGACGACCCGAGCTATGTCATTCCCGACAAGTTCAAGCTCGAGGTCGCCGGGCGGAACCCCCTCGCCTCGCTTTTCGTCATCGCCGCCATCGCAAGGAGCTCGCTCGCGGCCATGGCCGACTCCGGCGCCGGCCCGACGGCAGACAGCCTTCCCCTCCCCCTCGATGTGGACTCCCTCACGGCGGGTTTCTCGGCGGCCCAGCCCTACATATTGGGGGCGGTCCTCGGCTGGCTCACGTGGCTTCTTACGGGGATTCTCGCCCTCGTCACGGCCTCCTCACTGCGTCGATCCGGCGCCTTCGCCGGAGTCAGGGCCCTTCCCTACGCAGCCCTTTTCGTCATCGTCTTCGCCCTGGCGGGAGACCTCCTCTATCTCGGACTCTCGGTCGAGTTCGCCCTCGTCCTCGGCCTCGCGCTTCCCGCGGGCCTCCTTCCCGCGGCCCTTCTCGATCTCCTTCTCTTCGCGACGGCGGCCGGGATCGGCCTCGCCGCCGCTACCAATGCCCCCAGCCCGGAGCGCGCGAGACCAGCGATCGCCTATCTCGTCCTGCCCATCCTCTTGGGCGGCTTTCTCTTCCCGCCTGAGCTACTGCCTACCTGGCTCCAGTGGCTGCCCTACCTCTTTCCGCCCCACTACGGCCTTGCCGCCTCGGTGGCCGCCCAGACGGGCAACTTCGATTCGACTTCCGCCCTCCTGGCCGGCGCGACGGCCCTCTGGGCCCTGGCCTTCCTCGCGCTCTCCGCGAAGGGCCTAGCAGTCGCGGAGGCTACTTCCGCAAAGGAGCAAGTATGACCTTCTTTCGCACAAAGCCCTTTCTTCTGGGCCTATCCCTCGCCTTCGTAACTCTCGGCGCCGCGGCCGCCGCCACCTTCGAGGGAGTGCTGACCATGTCCATCGAGACCTCCACGCAGCAAAACGAGGCCACAGGCTACATGCAAGGATTGAAGTTCCGCCTCGAGCCCAAGGCCGCCCTGAAGACCAACGGCGTCGAGGGCTACCCCATCATCGATTTCGGCCAGAAAAAGCTCTTCATCGTTTCGCCGAAGGACAAATACTACCTCACGCTCCCTCTCTCGCAGCTCGAGGCTTCGATCGACAAGGTCGCGGTCAAGATCAAGCCGAGCGGGAAGACGGGGATCCTCCTCGGGCATCAGGTCGAGGAATGGCTTCTCGACGATCCCTCGTCGACGGTGAGCTACAGCGTCTGGGTCACGAAGGACTTCTCCCCGCCCTTCAATCAGCTCATCAGCCTGCAGAAGACCGAGCCGGTCTACGGTCTCACCCTCGGAAGGATGGGCAAGCTCCTCTTCCAAAAGGGTCTGTTCATGCTCGGCGCGAGCGCCACGGACAAGTCGGGCAAGACCCTCGTCGCGATGAAAATGCTCTCCATCGAGGAACGCGCCGTCTCGGATAGCGAGGTTTCGATTCCCGAAGGATTCAAGAAAATGAGCGACGTGCTCAAGGCGAAGAAATGAAGCGTCTCATCCTAATTGCGACGGCCCTGGCCGCGACCGCGCTCTGGCCGCTCCAGGCTCTCGACCTCGGACTCGATCTCTCCACCCAGGCCTCGCTTTCGCCGGCGGGACCCCTCGTTTCCTTCGATACCCGCTCGAGCGTGGGCTTCGACCTTCCCGCTTCACTCTACGCGAAGCTCGAGGTGGTCCAGAATCGCGACCTCCTCGCCGGAAGCTCGGCGGCCTTCGCGCCGCGGCTCTCGAAGATGACGGCCACTTTCGAATACGTCGGCGACATCCTTGTGGCGGGGGGAAACTTCGGCCTTCGCGATTTTCAAACGACGGTGTCGCCGTCCCTGGGCGGCTTCGCGCGGGCCACCATCCCCCTCGTGGGCGACATGCTCTCACTCGTCGCCTCGGCCACCGCCGCGAGCGACCTGCGGGGGGTCTACGCGAGAATAGGCCTCGCGCCTACCGCTTACCTTCCCCTCGCGAGGCCGGTGGCCGCCGACATCGCGGCCGAGGTCGACCTCGCCCTCGGCTCCTGGGATGGTATCGCCTATACGGGGCCTACCTTCGCGAAGGCGGGGCCGGAACTTTTGATCGGCCTCGGCGGAGCTTCGAGCGCGACCCTGTCCGCGGGCTACGTCCTCGACCTTGCCGACGGGCGCTTCTCCGAGCGGGCCGCCGGAGTCTACGTCGGCCTCGGCCTGAGTTTCTCCCTGAGTTCAAAGTAGGGTCGATGAAGCAACCTCCGAAACCAGCCCGCCCGAGCTCTGACGAAGGCACCCGGGAGCGAATCCTCGCGGCAGCCCTCGAATGCATCTCATCGACCAGCGTCGGCCGGCTCTCGGTTCGCGCGATCGCGGCGCGGGCCGGGGTCAATGTCGCGACCGTCCATTACCACTTCGGCACCAAGGACGAACTCATATCCGAGGCCTTCCGGCGCTTCTTCGCCCCCATCGCGTCACGCATCGGGGCGGCGCTGGACGCCGAGGCCCCGCCCCGCGCGCGTCTCGAGTCCCTGCTCGGCTTCTACGTCGAACATTTTCACGAGCACCCCGGAATCTTCACGAGCTTCATCGAGGCCTTGATCGCCTCGAACATCAAGAAGGAACCGGGGGTCGTGCAGGGACACGAGACGGTTCTCCTCGACATGGTAGGCGGATTCAGGGACCGCCTCCTCGACCTGGTGAGCGAGGTGACGGCGCGCGAGGATCGGCAGGACGCGGCCCTCCTCGTCATCCACCTGGTCGCGAGCGTCGTCCATCCCCTCGTCATTTCGAGCTTCCCCGCGACCCTGTTCGGCCTCGACTTCGCGGAGGAGGCGACGCGGAGGCGCTACGTCTCCCTCCTCGTGGAGGGGATCGCGGGCTCCGGCGTGGCCAACGAATAGTAGATCCAATGGCGAGGCGACTGCCAAGATTCCATCCTCCGTCATAAGTGGTTCACCCACTCGTCCGAATCCGATCGTGCCAAAGAAGGAAGGCCTTGCCGCGCCCGGGACAGTAAGAGGGGTGAAGGTTTTCATGCGAAAGCCCTCGTAGGCATTTCCGGCAACGTCGATTCGAAAAGGCCATTCAATTTAAAGTGCCAATAGGTCCAGGATTGGGGTCTGAATTGACCGGGTTCCGCCTTCGCGAGCGCGGCGCGCAGGCCATCCTCGCCGATGATGTTCCCAAGTAGTTGAATGTCTTCGATGGTACCTCGATCCATGACCATCGCTATGACTGACTGCGGGTGTTTAATCGCCTCATCCGCGGATTTCCACCAAACGTACTTCGAGGCCAAGCCGAGCAAATTTTCCTTGTCCAATTTATCGCCCACGATCCTCTCTCCGCCGGCAGCAAGGATGCGCTTCAGCAGACTGGAACCGTCGCGCGAATTGACGGCATCGCCGAGGCCGCGCGCTTCCCGAAGCCGTCGAAGAAGGGACCATGCCGATTTCTGCGTAATGCCCAACTCTTTGGAAAGGAGCGAAGACGGGATTTGGCCGCCCGAATCCGCGTAAAGGACAACTGCCCTGAGCCACTTATGGAGCGGGACATGTGAGCGCGCGAATGCCGTGCCGGTCCTGACGGTGAAATCTTCTCGACAAGCCAGACAACGGAAGTACCCTTCGCGTTTCCTGGTCTGAATGCGGCAATGGGTATGGCAATAAGGACAGGCGGGGTTGCCCTGCCAGCGCAGCGCTTCGAGATAGGCCCGTGCCTGATCTGCAGTCGAAAAGATCTCGGGGTCGTCGTTCTTCGGAATTGCGCTCGCGCTCATCCTGTCCTCAAATTAGAAGGATAGCGCGGGGTGGATAGGGATTCAAGTATATAGGTGCAGGGGGCAGACTCCGCACCGATCAGTTCCGCCCTCGCGACCGCCCTTCGCAGTAATTGCCTAAACATCCATTAAATTCTTGTCACTAACCCCCCCTGGATTAGACGATTGTCTACAACAAATTCCCTTGAAACATAGCGAAAATGCTACGTAGGTAAGGGTGAATGTCTGCCTTGGCGGCCCTGCGAGGCGGAAGGTCAGGGTGGCGAGGCGGAAGGAGGGGAGATCCCGGGACGTGGGCGGCGATCATCACGAGCGGCGACGTCGTCGCCGAAAACAGATTTCAAGCGAGTGCCGGCGTCGACGAGGCCGCGGGATGGGAGGAATCATGTACGGTGCGAAGAACACATTGGCGGAATTCATGGAGGGGGGCGCGAAGACCCTCATCGAGAACGCGGCGGCTGATCCCGCCGTCGCCGCCACCCTCGCGGGCTTCGGCTACGACGCGGCCCGGCTCGCGGAGGGGCCCCGACTTTGGGAAGAGGCCGAGGCCTACTCCAGGAAGATGACGAGCGACCGAGCCGAAATGCGAGGGGCGGCCAAGGACTTTGAACTCGCTTGGGCGGCGGCCAATTCGGCCTATATCAAGACGCTCAAGGTCGCCCGCGTGGCCTTCTACGAGAACCCCCAGGAACTCGAGAAGCTTGGCGTGATGGTGCTGAACGGCCCGAGGAGGGCGGCGGCCAAGAAGGCCGCGGACAAGGTTGTGGCTGCGCCCTGAGCGGGAAGGCGGAAGTGAGTGTGGCGGGGGCTTGGGGCTTTCACCCTGGGGCAATGGCCCGGGGCTATGCCCCAAGGGCTCCCGCCTTTTGCGTAAATGTGACAGTGGCGAATGAGCGCTGCTGCCAGATGGATCGTGAACTGTAGAAGTAGGTCTTGCGTGCTGCCACGAGGGGCAATATTCTAGCTTTGCTTGGGATTCGAAAATGATCGAGCAATAGATGGTCCGCTTGTGTCCGCTTGGCCAATCGGAATGCCAATGCTCTGCAAAGAACAAGGTAAATATGACGAGTATGAAAAATGAAACCGGGTTCTCACAATCCTGCAGCCTGTGGGCCAAGACGGGCTCAGACGATAGCCTTTCATTCCACCCTCTTCTCTTGCATCTCCTCGACGTTGCCGCCAGCGCCGCCACTATTCTCGAGCGAGAGCCTGCGACCACGCGCCTTCGGATGGCTTCCATACTCGGACTTCCGTGGGAAGGGGCCAGGCCATGGCTCCTGACCCTCATCGCCTGCCACGATCTCGGCAAGGCTTGCCCTGGCTTTCAATGCAAGTGGAGCGGCTCGGCTGCCCGTCTGAGCCAGACCGGTCTGTCGCTCCCCCGCAGCCCGGACACCACGGTCAACCACGGATTTGTCAGTCAATTGGTGCTAAGCGAGCTCCTATCGGAACGACAATGGCCCGAGGATCTCGCCGACCTGGTTTCGGCCGCCGTAGGCTCTCATCACGGGAGCCGCGGGTCTCCCATTGCCCTCGACGACCTTCGCGGCAATCGGCGCGCGCTCGGACAGGGCGACTGGACACAGCTTCGCGGTCACCTTTTCGAAGAGGTATTGAGCGTCTTCGAGCCTCCCCTCCTTCCAACAAAGCAAAGTCTCAGCGGCCCCGATTTCATGCTGCTTGCCGGTCTCACGAGCTTCGCCGACTGGATCGGCTCGAACGAAGCGTGGTTTCCCTTCGGGCTGCCGGCGGATTGCGAAGACCCGACGGAATGGTATCGTGCCCGATTGGTCAATGCGGCCGTGGCTCTCGACGCCATCGGATGGGAATACCGGAGTCCATTGGGAACCGAATACAGGCGATTTGAAGAGGTGTTTGAGTTCACGTCGCGTCCCTTGCAGACTGCGGTTTCGAAGGCCCTCTCAGTCCTTGATGAACCGGCGATTCTCCTCATCGAGGCGCCCATGGGGGAGGGCAAGACGGAAGCGGCCTTTTTCGCCCATCTGGAACTGCAGCGCCGTTTCGGGCACAGAGGCCTCTATATCGCCCTACCGAGCAAGGCGACGGGCAACGCGATGTTCGCGAGGACGCTCAAGTTCCTCCGCCATTTGGGAATGGAACGGACTCTGGATCTTCAACTCCTCCATGGAGCAGCCCTCCTCAACGCGGAATTTCAGGAACTGCGCCTGTCCTGTATCCACGATCCGAACCCTGGCGGAGGAATAAGAGCCGGCGAATGGTTCACGAACAAGAAGCGCGCCCTCCTTTCGGAATACGGGGTGGGGACCGTGGACCAGGCGATCATCCCTATCTTGCCGGTTCGGCACAACTTCGTGCGCCTCTGGGGTTTGGCGAACAGGGTCGTGGTTTTCGACGAGATTCATGCCTACGACGCCTATACCGGCACCCTTCTCGTCCACCTCTTGCGCTGGCTCCTTGAATTGGGATCATCGGTAGTATTGCTTTCGGCGACTCTTCCGCCTTCGATACGACGGAGACTCGCGGGAGTGGCCGGTGCCGAGCCACTTGAGCGCGAAGAAGCCTACCCTCGCCTCACAGTCTTCCAACCGGGCAGAATCGCGCAAAGCCACTTCGATTCCGACCCCGGGCGCCGCAGGACCCTCCGCATCAAGGGAGTGGCTCCCGATCTTGACGTCTTGCAGGCGGAACTGGAGACGGCACTCCCTTCCGAAGGAATGGGGCTCGCGCTGCTCACTACCGTACAGCGAGCGCAGGACCTCTACCAACTCTTTCCCGAAGGCGAGGTTATGGAGCGGGAAGGACAACGCGTAGGAAAGCGGCTATCCGATGGTACGGAGATATTCCTTTTTCACGCCCGATTCCCCGCGAATGTCCGGCAGAAACGGGAGGACGCGGTTCTCGCCGTCTTCGGGGAAAGGGGAGATCGACGAGGCAGAAAGATCCTCATCGCCACCCAGGTTGCCGAACAGAGCCTCGATCTCGACTTCGATTGCATGGTCACGGACCTCGCGCCAATCGATCTCGTCCTCCAGCGAGCCGGCCGCCTGTGGCGACATGAAAGGCAAGGGCGCCTGATCCCTGAACCACTGTTCCTGATTGCCGGGTTGGGAGGGAACGAGCCCCCATCCTTCGATGGACCGCTGTGGTGGGGATCGGTCTATCGCGAGGATATCCTGCTACGAACCTGGGCCTTGCTTCGGGAGCGCAATCGAATATCGCTTCCCGATGAAATAGATCAACTGGTACGGACAGTGTATGAGGAAGAGAACGAAATCCCCGCCTTCCTAGCCGGGCGGCTGGAAAAGGCTGCGGCGAAGGCCTTTGGCGAGGCCTCGGCCCAGGCTGTGATGGCCAACCAGGCGATCATCGGCCTTCCCGGCGACGCATCGTGGGATGATCCCGCGAGGTTCGTCCTTTATGACGAAGACGAGCCCGGCCTTCATCGAAGCTTGTTGGCCCAGACACGATTGGGCGACGAGAACGTGACGGCCATACCTCTTTTCCCCGTGGATGACTTCAACCGAGCTACGGTTCCCTCTGCCGAACGAGCAAGGGAATGGTATTTGCGCGCGGTGAATCTATCGCGAGTGAAGGTGGTCAAGAGATTGACGGCGACCGGTAGTCCCGAGGGTTGGAAAAAATCGCCGCTATTGCGCAATTGCATGGCCCTGGAACTGGACGCATCAGGGAAGTGGGCTTTGGACGAATGCGTCCGACTAGACGGTGACCTTGGGATTGTCTACGAAGCGAAGGAGGCAGGATGAGGCGATACAACCTGATCGACGAAAAGTGGATCCCGGTGAGGTATCCCGATGGAACTCATGCTGAATTGGGAATTCGGGAGACCCTCCTCATGGCGAAGGAGCTGGGGGCAATCGAGGACCCCTCGCCCCTGGTGACGGCGGCCCTTTATCGATTTCTCCTCGCTCTTATCTATCGGGCCCTCGAGGGCCCCACGGATATCGTGGAAGCGAGAACCTTTTTCCGAGAGGGGTTCCCGCGCGACAGGATCGAGGCCTACCTGGAGAAATGGAGGGACAGGTTTTGGCTCTTCGATGAGAAGTATCCCTTCGGGCAGAATCCTCATGTTCCCCCTGATGAGATCGAGCCATGGACGAAGCTGACGGCTGAGCATAATGCCACATCCAACAAGGTGCTCTTCGATCATACAGCGACGAAGTATCCTGAGGAACGCAGCCCGAAGGAGTGTGCGCGATGGCTCTTGTCCACCATGAGCTTTTCGATAGCAGGAGGGCGGGGATACTACCCTTCTCCTTCTCCCAACGCGATGCTATGCATCCCTCTGGGCCCGGCACTTCATCAAACCTTGTCCTACTGCCTCGTGCCGCAAAACGAAGAAGTGTCGCGAGGCGATACCGCACTTTGGGAAAGGGAGCCTGTCGACCTCCCTCTCGGAACCCCAAAAAGAGCGGCCCTGGGTTATGCGGATCTTCTCACGTGGCAATCCCGCATGGTTCTGCTCGAAGAAGAAGAGTCAGGCAACGTTCGTAAAATGCGGTTTATCGCGGGCGTAGGTTTTGAAAACCCCACAGCCAATCCCGACCCCATGCAACCCTTCAAGACGGACGAAAAATTCGGGAGACTGCCCGTGTCTTTCAGAGGCGATCGCGGGACATGGAGGGATTTCGATTCCCTTCTTCCCGACCAGGGCGGCCTTTCCCCATTGACCGTGCAAAACGCGTTTCAATTGGCAGGAAAGAGTTCTGAGCTTCTTCCATCCTCGATGTTGGTGCTTGGATTGCGATACGAACCGCCAAACGCCAACCTCGATTTCTGGCGAATGGAAAGATATGCGCTGCCGAAAACTTTGCGCGATGACCATGCCGTCAGGCACGAAATACGAGCGCTTCTCGATGGTGTGGAGAAAGCACAAAGTGCTCTCTGGGCGGCCTCTCGATCTTTCGCGCGGGATCTACTGAGCCGGGGGGATCGTCTTCCCGACAAAAAGGACATCAAGGCCTTCGTCGATCAGATGCTTTCCACACCTTTGTATTGGTCCACCATGGAGTCTCGATTCCAGGAGGTCCTCCGCGAATACGGCCTCGATCGCGATCCGGAGGATATCCGAATCCAATGGCTTCGCTGGGTCGCCGAAGCCCTGGGGGCTGCGTGGGAGCAGCATCGAGCCTCAGTGTTCATGGGCGACGCCTGGACAATTCGCGCCGTCGTGAAAGCTGAAAAGTTCGTAGGACGAAAGATCGCGCAAATACGAGAGGAGATTGAACAACAGGAACCGAAAAAGGAGGAGGTATGAATGGATTTATGGAATGGCTGGAAAAGCGCAACGAGTCGGGTAGCAAGATGCGGGCCGTGCTGCGGCGCAGTCTCTCCTTCGACCCAGGGAGCTTCCCCCCATCCTTTCCCTATGTGGAGCCCTTTGTAAGGGATTCCGACAGCCAATGGCGAAGGGAGGCTCTCTACCTTGTGGCCGGACTTTGGGCCTCGCATTGGCGCGAGGGGCGATCCGGAGAATCGATGCCGATAGGCGAGGCGTGCTGGGTCCATCAGGCGGCGAGCGGATCGACAAGCACGGAACTTCGTTTTGTCGCGCTCCTGGATGCCGACCGTCAGCAATTGCCGTATCGGCTTCGACAAATGGTGGCCCTGCTCAAGGAGTACAACATCGACTTCGAATCCCTACTAAATGGGCTTATATATTGGGAAGACGACTTGAAGCGCACACAAAACGCATGGGCCCGAGATTTCTACAGAAACTCGGGCGATGACAAAGCAGGCGAAGGCAAACCAGAAAAGGAGAAAAGATGAAAACACTGATCGAAATCCACGCCCTCCAGAATTTCGCACCCTCCAACCTCAATCGGGACGATACGGGTGCCCCGAAGGACGCCTTGTTCGGAGGCACTCGTCGGGCACGCGTCTCGAGCCAATGCCTCAAAAAGGCCATACGTGGTCATTTTGCCATCAAGCGCGATGCAGGGTTTTTCGGCATGGATGAGTTGGCATTCAGGACAAAACGGGTACAGGAAGCCTTGACCAAGGCTCTCGTGGAGAAGAAAAGACGGGAAAGCGAAGCGGCCGAGAAATCGAGACTCGCCTTGGCTGCAATCGAACTTCCTGTGAAGGAAGATGGCAAGAGCCAGTACCTCATGTTTCTGGGTCAACGGGAAATCAACGGGCTAGCCGATATCATCGATGCGAAATGGGATTCCCTTGTCGAACCGGAGGTCGGGGAGGAGGGGGCGAAAAAGGTGGCGAAGTCCAAGAAACAGAACGCGCAAGGAGCCGATCCTGAATTGCGAAAGGCTCTCGAGAAGGTGCTTGATGGCGGCAAGGCCGTCGACGTGGCACTCTTCGGCCGCATGCTTGCCGACATGCCCGAGAAAAACCAGGAAGCCGCCTGCCAGGTGGCGCATGCCATCTCCACGCATTCGGTGGAGCGAGAATTCGATTTCTACACCGCCGTAGATGATCTCAAACCCGAGGATACGGCCGGCGCGGACATGATGGGGACGATCGAGTTCAATTCGGCCTGTTTCTATCGCTACGCGGTGGTGCATTGGGAAAAGCTTGTCGCCAACCTCCAGACGGACGGGGAATTGGCGGCCAAGGGCCTTAGAGCTTTTTTGGAAGGTTTCGTGGTAGCGGAGCCTACGGGAAAGCAGAACAGTTTCGCCGCCCATAATCCACCGGAGTTCGTGGCCATCTCGGTTCGCAAGGACACGGCTCCTCGGAGTCTGGCCAACGCATTCGAGACGGCAATTGCCGTGAAGAAGAGCGAATCGCTGACGACGATGTCGGCCGAGGCCCTGGTCAAAAAGGCGAAGGTCCTCCAGGGGGCCTATGGCGGAGAGGGCAGAACCTTCGTGCTCGATCTTGCCGGAACGCAGTCTGATGGATTCGGGGAAAGGGCGCAGTCGCTGCAGGAGCTGCTGGATAAGGCCCTTTCCGCGATCCGGGCTTGAGCCATGCCCACGCTGTTGCTCCAGCTCGTGGGGCCGATGCAGTCCTGGGGCGTCACGAGTCGATTCGACCAACGCGATACGGCGAATGAGCCGAGCAAGTCCGGCGTCATCGGCCTGCTGGCCGCCGCGATGGGCATCGATCGCGATAATTGGAAGGATCTCGAACCATTCACCAATCTTGCCATGGGTATTCGGCACGATCGCCCGGGAGTTCTGAAACGCGACTACCAGACGGCAGGCTGCGCAGCCAGGGATAGCATCATCAAGGCAGACGGCACCCAGGCAAAGGGCGGAGGCGTCGTATCGCAGCGCCACTACCTCGCCGATGCCGCATTTCTCGTGGGCCTCGAACACGATAGCCGCGCACTTCTCGAAAAGGCCCACGCTGCACTGCGGAATCCCTTCTGGCCTCTCGCATTGGGCCGCAAGTCTTACCTGCCTTCGGAGTCGATTTGGATCGAAGAAGGTGTCAGGGAGTCTCCACTCAAGGAAAGCCTCGCAGAATGGCCCTGGATCGGGACCCTGCGTCGGTGGGAACGAGAGCCGCCTGCCCGGCTTCTCGTATCATTCGAATCCGACGATGGATCGGGGACATTGCGCATGGACCAGCCGCTGTCAAATTTCACGGAGCGAAGATTCGGGGCGCGATTCGTCCGATCCGAGTGGATGGACAGGCCGCAGGAGGTCGTCCATGTTCCTGCATAAAATTCACCTCGACCCCCGCTGCAAGGAAGCGAGAAGGGACCTGACCGATCCCTATCAGATGCACGCGACCCTGTGCCGAGCCTTCTCGGAACCCGATAGAAAGTGCGATATCGGAGCTTTCCTCTGGAGGCTGGAACCGGAAGCGGACCGCACGGGCAACCCGCGCATCCTGGTGCAAAGCCATTCGCCGCCGGATTGGTCGCGGATAGGGATTAAGGGCTGGCTTGCCGAAGAGCCAGGCCCCGGCATCGATCTTGAGGAAAAGCTTGGCCTCGCCGCGCTTGAGAACGGACGGCGCTTCCGCTATCGGCTGCGCGCAAACCCCTGCGTCACTCGTCAGGGGAAGCGTTTCGGCCTTGTAGAACTCGACAAACAAATTGCATGGCTCGAGCGCAAAGGGATGGAGGAGGCAGGTTTTTCCTTGCCACATATCCCTGCATTCGACATCGGCGAATCGGAGTCGGTAAGCGCTGATGTGCAAGTGTCGCAAGAGCAGAAGCTTCGCGGAAGGCAACATTCGGGCAACGAACTTTTTGTTTTTTCCGTCCTCTACGATGGCATTCTCGCCGTCGACGATCCGGTCAAATTCAGGAAGGCCCTGCATTCGGGCATCGGCCATGGGAAATCGATGGGCCTGGGCCTCCTCTCGGTGGCACCGCTACCATGAGAATCCCTTCGTCCCCGATTTCAATCAAGGAACGCAACTCCATGCTCTTTCTGCGGTATGGGACCCTTGATGTGCAGGACGGAGCCTTCGTGCTTGTCGACTCGAAGGGCGTGCGAGTCCACATTCCCATAGGCGGCGTGGCCTGTCTCTTCCTGGAACCGGGAACGACGATAACGCACGACGCGGTATCCCTCGCCTCCGACGTAGGCACATTGCTGGTATGGGTTGGCGAGCGGGGAGTGCGCCTCTATGCCGCAGGCCAGCCTGGCGGGGCTCGCTCAGATCGCCTCCTCTATCAGGCGAAGCTGGCTCTGGAGGAAGAGCTTCGGCTGAAAGTGGTCAGGGCGATGTACAAGTATCGCTTTGGAGAGGAGCCACCGCAGAAGCGGAGCATCGAGCAATTGAGAGGGATCGAAGGCGTGCGCGTGAGGACCCTGTACGAGCTGCTCGCCAAGAAGCATGGCGTGTCGTGGAAGAATCGCAAATATGATCCACATGATTGGGACAAGGCCGATCCCATAAACCAGACATTGAGCGCCGCCAACCACGCGCTTTACGGCATCTGCGAAGCCGCCATTCTCGCGGCTGGCTACGCTCCAGCCATAGGATTCATCCACAGCGGCAAGCCTCTCTCATTCGTCTACGATATCGGGGATCTCTTCAAATTCGAAACGGTCGTACCAATGGCTTTTAGTGTGGTAGCTGCAGGCAGCAAGAATCCAGTTCGTGATGTCAGGCTAAAATGCCGAGACAGCTTCCGGGAATCTCATTTGCTCAAGAAAATAATCCCGACAATTGAGGAGATCCTCGCTGCGGGCGGAATCGAGATTCCGAAGGCTCACTCCGAAGCCGTCCCTATCGCGTTACCAGAAGAACAAGGCGTCGGCGATGCTGGTCATCGTAACTGAATCTGTTCCTGCTAGGCTCCGCGGCTACCTCAGCCGGTGGATGCTCGAAGTCCGGGCGGGAGTCTTTCTGGCGGCCTATTCCTCGAAGGTACGCGAAATGCTCATAAGCGCTGTCAAGAAGAACATCGAAACGGGTAATGTCGTGGTTGCCTGGTCGACAAACAACGAGAGCGGCTTCGATTTTGAGACCTACGGCAAAAACCGCAGAATTCCCCTAGAGGTTGATGGATTCAAACTTGTTTCATTTTTGCCTTCGGAAATTGGTGCTGAAGCAGCGCCTTCCACTACTCCGGAATATTGTTCTTTGACATCGCCAGGGAAGGGTATCGAAAGTGCTCAAGGATCGGTAGGAAATCAGCTTCCTCCCAAATTGATATAGCAGCAGGGTATGAGTGGAAGAGCATTCCCCACGGGCGTGGGGATGAACCGGG
>DATKVC010000015.1:0-503271 GCA_035530275.1 Rectinemataceae bacterium | reverse complement strand
GAATGCCCTAGCTCCCCAGTGTGTTATTCCGCTACACCCCTGAAAAGTGGCAACCATGGCCCGGAATGGGTGGCAACCATCCGCCGGAATGGGTGGCAACTTTGGACCGGAACGGTGGCAACTTTGCGCCGGAATACTCAGTACCGGGAAAGGAAATTGTACAGAGTGAGCTGGATGGTCGCGTTCTTAGCGCCGGGCAGGAAATAAAGCGGGTTGACGAAATCGTTAAAGACATTGACCGACGAGAGCACGATGACTGTCGCCGACACCGGTTGCAGCAAGGGAAAGATTATGCGGAAAAAGAGTTGGCCGGAGCTGGCGCCCTCCATGAGGGCGGCTTCGTCCAGCTCTCGCGGCACGGTCACCATGAAGGCCCGGTAAAGGAGGACCGCGAAGGGAAATCCGAGCGCCACCTCGACGAGAATCAGCCCCGCGAGGGTCTTGTAAAGGGCGAGGCCCTGGAGAACCCAGATGGTTGTGATTACGGATGGCGGCAGCATCAGGCCGACCAAGATGAGAAAATGGGCTGGAGCGATGAATTTGCCTCGGCGGCGTTCCATGACGAAGCCCGCCATGGAACTCACGAAGACCAAGATCGCCATCGAGGAGACGGTGAGAATCAGGCTGTTGACGAAGGCCCTGACCAACATGTAGTTGGAGGCCTGGACGACGGCGACGATATTCTTCCAATACTGAGGATGGGCGGGAAGGCTTAGGTTCATCGCCGCCGCCTCCTGGGAGTTCTTGCCGGCGGTGAAAAGGATAAAGAGCAGAGGTCCCACGAATATCGCGAGGGCCGCGGCGACGGCCAGGAACTCGAGGCCGATGCGTAGGGGGCCGAATGCGCGTCTCATAGGTCGACCTCGGACCTGGAAAGGAAACGGGAAAGCGGGACGACCAACGCCGACACGAGGACGACGAGGAGGACGTTGCCTGCGGTGGCGAGGCCATAGAACCCGCCCTGGTATTGCTTGTAAATGATCGAGGCCACGAGGTCGGTCGTGAAGCCCGGACCGCCGCCCGTCATCGTCCAGACGAGGTCGAAGGTCCTGAGGCCGCCGATAAAGGACAGCAGAATCACGGAATTGATGGCGGGCCGAGCCAGCGGGATGGTCAAGGCGAACAACTTGTGCCTGGCGTTGCCACCGTCTATGGCCAAAGCCTCGTAGTAATGGCCGGGAATGGACATGATGCCGGCTATGAAGATCACGAGGGCTATGCCGACGCCCTTCCAGACATCGACGAAGGCGACCGACAGGAGGGCGATTCTTACATCGCCGAGCCAATCGGGCCCCTGGATGCCGACCCCGGCCAAGAGGCCGTTGATCGCCCCCATCGTGGGGTGGAACAGGTTCGAGAAGGTGATGCCCACGGCTATGGTGCTCAGAAGGGTCGGGAAGAAGATGATGGAACGGATGAGGTTCTTGCTCTTGAGCCGGGATGTCAAAAGTACGGCGAGGGCGAAACCGAGGACGACCTTGAGCCCGGAGGTGACGACCGCATAGATGAGGGTATTGATAATACCGATATTCAACGAGGGCTCCGAAAAAAAGGTGACGAAGTTGTCGAGTCCGGTGAATTGCCAATCGGTAAGGGTCCACCGAGTCATACCGAAGAAGAACGACATGATCGTGGGAAGGAGGAAGAGGAGTCCATAGACGACCCCGGCCGGAACCAGGAAGGCGTACGGATAGGTCTTCGTGTTCAAGGAGTTCAAGGGTATCCCCGTTCGAATACGCGCGCCGCGGGGCACGCCCCCGCGGCGGGACATCAGATCACCAGCCCGAGAGGCCGAGCTGCTTCGCCTGTTTCGCGACGTCCTGGTCGTATTCCCTGGCGTCCTCGATCGGCGGCTTCAGGGCCAAGCCGGTCTGCACGGAAATTTGAGGCAGATTGGGGCCCTTGATGGGCGACAGGAATTCGAGTGCCGGGGCCGTCCGACCGGAATCGATGTAGGGCAGCATGTCCTTCGTGGCGCCCTGCAGGTCCTCGGGGAGTTTGATTCCCTTGACGGCCCAAGGACCGTCAGGCTTCACCGCCGCCATGTTGACGGCCATGCCCTCGGGAGAGAGCAAGAAGGCAAGGAAGGCCTTGGCCGCCTCGATGTTCGGAGAAGCCTTGTAGATGGCGAGCCCAGCGGGCATCCAGATCGTGAGGCCGTTGACCGACGCGTCGTCGCTCGGTTGGGCGAAATACCCGATATCGTTGGCCTTGGCGGGGTTCAGGCTCGCGATGGCCGCCGTCGCGAAACTCAGCATCGGATAATGCGCGGCTTTGCCGTCGGCTAAGGCCTTGATCGCGAGATCGTAGGTCGTCGCCGAGGCGTCCTTGTTGATGTAGCCCTTTTTGTAGATCTCGTAGAGCTTCTCGAATCCGCGCAGAGCCGAAGGCGTGTTCGCGAATCCAGCCTTGTGAGCGGTGTAGTCCTGGGCCCATGAAGGGTTCTTGGCGAGAACGTTATAGTTGTCCGCGAGAATGAGAATCTGGGCCGTCCAGGAATCCTTGTAGGAAGCCTCGACGGGGACTATTCCAGCTGCCTTGATCTTTTCGAGGTTGGACATGAGCTGGGCCCAAGTCTTTGGGACCTTTAGTCCGAGCTTGGCGTAGATGGCCTTGTTGTAGTACCAGCCGCCGCCCATGATGGTCGCCGCGGGCGCGGCGTAGACTCTGCCGTCGACGCTCACGACGCCCTTGAAGGAATCGATGACAGGGGCCATGAAGGTCTCGCCGGTCAGGTCGACGAAATTTTTCGCGGGATTCAAGGCCATGAAGAGCGAGCCGGAATTGTAATAGCTCAGATCATCCATGTCGCCGGTCGCCAATCGTGTGCGGACGAGATTGTCGCCCTCCGCCCCGCCCGGTCGAAGATCGAAGGTCACCTTCGTGCCTGTCTTATCCGTGAAGGCCTGGGCCACCGCCTTGAGCCCGATCACGTTCGACTGATTGTCGACGAGCAGGGTGAGTTCCTTGGTCTGAGCGGCGGCGGCTGTCGCCGCGCCGAGGGAAAACGCCGCGATGCAAAGCAATGCCGACAGCGTTCTTTTCATGGGTCGCCTCCTGATTGAGATCGAATTTCGAGGAGACTATCAACCCCTTCCGCGAAAACGGTCCATGCGCAATCCAAGCCTGAATGCGGGGCATTTCAGTTTCGGCTTCGCAGCTCCGAAGGAGAAATCCCCTTCGCCGCCTTGAAGGCTCGGCTGAAGTGGAACTGATCTTGATAGCCGACGCAGGCCGCCACCGTCTTGAGCCCCATCCCGGGATTCTCCTTTAATAAGCGCTCGGCAGCGTCAAGCCTCAAATGGGTGAGATAATCGTGGAAGGTGCAGGAATCGTAGCGTCGGAATAGCTTGCTCAGATAGGTCTGGCTGATCGCGAAACGCTCGCACACAAGCGCGAGCGACAAGGGTTCCGCATAGTGGCTCTGAAGGAAGCGTCTGACCCGCTGGTGCGTCTCCGGCGCGTCGGTAGGCCCGCTCTCCATGCCCTCGAGGCCCGCGACCTGCATGAAAAGGCCCTGCGCCAGCTCGATGACCTCCTCGATCGTGTCCGATCGGGATATTCCCTGTTCAAGGAGGAACTCCCAATCCGCCGCGGCCTCGCGTCGCCCCGCCGATTCCTCCTGGGCCAGGAACAGGATCTGCCTGAGGCTCTGGATGACCTCTCGAGCGGTTCCGGCGCAACGACACCAGCGCCCCACCTGATCGCCGATCGTCGCCTTTATCGAGTTAAGCGCGCGGGCATGGAGGGCCAATCTGATTTGCTGCGCCGTTATCGCCTCCAGTTCGACCTGATGGGACTCCTTGAGCGGACGCCCGATGGTCGTTCGGCGGCCAATGGTCACGAACCGATCGAGTTCGAGCCCCAGTTCCCGCACCGTCCTCGATAGTTCCGTAGCGACGACCGAATGCTCGGGAAACAGGATTGTGCGGGTCTCCCACTTCAGACATTCGGTTTCGGCCTCGAGTCGGGACTCCAAGACGTCACGTCGCACCAAATCGGCGTCTGCCAAATAGAGGAACTCCCGCGAATCGCGACCGGGAAAACGGAGCAAATCTCCATCCCAATTCGGACCATCGTTGATAATTCGTGACAATTGGGACTGAAGTAGCGGGCCGCCGTCGCGGACGAGGGCGATCAGGAAGCGTCGCGGGGTCGGTCCCTCTGGCGCCAGGTCCTCGATGAGGCGTTCGACATCGCCGAGAAGCCTCTCCCTGCGACGAGTCTTGATTCGCCCCCCCAAATCATCGAGGAGCTTGCGGAGCTTGGCCGGGTCCACCGGCTTGAGGAGATAGTCGTTCACGCCCAGGGCTAGCGCCTTCCTCGCATATTCGAACTCCTGGAAGCCGCTGACGATCAGGGTCGGGATGGCGGGGAAGCTCCGCCGGAATTCCTCAAGGAGCGCGATGCCATCCATCAGCGGCATGCGGACATCGGTGATCAACATGTCGGGATCGAGGCTAGTGGCCATTTCGAGGGCTTCCTTGCCGTGACGGGCGACGCCCACCACCTCGAAGTCCTCGCCTTGAAGCTCGATGAGCGATTTCAGGTACCGCGCGGGAGCCAGTTCGTCCTCGGCGATCAAGATGCGAATCACGATTCGGCCTCGTTCTTCACCATCGGCGCGGAGACGCGAACGAAGGCGCCTCCGCAATCGCGATTACCCATATTCCACTCTACCTTGCCGCCGAAAAACAAATGGAGCCTGCCGTAGGCATTGCGCAGCCCCAGGCCCCCTATCGTCAGGCCTTCGCCCCAATCGCCACGATCCAAGCGGCGAGCCGTCTCGTCGAGCATCGTTCGCTGTCGATCCAATTCCACCCCGGAAAAGCCCTGACCGTTGTCGGTGAATTCTATCATCCATCGATCGGCGGTCCTCCAGGCGCGCAGACGCAGTTCCATGGGCCGGAAGACCTCGCGAAAGCCGTGATTGAGTGCGTTCTCGGCGAGCTGCTGCAAAATGATCTTGGGCAACCTGGCGTCCTCGAGACCACTTTCAATCTCGAAGGAATAGCTCAGCCTCTCTTCGAAGCGCCGCTTCATCAGGTCGAGATAGATGCGAGTATGCTCGATTTCCTCTCGCAGCGTCGCCGTCCGATCCATGGTGTCCGTGGAATAGCGAAGCATCGAGGCGATTCCTACACATATTTCCCCGATACCTGGGTCGCCGGCCTCGAGACCTCGGTTCGCGAGGACCGTCAGAATATTATTGAGGAAGTGCGGATTGACCTGGGCCTGGAGCGAATCGAGCTGGGCCTGGACGCCCAATGTGCGGAGACGGATTTCCTCGTGGATCGACTCGTCGAGTCGTCCCTTGAGCGTTTCGAAGGAGGAGTAGAGGGCCATGATCTCGTCACTTGGGTGGTCGAGGGGTTGCGCCAATCCGAGATTCGCGATTCCCGTCTCTTCGATGCGCTTTTGAATTATCCTGAGAGGCCGAGTCAGCTGTTTCGACGACCACCAGTTGAAGGCGACGGAAAGTCCCAGGACGAAGAAGGCTACCCAGAAGGTCAGGCTCGCCGTAATCCATATCGGGCGCGTCAACTCGGCTTGATCAAGGGCCATCAAGACCACGAGTCCGCTCTCGTCCGATCTCTGTTTCAGGAAAAGCTCGCTGCGTCCATTCGCGGGATTCCTCTGGAAGCGGGGTTCCGGCATTCCCTGGCTCTCCGCCGCCATGCGATATTCCCGGAGTTCGGCGGAGGTCAAAGACTCGCTCGAGTAGAACAGTGTGCCGTCCGATGTCCAGGCCACGACGCGTACGAAGGCGGAATTGGGGACCTGGAAAATCTTCGCAAGGACGGAATATTCGTTCTGGACCTCGATGTAGCCGAGGTCGGCCCGAGATCCGGGCATCGAACGAACCAGTCCGAAAACGAGTCTGGGCTTATCGCGGGTCCAGGGATCAGGGTACGGAGGAAGAAGGAGCTTCTTCCCCAGCAGGGCCTCGGCCTCGGGCAGCCAGCCGAGCCTCGGCAGCACGGCTCCGATGTCGCCGACATTGGCGTGCTGAATGAAGTTGCTCGAGAAATAATCTCCATACGAATTGAACACATTGACCGAGTAGAAATTCTTGATCGCCGCGTAGTTGTACAGGTCCGCCTGCACTGCCTGGCGCGCGTCGTTGATATCCGACGAATAGCGAGGGTCCTTCCGGTCCACGTTGCCCAGGAGATCGAGGGACTGTTTGAATAGCGGATCGGAAATGAGGTTCGTCTCGAAGAATTCCATCGATTGAACTTGGTTGTCGAATTGCTGGACGACCTTGTCGAGAACAAGGGCATAGGTAGCACGGGCGTTTTTTTCAAAGACGCTGGAAGAATACAGCAAAAATCCCGCGGACAGGAGAACGAGAAGGAGGAATATGAGGAGGCTGTAAGTGAGCAAGAGCCTGTGCTGCAGTCGCATCGTCGCCTCCCCGCCCTCACGCTAGCACGAGATGTCAGAACGAAAAACGGTTGAGAAGATCGCGGCGCCTTTTCCAGTCGGGAAGGTGTCGCCCCAAGAGCGCCTTGAAGCGGGCGTTGTGCGAGGCCTCGATCAGGTGGGCGAGCTCGTGGACGACGACGTACTCGAGGCACTCGGGGGGCTTTTTGCCGAGCTCGGAGTTGAAGCGAACGAGGCGCTTGCCCGGGCTGCAGGAGCCCCACTTCGACTTCATCCTCCGCACGTCCAGGGCCGCCACGCGCACGCCGAGGATGAGGCTCCATTTCTCGACGAGGGGCCCGAGGGCTTGCCGAACCTGGTCGCGATACCAGCCCTCGACGAGGGCCTCTCGTTTCGCTGTATCCGAACCGGGGCGCATTCGGAGCCTGAGCCGGCCCTCTTCCCACTCGACCCGCGCCTTGGTCTTCGTCTCCTCGATCTCGAGGAGGCAGCGCAACCCCCATACCGAATGGCATTCGCCTTCGACGTACTCGCGCGGAGTCTCTCGTTCCTTCTCCAGCATTTCCCCGCGCTTCTTCCTGATCCAGTCGAGCTTCGACTCGGCGAAGGCTTTGAGCGTGTGTCGATCCATACGAAGGGGCGAGGTGATCCGCACCGCGCCATCCGGCGGCCTGACGGTGAGGTGAATATTCTTGATCCTTTTGCGGATGAGCTCGATGCGGAGCTCGGCTACTTCGAGAATGTCGGACATCGGCGCTCCAGGTCTCTCCGCCCCGCGGTCTTGTCATGGGCGAGGCTCGCGGGCATCATTGGCTCCTCCAAGAACTCAGTCAAGATACGAGGTCAGCCCCCATGGATACCTACTCGGGCGAGGTCCTGGAAGCCCAGGTCTTCGAGAACGTCAAATTCAATCAGCAGGACCTATCGGGGGCCGAATTCGGGCGTTGCGAATTCAAGGGCTGCGATTTCACCGAAGCCGACCTCGGCGCGGCCCGCTTCGATTCGTGCAGCTTCGATTCCTGCAACCTCAGCAATCCGAAAATCGACAAGGCCCGCCTCGTCGATTGCGAATTCTCGGCCTGCAAATTGGCCGGCATCAATTTCTACAAATGTTCGCAAAGCGTCTTCGATCTCCGCTTTTCCGACTGCCGGTTGATCGACTGCAACTTCACCGACATCAAGATGAAGGGCTCCGCCTTTCTGCGCTGCGACTTCCGCGAATGCTATTTCCAGAACAGCTTCCTCGTCGAAGTGGATTTTTCGGGCTCGAGCTTCAGGGGGACCCTGTTTAGCAGCGCTAATCTGGAAAAGGCCTCATTTCGAGGCGCCCATGGCTACTCGATCGATCCCCGCAGCAACAAGGTAAAGAAAGCGATCTTTTCCGTCCCCGACGTCCTGTCCCTCCTCGACGCCTTCGAAATCGTCATCAAAGAAGAGTGACGTTACAATCTTCGTGACACTTGACCAACAACCGATAAATATAGTATTTTCCATATATTCAGATTAATAGAATATAGCGAGTTGGACATAAGAACGACGCGCTGGCAAGGAGTTAGCATGAGCAGCCTCTCCCAGGACACGACGAGAACAGCCATCCTCGCCTCCATCGGGCGATTCCACCGCTATGACGAGAGCCTCGCGGCCGGGGCCCAGCCGAGCCCCGAGCAGCTGGAGGCTCTCCGCGGCGAGGGCTTCGAGGTGATCTTCAACATCTCGCCGGCGAGCACGCGAAACGCTTTGCCGGGCGAGGCGGGCATCGTCGAGAAGCTCGGCATGGACTACGTACATTTCCCGGTGGACTGCTCCAACCTTCGACACATCCATTACCTGACCTTCCGCGGCATCATGTCCGGCCTGGAGGGCAAGCGAGTCTTCGTCCACTGCGGCGGCAACATCAAGTCCTCCAATCTCATCCACATGTACAATGTCCTGGAGCGAGGCATCCCCGAAGCGGAATCGCTGGCGACGCTCCGCACGATCCAGGACCCCGAGGACAAGTGGTTCGCCTACTACAAGGCCATGGGGATGCAGGGCCTGTCTTGAAGAAGGGCTTCGCCCGCGGCCAGTCCGCGCCGCGGGCCTGCCGCTCAGGCCGGACCCTCCCGGGCGAGACTCGCCCGACGAATCAGTAGCAATTGTTGTATTTTCGTCCACTATATCCAGGAGGTATTCCGTGAAGAGAACGAGGCTCGCGGCGATCGTCGCCGCCGCTTTGGCCATCTCGGCCCTTTCGTCGGCGCAGGCGCAGGCGAAGGGACCCATCGTCGACAAGATACTGTTCAACGCCAAGTCCCAGGAGGACCTCGGCCTGATGGACGTCGCCTCGGGAGCGAGCGACGTGTGGAACTACGGCACGGACGGCTCGGTGTTCAAGCGCCTGCCCACCGACGTCCAGTCCAAGCTCGAGACCTACGAAGTGTCGGGGGCCAGCTATCTCGGCCTCCTCATCAACCCCTACCCGAACGCCGCGCCCTATCTCAGCGACCCCGCCAAGGACGCCTCCGGCAAAGCCCAGTTCAATCCCCTCGCGATCCGCGAGGTCCGCTATGCGCTCAATTGGTTGATCAATAGGCAGAAGATCGTCGACGAGGTCTTCTCGGGCTCGGGCACGCCGGTCTTCACGCCCGTGGTTCCCGGCCAGCCCAACGCCTCGCGCTTCGACCTCGTGGCCCAGAAGCAGGGAATGACGGCCTCGGGCGACGAGGCGAAGGCTCTCGCCGACATCGACTCGGCCATGAAGGAAGCCGCCGCCCTCCCCGCCCTCGCCGGCCGCCTGTCCAAGCAGGGCCAGTGGTGGACCTTCGACGGCAGCCCGGTGACGATCCGCTTCGTCATCCGCGCCGACGATCCGAACGCGCGGGTACCCGTGGGCCGCTACATCGCCGACCAGATCGAAAAGGCCGGCATCAAGGTCGAGCGCCTCGAGTGGGAGCGGAGCAAGTGCTCGGCGACGGTCAACCGCACCGACCCCGCCTCCAACCAGTGGAACATCTACACCGAGGGCCTCGGTTCCAACCAGACCATCGCCTACTGGGAAATGACCATTTCCTACGATTACGCTCCCTGGGCCACGGTGATGCCGGGCGGCCAGAACCCGGCGCGCTGGAACTACCAGAACGCCGACCTCGACTCCCTCACCCAGGCCGTGGTCAACGGCAACGTCAAGGATAGCGCCGACTACTGGGATCACCTCCTCAAGGCGACCGACCTCGGCATGAAGGAATCGGTGCGCGTCTTCATCGCGGCCAAGACAAGCTACCTCGCCGCCAACAAGTCACGCTTCGCCTCGCGGATGGCCTGGGGACTCGGCGACGGCATCGACAAGTGGTCTATGTACACCGCCGACGTGAAGAGCGAGGCCTCCGGCGCCGACAAGGGCAAGAAGGTCCTCCGCCTCACCGGCTTCTCCTCCCGCGGCGCCCTCTTCATGTACCCCTGGGATCCGGTGGGCGCCAACGGATTCGGCGACACCTACTCAGGCGCCATCATCGGCCAGGTCTCCGACCGCGAACTCGAGGCCAATCCCGCCACCGGCGTGCCCATGGCGGTGCGCGCCACCTGGTCGGGCATGAAAAGCTCGCCCGCAGCCATGAAGGTTCCCTCCGACGCGGTGATCTGGAACTCCGCCGACAAGAAGTGGGAATCGGGCGTCGGCTACACCCAGGGCAGCGCCGACTACGGCTACGCCAAGGGCGCGCAGACGGCGCGCAGCGAAGCCACCTTCGCCTTCCGCTACGGAGCCTGGCACCACGGCCGCCCCGTCACCCAGAACGACTACCGCTACGCGATCGCCTTCCCCTACGACATCGCCTTCAACGCCGGAGCGGGCGACAAGAGCTACGACGCCTCCTACGCCTCTGGGGTCAATCCCCGGCTCGTAAGCGCCAAGGGCTACCGCTTCAACAAAGATGGAACTATCACGGTCTGGTCCGATCAGACCTTCCCCAGCGACAAGGCCCAGCTCGCCTTCCTGATCGCCCCGAGCCTCGAGGTCGCGGCGGTCAATTCCGGCGCCGTCCTCCCCTGGGAAGTTCTCGAGGCCCTCAAGTCCCTCGTCTCCGAGTCGAGCGCCTCGGGCACGGTCTGGTCCTTCAACACCGACTCCGGTTCCACCGAGGTCGATCTCCTCAATCCCAAGCTCGTCTCCGACCTCAAGGCCAAGCTCGCAGAGCTCGCCAAGGCGGAGCGCGTGCCCGCCAGCCTCAAGGGCTTCGTGAGCCCCGAACAGGCCGCGAAGGATTATCGCCTCACCCTCGCCTGGGTCGAGAAGCACGGCCACGCCTACATCTCGAACGGCGGCTTCGTCCTCGATCGCTACGACCCCGTGGGCAACACGGGCATCCTCACGGCCTTCCGCGACCCGAGCTATCCCTTCGAGAAGGGCTACTGGACAAAGGCCCTCGCGACGAACTACAGCCGCGTCGACGCCATCAAGGTTGCCGATCGCAAGCAGGGCCAGGCTCTCGCGGTGACAGTCGACGTGAGCTCGGTGAGCTATCCGAAGAATCTCGCGACGCCCGCCGCCAAGGCTACGGTCGAGGTGAGTCTCATGGTCGGCGACAAGGCGACCACGGTGGCCGCCAAGTCCAATAAGGCCGGCCTCTTTGTGGCCAGCTTCCCGGCCTCACTCGTCGACGCCCTCAGCGAGGGCGCCTACACCATCGTCGCCTCGTCCAATCTGGGGACGGGGGACACGCCGGCCTCGGCTTCGACGGCCTGGCTGAAGTTCTGAACTCGCCATTTTAAGGCACAACGGCCGCCCTCGGGCGGCCGTTTTTATAAGCTTTGGCGCTTATGCCTGGGAGTCTTGTCGCTTGGCCCTACTATTGCCGCCTAAATTTGTATCGTAGGTTCCTCGCCATAGCCTTCGAACGCAAGAATATAAGTTCAGAAATATTTTTTTGGACGACAGCCCATCTCCCGACCGCGATTATTCCCCTAGAAGAATAACCTAGGCGCGAAAGCGACCTGCGGCCTCACCACGAAGTCTCGGTTGCCTTGCCAGGCCGTCTCGTACAGCGCGCCCTATAACAAGAAGAGGATGAACGCGATGATGAAGGTTCTCTCCATCGGCGGAGAAGCACATCGCCACAGGGCGCCTTGTCTCGCCGCCTGGCCGATGCTGACCCTCATCCTGTCCATATCTTCCTGCGGCTTCCCGATTCAGCAAACGGACCTCCAAAGCTTTTTCGAAATCGGGTCAAGCACTGTACTCGTGCGTTCCTCCTCCTTGCTATCGGGTTCGGATACGCTCGACCGCGTCCCCTCCGGGAAGACGGTGACAGACAGCCTTGTCATCATCAATCCGAAGGCCTTCGATATCGCGTATTCCCTCTCCTGGGATGTCGACGACGCTCTCTTTATCACCCCGCCTCCCGTAGCGCCCATACCCACCGACGCGACTCACATCTCGCTTTCCTTCGTCCTCGATCCCGCGAAGGCCGAGCACAAGACGATAACCTTCAACCTCGGGATGTACGTCGCCTCCATCAACAGACACTACGACGGGACAAGCCTTTCCCTCATCTGCGACAGTCCTCCCAATCCCGTCGCCCGGGCTGCAACCATCGTGGACTCCCTCCAAAAGTCCGTTCTCGCCCTGCTCCTTCCCACCCAAACCAGCGATGACGATCTTGCAAAGTTGAAGATCACCTGGAGGAGGGAAGGCTCGTCGACGAGCGATACAGCCACCTATGACATTCCCTCGCTTACGGCCAAGCCGAACCCGGACCCTTTCTCGTCAAACTACGACTGCTACTTTCAAGCGTCGACCTGCGTGGCGGGCTACGGATATGGATACTCCGTGGTCCTGGTCGACGCTGCCGGACAAGAGTCGAGCGCAGTGACCACCACGAGCACCGCCAATTCCTTCTATCTGATCTACGACGGCAACGGCAACACGAGCGGTACGGCTCCCGCCTCCGTGGGCTGCCGATATGACGCAACCGCCACGGTGGCGGAGCCCGGCGACCTGGCCAAGACATCCTATGCCTTCTCCACATGGAACACCGCGGCCGACGGCTCGGGCATAGGCTATGCGCCGGGCGATCCGCTCAGGATTCCGGCAGGAGACCTAACCCTTTACGCCCAGTGGATCACCAATACCACGGCGGTGAGCTTCGATATCGGAACCCAAGCCCTCACCTTCAGCATGAGTTCCGCGACCCTGCTCGCAGGAAGCACGCTTTCCGTGAGCTGCGCCAACGCAGCCCTCGTCGCCGGAGGTTCGAGCTGGGCGTGGTATGTCGACGGAACCTTGGCGAGTTCGGGAAGCCCGTCGTTCTCCTGGACAACGGCGAACCCGGATATCGGGCAGCACATAATCAGCTGCACGGTCACCTTCAATGGGATCAGCTATTCCGGCTCGTTCCGGGCGACGGTCACACAGTGAGGGGACAGACGCCATGAGGCGTATTGCGACGATCGGGCGCGCGGTCACAATGAGTGCGATCCTCCTGGGACTCTTGCAGTTCGGGTGCACGCCGCTCACCTCGCCGCGGTCGGAGACGACCGGAACGCTTGTCGTGAAACTGCCCCACTCCCTCGGCAATGCCGCGCGCACTATTGTGCCCGATTTCGCCACCGAGATCGATTCCGTTTCCGTCACCGTGAACGCGGCTGGTCGGAGCCAGCAGACGCAGACGTCGATCGCCACCGGGCCGGTCACCTTTACCGGACTCGCGGCCACGACCTGGACCGTCGACCTCGACGTCCTGAAGGGTGGATCGGTCATCGGTTCAGGCAGCGGGAACGTCTCCGTATTTTCGGGCTCCACATCCTCGGTGACGATCCCGATAGTCTTCTCGGGTTTCGACTCGGGAACGGGAACGCTGTCCTTGCTACTCTCGTGGCCGAGCTCGACGGGCGTGGACTATGTGGCCTGGTCGATCGACGGCGGTTCCGCGACCTCGGCAGCCATCACAACGGACCCGGGCCTTGGCCTCTCGACGACGAGCCTGTCGGCATCGCTCGGCTCGGGTGCGCATACCCTCCTGCTCAGCTTCAAGGCGGGTGGAGCGACCGGGGCCTCCGCGGGCCGCTTTGTCGAGTCGATCGACATATGGGCCGGACTCACGAGCGACTCATGGATAGACGGCTCAGGGGCGGTCAAGAACGCCATGGCCTTCTCGACCGGCGATTTCCTCGACGCGAACGCCAACCTCGGCGACCTGGTCGTGCAGGACGGCTCGAGCTCGGGGGCTACGCTCGCCGTCGGCTTTTCCTCCTCCACGACGAGTTACGATATGTACGCGATACCCTCAACACAAAGCATCGTCTTCACGCCCACCGAGTCGGTGGCGGGCCAATACATCAGCTACTCCTGGAATGGGGGCGCCTCGACGGGACTTCCCTCGGGCACCGCTTCGGCGGCTCTCGACTTCAATTCCGATCCTTCTATCTATGACAATGCGCTTTCCATCACGGTGCAGGCGCCCAACAGAGCCACAAAGACCTACACTCTCACGTGGCACAGCGCGGCCATCACCGTGGGCGTCAGCACGGCCACGAGCTACGAGGCCCTGACCTTCGCGAACAACAATCCTTCGGTCACGCGAGGCAATCCCATTGTCATCGAAACGAACAACAGTATCCTCGCGGCCTTAGACACAGGTTGGGCCTGGTACATCGATGGGGTGAAACAGGCCGAGACCTCGCAACGCCTCACGTTGGACTCCGCGACCACGAATTCCTATTCGGTCGGAGACCATTTTATTTCTGTCATCTTGAGCTATGGAGGGGTGAGTTACGCCGGAACCCTCATCCTCTCCATAGAGAGCCACTAAGCGTCGGTCAAAGGAGACGGGCATGAAAGCGGATAGAATAATACTGAGGAGCTTGAATAGTCAGGCATCGGCCGTCGCATTAGGCCTATTGCTCTCGCTCGCCGCGGTCTGCGCCCTCGGTTGCTCCATTCCATTTCCGGCCCGCGCTTCGTCGGGCGAATCGAGCGCTTCTCTCACCGTCTCCCTTTCCGTCCCGACGGCCAGAACCATCGTCGCCTCCTCCGCCGATTTCGGCGCCGCCATCTCCACGCTTTCCATAGCCGTTGTGGACAGCGCTAGTACGACCGTAGCCCAGGCTAACGGCATTGGCTACAGCTTGGGCGTCACCAAAACCTTCGGCTCGCTGACTCCGGGGGATTATACGATTAAGGTCGACGCCTTCGATTCGACGGCCGCCAAAATCGCCTCGGGGTCGAATCCGGTCACCCTCTCCGCCGATGCCACGCAATCCGTGACGGTGAGCCTCTCGTTCAGCCAGAGCGCGTCTACAGGAGGCTTTTCGCTCGATCTTCAGTGGCCCAAGTCGACGGGGCTCGCCTATGTTTCCGCCACCCTCGACGGCACGGCCATGACCGACCCGGTCGTAACAGTCGGTGCTGACTACTCGGCCACCGTGGCGGCCTCGGGTCTCGTGGGAGGCAGTCATACCCTCTGTCTCCAATTCAAAACATCGAGCGCATCCGCCACGGTTTATGGCCTCTATGTCGAGTCGGTCAACATCTGGGACGGCGTGACTAGCAATTGTTGGCTGGATTCGAGCGGCGCCTGCGTAAGCACGCGGGTCTTCGCCTCCACGGACTTCTTCGACACGAACGTGAACCTCGGCGACTTGATCGTGCAGGACGGTTCGGCCACGGGCGCGCCTCTCTCCACCGGCTTTTCCTCCGGGACGACGATCTACGATCTGTACGCGATCCCCTCAACAAAAAGCATCGTCTTCACCCCAACCGAGTCGGCGGTGGGCCAATACATCACCTACTCGTGGAACGGCGGTTCGGCGACGGAGCTCGCCTCGGGCGCCGCCTCGGCAACTCTCGCCTTCAATCCCGATCCAGCGGTCTACGACAATATGCTTTCCATCACGGTGCGGGCTCCCGACGGGGTCACCACAAAAATCTACACCCTCACCTGGCACGGCGCAGCCGTCACCGTGGGCGTGAGCACAGCGACGAGCTACCAGGCCCTGACCTTCGCGAACTACGCGCCTTCGGTCAAGCGAGGCAATGCCATCGCCATCACAACGAATAACCTTACCCTGGCGGCCCTGAGTTCGGGCTGGACCTGGTACGTCGACGGGGGCGCCCAGACCGTGACCTTGCCGACCCTCTCCCTGGACGCCGCGGCAACAGGTGCCTTATCGGTCGGGCAACACTTCATCTCGGCCACCGTTACCTACAATGGCGTGGTCTATTCGGGCAACCTCATCCTCACGGTGGAAGAATGAAAGCAGCCGCGATGGGCCGAAAACCGCGACACCGATCAGGGGCCTTTGCGCTCGGCCTCTTGCTCTCACTCGTCGCGGTCTGCGCCCTCGCCTGTTCCATTCCGCTTTCGACGCGCGCTTCGTCGGGCGGATCGAGCGCCTCTCTCACCGTCTCCTTTGCCGTCCCGACGGCCAGAACCATCGTCGCCTCCTCCACCAATTTCTCCGCGGCCATTTCCACGCTTTCCATCGCCATAGTAGACAGCACGAGTACTATCGTGGCCCAGGATCCCGGCATAGTCTACAGCTCGGGCCTCACCACAACATTCGGCTCCCTCACTCAGGGGAATTATACGATCACGGTCGACGCCTTCGATTCGTCGGCCGCCAAAATCGCTTCAGGATCGAGTCTGCCGGTCACCCTCGTCGCAGGGACCACGCAATCCGTAACGGTGAGCCTCTCGTTCAGCCAGGGCGCGTCCACGGGCGGCTTCGCTCTCGGCATCCAGTGGCCCCTGACGACGGGACTCGCCTATGTTTCCGCCACCCTCGACGGCGTACCCTTGACCGACCCGGCAGTAACGATCGGTGCTACCTACTCGGCCACCCTGGCGGCCTCGGCTCTCGCTGGCGGCAATCACACCCTCCGCATCAGCTTCAAGACATCAAGTGCCGCAACCACCGTGTACGGTCTCTACGTTGAGTCGATCAACATCTGGGACGGCGTGACCAGTCGGTGTTGGCTAGATTCGAGCGGCGCCTGCGTGAGCACGCGAGTCTTCGCCTCGACGGACTTCTTCGACGTGAACGCCAACCTCGGCAACTTGGTCGTGCAGGACGGTTCGACCTCGGGCGCCGTGATTCCCATTGGCTTCTCGTCGGGAACGACGGCCTATTCCCTCTACGTCGCGCCTTCCACATCGAGCATCGTCTTCACGCCGACGGCCTCGATCGCGGGGCAGTACATCAGCTATTCCTGGACCGGCGCCAGCACAGTTTCGGGCGATCAGGCCTCGGGGACGAGCTCGGCCGCCCTCCCCTTCTCCCCCACCCTAGCGGATACGCTCGCGGTCACGGTCCGCGCTCCTGACGGGGCAAGCACGAAGACCTATACGATAACCTGGTACGCCACGGCGACTGTCTCTATCGGCGTCAACGCGAGCTATCAGGGCCTGGATTTTCCCGCTTCCACGATTATCGTCCAAGGCCAGGCCTTCGGGGCAGAAACCGGAAACCCGAGCCTCGACGCTATCGCAAGCGGCTGGACCTGGTACCTCGACGGCGTAGCGCAGGGCGAGACTTCGCAGCGCTTCGTCCTCTCACCTGCCGCAACTGCCTCGATGCTCGGAACGTACCAGATAGCCGCGACGGTGACGAGCGGAGGGGTGAGCTACTCCGGGCACATGTCCTGCACGGTCACGAGGATGGCCGACCTGGGCATGAACCCGGCGAGCGGAATCGTGACGACCCTTGCCGGCTCCACGACGGCGGGGAGCGTGGACGGCATTGGAAGCGCCGCCAGCTTCAACCGTCCCGGCGGCGTCACGACGGACGGCACGAATCTCTACGTCGCGGATTCTAACACCAACGAAATCCGCAAGGTCGTAATCGCCACCAGAGAAGTGACGACCATGCCCTACACCGCGAATGCCTACGGCATCACGACGGACGGCACGAACCTCTACGCCGCCGATATAGCGAATAGCGAAATCCGCAAGATCGTGATCGCCTCAGGAGCGATGACTATCCTCGCCGGATCAGGGGCAGCAGGGAACGCTGACGGCATCGGAACCGCGGCCAGCTTCTACCATCCATACGGCCTCGCGACGGACGGCACGAACCTCTTTGTCGCCGATTTCGACAACCACGAAATCCGCAAGGTCGTGATCGCCACAGGGGAAGTGACGACTTTGGCCGGTTCGACGACACCCGGGTCCAGCGACGGCACAGGAAGCGCCGCCAGCTTCAACCATCCTATCGCCGTCACAACAGATGGCACGAACCTCTACGTCACGGATTTCGACAACAACGAAATACGCAAGGTCGTGATCGCCACAGGTGCGGTGACCACATTTGCTGGATCCACGACGGCTGGGTACGCAGACGGCATCGGAACCGCGGCGAGTTTCAACAAGCCCTACGGCATCACGACTGACGGCACAAACCTCTACGTCGTGGATTGCTTCAACCACGAGATCCGCAAGATCGTGATAGCCACCAGAGCGGTAACGACCCTGGCAGGTTCCTTGACAATCGGGAGCGCGGACGGCACCGGACCGGCCGCCAACTTCAACTATCCATCCGGCATCACGACCGACGGTACAAACCTCTACATCGGTGAACCCGAAAACCATGAAATCCGCAAAATCCAGCCATAAAGGAGGAAGGGCATAATGCGTACCGGTACCTGCCACAAGAGCGCCTGCCCCAACCGCGCTCTTCACCGCTCCGCCGCGCTGGGACTCCTTCTTGGCTGCCTGACCTCCTTCGTCGCCTGCCCAGTTCCCTTCGCCCGCCCTTCAAACTCGTCGAGCGACATTCCGAGCGGCACCTCGACCCTCACGCTCTCCGTGGGCCCCCAGGCCTCCCGCGCCATCGTGGCCGGAAGCACGGACTATTTCGGCGCCATACAGGCCTACAAGGTCATCGTCTCCAACGTCGACCATACCTATGCGAGTACGACAGTAGCCGCCGGAGTCTGCACAATTACGGACATTGTCGCTGGAGACTACACTGTCACCGTGCAAGCCTACAGCGACGCGGGTTCCACCACGCAAATCGCGCAAGGAACGACGACGACGACCCTTTCCGCTGGAGCGACGACGAGCGCCTCCGTAACCCTGTCCTTCACGCAGAGCGCCAATACCGGGGGCTTTTCCCTCCCGGTACAATGGCCCGCGACCACGGCTCTGCCCTATATCTGCGCACTGCTCGATTCGACCGCGGCCGCGTACACGGCGGTCCAGGGCACAAGCGATGGAACCAACTATAACGCTACAATTTCCGCCTCGAGCCTGTCGGGGGGCGCTCACACGCTCTACCTTTACTTCAAGGCCTCAAGCTCATCGACGACCCTCTTCGGCCCCTATGTGGAGTCCCTCAACATCTGGGACGGAGTGACGGACAGCAAGTGGGTCGACCCGAGCGGCAACCTCCTTCCACCGAGCGACAACCTCCTTCCAACCTTGAGCTTCGGCATAAGCGACTTCGCAAACTCGGACGCGACCCTTGCCGGCCTGAACTTCTCGGGCGGCCCGACCCTCGCCACGGCCTTCAACCCCACGACCTACGGCTACAATTTTACCGGAGGCTCATTGACAGCGGGCATAAGCTATCCCTTCACGATAAGCGCCCACGCGGCGAACCAGGGCGTTAGCTGCACCTTTAACGACGTCGCCTGCCCCCTGACCGTAAGCTCCCCAACCACGTTGACCGGCACCTTCACGGCGATGAGCGGCAACAACACCCTCAAGGTCAGCGTAACCGCGACCGACCGGAAGACAACTCAGAACTACGCGGTCACGACGGCAGCGCTGATCGCAAGCAGCACCGAGCTGGCGGCACTGGCGACGGACCTCTCGGGAACCTATGTTCTCGCGGGCGATATCGACACGACGACCTCGGGGAGTTGGACGCCCATCGGATCAACCGCGACGCCCTTCACGGGAACGTTCGACGGAGCAGGGCACACGATCACTTACAATATTTCTAACGCGCCCGGCGACTCCGGCTTATTCTACAAAATCGGGTATGGAGGGCTCGTGAAAAACCTGCGCGTCGCGGGAAACATCACCAGTTCGGGAAGCAATATCGGCGGAGTCGCGGCATATAACTTCGGCACTATCACGGGCTGCATCAGCGCCGTCAACATCACCGCAACGGGTTCCAGCTTTACCGGCGGTATTGTCGGCCAAAGTAACGGGGACCCGATTTCCTGTTGTGTCTCCACAGGAAACGTGACCGGTTCCAGTTATACCGGGGGCATCGTCGGAACCGGCACTTCTCCGATCAGTCACTGTTACACCTCGGGAACGATCAGCGGAACCTTCTATGTTGGCGGCCTTATCGGGGATTGGTACGATGGCACTGTTGACCAGTGCTACTCTACGGCAACCGTAACCGGAACCACGAGCGCTGGGGGCCTGATAGGCGATGTGGGAGGAGGAAGCACGCATCAATGCACCAACTGCTACGCGCGTGGAAGTGTTAACAGCATAGCCGGTGCCGGTGGATTTATCGGAATTTGGATGAGCGGGAGCGCCACGTTCACCGCTTGCTACGCCACGGGCTCCTCGAACGTCGGGCCTTTCGTCGGGCAGAACAACGCGGCGTTTACCTACATCGCCTGCTACTCGACAACGGCGCAGGCGGGCATCACGACCGTGCTAAACGCGGGGTCCCTCCCGGCGGGGTTCGACTCGATGGTCTGGGGCCAGAGCGCCGCCATCAACAACGGCTATCCCTACCTCCTCTATTTCGGGACTAACACTCAAGTTCCATAATACACGACAAGGGAGCGATCCATGCCATCTAGCGAATACGAGCGTAAGAGAGTCAAATACCCCCTGGTCGTCAAGCTCATCGGTATTGTTACGATCATCGTCATGGTGTCGATGGCGACGATCACGGGATTGTCCTCCTATTTCTTCTCCGAAAACTCGAGGGCCCAGGCCGAGGAGAGCAACCTGACCATGAGCCAAGTCCTAGCCTCGCAGGTCGAGGCCAAGGTGAACTCGGTGCTTTCGAGCGCCCTCTCCCTCCTCGATGTCCTCCGCGAGAGCGGAGGCAGTCGAGCTCTCGAGAAAACCACGGTGGCGGACTACTTCGACCGAAACGCCGAGATCGCCTACCTCGCGGTGCCGGGGCAAAGGGATGTCGTCAACCGGAAGTTCTTCACGGCGAACGAACTCGAGCCGGGCATCGTCGCACCCTTTATCAAGTCCAAGGCCGACCTGATCGAACGCGCCCGGGGCGGCGAGACCCTCGTGTGCAACGCGAGCGTCTCGTTGGGCATCCCCGCCGCGGCCCTCTTCGCCCCCTATCGGGATTTGGGCACGCGGAACGCCATGATCGTCCTCTTCTCCACGGAAGAATTCGAGACAATTGTACGGACGAGCTCGACAGCCTTGAGCTACGTGGTGGGCTTCGACGGGAGCCTCATCGTCCATCCCGACTTCGATCTGGTGAAGGGCGGGGTGAGCTACGCGGATAAGGAGCTGGTGAAAAGGCTCCTCACGAGCCCCGCGGACAATATGATGATCCGCTACCGCGACACGGACAAAAAGGAGTATTTGGGCGCTTTCCGCAAGTTGTCGGTGGGCTCTCTCGCGGTGACGAGTTCGACGCCGACAGCCTTGGTATACAGGGCCGCCGGAGATCTCACTCGTCGGAACCTCTACCTCACCGGCATAGTCCTCCTCTTCTCGATCCTCGCGGTCTGGTTCTTCGCCCGCACGATGTCGCGACCCGTCCTGAAGCTGGTGAAGGCTTCGAGCCTCATCGAGGGCGGCCATTTCGAGCTGGACATGAAGAGCGAAACCCAGGACGAACTCGGGCTCCTCACGGAGAGCTTCGTGCAGATGGGCCGGGGCTTGGCCGAGCGCGAGCGCGTCAAGGAGACCTTCGGCAAATTCGTCAACAAGACCATCGCCGAGCAGGCCCTCAAGGGCCGACTCGAGCTCGGGGGCACGCGGAAGACCGCCACGATCTTTTTCGCAGACATCCGTTCCTTCACCGCCATATCCGAAAAGCTTTCGCCGGAGGCTGTCGTCGAGTTCCTGAACGACTACATGACCCGCATGGTGACCTGCATCGATAAAACCGGAGGCGTCGTCGACAAGTTCATCGGGGACGCGATCATGGGGGTCTGGGGCGCCCCCGCCTCCGCCGGCAGCCCGAAGGAGGACGCCCTCGCGGCCCTCCGTGCCATGATAATGATGCGCTACGCCCTCGTGGACTTCAACGCCGGGCGGGGCGGCGAGGACAGGCCCCTCATCCATAACGGCTGCGGAGTGAACACCGGTCCCTGCATCGCGGGCCAGATCGGCTCGGTCGAGCGCATGGAGTACACGGTGATAGGCGACGCGGTCAACCTCGCGAGCCGCATCGAGGCCCTCAACAAGCCCTTCGGCACGGACATCCTCATCTCGGAATACACCTACGACCTCGTGAAGGACGAGGTGATCGTGGAGGCCATGCCGGCCATCAAGGTGAAGGGCAAGACCGATCCCCTGACGATCTACGCGGTCGTAAAGCTCAAGGGCGGCGAGGGACCGGAAACCTTGGCGGAACTGCGGTCCTTCCTCGGGATCGCGCCTCCGGGGAACCGCGTCGACGTGGACAAGGAAGAAGTCAAATATGAGATTATCGAGAAGTGACGTCGCGGTGAGCGCGGCCCTCCTTCTCGGCGCCGCCGCGCTCATGGGACTTTTCGCGGCGGACCTCTACAGCACCTCGAGCCGAAGCGGCGAAAAGCAGCTGGGCACGATCGTGTTCAAGAAACTCACGGCCACGCGCAAGGCATCGAGCGGCTTCGGTTGGGAGCAGATGCGGAACGACAGCCCGGTCTACAACGCCGACACCCTGCGCACGGGCGACCTCTCCGCGGCGACAGTCAATTTCGACGACGGGACGAGCCTGGACATGCTCGAAGACTCGATGCTCAAGCTCGACTTCGGCGGCAAGACGAAGAATGTGGAGTTCATTTCGGGGGAGATCGGCGTCGGCTCGTCGCAGAAGGCGACTAGTTACACGATATCGTCGACGGCCGGAAAGATCAGCGTGGACAAGGGCGCGAAGGCCACCTTCAGCCGCGAGGCGGGCAAGCTCAAGGTCGAGGTGAATCAGGGCGGCGCCCGACTCGTGAAGGCGGACGGAAGCACCCAGGCCATCGCGACGAACCAGGAGCTCCAGATCGACGTGAAGAGCGGCGAGGCGAGCTTCGTCGTTCGTCCGATAGTCCCCATTTCGCCCGAGCCGAACGCGAGGCTGCTTTCCTTCGCCGGCGGCGACAAAGCCGCGGTCGACTTCGCCTGGCAATTGGGCGCCGCCCAGGGAGAAGGCCATGCCGCCCCAGCCGATGGCCCCTACAATCTCGAAGTCTCGTCGAAACCAGATTTCGCTGCGGGCGGAGCCGCGGTCATCAAAGTCTCGGCGCTCGCCGCCCGTGTCGAGTTGGGATCGGGCAATTGGTACTGGCGCGTGCGCGACTCGGCCGGCACGAAATCGCCTGGCAAGGAATCACCCGTCCGAAGCTTCAGCCTCGACATCGCCACTCCTCCGAATCCGCTCTTTCCCTCCGACGGCCAGAAGTACGCCTACCGAAGCGTGAAGCCTCAGGTCAGCTTCGCCTGGACCGCGATGGCCGAGGCTTCGGCCTATCTCTTCGAGATCGCCGCCGACCCCGGCTTCGCCAAGCCGATCATCCGATCGAGAACCACCACGGCGAGCCTGACCGTGGACAGCCTCGGCGAAGGTTCCTGGTACTGGCGCGTTTCGCCTGTCCACGCCTATACGGTCATCGGCGACGCTCCCGCGGCCACGGCGCGCGGCTTCGTCATCGCGAAGAAGGCGGCCATGGGGCCCCTCGCGCTCAGCGCGCCCTACGACGGCTCCCTCTATCAGATCCAGGATATCGGCGGCAAGGGTCTCGCCTTCGCCTGGGCTCCCGAGACAGAGGCGGCATCCTACGAATTCGTCATATCGAAGAAGAGGGACCTTTCGTCGCCGGTCCTGAAGATCGCCGCTACGCAGCCCTACCTGAACCTTTCCGGAAGCCGGGCCGAGGCTCTCTCGGCGCCAGGTTCCTATTACTGGGGAGTGAGCTGGGTGGACGCCGAGGGCAAGGCCTCGCCGTCGAGCGCGGCCAGGCAGCTCCAAGGCATCGACGGTTCCATCGCCGTCCGACTCTCCTTTCCGCCCGAAGGCTATCGCGTCGCCGATTCCCTTGTTCACGATACCCGCTTCACCTGGAAATCGAACGTGAACGCGCGCACGGTATTCCAGCTCGCCCGCGATTCCGGCTTTCGCGATTTCGCCTTCGAGGAGACGGTGAGCGCCGAAACCCTCATAGGTCGCGAATGGAAAGCCGGCCGCTATTATTGGCGCCTGCGCAGCTATAACACGGACGGCTCCGTCTTCATGGAGACGAAGGCCAGGAGCTTCGAAGTCGTCGAAGCCTTCGCTCCCCCCACCCTCCTCTATCCGACGCAGGGTTCGAGCGTCTTTCTCCACCAGGGCGACTCGGCCACCTTTGCGTGGGCCCCGACGCAGGGAGCGGATTACTATAGGCTGAGCCTGCGCTCCGCCGATGACAATCATGCCTCGGCCATTCTCGAAAAGAACTTTTTGGTCGGCTCGAGCCTAAGCTACCCCTTGGGCAATCTGGCGAGCGGTAACTATAAATTCTCGATCCAAGCCTTCGCCGCCGAGGGCGAGAATACGACGAGGATCATCGGCCTTATCGGCGAGACCGTCTTTACCTACAAGCGCCTCTCGTACATCCAGCTCGAAAGCCCCGCCGACGGGGCTCGCGTACCGGGGCTCGACGCGCGCGCGGGCAAGGAAGTCTTCGTCTCCACTCTCGAAGACCTACCCGACGAGGCCCGCCTCGAGGTGTCGACCGATCCGGCCGGCTCGAATGTCGTGGCCAGCGTCCCCGACCGCTTCGGACGCGCGAGCGTCGTCGGTCTGAAACCCGGCGTCTACTACTGGACGGTCAGGGGCCGGATTGCCGGTCTCGACGTCTTGGCCAAGGAGCGCTTCCGCTTCGAAGTCGATCCGGTGCCCCCGCCTCCCGCGACCGAGCTCATCGCTCCCGCCGAGGGCAGGCTCTACCGGATCGAGGACATCGACGGCGCGGGCCTGAACTTTTCGTGGGCTCCCGCGCCAGAGGCCATCTCGTACCAACTCGTCATTTCGACCGCGAAGGACCTCTCCTCCCCCCTCCTGGAAATGGACACAACTCGCACTTCAGTGAGACTCTCGGGGCCCTTGGCCGCCTCGCTCAAACGCCCGGGTTCCTGGTACTGGGGCCTCCGCTGGACGAACGCATACGGAGACGTATCGCAGCCCAGTCCCGGCCGGGAACTGCTGGGAGTCGAAGCCACCAATGCCATCCGCCTCTCCTTCCCGCCGGAAGGCTATCGCATCGCCGACTCCCTCATCGCCGGTACGAGCTTCGCGTGGACGTCGAAGGTGAGCGCCGCGACGGTCTTCCAGCTCGCTCGAGACCCGGACTTCAAGGATATCGTCCATCAGGAGACGGCGAAGGCCGACACTCTCAGCGGCCAAAAATGGCGGAGCGGTCGCTATTATTGGAGGCTTCTCGTCTCCAATGTCGACGGCTCAACTTTCTTGAAAAGTCCGGTCGGAAGCTTCGAGATCGTCGAGCCCTTGGCCGGCCCGATCCTCCTGAGCCCGGTTCCCGGAAGCACCATCTGCCTCCGCGAGGGCGACTCCGCCGCCCTTTCGTGGACTCCGATCAAGGGGGCTGACTACTACAACCTGAGCCTTCGCTCAGCTGAAGAAGGACCTGCCCCAACCCTCTTCGAAAAGCACCATGTGAAGGACTCGAGCCTGGCCTGCCCCCTCGGCGACCTGCCGAGCGGCAGCTATACGCTTGCCATCCAGGGCATCGCTTCCCCGGGAGACATGATGACGAAGATCGTCGGCGACATCGGCGAGTCCTATTTCAGCGAAAAGAGGCTGTCGTACATCAAACTCGAGAGCCCCGAGGACGGAGGTCTCGTATCGGGACTCGACGCGCTGAGGGGCAAGAGCATTTTCTCCTACGATCTGACGGACCAGCCCGATGCCGCCGAACTCGAGGTGTCGACAGATCCCGAGGGATCACAGGTAGTGGCGCGCGGATTCGACCGCTCCGGTCGCGCGAGCGTCGGCCCTCTGGACCCGGGCGTCTACTACTGGACGGTCAAGGGCCGCCTCGCCGGTCTCGACATCTCCGCCCAAAAAAGCTACAGGTTCTCTATCGACCCGATACCGCCCTTGCCTCCGCCTGAGCTCGACGCGCCCGCGCGGAACGCCCTCATCGGAGCGGCCCAGCTTCGCCAAACGCGAAACATCTTCTTTTCGTGGAAACCGGTCGAAGGCGCGAACCGCTACATACTCTCTATCTTCGCCCGGGGCAAGAGCGCGGCCATCTTCACACGGGACGACCTGAGTTCAACCAACTATGACTTTAAAGCCCTTTCCATGCTGGATAAAGGCGACTTTGCATGGACCGTCGAAGCGCGCTCCTACGACGACAGCGGGAAGATCGAACAGGCGGGCAAGGAGTCCGGCTCCTCCTTCAAGATCGACTTGCCTGCCCTCCAGGAGGCAAAGTTCGACGAGGAAGGACAAGCGCTCTATGGCTTCTAGGCCCTTCCTTGCCGCCGGCCTCCTTTGCGTTGCCGTATCGGCTCTCGCCGCCCAAGCGGCGGCCGGCCCGGCTGTCGCCGGCCCGGCCCGAAGCTTCTTCTTCCGCCTCGACGAGAACGGCAAGCCCGTATTCACCCAAATTCTGCGTTGGGAAGCCGATCCCAACGCCTACGAATATCAGGTCATCGTAAAAGACTCTTCAGGTTCCGAGGTTTTCGACGAGCGCGTGAGCTCTTCGCAGGTCGAAGTCCATCTCGCGCCCGGTTCCTACCAATTTAGAATTATCACCTACAATCTACTCGACAAGGCGGAAGCGGAGTCAGCCTGGAACAACCTGACGATAGTCAAGGCTGAGCAGCCGGCGATAAGCTCGGTCTTCCCGAAAACGATCTCCCTGGACAGCATGGACGGGCGCCTTACCGTCGTCGGCACGAAGCTCCTCGACAAGGGAACAATTGCACTCATCTCCCAGACGGGCGAGAAATACCCCGGCCTCATCAAGACGCGCAAGGGCGACCAGGAGCTCGTCGTCGTCTTTCCCGACAAGGCCTATCGGCCCGGCACCTATAATCTCTACGCCGAAAATCCCGGCGGACTCTCGACCACATTCGGGGAAGCGATTCGCGTGCGCCTTCAGAGTCCCCTGGATTTCCTCGCCTCGGTGGGATACTCGCCCCTCGTCGCTCTCTACGACCAGTGGTTCGCTCAGGCCTGGGCTTCGAACTTCCATCCGCTGAGCTTCGATGCCCGCCTGGGACTCCTCTTCATCAAGAAGCGCTGGGGTTCGCTCGGCCTGGAACTCGGCGCCCAGGAACGCAGGATGGTCGGCGACTTCGGCGCCGCGACGCTCACGAGCGACTTCACCCTCGCGGGGGCCGGCTTCCTGTATGCATACCGATTCACTCGGCAACTCCATGGCCTGCTGCGCTTGGGCGGCGGAGTCTCGATGAGCTACCACTCTTTCGATTACCAGAACTATGCCGGACCCACGACGACGAGCTACGATCCCTTCGCCCGCGCGGGCATCGCGCTTCAAGCCTATGTTTCTTGGAAACTCTACTGCGAAATCGGCGCCGATTGCTCCTGCATATTCCTCCTCGACCACAACGCGATCGGGATAACGCCCACAATCGGCTTGGGCTATCAGCTGTTTTGAGCCGATCCCGACAGTCTATCCGCGGCCCAATGCGGTTCTGCCGTCCCCAACCGAGACCGGTATTCCCGAGGCGTGATGCCGTAGGTCTCATTGAAAAGAGTGTTGAAACTGCTCTTGGAGTTGAAACCGTTCTCGAAGGCGATCGTGAGGATCGTGGAGTGGGGCTTTTCGACGAGATCGCGGCATACGGCCTTGAGCCGGAGCCCGTTGATATAGCCGCGGAAGTTCGTGGAAAGGCTTGTCTTGAAATGGTAGCTGAGCCGCTTGGGGTCTTCGCCGATCATGCGCGCGAGCTTGCCCAGCGTAAGATCGGCGTCACGGTAGGGGGAAGTTCTCTCCATGAGTTGGTCGAGGCGTTTTGAGAAGGCTTTGGAGTCCAGATCCCACTCGCGCCTGTTGGTCGATGTCTGGCTTCGCGCAGGGCGGTCGGCGGGGAAGTACAGGATCGTCGAGGCGGTTAGTGTGAAGACGATGGCTATCGAACCGACCGAGACGATGGCAAGTCTGAGGATATCCCTATCGCGGGCGAAGCAACCGTAGAGGGCCACGAGCGCGCAGGCGAGGTATAGAATGAGGAAGATCACTTGGCTGCGGAAAAGCTTCCGGTGGACGACTTTGCCGGAGGCGTGGACTCGATATGCCACGAACAGGCACAGGACCATTGATACAGCGAGGGAGAGGAAGCTTGCCGTCGAAAGCAGGCTCAGCAGGGGACTGGAGAAATGACCCGGCAAGTCGGCGGGAAGCCCCGCGACGAGAGGCCGCGCGATCGCGTTGTAGGTCCCGAAACCGAGGATGAAGAGCACCGGCGGGACGAAAAGAGGAACGGAGCGCCGCAAGGCTACGCTACCGTCTCGCAGTATGGCCGTGGAGGCTAGGTAGAAGGTCAGCGAGATCATGAACAGGAAGGAAATGTCGGAGGCCCAGAGGACGGCCGGCAGGACTATATTGCTTTCGGCTGCCCAGAAATAGAAAAAAAGGTAGGCCACGAAGAAGCAGTCAATGGCCATCGAAGTGTGGATGGGCGTTCTATTCTTGGTGAGGAGCTGAGAGGAGGCAAAGAGGAACATGACCACGCCGGTGGAGAACTCGATGAAGGCCATACCGAAATTTACATCGGACCCGGCAATCTGGATAGGGCCAGTCAGCTCCCTTCCGATTCCCTGCACGAAATCCCCGCCTCGTTCGTAGTTATGATCAGACAGATGAGCGACGCAGAGAACGACGAGGCAGCGAGGCGACTCATCGAGCGCGCCTATCGCGAGCAGGGTCAGGCCCTCGCGGTGACGGTAGACGTGAGTTCGGTGAGCTATCCGAAGAATGTCGCCACGCCCGCGGCCAGGGCCTACGTCCAACTCGTATGCCCGGGGCTATGGCCTGGAGTCGGGAGCGCGAGCATCGATTTGAAGAGACGCCCGGAAAGCGTGCAAGGAAGTTCCATTCGGCCCGGGATACCCAGACTCGGTCCGGCGAAAAGAGTCCCAGACCGCCCACGTGATCGACATGCAGATGCGTCAAGAAGACCCGTGAGATGTCGGATATCCGATAACCCAGGCGTCGCAATCCGGGGCCCAGCTCCTCCTCCCTCCCGTCGTGAAACGGCTCCGCGTCACTCCTCCTTTATCGCCGGCGCGGCATCCCGTGTCGATCAGGATCACTTCCCCTTCCGTCTCCACAAGCCAGCAGCGAACCGGGAAAGGGCCGCACCAGCCGGTGTCGCAAGCGAGGGCCATCATTCGCGAAAGCGGTTCTTCCGACGGAGGCGAAACCGAGAAGACCGGCGGCCGTTTCCCTAAATTGCCGTGAAAACGACCTTCCGTACTCGAGGCTGCCGAGATCCCCGAGAATCTCCGCCCTGAGCCGGAAGCTTTTCGCATCGGCCTTTCAAACCGAGAGTCTTCGATTTCGAAGGCGGCTCGCTGAGGCCGGTGCCGCTCCGTTCCCAATAGGCAACCATGTGGTCCCCCTCATCGCCTCTGATCCAGGCTTCGGGAAAAGGACGAGACAGTCTCGACGATGCCTCTTTCAAGGCTGGTCGGAGCGAGGCCGAAGGCCCGCTCGAAGGCAGCGCCATCGACCACATAGTCGCTCCGCCATTGATAGAGCATTTCATCGACCTCCCTGATCACGGGATCGAATAGGCCCGCCAGGCGAAGGATGCTCCGCGGCACCGCGCCGAATTTCCTCTTGAGGCCGCCCCGAGGGAGGGATGCGCCCAATAGCCGCTCGAGTTCCGCCGCGAACATGTTCGCGAGCTCACGCGTCGACCGAGCCGGAGCCGTCGGAACGATCCACGCCTTTCCCCAGGAAGCGGGGGTGAGTGCGCCGAGGGCGAGAGAGCGGCCGTAATCGTCCAAATAGGTGTAACTATGCATAAAATCCGGATTTCCCAGGAATGACACCGCCTTGCCCGACGCCAGAGGCTCGAGGAATCTCGTCGTGCCGAAGGCGCTTTGCCCCTCGGCCCCAGGTCCGTAGTAATCCGAGGCGCGCAGGGTAACCCATCGCAGTCCCCGCTTCGCCTCCGCCGATTTCAGCAACTCGTGCATGGCCTGGCGGATCCTGCCCTTTTTCGTCGGCGGGTCGATGGGCGTCGTCTCATCGATGGTTCCCGCGCTCGGGAGATACATATAGAGGGGTTCGCTCGCGATGAGGGTCGCAGCATTCTCGAGGGCCGATTCGATCATGGCGGCCTGAAGAGGCGGCAGTACCTCCGCCCACTGGTCATAGCGTGGGTTGGCGCAATGGAAGACATGGGCGGCCCCGCGAGCCGCGGCGATGGCTTCTTTCGCCTTGGTGGCGTCGCATGAGGCGAACTCCACCAGGCCCTGATGGACCAGCGCGTTTTCGTCCCTCTGAAACAAGGCATCATGCGGGGGGCGGCGCCCCGAGCGATTGACGAGCCTCACCCTCATGCCTCGAGCGAGCAAGGCTCGAGCCGTGGCCAAGCCGAGCGGACCCGTGCCGAAAATGACATTCAATCCCCCGATCGGTGTTGAGGCTAAAGGTTTCTCCATACATACTCCTTCGTAATCGCGATCTTGGCGGATATAGTAACCATAGTTTACTTTAAAGTAAATAGGGTTTTCTTTCGTTTCGAAGGAGGAAATCGTGAGACGATGGTCGGAGCTTCAATCCGAAGGCAGGGGCTCTGTAGCCAGGGCGCTTGGAGATCTCTATCGAAGGTTCCAGGACGCGGCAAATGCACGGTATGCCGACATGGGATGGAGGGGTCTGACCTTGGTACATGTGCAGTTCCTTTCGGAACTCGATGAGGAAGGGAGCATGCTTTCCGATATCGCCGCGGCGATGGGGACCACGAAACAGTACGCGGGAAGGCTCGCGAAGGAATCCGCCGACAAGGGACTCATCTTCATCCATGACAACCCGAACGACAGGCGCGCCGTCCTGGTCCATCCGACAGACAGGGGACGGGCTTTCCTCGAGGACGCCTGCGCCGTCCGGCGAGAATTGGAGGACGCTTTCTTCGAAGGCGCTGAGGCGGCGCAGAGACAAGCCTTTCTCTCGACCCTCGACGCGATGCTCAGCAGGAGATAGGGGGGTCTAGACCAGGTTCGGCCTTCAGCTCCCCCTCCCCCCCTTCCACCCCCTATTTCTTTCGATTTCCGACACGAAATCCGCCCCTCGTTCGTCGTTATTATCAGACAGATGAGCGACGTAGAGAACGACGAGGCAGCGAGGCGACACATCGAGCGCGCCTATCGCGAACGAAGGCGGGGCTTTCTCGCCTGGGCGAATCGCCATGCCCCCGACCTGGAGACCGCCGAGGACATCCTCCAGGACGCCTTCGGCCGCGCCCTCGCGAACGCGAGCGCCCTCTCCCTCGTCGAGGACTTCGGTGCCTGGATATTCACCGCGATGCGCAATCGCCTCGCCGACCTCTGGCGCAGCGAGGGCGCGAGGGCCCGGGCGGGAGTCGTGGAAATCTCCCCCGAGCTTTTCGAGGAAATCGCGACGGAAGCCGGCTACGACCCCGCCGATCGCCTGATCCGCGACGAGCTCCTCGCGGCCCTCGAGGTGGCGATCGAGGCCCTGCCCGAAAAGCAGCGCGAAGTCCTCCGGGCCCAGGCCCTCGACGGCCTCACTTTCAAGGAACTCACGGAGCGGACGGGAGAGTCGATCGACACCCTCATGGCGCGAAAACGCTACGCGATCCGAAAGCTCGCCGCCGCCCTCGACTATTGGATGGACTTCGAAACCTGAAGGAGGTTTTTATGATGCATCGGGAATTCGGCAATCATCGGCACAAGCCCTGGTCGGAATGGTCCCTGGTCGCGAAGGTACTGGCGATCGCGGGGGGCATCGTCCTCGTGCCGGGGCTGTTCGCCCTCGTCTCGGCGATCACGATGTGGCTGTGGAACGAGCTGATGCCGGCGATCTTCCGTCTACCCCAGATCGGCTTCTGGCAGGCCGCGGGCCTCATCGTCCTGAGCCACATCCTCTTCAAGGGAGGGATGGGCGGCCACCGCGGTCGCGGACACTGGCGCAAGGCGAAGATCCGCGAGGCGATGCGCGAGCACGGCGCCGAGGAAAGGGCGGAGTAGGCGTGGCCCATCGCATCGATCCGCGGCATCTCGGCCATCTCGACAGTCCGCTCCGTCGTTTCATCTTTCCGCCGAAGCCGCTCTTGAAGAGGCTCGGGCTGCGCGAGGGAGATACCCTTCTCGACATCGGAGCGGGCTCGGGGCACTTCAGCTTTCCCGCGGCGGGAATCGTCGGAGAGAGCGGGAAGGTCTTTGCCGTCGACATCGAGCCTGTCGCCGTCCGCCTGCTTCGGGAGAAGCAGGCGGAGCTCGGCGCCAGGAACCTCGAGGTGCGGCAGTCCACGGAGGAGTCGCTGGGCATTCCCGACGGCTCCGCCACTATGGCCCTCCTCTTCATGATGTTTCACGAGGTCGAGGACAAAAAAGGCCTACTACTGATGATCAAACGGGCCCTTCGGCCCGGGGGCAGGATCGTCATCGCGGAATTCCGAAAGGCGGCCTTTGTACCCGGCCCTCCAGCGTCGGAACGGGTCGGCGAGAACGAGGCGCGAAACCTTCTCGCGGAGGCGGGCTTCTCCGGAGCGCGGACGGAAAGGCTCAACTTCGCCCTCTACGCGGCATTCGCGGAATGCTTAGTATCCCTTCATCCTCGGGTTCACGACCTTGTCGAGGCCGCGGCCGACCAGGGCGAAGGACAGGCCCATGACGGCTATCGCGAGGCCCGGGGGCAGGACCCACCACCACATGCCGTTGATGACGGCGCCCTGCACGAGGGCGTCATGGAGCATCTGTCCCCAGGTGACGGTGTTGGTGTCGCCGAGGCCGAGGAGGCTCACCCCCGCCTCGGCGATGATGATGCCGGGCACCGACATTGCCATCATCGCGAAGGCGTAGGGAAGGAGCTCGGGCAGCACATGGCGCGTCACCCGCCACCAGCGCCCCGCCCCGATGAGAACCGCGGCCTCGATGTGACCCTCGGAGCGTATCTGCAGGGCCCTCGCGTAGACCGTCTTGAAGGTCCGCGTCCAATAGAACAGGAGGGCCAGGCCGGCGAAGCTCCAGAGCGAGGGCTTGTGGATGGCCGAGACGGCGACGAGGAAGGGCAGGAGGGGCATCATCGAGAAGAACTCGTAGACGCGGTTGGTGATGCTCCCGAAGATGCCGCCGTAGCAGGCGGCGAAGGTACCGAGGAGGAGGCCCGAAAGCACGGTGAGAAAGCTCACGACGACGCCGAGGAGGAGGGCCCAGCGGATGCCGAGGACGAGGCCGGTGAACACGTCGCGCTTGTCGGCGTCGGTGCCGAGGAGGCCGGCGGTCTTTCCAACTATGAAGATCGTCGGGTCCCCCGGCCGGGAGAGGCCCGAGGCGAGGTAGAGGGTCGCCGAGATGGCCCGGGCGGAAACGCCCCGGAGGGGGAGACGCAGGCTCCCCCCGCTCACGAGATCCCTCTCGCCGCGGAAGAGCTCGCGGCCCGGAGAGTCGGCCCGTCCTTCGCGGAGGAGGAGGAAGACCCTGCCCGAGCCCCCGGGCAGTCGGAAGACGAGGTCGCGCGTTGCCGCAACCCCGGCGCCCCGGCTGCCATCAAGCTCGAAGGTCCAGGTGATGAGGCTTCCCGCCGAGCCTTCGCGCAGCTCGGGTCGGCCCGCGGCTACGTGGCGAGAGGGGGGAACAGACCAGCCGTTCCAGGGCCCGTTCGTCCAGAGGGGCGGAACCCCGGCGGGGCTATCCTCCCAATAGGAAATATCCCGCCACCGCGTCGAGGCCTCGGGCCAGGGCACGAGGAGGGGACCGAAGAGGGCGAGCAATGCGATGAAACCGAGAATGGAAAGGCCGGCCCGGGCCGAGCGGCTTTCGAGAAAGTCCTTCACGTCGAGCCCCCGAGCCTGATGCGCGGGTCGAGCCAATCGTAGGCGAGGTCGAGGACGACGAGGCCCGCGAGGTTGAGGGCCGTCTGCAGCGAGAGCACGCCCATCAACACGGGCACGTCGGACTGCTGGACGGCGGAGAAATAGAGACCGCCGAGGCCCGGCCAGCCGAAGATGCCTTCGACGAGGATGTTGCCCGACAGGGACTGGAGGAGGCCGAGGAGGACCATCGTGGCGAGGGCCGGCCGAATGGCCGCGATGACGTGGAAGGCGATCCGGCTCTCCGGAAGGCCCTTCGCCCGGGCGAAGCGGACGAAGTCGCTGTGCCAGGTGTCGCCGACGAGGTTGCGGATGAGCCAGGCCGGATTCCACAGGTTGAGCGCCACCAGCGTGAGGAGGGGCAGGGCCATGTGGTGAAGGTAGTCGAGGACCCCGGCCCAACCATGGGGCGCGGGATTCGCGTGCACCCCTCCCGAGGGAAAGAGCGGCAGCACGTAGGAAAAGACCATGAGGGCGATCATCCCCACCCACCAGGTCGGCAAACCGTTGAAGACCATCGGCAGCACCGAAGCGGCGCGATCGAGGGGACCATTCCTCCTGCTCGCAGCGCGCACGCCGACGAGGCCGCCGAGGAACATGACGAGGACCGCTTCGGTGCCGAAAAGGGCGAGGGTGTTCGGCAGGGCCTCCAGCACGATAGAGAGCACCTCACGATCGCCCGAGGCCGAAACGACGCTCTGCGACCGCCCGAAATGGAAGGTCGCGACGTCGACGGTCCGCCAGAGCACGCGCGAAGGAAGGGACTCGTCCAGGCGATACTGGCGCATCTTCGCCTCGGTGAGGGCCGTCCTGAGATTCGCGTAGTCCGAGGGTCCCAGCCCGTTCGCCTGTCGCAGGGCCAGGGCCACCTCCTCGTCGATCCGCGCCCGAAGGGCACCGTCGGCCACGCCGTTGAAGACGATCGAGTAGGCGAGACACATGAGGAGATACATCGCGACCCCATGGGCGACGCGACGCGCGGCGAGGGATGCGAAGGGCGCCATGGCGGAGCTCAGTCCTTGGCCGAGGGAACCTCGGCCGCGGCTGGGGCCGAAGGCGCCAGGGCCGCGGACGCCGCCGACAGCACGGGTATCGCCGAAGTCGCGGAGTCTTCGGGCGCGGCGGACGGCTCCGGCACCAGCGGCGTCGACGGCATCGATGGGGCAATCTCGGCCCTGGTCGATTCGGCCTCGATGAGGACGGCGTTACCGTCGTGGTCCCAGGTCGTCCTCGTGGGCGACCAGAACAGGGCGTTGCCCAGGGGGACGAACCCTTCTATTTGGTAGGAACCCGAAGCCTTGAGGGCGCCGGCCACGATGTCGCGGGCGACGTTGAAGGAGACGAGGACATGGCGCATCCGGAAGGTGTCGGGGCGCTCGCGCGAAAAGGCCGCGACGAAGACGAAGCCCTTCCCCGTGTCGAAGGGGCCGAAGATGCGGCCGTGATCGTTTTCGCTCAGGAAGGAGGCGTCCGAATAGGTGGCCTTCGATCCGACGAGGAGCTCAGGGCATCGGGCGCCGCCTATGAGAGCAGCATAGCCCTTGGAATGTCCGCCGCGGCCGGGGAAGCCGTTCTCCCTCAGGGCCTTTTCGAGCATGAAGATCGCCGATTGGGCATCGGGGGAGAAACGATCAACTATTATGACATTGATCGGCTCCGCGACCCGTTTGCCAGTCGCCCTTATGCCGAGCCAATTGGCCACCTCGCCCTTCGAATCGAGCATCCAGTAGCCGATGTCGGGCAGACCCTCAACCTTCGCCGCCTCGGAACCGGTCGGATCGCCGAGTGGCTTCGCGCTCGGCGACACGAGACCCAGGGTCGGCGGTGATTCGGCGGTTTCAGGCTGATCGGCCGCGGCAGTGCCCGGCGCGGCCGCGAGCAGGACCAGGGACAGAAGGAAAAGGGGCACCGCGCTGCCGACGGCCGCGAGGCCCCTTCCCGCCGGCCGCCTAATCGGAGAATCGGGCATCGAGGGCCCCGAGAACGGCGAGGATACCCTTGTCCGCCTCGAGCTTCAGGCGCCGGGCGACGATGGGCTTGATGATGGCTTTCGGGAAGCCTTCGAGGATTGTCTCCGCGAAATCGGCGACGGCCCCGTCCTTCGAGGCGTCGAGGATGGCTGTGGCCGAGGCGTCGATCGGCGTCTCGGAGAGGGCATAGATGACGCGGCGCTTCTTGTCGGGGGACAGCGGGCTCGTAAGGAGCTCGGCGCCGAGTTCGACGGATCGCGCGCTGCCCATGTCGGCGAGGGCCTCGACGATGTGGAGCCTGAACTCGGGATCATCGGGCGAGAGTGCGAAGGCTGAGGCCAGGGCGTCCTCGGCTTCCTGATTGGGGCTGGCGAGGGTTCTGAGGGTATCGACCGCCTCGGTGCGAAGGGCCGGGTCGGGATCGCGGGAGACGATCTTCGCGAGAGCCTGCATGACCTGGGGCCTGTTCGCGCCCAACTCGCCGAGGGAGCGGACGGCGAAGAGTCGCAGCATCGCGTACTTGTCGCCCCGCATTTGCGAGGTGGTGACGAGGGTTTGCCAGATGTTGAGGGTGGGCGAGTCGAAGCCGATGGCCCCGAGGGCGCGCACCGCGTTGACGCGGGTCGCGATCGTCTCGTTCTCGTTGGTGACGAGGCCCTGGAGGGTTTCGCTCACCTTGGGATTGCTGCCGTTGCGGAGGCGGTAGAGGGCCCAGGCCGCGTTGCGTTTGACCTCGGATTGGGGCTTCTGGAGGAGGGTAAGGAGGGTCGGCAGGGTGCCCGGATCGGCAAAGGTCGCGAGGAGGGCCGTGCCCTCGGCGAGGAGATTGTCGTCCGTCGAAATCGTGAGGGCCCGGGTCACCGCCCCGGACACGGGAGCCTGGTTGGCGGGATAGAGCTTGAGGAGGGAGGCGGAGGCCGCCGACCTGATGTCGGGATTGGGGTCGGCGAGATCGTCGACGAGGGTTTGGATTCCGAGGACGCCATTGGCGTTCGAGCCCACCGCGGCGATCGTGGTCAGCTCGAGGCTGGGATCGAGGTCCTTTTCCTTGAGCAGCTTGAGGAAGGCGGGCATGATCGTGTCGCTCTTCTCGCGGTTGACCGCCTTGACCGCGGCCTTCCGTACCGCCGGATCCTTGTCGCTCGCCACGAGGGCGAGGAGGGAGTCGATCGCGTTCTGCGAGGTGAAGGCGCCGAGACCCGAGGCGGCGACGGCGCGCACCGAGCCCATATCCGAAGTCGTCAGGTCCCTGAGCGCCGCGAGGACGCGGTTATCGCCGTTGCCGCTCTGGGCTATGCCGGCGAGGGATTGGGTGGTCGCGAGGAGGAGGTCGGGGGAAAGCTTTTCCTTCGAACCGGGCTTGAGGAGGGCGAGTATCGTGTCGAGTCCGTCGGAGCCGCCGATGGCGCCGGTCGCGAGGAGGGCGGCCTTGCGGAGATCGGGGGAGCTCGCGGAGGCGAGCTGACGAGCGAGCACGGGAATGGCCGGCTTGTAGCCGATTTCCCCGAGGGCCTTCATCGCGTCCACGGCGTAGTCGCCGCCGCCCGCTAGTCCTACGAGGACGTCGGCAGACTCGCTCGCCTTGATCTTGCCGAGGATCTTGATGGCAATGCGGGTTCGCGAGGGGTTGGTCGCGGCTTCCTTCTGGATGATATTGACGCAGGTCGTCGCGAGGACGGAGCGGTCATCCGGCGGAAGATCGGAGGGAAGGGGAAAGCCCTTTTCGATGTCGGAGAACAGGGCGTCCCGAGCCGCGGTGAAGTCGGCCTCCCCTTTCTGCCCTTCTCTTCGATAGGCCGAGCTCATCGCCGCCACGTAGCCGCCGAGCCTGTCCTGGGCTTCCTTCGTCGCCTGGGGCGTGAGATAGAGCCCGTCGCCCATGGCCTCGCGCTGCCGGACGACCTCGTCGAGGGAGGTCGAGAAGTCGATGGCGATGAGTTCCCCGAGGGGGCCCGAGGCGGATTTCACGGCGTCCTGCACTGCCTTGAGCTTGGCGAGGGGGATGAAACGCCAGTTGGCCACGATGAAGTCGAGGATTTCTTGGGCCTGGAGCTGCCCGTCTCTCACCCTCGACTCGGGGATCACCTCGTTGAGATCGGCCGTCTGGTCGGGCTTGCCGTTGCCGTTGAAGTCGATGTAGCCGTTCGCGATCTCGGGGAAGATCTTGATGAGGGCCTGGTTCAGCGGCGAGTCGACGACCGCGACCTTCGTCTGGGCGAAGGTCTGGACCGCGAGAACCGAGACGAGGACGACGAAGGCGGCCTTGGCCGCCCGGGTGGAGGTGGGGCGCATGGACGCTCATGGTACGGGATCGGCGCCTTCCCTGTCAAAGGTCCGGCGGAGGCCCCTCAGGGCTCGATTTTCCGCCTCTCCACGATCTCGCGGACCCGCGCATCGAACTCGGGGTATTTCGCCCGGAGCGCGTCGAAATCGGAGCGCGAAAGCTGGTAGCCGGTGCTGTAGGTGAGACAGCGGACGCTCGCGTTCCGCCTCTCGTTCTCGACGAGGGCCGTCTCCCCGACGGGCGATCCGGCCCCGAGCACGGTGATGCGCGAGCCGTCCACCGAGATCTCGACCTCGCCTCCGGTTATGAAGTACATGCAGTCGCCGTATTCCCCCTGCCTGATGATGTACTCGTCCGGGAGGAAGACCCGTGGTCGTAGCAATTGCACCGATTCGCGGATGAAGAGCTCGTCGGCTCCCTGGAAGAGTTCCACCTTGGCGAGGAGATCCCGGTTGAGGAAGAGGAGAATGTCGAGGGCGAGGCTCTTCGGCAGCTCGTCCACGACCGATCCGGGCTCGACCGAACGCTTCTGCGACCAGAGATAGGAGTAGTAGTCGCGCACCCTCTCCTGGAGCGGCTGGGGAATTTCCTGGGCGCGGAGGAAGGCGTTGACCTCTTCGATCCGGCGTTGATAGGCGGCCCGCGCGACATCGATGTTCTGCACGAGGGAGGCCACGTTGGCGATAAGGTAGGTGTACATGCCGACGCCGAAGATCTGCACGACGATCGCATAGATGATTTGCGTGTTTTTATTGTGATCGGGCGTGTAATCGCCGTAGCCGATGGTCGCGATCGTCGTCGTCACCCAATAGAGGGCGCGCAGATATTGGTCCTGATGGGGCCTGAAGGATTCGGCGGCGCCCACGACGATCCAGCCGAGGGCCATGAAATGCACGCCTATGGCGAACCAGAAGCCGAAGGTGACGAGACGCCGCACCGCGGGGGTGAAGCCGAGCACTTCAAAGAGATCGCGGAGGAGGCGGACGGCCTTGAGCAACTTCACCAGGGTGAGGGCCTGGAGACTCAGGAAGAGGGGGAAGTGCGTGTGATCGGCCGGTATGGAGCCGAAGACCAGGACGGGGATGAGTTCGAAGGGGAAGGCGGCGATGAAATCCACCGAGAACCAACCATGGAGGTAGGTCTGGGAGATGCCACGGGGCTCCTCGATGCGGATGTGCCCCCTCTTGATCGTCGTCCGGAAATTGAGGAGGAGGTCGACGAGGAAGATCAGATTGAGAAGGTAGTAGAGCGCGCTAAACTGAAATCCTCTGAAGACCTCTCCGTAGGTGATGATGAAGGCGAAACCCATGATGGCGACGAGAACGAGGGCGTTCCAGACCGCCCGACCGCGACTGTCCCAGGATATGAGGGGAAGGACCATATCGAAAATATCGGCGCGCCTCGGGAGTCCATGCAGCCCAAACGCCCGGGCGGAGCCCGAAGCCACTTCTCGCCGCGCCCGATGACGACCTATACTTGTCGAATGCACGAAGCAAGGGCCTTGTCCCATAAGGGCTGCCCGCTCGCCGTCTGGATCACGGCGCCCTTCGCCCTCCTCGGCATCGTCATCGCCTTCGTCCTCATCGTCGCGGGTTCCACATCGCTGACCCGCACCATCGAAGAGGAATCCGCACTGTTCTCCAAAGAGTTCGGCAAGCGCATCGCCGCCTACCTCGCCGAGTTTTCCCGCGATCCGGCGCAGGCGAGCGCCACCACCGTCGAACGTCTCGCTTCGGGCGCCATCGATCTCGAAAACAAGGACAGCCTGAGAAATGAGCTTATTCCCAAGATACGCAACTATCCTTGGCTGAGTTCGATAGGGATCGCCGGTCCCGATGGAAGCTACATCGCGGCCACGCGTTCGCCCGCCAATGGATCGCTCATCCTCTTCGAGTCCGGCCCGACCACCGGCTTCAGGCAGCTCCGCAGGGCCATCGGCGATAAGTCGGAATCCGGCAGGCTCCTCGCCCTCGGGCAGACCTATGATCCACGCGGCCAATCCTGGTATACCGAGGCGGAGTCCCTCGGCACCTCGAGTTGGAGCCTGCCCCATGCCATATCCATTTTCGGCGTCTATGGCATATCGATTTCGACGCCGGTGTTCGATGAAAAGGGTCGGCTTTCGGCCGTCGTCCATAGCCTCGTCGCCCTGCCGCTGATGGATCGTTTCCTCCACGAAAACCTGCCCGAAGCCTCGGCCCTTGCCCTTGTCATCGATCCTTCCGGCAGGCTCCTCGCCTCGTCCGCGGGAAACGCCTTCGACAACACCGCCGTTCCCAATATCACACTGGCCGAAGAGAGCGCCGAACCCCTCGTGCGCGCGGCGGGACAGGCCATGCGAAGGAGCCCGGGCAGTTCCATCCGTTTCGCCGCCCAGGACAAGGTGTGGCGACTCGATAAGCAAGCCTTCCTCGATCCCCTTGGGCTTGCCCTCGACATAGGCGTCGTCGTCGAGGAAGACCGGCTCGCCCGCCCCCTCCGGCAATTCCGGGACATCGCCACCCTCCTCGTCCTCCTTTCCGCCCTCGCCATAGTCGTGGCAGGCTATTTCGTGGCACGAGCCATCTCGAAGCCCGTCGCCGAACTCGGCGAGAGGGCCGCCCGCCTCGCCTCGGGCGACTGGGGGGAAAGCGCAGCTCCGCTCCGCGGACTACCCTCGGAAATCGTCTCGCTCTCACGGTCTTTCGACGCGATGGCCACGACCCTCCACAGCAGCGTAGAGGGTCTCGAGGCGACAGTGGCAGAGCGAACGGCCACCCTTGAAAACCTCGTTCACGAGGTTAACCACCGCATCAAGAACACCCTCAATACAGCCGCTTCCCTCCTCGCCCTCCAGGGCACCCTTTCCGAATCGGAGGAGACGGCGACCGCCCTCGACGAGGCGGCCCTGCGCATCAAATCCATGGCCATCCTCTACAGCCGCCTCCATCTCGCCTCGGATCTCGAGAACGTCGACCTCGGTTCGTATCTCGGGGCTATCCTCGACGCCCTCACCGCGGGATCCATCGGACCCCGGCCCATCCGCGTCGAGCGAGCCCTCGACTCCCTCACCCTCCCCACGAGGATCGCCTCACCCCTCGGCATCATCGTCACCGAGCTCTTCACCAACGCCTGCAAATACGCCTTCCCCGAGGGCCGGGAAGGTCTCGTGACCGTTCGACTCGAAAAACAAGGTCCAATACTGATAATCGAGGTGGCCGACGACGGCGTCGGCTTCCCCGAAGGCTTCGACGCGAAGGGCGGCGGCGGCTTCGGCCTCACCATCGCCGGCGAGCTGGCCGCCAGCATGGGAGGCAGGCTCAGCGTGAAGAACCTTGAAAGAGGCGGCCTCGTGAGCCTCGAGATTGACGTCGACCAGGCACTTAGTGCCCCGGGTCCCGCAGCGCGACGATGATTCGGCTCGCCCTGTCGTAGGTCGCGTAGTTCCAGGCCCAGTTCACGAGGACGCTGAGCTTGTTGCGGAAGCCGATGAGCATGATGAGGTGGAGAAAAAGCCAGCCGAGCCAGCCCAGGGGCCCCGACAATCTGAAACCATTAGGCAGCTCCGTCACCGCGCTGTGACGGCCGATGGTCGCCATCGATCCCTTGTCGCGATAGACGAAAGCCGGGAGGACCTCGCCCCGCGAGCGGGCGACGATGAGCCTGCCCGTGTACTCGGCCTCCTGGATGGCCACGGGCGCCACCTGGGGCAGGGGCGCGCCCTTCGCGTCCAGGGCGGCGGCGAGATCGCCCACGACATGGACCTCGGGCCTTCCAGCCACGCAGAGATCGGGGCCAACCAGCGCGCGGCCGCTTCGGTCGGTGGGCAGGCCCAGGGCGGCGGCCAGAGGCTGGGCCTTGATTCCCGCAGCCCAGGCCATCGTCTTCGAGCGGATGAAGGAGCCGTCGGCAAGCCTGACCCCCTCCCCCGTCATTTCAGCCACACCAAGATTCAGCCTGACTTCGACGCCCCGGGACTCGAGGCTGCGCAGGGCGACGTCGGAGGAGACAGGCGAAAAACTCCGAAGGAGCCTGTCGGCGGCCTCGACGAGGACGATGCGCGCCCGGCTCAGGTCGAGACGGGGGAAGTCGCGGCGAAGGCTGCGATCGAAGAGCTCTGCCATACCGCCCGCTAGCTCGACGCCCGTCGGCCCGCCGCCGACGATGACGAGGGTGAGAAGTCCCTCGTCGATGAGCTCTGGCCTGGCGTCGGCCCTTTCGAACTGCGTAAGCAGGTGGCTCCGCATCTCCAGGGCGTCCGCGAGGCTCTTGAGGCCGAAGGCATGCTCGTCGACCCCTGGCGTCCCGAAGCTGTTGGTCACGGCTCCGCAGGCGAGAACCAACTCGTCATACTCGAGGGTCGAGGCGTCGGAGAGCTCGAGGCGCCTCGCGTCGAGATCGCCGCCCCTCACCTCGGCCATGACGACACGGGCGTTGCGCTGCCTCGCGAAAATGGCGCGCACCGGATAGCAGACGTCGTCGCCGCCCAGGCCCGCGGTCGCCACCTGATAGAGGAGGGGCTGAAAGGTGTGGTAATTGTTCGCATCGACGAGAATCACGTCGAAGGGAAGGCGGGCGAGGGAGCGCGCGGCGGCTAGGCCGCCGAAGCCCGCGCCTACCACGACGACTCGTCTTCTTCGTACTTCCATGGTTTCGAATGTCGTCACGACCGGCCTGCGGGTCAAACCGGGAGGAAGCCTTCGAGGGTAATCCCGCGTTCATCTGAATCATTCCGACAGGTCACGCGCGTTAGGGGTATACTGGAGGTATGGAACGCATGGGCAATCCGGCCGTGGACCGCGGCGTCCACTACACCTACCGTCACTACCGAACCTGGCCCGATGAGGAGCGTTGGGAACTGATCGACGGCCGCGCCTGGGCCATGAGTCCGGCGCCGCTGACCGACCACCAGCGCATCGTATTCCGTTTCGGTACATATCTAAAAAATCAGGTCGAAGGCACGCAGGCAGAAGCATTCATCGCCCCTTTCGACGTGGTAATCCCCAAAAGCGGCGAAAGCGACGACGAGGCGGACACGGTCGTCCAGCCCGATCTCTGCGTGTATCGCGATCGCTCAAAAATCACGAAACGAGGCGGGCGCGGCGCGCCCGACCTCGTCGTTGAAGTCCTTTCGCCCTCTACCTCCAAAAAGGACCAGCGCGAAAAGTTCAACCTGTACGAACGTTCGGGCGTGTTGGAATACTGGGTCGTCGACCCGGGCAACCGCTCGGTCTGCGTCTACCGCCCCCTCGAAAACGGCCTCTTCGACGACGGCGAACTCCGCGAGGAAACCCGCGACTTCGGCCCGATCGCGTCGACGGTGATCGAAGGCTTCACGCTGGAACCGGAGAAGTTGTTCGCGGGCCTCGACTGAGCTCCGGCTCCTTCAGCCCTCGACCCGAGCGATCGCAGCGAGCCTCTGCCGCAGGGTCGGATGCGAATAGTTCCAAAAGGCGTAGAGGGGATGGGGCCAGAGGTTCGAGGCGTTCTCCTTGTTCAGGCGGAGGAGAGCCGAAGCCATGGCCTCCTTCCCCGCCGCCTTGGCGGCATAGGCGTCGGCCTCGTACTCGTGCCTCCGCGACCAGGCCGCGAAGAGCGGTGTGAGGAAGAAGGTGGTCGGGCCCGAGACGAGGGCGAAGATCAGCATAATTGCCTCCTTCGTCGGCTCCGAAAAACCGAAGGCGGCGTAGAGTTCCCCCCACCCCATGAGGATCGACAGGACCCAAAAACCGACGAAGGCGAGGACGATCGAGACCGCCGTCATCTTGAGCACGTGGCGTCTCTTCTCGTGGCCGATCTCGTGTGCCAGGACGGCCAGTATCTCGTCCTCGCTCATCGTTGAGATGAGGGTGTCGAAGAGGACGATGCGCTTCACGGCCCCGAGGCCCGTGAAATAGGCGTTCGAGTGCCGCGAGCGCTTCGATCCGTCCATCACGAAGATGCCCCTCATCTTGAAGCCGAGACGATCGGCCAGCTCGCCGATCCTGTCCGCGAGCGTACCCGCGGGAAGGGGCGTGAACTTGTTGAAGAGGGGCGCGATCACGAGAGGAAAGACGATCGAGAGGGCGATGTTGACAAGGGAAAAGATGGCCGCCGCCCAGAGCCACCAGAGCCCGCCCGTCGCGTCCATGAAGACCATGAGGAGGGCGAGGAGGGGCAGGCCGATGAGGGCTGAAATCAGGGCCCCCTTGAGGCCGTCGAGAATCCAGGTGCGGACAGTAGTCGTGTTGAAGCCGAAGCGCTTTTCGATGCCGAAGGTGGACCAGAGGGAGAAGGGCAAGGAGAGGAGGGCCGAGGCGAGGGAGAGTGCCACGAAGAAAAGGGCGGCGCGAGAAAAAGCGGGAGCGAGGGGGAAGCCCGAGACGAGGCTGCCCAGGGCGGCGTCGAGGAGACCGAAGAGCCCGAGGGCCGCGACCGCGAGGGTCGGCAGGGTCATGAGGGGGGCCTCGAGGAGGCCGAAGCGGAGACGGGCCTGGCTGTAGGCGCTCGCCTTCGCAGCCTCTTCCTTCGTGACGGAACGCGCGAGTTCCGGCGGCACCTTTCCCCCCGCGGCGCGCACGCTCCGCCAGTTGAGATAGGCGAGGAAGACTCCCCAGAGAAGATCGAGGCCCGCGAGGGCGAGGTAGAGGAGGAGAATGGTCGTCGGCTTCATGGGGTCTCCGTCGAGATGAAGATCAATGGAATATACGAAAATCGGCGAGGAATGGGAGGGGGGCAAGGCGTTGTCCTTTCCCGCCGCCCTCGCTATCTTCGCAGACAAGAGAGGTGAGCAGATGTCCTATGTCGTCGATTTCGAGAAGGTCTCCACGACCGGCCTGGAAAGCTCGCCCGTCGCGACGGCCCTGGCCGGCCTCCGCGCCAACGAGGCGCGGTATTTCAAGAACAAGTACAAGCACGAGTTCACCGTCGAGCCGGCCTCGAAAAGCAAGACAACCCTCGCCTACGTAAAGCGCATCCTCAAGGAGGAGCGCGGCCTCGAGATCGAGTCGAAGCCCCTCGAGACCTCGAGCTTCCAGGTCGAGAACATCAAGTGGACCTATGTCTTCTACGAGAGCGGACTCTCGATTAACGTGTTGTACACGATCGACAACCCCAAGAAGCGGGCGGTCGGCTTCAAGCTTTCGGAGGGAATGGAAGTGCCCGCGGAGCTCGAGCCGAAATTCAAGTTCGCCCGGCAGAAGTCCAAGCTGGCCGGCACGATCCGTGGCTCCTTCTTCGTGATCAAGGGAGAGTACTGAGGGAACGAGCCCCCTTTGGGGCCTTCTTTATTGCTGGTATACCTCGTGTTTTATTTTTTATCCTGAAAATCCTGTTCTCCTGTCCTTTTCCCCTTCTTTCCTAGAATCAGACAGGATAACAGGAAAGGCAGGATTAACAGGAAAAGAAGGCTAGAGGAAAAAGACTCTTCGCTTTTCCCTTCCGCCTCTCCTACGCCCCCTTCAGCTTCCCCGACTCGCCTTCCCTCTCTCGCTGCGACCTCCCTGGTCAGACCTTCGAGATTATGGCTCTCTCGGTAGAAAAGCTCATAGAGGTGGAACCCGGTGAGCTTTCGGATGGCCGAAGCTCGTGCCAAGGAAGACGCACGGCCGGGCGACCCAAAACGGACAAACGTCGAAGAGCCTTGACATCGCGAGCCAAAGGACCAGGCTTGAGTCATCACGTTTCTCGCTCGCGAGGAGGCAATCCATGATCGTCGTCAAGGTGTCCATGGTTATCCACCGCGGCAAAAGGGAGGAGGCCATCCGCCTTCTCAGGGAGAGGGACAAGATCCTCGAGCACGAGGGAGTCCCCAAGGCGGCGCGGATGTACGTGCGCAAGCTCGCTTCGGCCGGCTCGCCCGAGATCATCCGCGAGTACGAGTTCAAGAACTTCGCCGAATACGAAACGGCCTGGGCGAAGCGGATGAAGCCCGACGAGGAGTCCAAGCGCTGGTCGTCGCAGTTCGACTCGCTCGTGGCGCCGGGCAGCATGGGCTACGAGGTCTACGAACTCGTCGAAAGCTGAACCGCGGCAGGGGGCAGGGTCAGACCCCAAGGGTCAGCCCACGCCCCTCTGCGAGGCATCGCAGAGAGGCGACATCGCGGGGCGGTTGGTCATCTCGACGAAATCGAAGATGCGCTCGGCCGCCGGGCCGAAAAGCTCCTCGGGGCCCTCGAAGTGGAACTGGTCGAAGGGCGGCTCGTAGAGGGCCCCGAGGGGCACGTAGCCGTCGCGGACGAGGCAGTCCACGAGGGTGTCCACGAACCTGAGCTGCTGCGGAGTGAAGACCCCGCGGTTGATGTACTCGGCCAGCCTCGTCTCCACCTCGGCGCGATCGAGGCCGATGATCGAGCGGATCAACAGGGAGAGGGGAGGATTCTCCACCTCGAAGAGAATGCGGGACTTGTCGCCGTAGAGCCGCGTGAACAATTCGCGATTCTCGTCAATACGCTTCTCGTTCGGCGAAAGATCAGGGCCGCCATGGACCCAATCACCGGCGGATACAGTATCAAAGGCAGTAATTATGCCTTAGGGCTAAGAGGTACTTCTTCGACCTCGTTCAATCCTGAGCGATTAGTCCTTCGGCTTCCGTGCTCCAGCGAGCGCGGTCGCAAGGCTGGTGAGGGCGATGATACCAGGAGCTATCGCTCCAAGCGGGCTGTTCAAGAAAAGGCTGACAGCGACGACCGCGAGGCTGCCGATTCCAAGCGCGAAGGCAAATAATTGCCCCGTCTTACTAGCACGAACTTCTTCCTGGACGAGAAGATCCTCAGCGCCATGACGGTGCTCAGCCTCCTTCTCAGCCATAGCCAAGATACGTTCAGCCGCACCAGGAACCACGGCGTTATAGCGTTCGAACTCAGCGGCAGGCGGAAGTGGGCCGCTATAGGAAACGGCTTGATGACGAATGGCAGGAGGCGGTTGACCACCGGCAGACGGCCTGGCAGGACTATTCTTGGCCACAGGGTTCCCTATCCATCGCGGCACCGATGTCTCGGCCAACCTTCACCCAATCCCCGGCCAGGGCATCCCGATCGCGGATGGGGCCCTTCTTGAGGTCATCTATAGATATCAGACGCCCTCCCGACATATCGAAGACCGAGGCGAAGCCATGCAGGAACTTGTCCCGCTTAGCAGTTGTCTTCACAATCTCCCCCTTCTTCATGCCTAAAATATACTACGGCAATGAGCCATCTTGGAACAAGACCATCGTGCGCGGACCCGGGCTGCATCAGGGAGTCAGCCCACACCCCTCTTCGAAACATCGAAGGGCGGCGTCATCGCGAGGCGGTTGGTCATCTCGACGAAATCGAAGATGCGCTCGGCCGCCGGGCCAAAAAGCTCCTCGGGGCCCTCGAAGTGGAACTGGTCGAAGGGCGGCTCGTAGAGGGCCCCGAGGGGCACGTAGCCGTCGCGGACGAGGCAGTCCACGAGGGTGTCCACGAACTTGAGTTGCTGCGGAGTGAAGGCCCCGCGGTTGATGTACTCGGCCAGCCTCGTCTCCACCTCGGCGCGATCGAGGCCGACGATCGAGCGGATCAACAGGGAGAGGGGAGGATTCTCCACCTCGAAGAGAATGCGGGACTTGTCGCCGTAGAGCCGCGCGAACAATTCGCGGTTCTCGTCCTTGCCCTCGAAGAGGAGGCGGTCGAGCTCGGCCAGGTCCTTGTCGGTGAGGGGCGCGAGGCGGCGGATCTTATTGATCGCGAGGTGATCCCGGTTCTCCTCCAAAAGCCGTTCAATGCGCTTCTTATACTGCGAGAGGTCGGGGCCGCGATGGATGGGGTCGTAGACGGGCACAGGCTCGTCGACCTCGTCGGAGAACTTCGTGTAGACCAGTTTTCGCGTTTCCTTGTCGACGTACTGGATCAGGCTGCGCATGGAGAGGCGAATTTCATCCAATGCCTCGAGCGTGATGTCCCGCCAGAATTCCTCGCCGCCGACGGCATCGAGGAGGGGCAGGATCTTCTTCACCTCGGGGATGGAAGTCTTCCCGCGCAAAGAGAGGGCGGTCTTCTGGATTCTCTCGCGCGCTGACTCGAGGCCTCCAAGCCCGGCCAGCAAGGCCTTTTCCGATTCGAGGAGGAGGAGGTCCCAGCGCCGGGCGTCCTCGTCGCCGAGGGAGTAGTCCGAGGGCAGGGGCGCGAGATAGGTTGCGAGATCGGCGAGGTCCTCGTCGCCGAGCGATGCCCAGGGCTCGTCAGCCTTGTATTTTTCGACATGGCGGAGGAAGGGACGGACGATGAAGCTCGACTCGTTCAGGCCCTTCACGAACTGCCTGCAAAAAACGAGGTGACGCTTCGCCAGCTCCGCGTGCTCCCCATCGGGCCCGGCGCGGAGGGCGGCGGCCAGCGCCAGGGCCGACTTGAAAATCCTCGCCGTCATCGAGTCCTGCGCGCGTGCCGTTTCGCCCGCGGGCTTCGCGGAAAAGAACTCGATGTTGCCGCAGTAGTCGAAGATCAAAAATTTCCGCTTGTCGTCGCCGGGGCCGAAGAGGCCGGGAGAAAGGCGGGTGCCGCGCCCGATCATCTGCTCGAATTTCACCCGCGAATAGATCGGCTTGGCGAAGACGAGATTGACCACCTCCGGCACGTCGATGCCCGTGTCGAGCATGTCCACCGAGACCGCGATCATCGGCATGCCCTTCGCGATGGAGAACCGGTCGATGAGGGCCTGGGCGTCCTTGCCGAGGGAGTAGTCGATACGGGCGCAGTAGCGCCCCGCGTGCATCGGAAAGGCTGCGTCGAAGCATTCGACGATGAACTGGGCGTGTTCCTTGCTCAGCGCGAAGACGATGGTCTTGCCCAGCCTGTCCCCGCCCTCGACCTTGATGCCGTAGTCCATGAGATTGCGGACGAAGCCCTCCACCGTCGGTCTGTTGAAGAGCCAGCGGTTGAGGGCGGCGCTTTCGATCTCCGCCGGCATTTCGCCCGTGAGGGGATCGGAGAACTTGTCCTCGTATTCCTCGCGCTCGCGTTCCGAAAGATCGGCGTACTTGATGCCCTTCCGCGTAAAGCCCGAGGACACCTTGAGCGCGTCGTAGGGCACGAGATAGTTCTTGGCGACCGCCTCGTCCAGGCCGAAGGCGAAGGTGGGGTTCTTGTCCTCGAGATCGAACAATTGGTAGGTGTTGCGGTCCACCTCCGACCTCGGCGTCGCCGTCAGGCCGAGGAGGAGACCGTCGAAATACGAGAAGAGGGCCTGGTATTTCCGGTAGATGCTCCGGTGCGCCTCGTCGATCACGATGAGATCGAAGTGGGCCGGCGAAAAGCCGCGGAGGCCCCCTTCCACCTCGTCGATGAGATGCATCATCGTCTGGTAGGTGGAGAGACAGACCCGTGCCTGGGTGTCGCTGCGCGTCGAGCGGAGGTCCACCGACACCGTGTTGGGCAGGCTCTTCGCGAAGGCCCGCTTGGTCTGCACGATGAGGGAATCGCGGTCGCAGAGAAAGAGGACGCGCTTTACCCAGTTGGCCTTCTGGAGGAGCTCGACCAGGGCGATGGCCGTGCGGGTCTTTCCCGTGCCCGTCGCCATGATGACGAGGGCGCGGCGGTGATGCTCCTCGAAGTGGGCGCATACCGCGCGTATCGCCTCGATCTGGTAGGGGCGGTCGACGATGTCCTTGTTGACCGGAGCCCGCTTGATCGACTGTCGCGTCTCGCGCCGCCGGATCGCCAGATCGAGCTCGTCCTTCTTGAAGAAACCGGCCACCCTGCGCGGCGGATAGAAGCTGTCGTCCCAGAAGTAGATCTCGTAGCCGTTGGTGTAGAAGATGAGGGGCCGCTGCCCGAAGCGGGCCTCGAGGGCGTCCGCGTAGTCGGCCGCCTGGGCCTTGCCCTCCACGGGGTCGCGGCTCGTCCGCTTGGCCTCGATGACGGCGAGCGACTTGCCGTCGCTTCCGAAAAGCACATAGTCGGCATAACCCAAGCCCGTCGCCGACGCGTTGCGCTTTACGCCCTCGAGCTCGTATTCGGCCTTCACCGAATCGCCGCCCAGCTTCCATCCCGCCTCCGCGAGGAGAAGATCGATATAGAAGGCCCTCGTCTCCGCCTCGGAATAGTCGTGGGTATCGGGCCTGGCCTGGGCCGAGGCCTTGCGGGCGGCGATCTCGGCCATGAGTCTCTTGAGCTCTTCTTCCGCCAGGGCGCGCCGGGCCACCTCCTCCTCGAGTTTTTGCGCAAGCGATTCGGCGAGCCTTTGCGCCTCCTCCCTGCCCCTGTCCTGGGATAAGCCGGAGGGAAGGAGACCCGGGTCGAACTTCGATTCGAGGGCAGCGTCGAAGTAAACGCGGGTAAACCAGTGGAGAACCTTGTGGAGCTCGATGATCGTGTAGCGCGAGGCGGCCGCGGGAATCGGCCGCGTTTCGTGGGCCGCCTGGCTGCCGGCCTTCCTGATAAGCTCGCAACTGCCAAGGATGTGGGGAGGCGTCGTCTCCTTGAAGGAGGCCTCCTTCAAGAAGGCGTTGAGGTTGGACTCGTAGGGATGGGACAACTCCTCATCGTGATCGAACATCCAGTGGAGGGCCGCCTCGAGGGCGATGCGGGCGTTGACGCAGGAGGAGCGGGGGTCGAGGAGGGTCGCCTTTTCGGCGGCGAGGGCGAGGCCCTTGATCTCGGGTAGCTTTATGAAATCGAAGTTGGTCATGATTTTGTCCTATGTATTCATAATTAGAGGTCGCCGGTGAAGGCGCGGTGTTGGAGGGAGGAGAAGAGGGATTCTTCCTTGTTGAAAGCGAGAGCCTCCCTATTTTTCAATTGCACTATGGAGCTGATGCGATCGATAAAAGAAGCCTGGAGCTCCAACGGCGGTGAAATCAAAGCCAGTCGATTGATCGAGTCAAAGTTCAAGCCGGATTTTACGGCGCTCTGATCCAGCGAGGAGAATTGCCGCTTGCCAGCAGGCGATTCCAAATAGTGCGAGGCGAACATAGGTAAGAGGCTCCGTTTTTTTAGCCGGACTAGGACAAGGTGCTGATTGATGTATGCGCCTCTTTTGGCAGTCTCTCGATCAACGATGGCCGTCCTTCCCAGATCAGCTGTAATGCTAATTAAGAGATCATCTTCTTGCACCTTTGTTCGGTTTGTCTCTTGCGTTGCCGGCGGAACAACATGTTGCACCGAGTCAAAAACGAGGCGAGAGTTCTTCACATTTTGTATTTTGATAAAGAGCGCACCCTCATTTGAGTGGTACTTCGCCCATCCTCTCGATCCACTGGTCATGAAAGTGATCTCGTCTCGAAGACTAATGACTTCCCATCCCTTCTCATTCCTCACCGGATCCCCAAACATCTCCAAGAATACCGCCTGCGCCAGCTCATCGAGCTTGGCGATCGCGGCCTTGCGCTTGGTTCGTATCGCGTCGGCGGAATCGAGGATGGCGGCGATGCGCCTTTGCTCGGAGAGGGGAGGGAGGGGGATCCGGGCTGCCTTAATAATGCCATCCGTAACAGCGGGATAGCTCGCGCCTGTAGCCTGCGCTACCATTTCCCCAATGAACCCGCTTGTAAGCAACCAATGGAAGAGGAAACGATTGTAAAGATACCCTATATCTGCCCGAAGGACGCAAAAACCCGTTGACGCAGTCTGATATTGCTGGTCTTCTTTCACAATTGCAACGGCGTTTAGGTTGGGTCTGACCGTTGACACCAGAATGTCTCCGGCTTTCACCAACTGTCTTGCTCTGCTCGGAGCATCGGTACTCGCTATTAATATACTACCAGTTAGTGTTTTGTTCTGTGAGTCTATCCTGCCTATATCTATATATGGGAAAACTCCGTTCGGCAAGTCGCGTGAGGGAGACCAATTGGACACTCTCTCAACAAGATCGCCAATTGAGGCCCTCGGCCACTTGAGTCGACTACTCATCCCTCTTCCCCCCCAAGCATCCTCCTGAGCCTCTTCGTCTCCGCCGCAATCTCTGCCGAGATGGCATCTATCTCGTCGAGGATCTCTTCCGGCTTCGCGTGCTCCACCGCCTCGTGGACGACTTCCTTGTAGCGGCCGATGGAGAGGTCGTAGTCCTGCCCGACAATCTCCGCCTTGGGGACCACGAAGGATTGGGCTGTGCGGGGATTCTTCGTCTCGCTCTTCTCGCGCTTCTTCCAGCGGGAAAGGACATCGGGGAGGTTGTTCTTTCCGTGCTCCTCCTCCTTGAGCCTGCGCGCGGGTTCGGGTCCGAGGAGTTCCTCTTTCAGGAGGGGCGTGCGCTTGTCGTCGAGACTCCAGCCGTCGGCCTCCATGTCGTAGAACCAGACGCCCTCGGTGCCGCCGGTGCCGGTCTTCGTAAAGAGGAGGATCGCCGTCGAGACGCCGGCGTAGGGCTTGAAGACGCCCGAGGGCAGGGAGACGACTCCGTCGAGTTTGTGCTTTTCCACGAGCTCCTTCCTGATGGCCCTGTGGGCCTTGGAGGAGCCAAAGAGAACGCCGTCGGGCACGATGACGGCAGAGCGGCCGCCGGGCGTGAGGAGCCTGAGCATCAGGGCCAGGAAGAGGAGCTCGGTCTTTTTGGTGTCGCAGACGCGGAGGAGATCGGGGGCGACCTCGTCCTCGGCCAGGCTGCCCTTGAAGGGGGGATTGGCGAGACAGAGGCTGTATTCGCCCGCCTCCTCGTTGTCGCGCGACAGGGAGTCCTTGTACTGGACGTTGGGATTCTCGACGCCGTGCAGCATCATGTTCATCGAGCCGATGCGGAGCATGGTCGAGTCGAAGTCGAAGCCGTTGAAGAGCCGTCCGTTCACGTGTTTTTGCGTCTCGGCGGAAAAGAATCCTGGATCATTCTTGACGAGCTGCTCGATGCAGCCGACGAGGAATCCCGTCGTACCGCAGGCCGGGTCGCAGATGCGGTCGTCGATGGTCGGCTCCGTCATCGCGACCATGAGTTTGATGATGTGGCGCGGGGTGCGGAACTGCCCGTTGGTGCCGGCCGTGGTGAGCTTGCCGAGCATGTACTCGTAGAGATCGCCCTTGGTGTCGCGGTCGTCCATGGGGATGTCGGCGATCATGTCGACGGCGTCGGAGAGGAGGGAGGGCTTGGGGATGAGGAAGACGGCGTCCTTCATCGCCCGCGCGAAGCTGGAGTCCTGCGAGGAGGAGAGGCCCTTGATGAAGGGAAAGACCTCCGACTGGAAGAGCTTGAACATCTCCTCGCTCTCGAGGTGGGAGAAGCGCGACCAACGGAGTCCCTGCCGTTTCGGGCCGAAGGTCGGGTTGGGATTGGGCCTGCCCGTGCGCTGGGCCTTCTTTTCGGCCCGGAGCTCGAGGTCGTCCAGGCGCTTGATGAAGAGGAGGTAGGAGATCTGCTCGATCACCGTCAGGGGATTGGCGATGCCGCCCGTCCAGAAGGTTGTCCAGAGCTTGTCTACCTTGGTACGAAGTTCACCGGTCAGCATCGGCCGTGCTTTATGTTGCCGTTATCGGAGGACCCGAAGTGGGCGGCGAAGGCGGATAGGTCGCGGGATGTAGCTGCCAAGGTAACTGCTCCTTGAGTTATGGGTAATTGGTGTTTTCAGGAATTCTCAGTGAGATAGTGAGCGAGGATGCGACGCATGGAGAATCGTATTCGCTCGCATTCCAGCCAAGTTCCAGGGTTGCCGGCGTCCCTCAGAGGATCACCCCCTCGTTCTTGATGACGCTCTCAAAGGAGTTGCGACGGGAAGCACAACGCTCGAAAACGGACTGTTCATACACGAGTACATCGAGGGCCGCGGAGACCTCTGCGTGGATAGAACGACGAATACGGTATATGAGCTCGAAGGGATCGTCTGGGAAAGTCCGGAAAATAAAACAGAGATCGGCATCGCTATCATTAGCCGCCTCGCCGCGCGCCCTCGAGCCAAAGAGGATGGCCTCGCTCGCTCCGACTTCGGTTCGAGTCTTTTCGATGGCCCTTCTCGTAGCCGGGTCAAGCTGCATCCGTACCTCCTCTTCCTGAAGTATACCGACAGTAAGTCGTCGCCGCTATTGCCGTACCGCGCATCTCAAGGAACCTGCTCGCGCCGCGCAAATTGCGCGACGTCGCAGTCACTCCCAGGATCGGCTCGACAACCGCTTCGATCGGTGTGGGCCTGCCCCGTCTCGCTCCGAGGTCTGATGACAATCCCCCGAGCATCCCGCCCTTCTGTCTCGCCACCCCGCCCTTCCGCCTCGCCACCCCGCCCTTCTGTCTCGCCACCCCGCCCTTCTGCCTCTCTACCCTGCCCTTCCACCTCGCCACCCTGCCCTTCCGCCTCGCCACCCCGGCCATCCGCCTCGCCACCCCGCCCTTCCGCCTCGCCACCCTGCCCTTCTCTCTCGCCACCCCGGCCTTCCTCTTCTCCTACGCGCCCTTCCGCCGCTCCTACGCGCCCTTCCACTTCTCCTACGCGCCTTGCCCCTTCTCCTACGTGCCCTTCCACTTTCCCTACTCGCCTTTCCGCTTCCCCTACGCGCTCTTCCCCTTCTCCTACGCGCCCCTCCTCTTCCCCTACGTGACTTCCCGCCTCTCCTACTCGCCCTACCCCTTCTCCTACCTGGCCTTCCGCCTTTCCTACGCCCCCTTCCGATTCCCCTACCCGCCCTTCCCTCGACTTGCGCTGCCCTCCCCGCGTCGATAGTCTTGCACGATGCTTCGTTAACGTCTTTGCCGGAGGTTTTCATGCCATCCCCCCTTCCCCACGCCTTCCTCGACGAATACCGCGGCCGCCTCTTCGAGGGCGAATGGCCCAGCCTGCCCGAGCTCTTCGCCATCACGACGGAGCGCCACGGCTCGAGGCAGTGCTTTACCGTCTACGACCCCGACCGCGTCAGCCTGAGCTACGCCGAGGCGGCCGCCTACATCGGCCGGGTAGCCGCGCGCCTCGTGGCCGACGGGGTCCTCCCCGGCGACCGCGTGGTCGTCACCGGCAAGAACGGGCCCGAATGGGCCGTCGCCTGGTTCGCGGCCCTCCAGGCCGGCGCCATCGTCGTGCCCATCGACGCCCAGCTCCGCAAGGAGGAGACCGCCAACCTCATCGCGGCCGCCGACGCCAAGGCAGCCTTCGTCGACGAGGAGAAGTACGACGAGGTCAAGGCGGGCGGCTTCGGCCTCGCCGCCATCTATTCGCTGTCGCGCAAAAAGCCCGCCTACATATACGAGGTCGCCGCACCGGAGCCCATCGCCCGCGTCAAGCGCTCGGTGGAAGAGACGGCGGCCATCCTCTTCACCTCGGGCACGACGGGCACGCCCAAGGGGGTCATGCTCTCGCACCGCAATCTCGTCGCCGACTGCTTTCTCGCCCAGGCCAATCTCGGCCTCTTCCCCACCGACGTCTTCTACGCCCTCCTCCCCCTCCACCACTCCTACACGATGCTCGCCGTCTTCATCGAGGCGATCTCCGTCGGCGCGGAGGTGGTCTTCGGCCGATCGATGGCGACGAGCCGCATCCTCCACGACCTCAAGGAAGCCAAGATCACGATGCTCCTCGGCGTGCCCCTCCTCTTCAACAAGGTGCTCGCGGGCATCATGAAGGGCATCCGGGAGAAGGGCCCAATTGTGAGCGGCGTCCTCGGCTTCCTCATGGCGGTCTCCGGCCTGATCAAGAAGACCACGGGCGTCAATCCTGGCAAGAGCCTCTTCGGAGCCGTCCTCGACAAGGCCAGCCTCCGCACGATCCGCATCTGCATCTCCGGCGGCGGCCCCCTCGCGCCCTCGGTGTTCAGGCGCTACAACCAGCTCGGCATCGACTTCATCCAGGGCTACGGCCTCACCGAGACCTCGCCCATCCTCACCCTCAACCCCGTCGAGCATTACAAGGAAACCTCGGTCGGCAAGCTCGTCCCCGGCGTCCAGGCCAGGCTTCTCGAGCCCGACGCCGAGGGCCGCGGGGAGATAGCGGTAAAGGGCCCGATGGTGATGCAGGGCTATTTCCGCGCCCCGGAGGAGACGGCCAAGGTCTTCACCGAGGACGGCTGGTTCAAGACCGGCGACATCGGCTGGATCGATGATGAGAACTATGTCTATCTCACCGGGAGGGCCAAGAACCTCATCGTCACCGAGGGGGGCAAGAACGTCTATCCCGAGGAGATCGAGGAACGCTTCCAGCTCTTCGAGGAGGTCGACCAGGTCCTCGTCCGCGGCTTCGCGCCCGACGCCTCCTCGGCTGCCGAGGAGATCGAGGCCATCGTCCATCCCACCGACGACTTCGCCAAGGGCAGGGACTGGGCCGAGGTGGCGCGCCGCGTCGAGGAGATCGTCGCGACGATCAACGAGGGCCTCCTCCCCTACCAGCGCATCGCCAGGACCACGGTCCTCGCCGAGGCCCTCGAGATGACGACGACGAAGAAGGTGAAGCGCTTCGCCGTCGCGAAGACCTGAGCGATGGCGCAAACCTGAATGGGGCCCCGGGCCGGGCGAAGGGAGAGGGCGACGTGAACCGCGGCCTCGGCATCGACACGGGGGGCACCTATACCGACGCGGTGCTCTTCGACCTCGACGCGGGCGTACTACTCGCCTCGGCGAAGTCCGTCACGGTCAAGGAGGACCTCTCCCTCGGCATCGAAGGCGCGATCGAGGGCCTTCCTCCCGACCTCCTGGGCGAGGTGGGACTCGTCTCGCTTTCGACGACCCTCGCCACCAACGCCTGCGTCGAGGGCAAGGGCGGGAGGGCCACCCTCGTCCTGATCGGCTGCGACCGGGAGATCGTCGCGGACTACGGCAAGGAATACGGCCTGCCCCCCGAGCGCGAGATCGTCTTCCTCGACGGCGGCCACGACCAGCAGGGGACCCTCAAGGCGGAACCGGATTGGGAGGCCCTGCGGAAAGCCGTGCTCGAGCGCTCGGGCGCGACCGACGCCTTCGCCGTCGTCGAGCTCTGGGGCATCCGCAATCCCGAAAGCGAGAAGAAGGCGAAGGAGCTCCTCGCCGGCTGGACGGGCCTTCCGACGGTCTCTGGCCACGAGCTCACCGCCGAGGTCAATTCGCTCAAACGCGCGGCGAGCGCCCTCCTCAACGCGCATCTCATGCCAATTATCAACGATTTTCTCGACGCCGTCGGCAAGAGCCTCTCGCGCCTGGACATAGCCGCCCCCCTCGTGATCGTGCGCGGCGACGGGAGCCTGATGTCCGAGGAATTCGCCCGCGGCAGGCCCGTCGAAACCCTCCTCTCCGGCCCGGCCGCGAGCGTCGCCGGCGGCCTTCACCTCTCCGGAAAGAAGGACTGCGTCGTCATCGACATGGGCGGCACGACGAGCGACATCGCCGTCGTCAGGAAGGGCCTGCCGAGGCTCGCCCTCGAAGGAGCCCATGTGGGCTCCTGGCGCACGGGCATTCCCTCGGTCTCCATCGACACGATCGGCCTGGGCGGCGACAGCATCGTTCGGCACACGGCCGAGAACGATCTCGGCATCGGGCCTGCGCGGGCCGCCCCCCTTTCGTGGATGGCGAGCCGCTGGCCCGCGACCCTCGGCCGGCTCAAGGAGCTCCGCGACCAGGGCCGGCGCGACGAGCTCCCCCTCTGCGAATTCCTCTACCTCGTGCGCGACGTCTCGGATGATACCTGGTACGACGATACCGAGCGCGGCATCGTCAGGGCCCTGCGGGGCGGCCCCCTCGACATATCCAGGCTCGCCGACGCGACGGGGGGCTCGGTCATCGCGCTCAGGACCAAGCGCCTCGAGCAGCACGGAGCCATTATGCGCTGCGCCCTCACCCCGACCGACATCATGCACATCAGGGGCGACTTCGACGCATGGAACGCGGAGGCGGCCGCGATCGGGGCGGCCATCATGGCGCGCCAGATCGGCTCCGGCATCGACGAGGTCGTCGAGCGGGTCTACGAAAACGCGCGTGAACGCTTGTATTGCGCCATCGTGCGGGCCCTGATGGAGGACGAGGACGGCAGCCTCCTCAAGGGCGGCATTTCGCGCCAGCTCGAACGCCTCCTCAAGAAAAGCTACAGAGAGGGTCGAGCCCGGGAGGGACAGGCTCCGGCGATGCGGTCGGGCTTCGCCGGCCAGTCGGGCGCGGGCCGCGCGTCGGATGCCGCCGGCGAGTCGGACGCCGGAGCCTTCCTCGGCAGCGCCTTCACGACCTCGGCGAGCCTCGTCGGCATCGGGGCGCCCATCCACGTCTTCCTCCCCGAGGTCGCCCGCGCCCTGGGCGCCGAGTTCGTGGTGCCCCCCGACGCCGGCGTCGCCAACGCCGTGGGCGCGATCACCGGCAATGTGCTGGCCGAGGCGAGCGTCCTCATCCGGCCGCGCTACACGATCTCGGGCGTCACCGGCTACCTCGCCTATTCCTCCGAGGAGAACCGAAGCTTCGTCGAGCTCGAAGAGGCCCTCGAGTGGGCGAAGGCGAGGGCAGCCGAGCTCGCCCTCGGCGAGGCTGTCAGGCGCGGCGCCGCCGACGCCGCTGTCGAACTTCGGGTCGAGGCTAACGAGGCCGACATCACGACGGGAATCGTCGAAGGCGGCGGCGGCGGCGCCGGCGACACGGGAGCCCATGCCTCCCCCTCCAGGCCTTCGCGCATCCTCGTCGAAACCATCGTAAAGGCACGGGCGAGCGGAAAAATCCGCCCTGCTTGATCGACGAGAAAGCCGCGTTTCCGGCGATATCCTGCCCTTACCTTTCATTGACAGCCGCCCGCTTCGATGTACAATGCCTTTCTGGAGGGACCGATGAGGATCTTGGTCGTGGACGACGATTCGCCGAGCAGAAGAACTCTCGAGAAGTACCTCGAACCCTGGGGAGAGGTGGACGCGGTCGCCGACGCCATGGCCTGCATCGAGGCCTTCAGGAACGCGATCGAAAGCGGCGATCCCTACGACATCGTCTTTCTCGACATCGTGATGCCGGGCATGAGCGGCCACGAGGCCCTGCGCGAGCTTCGCGCCACCGAGGCCGACTGGAAGGTCAAGACGCTGGAAGAGACCCGCATCGTCATGACCTCGATCCTCGAAGACCCGCACACCGTCATCAAGGCCTACAACGAAGGCGGGGCGACAAGCTACCTCGTCAAACCCATTTCGCGGAAAAACATCGACGACGAACTCACCCGCCTCGGTTTCGCGCAGAAAGTCTGAATTCCCGCCTCGCGGCCAGGGTCTCGGCCTGCCGAGGCCCCACCTACCCTTCCTTCGGCCCTTTTTCCCTATTCGTGCACTTTTCCCCCTTTGACGAAACCCAAAAGGGGAGGGATACTGTTTTTACTATGCTCCGGGGATAGAAAGTCCCCGGACCTGGATCCATCCATACCCAAAGAGGCATATATGTCTTCACGACCCAGTTCGGCTGTCGATGTTGCCCTCGTCGGGGCGGGCATCCACAGCGCCACCCTCGGCATGCTCCTCAGGGAACTCGACCCCGGCCTCACCATCAGGACCTTCGAGCGCCTCGACGCCGTCGCCCTCGAGAGCACCGACCCGATGAACAACGCGGGCACGGGTCACGCGGCGAACTGCGAACTCAACTACACCCCCGCCAAACCCGAGGGCGGCGTCGATCCGACCAAGGCCTTCAGCATCAACGAGCAGTTCGAAGTCTCCCTCCAGTTCTGGTCGAGCCTCGTCTCCGCGGGACGGCTCCCCAAGCCCTCCACCTTCATGAACCCCTGCCCCCATATGAGCCTCGTCCTCGGCCAGTCCGACGTCGCCTACCTCCGCGCCCGCCATGAGGCCCTCCACGCCCACCATTTCTTCGCCTCGATGGACTACAGCGAGGATCGCGCGAAGCTCGCCGAGTGGGCGCCCCTCACCATGCAGGGCCGCGAAAACGGCGTCCCTTACGCCGCCACCCGCGTCGACCGCGGCTCCGACATAGACTTCGGCTCCCTCACCAAGGCCTTTTTCGACGCCCTCCAAAAGAGCGGCAATTTCTCGATGGACCTCGGCACCGCGATCACCGACGTCACGCGCGAGGCCGACGGCACCTGGCGCCTCGTCGCGAAAAAACGGAAGGGCGGCGGCAGCGAGGAGATCAGGGCGAAGTTCGTCTTCCTCGGCGCCGGCGGCGGTGCCCTCCCCCTCCTCCTCAAGTCCGGCATCCCCGAGGGCAAGGGCTACGGCGGCTTCCCCATCTCCGGCCAGTGGCTCGTCTGCGCCAAGCCCGAGGTCATCGCCCGCCACGAGGCCAAGGTCTACGGCAAGGCCGCCGTCGGCGCCCCGCCCATGTCCGTGCCCCACCTCGACACCCGCATCATCGACGGCAAGCGCAGCCTCCTCTTCGGACCCTACGCCGGCTTCTCCACCAAGTTCCTGAAAGAAGGTTCCTATTGGGACCTTCCCGGCTCGGTCAAACCATCGAACCTCCTCGTCCTCGCCTCGGCCGGCCTCCGCAACCTCGGCCTCGTCGGCTACCTCGTCGGCCAGGTCCTCCAGAACAACGACGCCCGCATGAAGTCCCTCCGCGACTACTTCCCCGAGGCCAAGGCCGAGGACTGGAGCCTCGCCATCGCCGGCCAGCGCGTGCAGATCATGAAGCCCGACGCCGAGCACGGCGGCGGCAAGATCGAGTTCGGCACCGAGGTCGTCTCCGCGGCCGACGGCTCGATCGCCGCCCTTCTCGGCGCCTCGCCGGGCGCCTCCACCGCCGTCCCCACGATGGTCAAGCTCATCGAAAAGTGCTTCGCCGACCGCGCCAAGAGCCCCGCCTGGCAGGCCACCTTCAAGCGCCTCATGGCCTCCTACGGCCTGTCCCTCGCCAAGGACAAAGCCCTCCACGCGAGCGTCCGCGCGAAGAACAATGAGGTGCTTGGACTAAAGGGCTGACTCCGGGCCGGGCATTTCGTGACAATTGGGCGCGTCCCCGCGCCTCGTCGACGTCGCGCGGGGACCGGGCTCTTCGCTGCAATCGCCGGCTCCCGAGCCGCCCAGGGGCCGGGTCTCTCCGAGCCCCGGCCCGAGCCGCGAGCCGGGTCGCCGTCGATTTCTGCTACGATCCCTCGCGCGGCCGGTTCAGGCGCTACCGTTCTTCGAGCAGTCTAGCGGTTGTCCGAGGCCTCAGCTCCTGCCTAGGAAATTAAGCGCCCGCTCGTTGAATTCTTCCGGGTATTCGAAATTGGGACAATGTCCGTAGGGATCGGGGCTCCAGAATTCCGCATGGGGAAGCAAGGCCCGGAGATCCCTCGACGATTCAAAACCCACCACCCCGTCCTGGGGACCCCAGGCGAGGAAGACGGGCATCGAGATCCGCGAGATGTTCTCGTAATAACCCCCGAGCAGTTTCTCGCCGCGGGCGGTGAAGCCGAAGGTGGTGAAATAGTTGCGCAGGAACTTGAGGCAGGCCCGGGAGTAACCCGGAGAATGTTGGAATTGGTAGTTTCTCTCGACGGTAACCTCGGCGTAATTGATCGGTTCGTAGGTGAGATAGCGAAAGCTCGCGGCCACTTTTGCCGGGCTCGCCGGCGGGCGCATAAGCATCTCCCCCAGGACAGGGGTCGAGGCGAGGTGCATGGCGAAGGGGTATTTCCTGCCGAAGGCCGGCGCGACGAGGATGAGGCTCCTCACCTTCTCGGGGTGGAGGAGGGCCAGGTTGATCGCGATGGCCCCGCCCATGGAGTGCCCCATGATGTGCGCCTGTCGGATGCCGAGGTTTTCCATGAAATCGCTCACAAAGGCGGCGAAATACTCGTAGTCGTACTCGACATCGGGCTTGTCGGCCAGTCCGAAGCCCGGCAGGTCGAGGGCCAGGACCCGGTATTTTTTCTTCAGGGCCGGTATGTTCCAGGCCCACTCCTCGACGGAACCCATGTAGCCGTGGATCAGGACGAGGGGCTCGCCCTCCCCTCCCTCGCTCCAGTACCGCGTCTTCGTGCCCCGGATCTCAAGGAATCGATCTTCGTAATAGTCCCACAGGCTGCCGCGGTATTTCTCGGGATTCGTCCTCCAGCCCTCTTCCATCCGCTCCTCCTTCGCCCTGTCGACCTCACTCTCCCGCGACCAGCCTCACCAGGAGCACGGGCCCCGTCGACCTCGGCAGGATCTTCGAGGCGGCGCTGCCCTCCCAGAGGGCGCCGAGCCCTGCACGGCCGTGGGTGCCGATCACGAGGATCGCGCCCGGGCTTCGGCCTATCCGCTCGGGCAGGGCACGCTCGGGGCTGCCGCGGAGGAGTTCGCTGCGCACGACGAGGCCGGCCAGGCCGGGGTCGTCGGTAAGCCCCGAAAGCCAACCTTCGGCCTCGAGGACGGCGGCCTCGAGGGCCTGGGCCATCGCTCCGGGCATGCTCCGCTGTATCGCCCTCTCCTCGCCGGAAAGGCTGCGCTTCGTGTCCATCGCCGCGAGGAGTTCGACCTCGAGGCCGAGGGCGCGGGCGAAGTCGCCCAGCCAATCGAAGGGGAGCTTGTGCTCGCCGCTGGAATCGACGGCGATCGCGAGGCTCCTCCACGAGGCGGGGTCCGAGGCGGTTTCCGCCGGAATGGTCAGCACGGGGGCCCCGCCGAAAAAGAGCGCGCGTTGGGCGACGCTGCCTTGCAGGAAGCGACCGAAGCGGTGGGCGCCGTGGGTGGCGATGACGACGAGGTCAGAGCGCAGTTCCTCGACATGTTCGCCGATCGCCTTGGCCGTGTCCTGTCGACCCTCCTCATGCACATGGATGGCCGCCTTGATCCCGGAGAGCCCCGCCGCCCTGTCCACGAGATAAGCCCGGGCCGCCTCGGCCGTCGCGAGATGGCGCTGGCCGTGCACTTCCTCGGGAGGGGAAGCTTCGACGACATGGAGGAGGAGGAGCTCGGCATCGAGGGCGAGGGCAATTCGACTCGCGGCCGGCAAGGCCTTTTCCGCCAGTGCCGAACCGTCGAGGGGTACGAGAATCCTTTTCATCGCAGCATCCTTTCGCCCGCGCTCAGGGCCCCGGGACGAAGACCCGGCCGATCAGGTACAGGTTGAGGGCCACGATCACCGCCGAGGCGAGGATGGCGGCGAGAAGGGTGGGCAACCTGTTGGCGAAGACTCCCATGCGTTTCCTCGATGTGGTGAAGACGACGAGGGGAATCACGACGAAGGGGAGACCGAAGGAGAGGAGGACCTGGCTCGCGACGAGGGTCGCCGTCGGGTCGAGGCCGATTCCGATGACGATCATCGAGGGCACGATGGTGATCGCGCGCCTGAGCCACACGGGAATCTGGCGGCGGACGAAGCCCTGCATGATGATCTGGCCGGCGCTCGTGCCCACGGTGGAGGAGGCGAGGCCCGAAGCGAGGAGGGAGATGGCGAAGATCCAGCTCGCCGCCTTGCCGAGGAGGGGCTCGAGGGTACGGCTCGCATCCTCGATACCGGCGATATCCGAGTGGCCGGTCGCGTGGAAGGTCGCCGCCGACATCACGAGCATGGCCGCGTTCACGAGGCTCGCGATTCCCATCGCGATGAGGACGTCGATGCGCTCGAAGGCGAGGAGGCGCCGCACATGGGCCTCTTCTGAAACGCGAATCCTGCCCTGGGTCAGGGCCGAGTGGAGGAAGATCGCGTGGGGCATTACGGTGGCGCCGAGGATCCCCGCCGCGAGCACGACGCTTTCTGCCCCGTCGAATCGGGGCGGAACGAAGGCGAGGCCCATCGCCGCCCAGTTGGGCCTGTCGATCAGGGTCTCGAAGACATAGCAGAGGGCGATGACGCCGAGGATGCCCGTGATCACCGCCTCGAGGGGGCGGAAACCGCGGCGCTCGAGCCCGAGTATCAGGAAGGTCGCGAAAGCGGCGAGGATGCCGCCGACGATGAGGGGAAAACCGAAGAGGAGCTGGAAGCCCAGGGCCGCCCCGACGAATTCCGCGAGGTCGGTGGCCATCGCGACGAGCTCCATAAGCACCCAGAGGACCTTGATGGCGATGGGATGGAAGCTGTCGCGGCAGTGCTCGGCGAGATTGCGCCCCGTGACGATGCCGAGCTTGGCCGAGAGCGACTGGATGAGCATGGCCATGAGGTTGCTGGCGAAAATCACCCAGAGGAGGAGGTAGCCGAATTTCGAACCCGCCTCGATGTTCGTCGCGAAATTGCCCGGATCGACATAGGCGATGCTCGCGATGAAGGCCGGCCCGAGGAAGGGGAGTATCTTTTTCCAGCCCTTGGCCCCGCGGCCTTCGAGCACCGCGCGAGCCGCGACGACCGTGCTGTCGTCGCCAGCCGTCTTAACTTTCTTCCCTTTCATGAACATCAAGGTAGTCGGGCACGGGCGCGGAAGCAAGCGCCCGTCGAGACCTACACGCCGACGGGGAGTTCCGCGCCGGCCAGCCGATACCGGGCCACCAGCGACTCCACGGCGCCGATGGCCTCCTTGTTCGAGGTCGAGAGGCTCCCGACGGCCGCGGCCGAGGCTCCGATCGCCGAGACCTCGACCGCGATGGCGTCGACCGCCGCCTTGAGGACGAGCATGGTCTCCTGGAGCTCGCCCATCTCTCCTCCGATGGCCCCCGACCCGGCCTTGAGCTCGCGCGAACCCTCGAGGACCCTCTCGCTCCCCTTCCTCATGATCGCGAGGGCATCGAGGATCTTGCCCGAATCGGAGCGTTGGCTCTCGAGCGTGAGGTTGATCCCTCGCTCGAGCTCGCCCAGCCTCGAGATGAACTCCTGGACCGAGGCGAAGGCTTCGCGGGCGACCTCGGCTCCCGACACCGCGTCGCCGATGGCCTTTCTAATTGCGAGGATATCCGCCTTGATTTCCCGCGATTGGGCGGCGGAGCTCTCGGCGAGGCTCCTGATCTCGTCGGCGACCACCGCGAAGCCCGTACCCGAGTCTCCGGCGTGGGCGGCCTCGATGGCGGCGTTCATCGCGAGGAGGTTGGTCCGCGACGCGATGCCCGACACCGTCTTGTTCGCCTCGCCGAGCCTCTCCGACTGGGCGGCGATCCCGCCGACGATCTCGGTGACATGGTCGAGCTTCGCCCTCCCGTCGTCGGCCGAGGCGAGGAGCTGCCCGAAGCTGGCGCCGAGCTTGGCGACGGCGCCCCCCACCTCGTCGATGCCCGCGACGAGGCCCGAAACCGAGGCGGCCGAGTCCGAGATGCCTCCGGCCTGCGCGCCGATCTCCGCGTCGAGGTTCTCGATGGTCTTCGCCATCTCGCGCACGGTCGCGGCCGTCTCCTCCACCCCGGCGCTCTGTTCCTCGGTCTCGCCCCGCACCTTTTCGATATCGGCGCCGATCTTTTCCACCGCGGCGTTCATGCGCCCGAGGCTGACCGCGAGCTCGTCGCCGACGGATTGGAGGGAGCCGACGGAGGAGCCGAGGCCGCCGAAGCCCCGGTTGAGATCGGAAAGCATGGCGCCGAGGGCGCGTGCGAGATCGCCCACCTCGTCCAGGCGCGACTGATACTTGGAGGGAAGGCCGACCGCGAGGTTGCCCGAGGCTATCGAGGCAGCCACCTTCGAGGCAGCCTCGAGGGGGCGGGAGAACTGCGTTGCCACGAAGAGTCCGAGCGCGATGGAAACGAGGAAGCCGAGCACGACGAAGGCGAGGAGCTCGATGGTGGCCGCACCGACGAAGGCCGCGCTCCGGGTTTCGATGTCGGCCGCTTGATTCATATAGGCGTCGACGACCATGTCCATGACCGAGCGGGTGGACTGTTCGGGCGAGGCCATGAGGGAATACATGAAGGCCGCGTCGGCCTTTCCCCTTCCCTTCCTCGCCTCGTCGAAGAGCGTCCCCTGATTGGCGGTGAAATCCCCCCACACGGCGGGGAAGGCCCCGAGGGCGGCCTTGATGCCCGCGTCCTTGGCCTCGGAAAGGAGGGCCTTCGACTCGGTTCGGATGCGATCATCGGCCTCGCCGAGCTTCGCTATCGTCGTCTCGAGGGCAGGTCCATCCACGAGAAAGAGGTCCCTCACCTGGATCTGGACCTCGAGAAAGGTGGAGTAGAGCCCGAAGACCCTTTTAAGGGGCGCCGTAGTCTCGGCGACCACGCGGCTCGTCTGCTTCGAAATGGATCGCATGGCGATGACGCCGAGGCCGCCCACGCCGGCGCCGATCAGGGCGACGGCGAGGAAGCCTGCGAGTAGGCGGGTTCGGGTCATCAGGCGCAATTTCATATTTTCACCTCGATTTGATCTGGCCGGGCAGGAAGTGCAAAAATCCTAACGTCGAAGTACCGCGAGGTCAACGCGAGTTTTGCCGCCGCCCGAGCGACGAAATGCTCGCGCAAGCGCAAGGAAAAGGCTAGAGTAGGACCATGTTCAATCTGAAAGACGACGAGGCTCACAGATCCCTCGAACTCGCGAAACTACTCAGGCGACTCGTCCAGGCGCCGCTGTCGGCCGAGGAAATCGAAGCGGCTCAACCCGTCATCGACGCGGCCTCGGCCGAGGATGTGGCGACGGCCATCGACATCGTCATCGGCGAGGGAAGGGCGCTGTCCGTCGTCGACCCCGCCGTCTCGAAGCTGGTCAACCTCCTCGGCTCGACCCTGGGCAGGCGGGACTTCGCGCCCGAAGACCCCTTCTTCGCTTCGCTCGTCTCCGAGAACGCGAAGATTCGCGGCGCCCTCGACGCGCTCAGGCCCACTCTCGCGGCCCTCAACCGAGCCTCGGGAAGAGATCCCTCGGCCCTTCGCTCGATAGTCGAAGGCATCGCCGGCCTCTCGCCGATAGCTGTCCATTACGAGAAGAAAGAGAACGTGCTCTTCCCCGTCTTCGAGAAGAAGCATCCGCACTGGCGCTGCGTCACCCTCATGTGGTCGATGCACGATCGCGTGCGCGAGGAGATGGCGACCATCGCGAAACTCGCGCGCGAGGAGGCGAGCCCCGATCTCGCGGCCCTCAACGCATCCTTCGGCAGGCTCTTCTTCGCCGCCTTCGCGATCCTGTTCCGCGAGGAGCGGATCCTTTTTCCCCTCGTCTCCTCCCTCCTCAGCCGCGCCGAACGTTTCGCCCTCTACGACGAATCGAAGGCCCTGGGCTTCGCCTTTCTCGGCGACGACGAGGTTGCTGTCTTCGATGCCGAGGCCGAAGAGGAGGATTTCACCCAGGTCCTGCCCGCGATGCCGCCGAAGCCCGGATCGGCCGACGCCTCCGCCACGACGAGGGCCGATGGCTACCTCAGCCTCGACGCCGGCAGCCTCCTTCCCTCGACCCTCGACGCCCTCCTCAAAGCCCTCACCGTCGATCTCACCTTCATCGACGCGGATGACCGCGTCGCCTGGTTCTCCAACGGCCCGCACAGGATCTTCCCCCGCTCGCCAGCGATCATCGGGCGGGACGTGCGCAACTGCCACCCCGCGGCGAGCGTGGACAGGGTGATGGACCTAATTGAATCTTTCCGTTCGGGTCGCCGCGATTCGGAGGAGTTCTGGATCGGACATCGCGGTCGCTTCGTCCATATCCGCTACGTCGCCCTCCGCGACGCCGACGGCGCCTACCTCGGCACCCTCGAATCGAGCCAGGACATCAGCGAGCTCCGGGCCCTCGAGGGGGAGAAGCGGTTAGCCCGCATTTCTCACGAGTTTTAAGGAAAGTGCTATATATACCGACTATAGCGATACCTGCGCCAAACTCGCAAAATCGGGCTGATCGCGGCGTCGCTCAGTCGCTCCGGTGCTCACATGCAGAAAAGCATGCTCCGCTCCTCGCTTCCATCGCTCCTTGCGCTAAGCCCGATTTTGCCTGTGAGAAATGCGGGCTCACGGACGGGGTCTGACTCGGCGTCCTGGAAGCGGCAACTTTCAGGCGACAACTTCTTGGCGGCCGCTTCTAGGCTGCCACCTCGATGTCTCCGCCGAACTGGAGCCGGTAGAGGTTCCAGTAGATCCCCTTTTTCGCGAGAAGCTCCTCGTGGGTGCCCGACTCCGCCACCCGCCCCTCGGCGAGGACGACGATGCGGTCCGCGTGCCGTATCGTCGAAAGCCTGTGCGCGATCACGAGGCTCGTACGCCCCGCGAGGAGGGCTTCCAGCGCGCGCTGCACCATCCTCTCGGTCTCCGTGTCGATCGAGCTTGTCGCCTCGTCGAGGATGACGACGGCGGGGTCGTGGGCGAGGACGCGGGCGAAGGAGATGAGCTGACGCTGACCCTGCGATAGATTGGCGCCTCCCTCCGAAAGTTCCGTCGCATAGCCCTTCGGCATGGCATCGATGAAGGCGTCCGCCTGCACCGCCTTCGCGGCCCTCTCCATCTTTTCGATGGTGACCTCCTCGCCGAGCCTGATGTTCTCCTCCACGCTTCCGTTGAAGAGGAAGACGTCCTGGGGCACGGGTTGGATGGCGCTGCGGAGACCCCCGAGAGGCAGGTCGCGGACATCCTTTCCGTCCACGCGTATGACCCCTCGTTGTATGTCCCAGAGCCTGGTGACGAGATTGGCGATCGTCGTCTTGCCCGCGCCCGTGGGTCCGACGATCGCGACCATTTCGCCCGGTTCGACGACGAGGCTGAGATCCTTGAGCACCCACTCGGCGTCGCGATAGGCGAACCACACATGGTCGAACTCGATCCTGCCCTCGACCTTGGCCGGCATCGGCAGCGTCGGCCTGTCGGCAATGGTCTCGTCGGCGTCGAGGAGGGCGAAGACGCGCTCGCCTCCCGCCATCGCGCTTTGCAGGATCGTGTACTTGTCGGAGATGTCCATCACGGGAGAGTAGAACATCCGCACCAGGTTGACGAAGGCGATGAGGGTGCCGAGCGAGATGCTGTCGGCCGCGACGAGCCGCGAGCCCAGCCAGAGGACGACGGCAATGGTGATGTTGGAAAAGAGGTCCACCAAGGGACGGAAGGTCGCATAGACATACATCTCGCCGAGGCTCGCCTTGAGGAGCTCGCGGTCGTGGGCCTCGAACTCCTTCCGCGCCCTCGCCTCGCCGGCAAAAAGTTGGACCACGGCGATCCCCGCAACGCGTTCGGCGATGTAGGCGTTGACGCGCGACATCCATTGTCGCTGCCTGCGAAAGGCGTCGCGGGCGTTTCGCCTCGAGATGACCGTCACGAGGAGGATGGGCGGCAGGGTGGCGAGAACGGCGAGGCCGAGCCTCGCATCCATCGCGAGAAGGACGACGAGGGAGCCGACCATCAGCGAACTGTCCTTGAGGAAGGCCACGATGACGTCGGTGAAGAACTGGTTGATGGTCTCGACGTCGTTCGTCATCCGGGTGACGAGGCGGCCGACGGGCTGCCGCGAGAGGAAGGCGAGGGAGCGGGTCGTGACGTGGCGGAAGAGTTCGAGCCTGATCTGCTTCATCACGCGCTGGCCGATCAGGGCCGAGGAGGTCGACTGGATGTAGGTAGCCGCGAGCACGACGGCGAGTATGAGGAGAAGGACGAGGACGTCGCGCCTGATAGTAGCGAGGTCGCGCCCGCGGAGGGCCAGGGCCTCCTCTCCGGGAAGGGAATGGAGGGCGTCGATCTTAACAATTGCCCAGTTTCCCGCCACCGTGAAGATATCCGGCCGCGAGGCGACGATTACGCGCGCCTCGTTCCCGGCCGCCGCAAGATCGGCGAGATACCAATCGCCCGGGAGGAGGAGGCCCCTGTCCTCGAGGGCCCTTCGCTTGTCGGCGGTGATCGCCGTAAAGAAGGTGGAGGGTACGGCGAGCCTGTCGCCCACCCTGGTGGCCGCGGAGTCGAGGGACAGCCCGCTCAGCTCCGGCGCCGTCCTGATCTCCGGCATCGCCACGCGCCAGGTCGGCATGAGGGCCTTGTCCATCACTTCGCGGATGATGACGGGAGTGGCGAGCTCTCCGAGGGTCGCGAGGGCCAGGGTGAGGGCCGTCGCGGCGAGGAGGCCCTTCCAGGGCTTGAGGTAGCGGATGATCCTCCGCATGACGCCGGAGTTCCAGCCCTTCGTGATCGCGTCGTTGTCGAAGTAGTCGGACATGCGAGGAGAATAGCAGCAATCATCGCCCCGGGTCGAGGCGCGGCGGGACGCGTCCTGGGAACCGCAAAGACCTTATGAAACCGCGACGGTCTCCCCGAAAAGCTCCTCGACCGCTCGCATGAGTCCGATGGACTCGAGGGCGCCCTTCAATCGCCCCGGATCGTCAAGGAAGTCGAGCATGAAGACGACCTCTGAAGCCTTGAGATACACGAAGAAGGGATCGCGTATCCGGTCCTTGAAGATCTCCGCGAGGATCGTCGGCACCGGCAGGTTCCTATAGCGCCCGACCGAGGCGGCTCGCTGCAAGAGCACCTTCACGTAATCGAGGATGGCCTCGTCGACATCGACACTTACCCTATGCCCCGGCAGGATGGTCCTGCCGCGGAGGGTGGCGAGCTTCCTCACCGAATCGCACCAGGCATCGTAGTTCCTGAAGCGACCCTGGAAGGTCGCGAGATCGAGGTCGAGGAGGGGCACCTGGAAGATGCCTCGCAGGAGGACGTCTCCCGAGATGGCCGCGTCGTCGACGAGATACACGAGGTCGCTTTGCGAATGCCCCGGGCAGGCTATCCAATCGAGCCCCAGTCCCTCGGGCAAGCTGGAGTCCTCGACCGTACGATAGCGCGAGAAATCGCGGGGCATGATCGTCGTCCGCCGAAAGTAGCCTCGCAGTACTTCGAGGAAGGCGCGGCCGAAGCCGAAGGCGGTGATGAGCTCGGCCGCCTTCCTTTCGTGTTCCTTGCGCCGCCTCAGCCTCGCGAGGTCGGCGCGGGGCATCCAGATCGTCGCATCGCTGCGTTTCTCGATCCACGGGGCGAGACCGTAATGGTCGATATGGCAGTGCGTGATGAAGACATGCCGGAGCCTCTTCAGGTCCACCTCGCCCGCCAGCGCGGCCTTCCCTTCTTTTGTAGGCGGGCCGCAGTCGAAGATGACCGTGCCGCCTTCGTGCTCTTTGGAATAGAAGTGAACCTCGCCTACCATGTAGGGGGTTGGAACGCTGTGTTGTCGCATCACGCCGCATGACCTTTTTCGGACAATTGGAAGCCCTCGAAAAGAAAAGGCCGGCCCGGAGCGATCGCAACCGGGTCCGGCCATGTTTCGCCCGCCTTCGACAGCGAAGGCCGATCGTCAGAATATGTACTTTTCCGCCTCGCTGGCGGCCTTGGCAAGGCCTCGCTTCGCGGCGAGGAGTCCGCTCGCGTCGTACTTGGTCAGGCGCCTGATGCCGCCGAGGAGCATCTGGAGATTGTCGCCCTCCTCGATATAGAAGGCTCCCTTGCGAGCGGCGGTGGCGATCCGCTCCGCAGCGTCGAAGGCGAAGACCTTGGCCGCGTCGAGGGCCGCGGCCTTCTTGGCCGCGCTCGCGCCGGCCTGCATCTTGTCGGCCCTGAGCACGGCGCTCTCGAGGGCGAAGATCTCGATGGCCATGTCGGCCGACGCCATGAGGATCTCCTGCTCGTTCTGGATCTTGTCCATGAATTTCATCGCGGCGTTGCCGGCCACGACGAGGAAGACCTGCTTGAGGCTCGCGATGAGGGCCTTTTCGCGGCCGAGGGGATCGGCATCGTCGATCTCCTGCGTCGAGGGCGACATCAGACCCTCGAAGGCCTTCATCGCCTCCTTCTGGAGGGGGATCTCGCCCTTCAAGGCGCGGCGCAGGATCGTGCCGGGGATGAGGAGGCGGTTGATCTCGTTCGTGCCCTCGAAGATGCGGTTGATGCGCTCGTCGCGGTAGAAGCGCTCGGCCGGATAGTCCTCGACGAAGCCGTAGCCGCCGTGGATCTGCAACACCTCGTCGACCGTGCGGGCCAGCACATCGGAGCAGAAGACCTTGGAGATCGCGCACTCGATGGAGTATTCCTCCACCGCCTGCTGGTAGAGCTCGTAATAATTGGGAGCGCTCTTCGCGATCGTCTCTATCTTGCCGTCGAGGAGGCCCGCAAGGCGGTAGACCAGGGCCTCGGCCGCGAAGAGATCGGCGCTCATGTTCGCGATCTTCTCGCGGATCGCGCCGAAACTCGAGATCTCGGCCCCGAATTGCTTGCGCAGATTCGCGTACTTGACGCCGATGCCGAAGGCCTCCTTGGCCGCGCCAGTGACCATTGCGCCGAGCTTGAAGCGGCCGACGTTGAGCACGTTGAAGGCGATCTTGTGGCCCTTGCCCTTCTCGCCGAGGAGGTTCTCGACCGGGATCTTCACGTTGTCGAGGATGATCTGCGTGGTCGAGGAGCCGCGGATGCCGAGCTTTTTCTCCTCGGGGCCGACGGTAAGGCCTTCGGCCGTGCGCTCGACGAGGAAGGCCGTGAAGTGCTCCTTGTCAATCTTGGCGAAGATCGTATAGATGTCGGCGATGGAACCATTTGTTATGAATTGCTTGGTGCCGTTGAGTACGTAATGCTTTCCGTCGGCGCTGAGCGTCGCGGTGGCCTTGGCCCCGAGGGCGTCCGATCCGGAATCGGGTTCCGTGAGACAATAGGCCGCCAACCATTCGCCCGAGATGATCTTCTCGAGGTAGCGGTCTTTCTGATCCTTGGTGCCGTAGTAGATGAGGGGCAGGGTGCCGATGCCCGTGTGCGCTGCGTAGGCCACGCCGAAGGAGCCGCCGAGGGAGACCTTCTCCGCCACGAGCATGCTCGTCGTCTTGTCGAGCTCGAGGCCCTCATAGGCCTCGGGCGCGTCCATCCTGAGGAGGCCCATGTCGGCGGCCTTTTTCATAAGGCCCGCGACGACCTTGTAGCCGTGATCCTCGATCTCCGCGGAGTGGGGCATGACCTCGTTCCTGATGAACTCCTCGGTGGTCTGGGCCATCATCCGCTGGTCGTCGTTGAATTCCTCGGGCGTGAATACGTCTTCCTTCGCCACCGGCGTCACGAGATATTCGGCGCCCTTGAAAAGTTTCCTGGCCATATCGTTTCCTTCCTTATCTTTTCAGACTTTCTCGAAGATGCCGGCCGCGCCCATGCCGCCGCCGATGCACATCGACACCATGCCGTAGCGGGTGCCGCTCCGCTTCATCTCGTTGAGGAGGGTCGAAGTGAGCTTGGCGCCGGTGCAGCCGAGGGGATGGCCGAGGGCGATGGCGCCGCCGTTGACGTTGACCTTGGCCGGATCGAGCTTGAGCTCCCGGACGACGGCGAGGGACTGGGCCGCGAAGGCCTCGTTGAGCTCGACGAGTCCGATGTCGGCGAGTTCCAGCTTGGCCAGCTTGAGGGCGGCGGGGATCGCCGCGATGGGACCAATGCCCATCAACTCGGGAGGGACGCCCTTGACCGCGAAGGCGACGAAGCGCGCGAGGGCCTTCTTGCCGGTCTTCTTGAGCCACTCATCCGACACCACGAGGACGGCAGCCGCCCCGTCGGTCATCTGCGAGGAATTGCCCGCGGTGACGCTGCCCCCCACCTTGAAAGCGGCCTTGAGCCCCGCGAGCCCCTCGACCGTGCTGTCGCCGCGCACGCCGTCGTCGATGTCAACGACTTCCTTCGAGCGCTTGATCTTGTTCCCCGAAAGCGAAACCTGCTCGATCTCGACGGGCACGATTTCGTCCTTGAACTTGCCGGCCGCGATGGCCGCGGCGGCCCGCTTATGGCTCTCGACGGCGAAGGCGTCCTGATCGGCGCGATTGATGCCGTATTTTTCCGCCACGAGCTCTGCCGTGACGCCCATCGAGGCGAAGGACTCCGGCCAGGTCCCGACGAGGCCGGGATTGGCGCTGTACTTCACGCCGCCCATGGGAATCATCGTCATGCTCTCCGCGCCGCCGGCGATGATCACGTCGGCAAAGCCCGCCATGATGCGCTCGGCCGCCGTGGCGATGGTCTGGAGGCCCGAGGAGCAGAAGCGGTTGACCGTCTGCCCGGGAACCTCGACGGGGAGCCCCGCCTTCATCGCCGCGACGCGGGCCATGTTCATGCCCTGCTCGCCCTCGGGGAAGGCGCAGCCCATGATGACGTCCTCGACCTCCTTGGGGTCGACGCCGCCCCGCTCGAGAACGGCCTTGATCGCGATGGCCGCCAGGTCGTCCGGGCGCATGTCCTTGAGCTTGCCCTTCTTGGCCTTGCAGCCTGGCGTCCGGGCGACAGCCAATATATAAGCTTGTTTCATCAACTTCCTCCGTTATTGATCGCAATTGCCATGAGATCGCCCGCCTAATTGCGGAGGGGCTTGCCCTTCTTGAGCATGTACTGGATGCGCTCGAGGGTCTTCTTCTGCCCGCAGAACCTCAAGAAGGCCTCGCGCTCGAGTTCGAGGAGGTATTCCTCGGTGATCAGGGTTCCGGCCGGCACGTCGCCGCCGCAGATGACGTCCGCGACGCCGTTCGCGAGGTACTCGTCGTACTCGGAGATGAAGCCGCCCATTTTCATGTTCCAGATCTGGCTCTTGATGCTCGCCGCGATGCTGCGTCCCGGGGCCTTGAGATCGACCAGGGGCGAAGCGGGGCGGTAGGTGGCCGCCATCGCGATGACGCGCTGCTTGGCGTCGTGGATGCGCCTGTCGGGGTCCATCGAGATCGCGTCGCCCTGTCGCATGTAGCCGAGGTCGAAGAGCTCGGCGCCCGACATGCTCACCTTGGCCATCGCGATGTTCATGAAGTTCTTGAAGATGAAGGGCTGGACGTCGGTCTCGTTGCGCTCGGCGAGCTGGATGGCGCGCACCGCCATCTCCTTGGTGCCGCCGCCCGCTGGGAGGAGGCCGACGCCGAGCTCGACGAGGCCCATGTAGGTCTCGGCCGAGGCGACGATGCCGTCGGCGTGAAGGCAGGTCTCGCAGCCGCCGCCGAGGGCCATTTGGTGAGGCGCGGCGACGACGGGAATGGGCGAGTACTTGAAAGCCATCATCGCCTTCTGGAAGGCCTTGATCGTCATGCCGATCTCGTCGAATTCGCCCTCGGCTATGCCCATGGCCATCAGCGCGAGATTGGCGCCAGCCGAGAAGGTCTTGCCCTCGTTGGCGACGACGAGGCCGATGCCGTCCTCCTGGGCGCGTCGGACGGCCTTGTGCACCATCGCGAGAGTTTCGTTGCCGATGGCGTTCATCTTGGTGTGGTACTCGAGGCAGAAGACACCGTCGCCCAGGTCGAGCACGGAGGCCCCTGCGTTGCGCTCGACTACCCCACCCGTCCTCTCGATGGCGCCGAGGGAGATCCATTCGGCGGGGCGGGGGACCTGCTTCCAGGTCTTGGAAAGGAAGCACCAATACTGTTGTTTCCCGCCCTCGAAGCGGTAGAAGCCGGGGACTTCCTTGAGGTCTGCCGGAACCTTGACTCCGTCCTTCTCGGCCCTTGCGACGAAGGCGGCAACCCCGATGGCGTCGAGCATCTCGAAGGGGCCGAGGTCCCAATTGAAGCCCCACTTCATGCCGTTGTCGATGTTCACGACATCGTCGGCGATCTCGGCGCGGCGCTTCCAGGTGTAGAGGAGGGTGTCGCGGATGTTGCGCCAGGCGAAGTCGGAGGCCTTGTCGCTGCCGTTGATGACGGCGACGATGCGCTGTCCGACATCCTCGATGGGCTTGGCCGCCTCGAGGGAGGCGAACTTGGGACGGCCCGACGCGACGTACTCGCCCTTCTTCCAGTCGTAGTAGAAGTACTTGTCGCCCTCGGGGCTCTTGTCCTTGCGGAAGAAGCCCTTCTTCGTCTTGTTGCCGAGAAGACCCTTGGAAACCATGTCGCCGACGAAGGCGGGCAGCTTGAAGATGTCGCGCTCGTCGTCGCCGGGAAGGAGCTCGAAGGAGTTGTCGGCGACATGCTTCATGGTGTCGAGACCGACCAAGTCTGTTGTACGGAAGGCCGCGCTCTTGGGCCGCCCCGTCGCGGGGCCGGCGATGGCGTCGACCTCCTCGACGTTCATGTCCATGTCGACCATGTGCTTGATGCAGCTCGCGATGGCGTAGACGCCGATGCGGTTGGCGATGAAGTTGGGCGTGTCCTTCGCGTAGACGATGCCCTTGCCGAGCCGCTTCGCGATGAAGGAGGCCATGAAGTCGACGACTGCGGGATCGGTCTCGGCGCAGGGCACGATCTCGAGGAGGCGCATGTAGCGCGGCGGATTGAAGAAGTGCGTCACGAGGAAGCGCTTCCGCATCTCCACCGGCAGGGTCTTCGCCATTTCGTTGATGGACAGGCCGCTCGTGTTGGACGAAAGCACCGCGTCGGGGCCCAGGTTGGGTATGATCGTTCCTGTCAGGAGCTTCTTCTTGATGTCCATGTTCTCGACGACAACTTCGACCACCCAGTCGCAGTCCTTGAGCTTGGCCGCGTCATCCTCGAAGTTGCCGACCTCGATGAAGGAGGCGTAGGCCGGGACGAAGAAGGCCGCGGGCGAGGCCTTCTGGAGAGCCTCGAGCCCGGCAGCGGCGATCCGGTTCCTCACTAGTTTGTCCGACAGCCCGAGCCCGGCCGCTTTTTCTGCGTCATTCGGCTCTCGCGGCACGATGTCGAGAAGAAGCACGCGGATGCCCGCGTTCGCGAGGTGGGCCGCGATCGTCGCTCCCATGACGCCCGCCCCGAGGACGGCCACCTTGTTGATCTGTCTCATCTACGATCCTCCGATCCCGCGCCAGCGCGCGGGCGATTTCCTATAGCCTCGTTCATTGCCGACCTTCATGCTTGGCCTCGCCCTCGGGAGCCCCGTTGGTCGCGCCGTTTCCGTTTCCGTTTCCGTTTCCGTTTCCATTGCCGACGCTCCTCGAGTGCCAGGAGTCGGCGTACATCCCGTCGATCTTCTCGGAATATTTCTCGACGATGACCTTGCGCTTGAGCTTGAGGGTGGGCGTGAGCTCGCCGCCCTCGATGGTGAAGTCCCTCGGCAGGACGATGAAGCGCTTGATGGTCTCCCACCTCGCCAGCTTGGCGTTGACCTCGGCGATGCGTTTCTCGATAAGCTCTTCCACCGGCTCGTTCATCACGAGGTCTTCCATATCGAGGTAATTGATATGATGTTCCCTCGCGAACTCCACGAGCCTGTCGAAATTCGGAACGATGAGCGCCGTGAGGAAGGGCTTCCTGTCGCCGAATACGAAGGCTTGGGAGATGTACTTGTCCAGCTTGAGAAGGTTCTCGATGGGCTGGGGAGCGATGTTCTTGCCGCCCGCGGTGATGATGAGTTCCTTCTTGCGGTCCGTGATGTAGATGTAGCCGTCCTCGATCTTGCCGATGTCGCCCGTGCGGAACCAGCCGTCGGTGAAGGCCTCGGCCGTCGCGACGGGGTCGTTCCAATAGCCGCTGGTGACGGCCGGACCGCGCACGAGGATCTCGCCGTCGACGTCGGTCTTGAACTCCATGCCGTCGAAGGCGGTGCCGACCGAGCCGAAGCGCAGCTGCTTCAGATTGTTGATGCAGATTCCGGCGCTCGTCTCGGTGAGGCCGTAGCCCTCGAGGACGGGGACGCCGATGGCCCAGAAGAATTCGTTGATGCTGCGATCGAGGGGAGCGCCACCCGAGATGAAGGCGCGCAGGGTGCCGCCCAGCCTCGCGCGGAGCTTCTTGAACACGAGCACCTCGCCGAGCCAATTGCCGAAGGCGACGCCCGCGGGTACCTTCGCCTGCTTCACGTATTTGTATTCGACGAAGTTGCGTCCGGCGGCGACCGATTTGTGGAAGATCCAGCGCTTGAGCACGGACATCTCATGCACGGTCTCGAAGATGCGCGAATAGGCCTTCTCGAAGAGCCTGGGCACCGAGACCATGACGGTCGGCTGGTACTCGATCATGTTCTCGGGAACCTTCTCTATCGAGTCGGCGAAGGTGAGTTCGCAGCCGTTGATCATCGTCGTGTAGTAGCCGTCGACGCGCTCGAAGACGTGGCTCATCGGAAGGAAACTCAACATCGTGTCATCGTTGCGGATCATGCCGGTCTTGATGCCGCCCTGATAAGCTCCGTACATCGCGTTGCGATGGCTGAGCATGACGCCCTTCGGCACGCCGGTGGTCCCCGAGGTGTAGATGAGGGTGAGAAGATCATCCGGCCCAACCTTGTCGATCTCCGCCTCGAGTTCCTTCTTCTCCTCGCTCGTGATCGGGTCGTCGATCTCCGAGAGGGTGTAGAAGTGGCATACGGGAAGCGTAGGATCGCCGATGAAGCGCTCGAAGGAGGAGACCTGGAATACCTCGGGGATGGCATTGCGGATCTTGAGCAGCTTCGCGTATTGGAACTTGCCCGAAACGAAGATGAACTTCGCCCCGGAATTGCGGAGCATGTACTCGATCTGCTCGGGCGTGCTCGTGGCATAGATGGGCACGGTGACAGCGCCGAGACTCAGGATCCCGAGGTCGGCGATGACCCAGCCCGCGCGATTCTCCGAGAGGATGGCGACCCGGTCTCCGCTCTTGATGCCGAATTTGCGCAGCCCCCGCGCCACCATGAGGGCACGTTCATAGAGCTGAGGATATTTGAGCAATTGGAGCTTACCCTGGCGCCGATAGCGCAGGGCCAGGTGGTCGGCGAAGGTCGTCGCGTGATCGCGGAGCATGTCCGGCACCGATTTCCAGGGTATGTCGTTCATCTGGCCTCCTGCCCACATTCGTGGCGCGAGATTATTTCAGCCCGACACTCGCGGCCGAAATGTCATCGAATTGAACCGCCCGAAGTCCCTACAGTCGTTGCTTTATCAATACGTGACGTTGACGCACATGTCAAGTTTAATTCGAATCGCTAATTATTTAGCGAACTAGGCGATTCTCGATTGACCCATTCGCGAAGCGCGAATACGATGCCAGCTTTGGAGGACGAGATGACAGACGAGTTGTTCGCCGCGCTTCCGGCGTCGTACCGGAAAGGAATCTTCAGTACTGTTACTACATTCTATTTTTCCGTCGCCGAGACGAAGAAGACCGTGACCCTCGGGCCCGACGGCTGCGCGGTGGCCGAGGGCAAGACCGTCGAGGCCGCCGATTGCGTCTGCAAGACGAGCGAGGAATTCCTGGCGAGGATCTGGGACCAGGGCTATCGCCCCGGCCCGATGGACTTCATGTCGGGCAAGATCAAGTCGAACGCGCCCCAGCTCCTGCAGCAATTCCTCGAGGCCTTCGGCAAGAGCTGACAGAAGCCGGACTCCATGTCGGCGCCCCGGCGCCGCGAAACGAGGGCGAAGCGGGGCGACGATCGCCGCCCCGCTTCTTGATGCGCGATCCCTACTTTGCGAGCTTGGCCGTCAGTGCTGGCACGAACTGGAGAAGATCGGTGACTACGAGGACGTCGGCCACCTCCCCTATCGGGGCGTCCTTGTCCTTGTTGATCGCGAGCACGAAATCCGACTTCTTCATTCCCGCGAGATGCTGGATCGCGCCCGAAATGCCGCAGGCCACGTAGAGCTTGGGCGAGACCGTCTGGCCGGTGGTGCCGACCTGATGGCTCTGCTCGACCCAACCGGCGTCGACGACGGGCCGACTCGCGCCGAGTTCGCCGCCGAGGGCCTTCGCGAGGGCGGCGATCATGGCCACGTTGTCCTTCTTGCCGATGCCGCGGCCGGCGCTCACGATGATCTCGGCCTTCGCGAGATCCACGTCCTTCTTCTCCGGCGGATCGTAGCCGAGGAACTCGATCCGCGACGGCGCCTCGGATGAGACGATCGACAGCGCGGGGCTGCCCTCGGGTTTGGCCGCGGGGAAGGCTCCGCCCTGGATGGTCACGACCACCTTCGGTGTCGAGGGCTTCACGAGCCTGCGCATCTTGGCGTTGCAGGAACCCAGCTCGAAGCCGCCATCCGAAAGCCCGATGATCTCGGAAACCTGGGCCGCTTCGAGTGCAGAGGCGACGCGGGGCGCGAGATCCCAACCGTAGGAACTATGACAAAATACGACCTGGTCGGGCGATTCGGCCGCGACGGCGTCGAGGACGAGCTTCTTGTGGAGCTCGGGATTGTACTCGCCCGCCTTCGCGATGTCGGCGAGGAGGAGCTTGGCTCCGCAGGTTGGCGGATTCGCCGGATCGCCGACGAGGAATAAAACGGCTTCGGCCCCGGCCTTCGCCGCGTAGCCGAATAATTCCCAGGTGGCATCGAGGACCTTGCCCTCGCGGTATTCGCCGACAAGCAGGACCTTCATCGCAGCACCCCCGTCTTTTCCTTGAGAATCGCAATCGTCTTGTCCACGAGATCGGCCGTGTCGCCCTCGAGCACGAGCCCGCCGCCCTTGCGAGCGGGGGCGTAGAACTTCTGGGTGACCGCCTTGGCCCCTTCCGAAAGGAGGTCGGCGACGGGCAGGACGAGAAGTTCCTTTTTCTTCGCCTTCATTATATTGGGAAGGGTCGGATAGCGCGGAACGTTGAGTCCGAGCTGGCAGGTGAGGAGGGCTGGTGGCCTGAGCTTCACGCGCGCCTTGATGCCGCCCTCGAGTTCGCGCTTGGCCGCGATGACGCCGTCGGCCCACTCGAAGGCTACCATCGTGCTGAGGGCCGCTATGCCGAGGCGTTCGGCCACGAGGAGGCCGACCTGCGCGGAGCCCCGGTCCTGCGATTGCATGCCGGTGAACACGAGGTCGAAGCCTTTGTCCTTGGCGAAGGCAGCGATTATCGCGGCGATCTGCGAGGGATCCTTCGAGGCGGCGTCAGGGTCGAGGACATGCACTCCCCGGTCGCAACCCATGGCGAGAGCCTTCTTGATGGCCTCCCCGACCCGCTCGGGCCCGATGGAAATGACGGTAAGATCCGGCTCGCCACCGAGTTTTTCCTTGAGCCGCACCGCCTCTTCGACGGCGTACTCGTCATACTCGTTCATCCTGAAGGCGACGTCGGCCTCGTCGTACCAGGTTCCCGCCGCGTTGGGCTTGAACCTCGACTCGAGATCGGCCACCTGTTTCACGCACACAAGGAGTTTCATTTCGCTCCCCTCCGGCCTCATTGTTGGAAGATCGGGCGATCCATGCCGCCCTCGACCTTCGCTTGACATGCAGCATTATCCTACTTGACGCGCATGTCAAGTATCAAAATACTGTAGTCGGCGCCGCCAGGGGTCGCCGGAACGAGGGCAGCATGCGATTGAGCAACGAAGAACGCCTCATGATCAGCGATCTCGCCGAGGCTCTCGGCATCACGACGAGGACCATACGCCTCTACGAAAAGCTCGGCCTCGTCGAGCCTCCCAAACGAACGGAGGGGCGGGTCCGCTACTACGACAAGGCGGACATCATCCGCTTCAAATTCGTCCTCAGGCTCAAAACCCTCGGCCTCAGCCTCGAGGAAATGAAGGAACTCGCCGACATGTTCGACCGCGAGCAGAAGATCCCCGACAAGATCATGCCTCGCCTCATCGAGCTCCTCGACACCCACTTGGCCACCATCAAGGAAAAGATCGACACCCTCCAGAAGCTCGGCAAGGAAATAGCTGCCTACCGCACGCGGATCATCAACCAGTTCGGGCTGGAAAAATAGGGGGGCGGCTCCTGCAGCCGGACACGACCTCGAGGGCCGCCCAAAGGGGAACCCTCAACTGAACCGCGAAAAGTCCGCCTTGCGTTTCTGGGCGAAGGCCGAGAAGGCCTCCGCCGCCTCGGGAGAGGCCACACGCTCGCGGAATATCGCCGATTCCCTCTCTATCGCCTCGCGTAGCCCTTCTTTCTCTCCGCGGCGGAGCAGCTCCTTCGCGAATCGCATCGCCGCCGGTGGCTTGGCCGCCATCGCCAGAGCGGCCTCGCGGGCTTTCGCTCCGGCCTCCCCTTCCGTCACCACCTCGTTGACGAAGCCGAAATCCCTGGCCTTTTCCGCGCCGAATACCTCGCCGAGAAGGACGAGCTCGGCCGCCCTCTGCCTTCCCGCGATGCGGGGCAGGAGATAGGTCGAGCCCGCCTCGGGCACAAGAGCGAGGTCGACGAAGGGCATTCGAAAGCGGGCAGCCCTTCCCGCATAGACGAGGTCGCACTGCAGGAGCAGGGTCACCCCGATGCCGACGGCGAGCCCCTCCACTCCCGCGATCAGGGGCTTTGGCGCGGCAACCAGGGCCTCGATGAAGCGGAGGACGGGACTCCCCGCGGCGAGCACCTTCCCGCTCGCGAAATCCGCAATGTCGTTCCCGCTCGTGAAATCGCCGTTGCGGCCGACGAAGACGACGGCCCGGACGCGGTCATCCGAGGCGGCCTCTTCGAGGGCTTCGGAAAGGGTGACGTACATCGCCGCGTCGATGGCATTCTTCTTGCCGGGTCGGTCGAAGGCGAGCTCGAGCACCCCCTCGCGCAGATCCCTCACGATGTTCTCAATTGGCATGATTCCGTCTCCCTCGAGCGACTTCGGCGCCCTCATCATCGGCAGCCCCCCCGCGCCCCTCGCTCGGGAGCCTGGCTCCCGCCGAGGCCAACCAATCGGCCACCGCCGGGAAATGGTCGCGCGTCGCATCCGCGTGGGTGAGCATGTCGATGTGATCGTAATTGTGCATATTTCCCGCCTCGCGGGACAATATCGTGAAGCGCGCATTCGCCGTTCCCGAACTTTCCATGAAGGCGCGCACATCGTCCGGATGACCGAGGGCCCCGTCCGCCGCGGCGGCGATGTACCATATCGGCGGCATCGCCACGCGCCTGATGGCCTCGCCGTAGTCGAAACCGTCTGCCGGATCGACCCAGCGGCTTTCGCGCACCCATCGCAGGCATTGCATGAGGTAGCGCCTCGACTCGTCGTCGGAGCCTATGCCCATCCTCGCGGCCGGCAGATAGCCGGCGACGGAGGCGACGATCGGGCAGACGAGCTCCCAGATGAGCCAGACCTTGAGCAGACTCTCGCCCGTGATCGCGCGCACGCTGCGCTTCGACCCGAAGTAGACGGCCGAGCCCACGAGGGAAGCGTACTCCGGGTAACGGGCGAGAAAGGCGTTGAGGAGGACTCCACCCCAGGAATGTGCGACCCAGGCCTGGCGCACCCTCCCCCGCCGCGCAATCAGCGCCTCCACGACGGCTGGCAGTTCCTCGAGGACGATCTCGGTCTGGCCGTAGGCCGTATGGCGGGAAACGGGTGGCGAACTCTCGCCGTGGCCGCGCAGGTCGGCGACGAAGACGTCGAAGCCCCTCGAGGCGAGCCAGGGCCCGAGCCCCTTGCCCGAACGCGAATGGAATATCCTCCCGTTCTCTATCGCGCCATGGATCATGAGAACGGGGATCCCCGCGGGATCGCCGCAAAATCTCGTCAGGACTATGGTATCGCTCCCGCCGAGCGGGATATCGATCTTCTCGATTGCGATCGAACCGTCCATTCGCGCTTCCGCCTCACGCATTTTCGAGGGCCTCGCTGCCCGCCCCCGCCAATTGGGCCTCGAGGGCCTGCAGGCTCGCTATTTCAGCATAGAAGCCCGAGGCCTCCGCCAAGAGCTCGGCATGGGTGCCGCTTTGACAGATCCTGCCTACTTGCAGGACCACGATGGTATCGGCATGCCTGAGCGTCGAGACGCGATGGGATACGATAATGTTCGTCCTCCCCCGCCGCTCCTCGAGGAGGGCCGCGAGGATGCGCTCCTCGGTGTCCGCGTCTACCGCCGACAAGGCATCGTCGAGGACGAGGATCTCGGGATCGACGGCCAGGGCACGGGCGATGGCGACGCGCTGCTTTTGCCCGCCCGACAGTGTGAGGCCGCGTTCCCCCACGACCGTCTCCCAGCCCTCGGGAAAGCCCGCGACATCGTCATCGAGGGCGGCTATCGTTGCGACGCGGGCGAAACGCTCGGCGTCGAGCTCGGGCTTGCCGAAACGCAGGTTGGCCGAAATCGTATCGGAGAACAGGAAGGATTCTTGGGGCACGAAGCCGAAGGCCCGCCTCAAGGCGGGCAGACTGTAGTCGCGAAGGTCCCGGCCGCCGAAGAACACGCTTCCCGCCGGCGGGTCGACCAGGCGCGGAAGGATCTTGAGGAGGGTCGATTTTCCCGAGCCCACCCTGCCCAGGATGCCGAGGGTAGCGCCGCGGGGAATTTCGAGATCGAGACCGTCGAGAGCGCTGGCTTCGGTACCTTCATAACTAAAGTGAAGATTCCGGAACTCGATGTCGCCCCTCGGCGTCTCGTCGAAGGCGCCGGGCAGGCTCGCGATGGCCGGCTTCGCGTCCAGCACCTCGTTGACCCGCTTGAGGCTGGCCGCCCCGCGCTGGATCGTATTGACCGTGAAGCCCGCGCCCATCATCGGCCAGATGAGCATGTCGAGATACGCGAGCATGGCGACGATCTCGCCGGGGCTCATTCGATTGGCGACGACGGCCGATCCGCCTGCGAGGAGGAGGATGACGGTCGTCGTGCCCGACAGGAAGGCGATGAAGGGAAAGAAGAAGCCGAAGACTCGGACGAGGGACATCGAGGCTTCGCGGTAGTCGTCATTGCTCCGCTCGAAGATCGACCCGAAGCGCCCTTCCTTGACGAAGGCCTTGACGACGCGGATGCCCGCCACGGTCTCCTGCGCGACTCCGGCCAGGCGGGCGAAAATCTCCTGGACCCGCTTGAATCGTCCGCCCGTCATCCTTCCGAACAGGATGATAAGTACTGTTATGAATGGAAGGGGAATGATCGTCCAGACGGCGGTGCGCGGGGCGCTCGCGAACATCACCGCGAGAATACCCGTCGACATGAAGACGCCGTCGATGAAGGTGATGAAGCCCATTCCCGTCGCCTGGCGGATTGCCCCCATGTCGTTGGTGGCCCGCGCCATGATGTCCCCCGACTTGTTCGCGCGGTACCAATCCGCGGGCATCTCCATCAGCTTCGCGAAGTAGCGGTCCCGCATCGCGTTCTCGATCCGCCGCGAGGAACCGTGGATGAAGTAGCGCCACAGGAAGCGTCCGCAGACGATGGCCGCTGCGAGACCAAGCATGGAGGCGAGGACGGGCAGCAGAGTCATGGGCGCTGCCCGGCCGGAGGCGACGAGATCGATGGCCGACTTGATGAACTGGGGCATGGCGATATTGCCCGCGTCGACGGCGAGATCGGCGGCTATGCCGGCGACATAGCGCCAGCGGTACTCGCGCAGGTAGGGAAGCAGACTCCTCAGTTCGCCGGCCATGGAAGGCGAGTGTAGCCGCCCTGGGCCGCATCGGGCAACAGCCTTGTCGGAAGGGCGAGCGGACGACCCTTCGCCTCGTGCCGCTCAAGGAACGGCTGGAAGGCAGACGGTGAAGCAGGTCCTCCCGTGCCGACTTTCGAAGTCGATCCGCCCCCCGATTTCCTCGAGGGTGCGGCGAGAGATATCGAGTCCGAGACCCGTACCCATGCCCGGAGCCTTCGTGGTGAAAAAGGGCGTAAAGACCCTCTCCCACATCTCTTCGGCGATTCCAGGACCGTCATCGATGACGCGCACGATGGCCATCGTACCCTCGCGCTCCGTCTCGATGCGGAGCTTCCCCGAATGTCCCATGGCATGGAATGCGTTTGATATGAGATTGGACCACACTTGCTCCAACTGCTCAGGGATGCAGTCCACTTCCATCTCGGCTCCCCAGGAGCATTCGATCGTGACTCCTGGTCCGGCGACGCGGCGCTGGGAGGAGAGGGCGGCTTCGATCGTCGAGCGAAGATCCATTCTCACGATCCTCTGACCGCGACCGCCGGAAACATAGGTTCGGAGGGTTCTCACCACCCTTTCGGCATTCCCCGAAGCCTCGCGGATCACCGCGTCAGCGCGGGCGTCGGAGGTGAACTCCCAGGCGAGATGTACGATTTCGGCTATCGGGAGTCCGCCATGAGGCGCGAGGAGTTCCTCGATGGGTCCGTCGAAGCCCATATCCACGAGTTCGTCCGCTGCAAGACCCGCGTCCTTCATGTCCGCTTCGGTGAAAACCGCTTCGAAGGACCGCCGCTTTGACCTCCGCTGCTGGACGCTCGCAATTGCGACGGCCTTCATAGGGTCGGCGTCCTCCACAAGCGCGAGGAGGGTCGCGAAATCCCGGTCTTCAAGTGAGCGAATGCGCTCGAGCCGCTTGCCGATTTCCAGCGCATCCCGAAGCCCCGATTCGCTTTCGGATTTTATCGCACCGATCGGCGTGTTGAGGGCGTGGGCGAGGGTCGCGACGAGACGGCCGATCGCTTCCATCTTTTCCGCCACCACTTGCTTCCCGTGCTGGACCTCGAGCTCGGCCAAGGCAGACGCGAGGGCGGAGTTGGCGGCTACAAGCTGTCTGGTTCTTTCCTCGACCCTCGCTTCGAGTTCCCTGTTGAGCGAGCGGATTTCCGCGTCGGCGAGCCTTTCCTTGGTGATATCCCTGATGATCCCGAAAAGGCGCCGATGCGCCGCATCCCAGGATGCCCGCGAGTGGACGTCGAGAATGGCTCCATCGTTCATTCGTTTGATCTTGAATTCGATGTCATAGGGTTTGCCGCGATGGACATGGTCATCGCGCGCCTGATTCAAGAGGGCTCGATATTCCGGAAGGGGAACCAGTTCCATATCCTCGACCCGCAAGCCGGAAGACGGAGCGCCGTAGATTTTGAGAGCCCCGGGCGAACCTACGACAGTTCGCGTCGCATAGTCGAATTCCCAGCTTCCAATACCGGCCATGTCCTCTGCGCGCTCAAGGAGGAGGCGGGCTCGCCGAAGCTCCTCGGCATCCTGGCGCAAAGACGCGACATCGTCTTCACATGACTCTGAAGGATCGGCATCTTCCATGCGGCAGCGACTTTCGCGCACTGCGCCGGTCAGCGTTCGCCGTATAACACCTGAAGCACGATGCCGATTTCTTTTTCCGTTGCCTGGAATTTCTCGGCCTTGGCCGCGGTGACAAGGGCCGCCTTCGCGAGGCTAGGGTCGCCGGTCTTTTTCGCGACTACCCAGTCGACGACAGCCTGGGCAATGGGCTTGGGCCCGCTGAAGAATCCGACGTTGAGGGCCGTCATCAGGGCGGCTTCGAGTCGCTCCGTCGAGGCGGAAAGAGACTTGTCGGAGGAGGCCTTCGCGGCCTCGAAGGATTCGAGCTCTGCCTTCGTCGCCGAAAGCTCCTCACTCGTCGCCGTCAACTTGTCCGTCGTGCTCGCAAGATCAGAAGTCGTTTGCGTAAGGCTATCGCTGGCGGTCTTCAATGCGGTTTCGAGGGCATCCACCCGGGTCGTGAGTTCGGATATCCGCTTGACGGCATACTCGGGGTCGCCGTTGAGGAGCCAAGCGGCCGGATCCTTGTAGGCGCTGCGAAGGGAAACGAGCAGGTCGGCGGTCGAAGTGAAAAGGCCCGTCATCCTGATCGCATAGGCGCCCGACATGACCCTAAAATCGTAGTCGATGGCCTTTTCGTACCAGAAAACGAGGCCGCCGGGAAGGGCGGACTTGAGATCGTCGGGGCCTGTCATAAGGGACGAGGGGACGGCGGTGACGCGAAGCTGGCTCGCGTCGTTCGTCGCGCGAATCGAGGCGAGGGTCAATCCGCTCCAGGAATGCAGCATTGATACGATCGCCTTCAGCGCGTTGAGCCTGTCGGCGCCCGGCTCGACGAGGGGAGAGAAGAGCATCTCGGCCCCGGTATCGTCCACGAGGACGAGATAGTCGATCCCGTCGACGGTACGGGTGCCGGTTTGCGTGAAGCCGTAACTCGCGTAATCCGCGGCGGAAAGACCGACGAGCATGAAAACCGCCATCGCCGCCACGGCGAGGATGCGCTTGGACACCATGGTGCCTCCGAAGTTCATGGAGTTGGGGACGAGGCGACGAGTACAGTGTCGAAGGGCTGTATCGTTTCGCCGTCGACAGTCGTGACGACCGATCCGATCGGTTTCCCGTCACGCAGGGTCAGTTTCAAGGTCGCTACGGACTTCTCGCCCCTGACTATGTAGGCGGTGCTTCCGTCGTTCACCGGGATCGAGGGATTGAGCACGAGGACGACGGAGGAAGGATCGCGAGGATCGACGACGAAACCCGATTCGCGCTGGGCGTCGGCATAGTTGCCAATGGCCCAATTCAGACGATCGCGATCCGCTTCCGCACCGAGGGCCCGGGTCGTCAAGGCGGCGATCTGGGCGTCGCGATCCTGGAGCAGGTTCGCCGCGGCGACAAGGGCGTTTCGGTAGGCGGCGGCGGACTGGAGCCCTTCGGTCTCCAGGCGGGATAGGGCGGAAGGGACGGAATTGATATAAGGCACCTTCCGCAATTCCCCGGCGATGAACGTGAAATCGGCGAGGGATGCATCGAGCGCCGCGGCGTCCGCGGCGGAGTAGGCCCCTGATTGGATGAGATAGGCGGGAAGGGGCGAGAAGGGACCGAATGAGGGCGGGGCCTTCCACTTCGCTAGAAGAGCCTGCATCTTCGGGTCCTGGAAAACCGGGTTGTAGCGAGCGGTCAGAGAGGCGGCGAGATCTTCGCGCTGTTTTGTCAGCGAAGCGATGTCACTCTGCCTGTGGTTTTGGAGATCGGCGAGCCTGCGCTCATAGTCCGTCACGATCTGCTTCTTCTCCAGGTCGAACTTCTGCGTCGCGCTGTCGAGGATGGCTTGCTGCTGTTTTGCCTGCGCCATCAGGCGCTGATCATACTTGTCGATCCTGGCCTGGATGGTCGCGATCTCGGCCTTTTTCGCGGCGATCCGAGGGGCGTAGGAATCCTGTATCTGCTTGCGCTTCGCTGTCCAGGCGGCCTTCGCCTGCGCATTTCTGCTGCTGAGGTCGGCGGCTCCGACCGCCTTCGCCTTGGCCGAATCGAGGGCCGCCGAGTAATCGCGATCGGCCGTGTCGAGGAAGGATTTCTGGTCGAAATTCATCTGTTGCAGGGCCGATTGGGCGTTGGCCATGTCGTTTTCGTTTCGCTTGGCCGAATCGAGGAGATCCTTGAGATTGAGGTCGTCGAAGGCCGCGACATCCACCGGGGCGGCGTTGGTCTGCGCCTGTATCGAATTGGTAATTCCCCACGCGATGATCGCAAGCACGAGCAGGGTGCCGATCGTGGCCAAGGGCACCATCAAGGAACGGTTCTTGCGAGTCTTCGCGAATTCCGTCTCTATGTCGTAGATCTCCTGGATATCCTTCGTGGCTTCCCGGGCCTTGGAGAGAAAATCCTCGGCCTCGCGGTGGATTAATTGTCTTATTTCGTTGTCATCGCCCATATGCCATTCCAATTGGCGGGGACCTTCCCGCCTGCAATCCTGTCGCGGAAGACTTCTACGACCGGAAGATTCACCCCGCGCCACGCCGCGCCCGCTTCTTGCCAATTGCCCTCATAATAAGCTTGGAGCCCCGCCGAGAAGGACAAGAATTCCTTGGCCAACTCATCGTCGAGGAACGACTCTCGAACCGGCCAGTAGATGCGCTTGCCCTCGGTCTTGCCCTTCACCTGGACCACGTCGATCTCGATAAAGCGGAACTCGCCCGAACTCACGGCCTCCACCTCGTTCTTCACGAATTCGGAGCAGACCACGGGAACCTTGTAGATCCTCGTCAATCCCTCGAGCCTGCTGGCGGAGTTGACGTTGTCCCCGATGACCGTGTTCGTCATCCGCTCGTAGGATCCGATGTTGCCGTAGAAGACCTCGCCGCCGTCGAGTCCGACGCCGACCTCTACGAGGACAGCCCTATAGACCCTTTCCTCGGCCTCGGTGAGGGCGCCGCGGCGGAGCACGATCGTCTCGCGCTTTTTCGTGATCTCGCCTCGAAGCTCGCCCGCCACCTCCTGGATGCGGTAGGCCGAACGGAGGGCCTCGAGAGCCATGTTCTCCTCGCTCTTCATCGTGCCGTAGACCGCGAGAAGGGCGTCGCCGATGATCGAGCCGACTATGCCGTGGTGATCGTGGATCTGCGCTATGGCTCGCTGGTAATGGAGGTTGAGCACGTCGATGATGTCGTTGCCCAGGGTCTCGGTCATGAAGGTGAAGCCCTTGATGTCGGAAAAGAGGATGGTGAGCTGTCGGGTCTTGCCTTCGAGCCTTACCTCGCGCTCCTGGTAGGCGCGCTCGGCTATATCCTGGGTGACGAAGCGCCTGAAGATCGAGATGAGATTGTCGATAGTCGAGGCGAGCGAATTGAAGGAGGCCCCGAGGTAGGTGACATCGTCGTTCGGCGCGCCGCGAAGATCGAGGAGACCCATCTTTTGGCTCTGCTGCATCTTCATGATATTGCTCGTCATCCGCGGCACGAACCGGAGAATGTGCCTGAGAAGGATGGTGCCGACGACGAGGCAGAGGGCGGTGAGCCCGAGAATGATCAGGGACACGCTCGCGAAGATGTTGCGCGAGGCGCTTTCAAATTCGATGCGATCGTCGGCCCTGACAAGCCAGATGTTCCAATTGGCGTTGCGCTTGAAGACCCCGAAATACTCGCGACCGCCGAGGTTGAAGTTGATTTTGCCCTCGCCGGCCTTCGAGGTTTTGAGGGTATTGAAGGCCACGGCATCGGCGAAGGTCGGGGGTTGGGATAGCTTTGAGGCCCAGAAGAGGAAGGTTCCGTCGTCCTTGAGGCCGAAGGCCACCGATCGCTCGGCGCGCAGCGTCTTCAAAGAACTTTCCGTCATGCCTTTGACGGCATCCGGAAGACTCTGGTTGAATTGATATATTTCATACTGATTCGAGGCGAAGCCATAGATTTCCGCGAGATCTTTGACGATGATCCGATTGGCCAGCCCGATCTGCTCGCCTTGGTTCAAGACGAGGTTCACGTAGTTCGAAACGAAATTCGACGCTAATAGGAATATGGAGAATAGAACTACGATCTTGCTGATGATCGGGACAACACGCACCCCGGCTATCTTGTCGCCGAGTATTGGCCGCAGTACGTTCATGATTAGTTCAGGATAAGAGATAAAGGTTGCGTTTTCAATGCCAAGTCGAGAAAAATTGACATGCTTTACAAATTTGGATTCGATAACAGCCATAGGAATGCGACCAAAGTCTGGCCCAGCCCATTTCGAGACTTGCGGTCTGGACCGTACCAGGCCATACTTGGGCCATGGAAGAACGCAGAAAAGTCAAGCGCTGCAAGATCAGCCAAATGATAGGATACTTTCCGGGCCGGGAGGAATATCTCTGGGCCGAGGGAATCGACCTATCGAGCGAGGGGCTCCGCTGCGTCTCGGACAACCCCATCGATCCCCTAACGAATCTCTTTCTCATGCTGGAGCTGGCGGTCGGCGACGTGACGAAACAGGTTCGCTGCGAGGGTTTCGTGCGGCACTCGCGCATGGAAGAAGGGCGCTGCATTTTCGGGGTCAAGATCGAACGTATTTCCGAAGACGATAGGCAACACCTCGAAGCGTATCTCAGACAGGTCGAGGAAGGCGGAGGCTGCGTCGACGAATGACGCGCGAGCCCCGCGGGAAGCCAGGCCAGCGAGCTGGCTTGGGGCCCGACTTTTCTTCCATAAATGCAAGGCCGCCCCGCGAAGGGCGGCCTTTTCGTTTTCAGGGGGGAGGCTTCCCGAAGGGATCTGCCTCACATCATCGTCTTCACCCCTGCGATCACCTCCGCAATGGCGGCCTGCGCCGAACCGTACAGCATGCGGGTATTCTCGCCGTAGAACAGGGCGTTCTCGATTCCCGAATAGCCCGTGCCCTTGCCTCGCTTGTTGCAAATGACGTTGTGAGCATGGTCGGCGTTGAGGATGGGCATGCCGTAGATGGGACTCGACTTGTCGGTGCGGGCCGAGGGATTGACGACGTCGTTGGCGCCGATGACGAGGGCCACGTCCGCCTGGGCGAATTCCTCGTTGATCTCTTCGAGGTCGAAGATGAGGTCGTAGGGCACGCCCGCCTCGGCAAGAAGCACGTTCATGTGTCCCGGCATCCGGCCCGCGACCGGATGGATCGCGAATTTGACCGTAACGCCCGCTTCCTGGAGGAGCTTCGTGAGTTCCCAGACCTTGTGCTGGGCGCCGGCGACGGCCATGCCGTAACCGGGAACAATTATGACCTTCTCGGCATAGCGCATCATGGATGCCACGTCGACTGCGCTGGCCTCCTTCATGGAGCCTTGGATGGCTGATCCGGCCTGGGCCTCACCGGTGATCGGCGAGAAGATGATCTTGCCGATCTTTCGGTTCATCGCCTTGGCCATGAGCTGAGTGAGGAGGGTTCCCGAGGCGCCGACGACGATGCCGGCGATGATGAGGGCCGGGTTTTTGAGGACGTAACCCTCGAGGCCGACGGCGAGGCCGGTGAAGGCGTTGAGCAGCGAGATGACGACGGGCATGTCCGCGCCGCCGATGGGGGTGGTCACGACAACGCCGAGGACGAGGGCCGCGGCGTAGAAGGCGAGGAGCATCCAGCCCTGCAGGCCGCCGCCGTCGGGAAGGGAGGAGGCCACGATCCAGCCGCCGAGGAAGCAGGCCGCCCCGAGGAGGAGGACGACGACGAGGTTTTGGGCGGGAAGCCGGTGGGCTTTTTTCACGAGGCCCTGCAGCTTGAGAAAGGCCACGATCGAACCGGAAAAGGCCACGGAACCGATGAGCGAACCGGCGAGGGCGAGGATGGTGGCGGCGAGACCCATGCCTTCCTGCGCCCCTCCGAGGGCGGTCGCTATCGAGCCCAAGATGCCCGAATGCGCGGTGCCGACCGATGCCGCCTTGGTGAGCTCGAGGGCCGCGATGGCGGCGGCGGCGCCGCCTCCCATGCCGTTGTAGACGGCGACCATTTGGGGCATGTCGGTCATCTTGACGATGCGCCCGAGCCAGGCGGCGAGGGCCGCACCGAGGACGAGGGCGATGATCATCCAGCCGAAATTGCCCAGGTGCGGCGTCGCGAAGGTGACGAGGGTGGCTATCACCATGCCGACCCCGGCCCAAAGGATGCCCCGCCTCGCGGTCACGGGCGAGGACATGGCCTTGAGGCCGAGGATGAAGAGGAGGGCCACGACGAGGTAGGTGAGCTGAATGGGCAGGTCCATGCTCATTTCGCCGCCCCCTTCTTCGCGCCGGGCTTGAACATGGCCAGCATGCGCTCGGTGACGACGAAACCGCCGGCCGCGTTGGCCGCGCCGAGGAAGACGGCGACCACGCCGATGCCGATCTGCAGGGGATCGTTGGGATCGGCCGATCCGAGGGCGACCATCGCGCCGACGAGGACGACGCCATGGACAAAATTCGAGCCCGACATCAGCGGCGTGTGGAGAATGACGGGCACCCGCGAAATGACTTCGTAGCCGGTGAAGGCCGCGAGCATGAAGACGTATATATAGATGAAATCAACCATGGTTAAACCTTCCCTCCATGAGCCTTGCGGACGGCTTCGTGCACGAGCTCGCCCTCCCGCGTGAGGCAGGAACCGGCGATGACCTCGTCGGATCGATCGAGTTCGAGCTTTCCTTCTTTGATGAAGGGCGAAATGAAATTGAAGAGATTCTTGGCGTACATCTCCGAGGCATGGACGGGCATGCGGCTCGAAAGGTCGAGGGGGCCGACGATGGTTGCGCCCCCGATCTTTACGGTTTCGCCGGGCTTCGAGCCGGCGACGTTGCCGCCGCCCTCGGCCGCCATGTCGACGACGACGGCGCCGTTCTTCATGCCGGCGACCATCGGCTCGGTGATGATGAGTGGCGAGCGGCGCCCGGGCACGGCGGCTGTCGTGATGAGGACATCGCAACCGGCCACGGCCTTGCCGAGTTTTTCGGCCTGTTGGCGCTTTTCCTCATCGGTGAGTTCGCGCGCATAGCCGCCCGTACCGGCGGCCGAAACCCCCGTGTCGACGAACTTGGCGCCGAGGGATTCGACCTGTTCCTTGGTTTCGGGGCGAACGTCATAGGCCTCGACGATCGCGCCGAGGCGTTTGGCTGTCGCTATAGCCTGGAGACCGGCGACCCCCGCTCCGATGACGAGGACTCGGGCTGGCCTGATGGTGCCCGCGGCATAGGTGAGCATCGGAAAGAACTTGGGGCAGAGGCCGGCGGCGATGAGGACGCACTGGTAGCCCGCGACGGCGCCCTGCGAGGAGAGGGCATCCATGCTCTGGGCCCGCGAAATGCGGGGAATGAGCTCGACGGCGTAGCTTTCGACGCCCGCGGCCATTAGGGCCTTGATGCGCTCGGTTTCCTGCCAGGGCTGGAGATAGCCGAGAAGCACCGCCCCCCGCTTCATCGCGGCGATTTCTTGGATTGTCGGCGGCGTGACCTTGAGGATGAGGTCGGCCCGGCCGAACAGGCTTTTCGCGTCACCGACGATCTCGGCTCCGAGGAAATCCTCGTCCTTGATGGAACTCCCCTCGCCCGCCCCGCCTTCGACGAGGAGACCTGCCCCGAGATTCGTGTATTTCTTTGCGAGGTCGGGCACCAGGGCGACCCGCCTCTCCCCCGCCTTGCTTTCGCGAGGGATGCCGATGAGGACTGACATGTCCGCTCCTTTCATCTATTTGCGCAATAAGGGTACCGCAGGGCGCGCCGTCGGGCAATGGAGTGACAGTCATCAGACCCGCCCATCTCCGGCGAAAACCAAAGAGCGCTCGCATGTCCGCAAAATATCGTGCATTCTTGACCGAATTACCAGATTTCGGCGAAGATAGGGAAATGAACTGGACCTCGGACCTACTCGCCGGCACTTCCACCACGCACACGGTCTTCGTTCTCGCCGTAGCGATAGCCGTCGGCCTAGCTGTAGGCCAAATAAAGATTTACGGCATCAGCCTCGGCATCGCCGGCGTCCTTTTCGTTGCCTTGGCTCTGGGACATTTCGGCTTTACCATCCAGCCGGAAATCCTGGATTTCGCCCGCGACTTCGGTTTGGCCCTCTTCGTCTTCACCATCGGGCTCCAGGTCGGCCCCGGTTTCTTCGCCTCCCTGCGCCGACAAGGGCTTAGGCTCAACCTCCTCGCCGCGGCCATCGTCCTCGTCGGTATGGCCATAGCGACCTTCGCCTATTTTGCCCTGGGTCTGCCCCTCCCGGCCATGGTCGGCCTGTTGTCGGGCGCGGTAACCAACACTCCCGGCCTCGGCGCCGCGCAACAGGCCTTCGCCAGCCTGGGGACTGGCGCCGGCGAGCTGCTCCCCTCGACCGCCGATGCCATCTCCGTTTCAGGAATGGCCTACGCCGTCGCCTACCCCTTCGGCGTCATCGGCATCATCCTCGCGATGATCCTCCTCCGCGCACTTTTCCGCGTCGACGTAGGTCGCGAGTCGGCAGAGCTCGAGGCTGAGCAATCGCCAGCACGACTCGCCCCAGGCAACTTCAACATCCGCGTCGCCAATCCCCGGCTGGCAGGTGCCCAGATTAGGGAGCTCGCGGGCCTCGTCCAGGCCGAGTTCGTCGTCTCCCGCCTCCTCAGGGGAGGAGAAGTCATGGTCGTCAAGGCCGACACGATTCTCGCGGTCGGCGACATCCTCCATGTCGTCTCCACGAGGGAAGGCGCCGAAAAACTCGCCATCGTGGCGGGAGAGCTCTCTGAAACGGACGTGCGGCAGGTGGCCAGCAAGCTCGGCTCGCGAAAGCTCTTGATCACCCGACAAAGCGCCCTCGGGCGAAGCGTCGGCGAACTCGACCTCCTCCACCGCTACGGCGTGGTCATCACGAGGGTCCAGCGCGCGGGCGTCGAGCTCGTCGCAGGGGCCGGTCTCCGCCTCGCCTTCGGCGATAGAATCACGGTCGTCGGCGACAGCGAGGCCATAGGCAGGGCGGCCGCCGAACTCGGCGATTCGCTCAAGGCACTCAACGCGCCCAACATCCTGTCGGTGTTTTTCGGCCTCATCGCGGGCGTCATCCTCGGAACCCTTCCCTTCGACCTCCCCGGCCTGCCGGCGCCCATCCGCCTCGGCCTCGCAGGTGGCCCCCTCATCGTCGCTCTCGTGCTCGGTCGCCTCGGCAAAGTGGGCCCCCTCGTCTTCTGGCTGCCCCAGAGCGCCAACCTGGCGCTGCGGGAAATCGGCATCACCCTCTTCCTCGCGACGGTCGGACTCAAATCGGGGGTCCATTTCGTCGAAACGGTCGGCTCCAGTCAGGGCCTTCTCTGGATGGCCGTCGGCGCCCTCGTCACCTTCCTTCCCCTTTTCCTCGTCGGTCTCGGCGCCCGATTGGTGGGCAAGATAAATTTCGCGTCCCTCGCCGGGCTCCTCGCGGGCTCGATGACCGATCCCCCTGCCCTATCCTTTTCCCAGACGCTGACGGGCTCCGACGCGCCCGCCGTCACCTACGCGAGCGTCTACGCCCTCGTGATGTTCCTCCGAATCGTGGGGGCCCAGGCCCTCGTTCTCCTGCTCGCTCACTGAATTTCTCTTTCCATGGAAAATCGCCCTTCGGGCAACTAGAATGGAGTAGACCCCCTAGGAGGGGAAAAGGAGTACGCCATGCCAACTGTTCGCAGTCTCCTCGGAAACAAGGAACACGAAACGACATTCGCCGTGGGGATCAACGACCCGGTTCTCGACGCGCTCAAAGCCATGGCCGCCAAGGACGTCGGAGCAATCCTCGTCCGCGACGGAGAGAAATACGTGGGCATCTTCACCGAGCGCGATTACGCGCGAAAGGGCGAGGTCGTCGGCAAGACGGCCTCCACCGCGAAAATGAAGGATGTGATGACGCCGAAGATCATCACGGTATCGCCCGATGCCACGGTCGAGGAATGCATGGGGCTGATGTTGAAGTACCGGATCCGCCACCTTCCCGTCACCGAGGGAACGAAAATCGTGGGTCTCGTCTCGATGCGCGACGTCGTCGGCCTCGTCCTCGAAGACAAGGAAAACGTCATCGCCGGACTCCAGAACATCATGATGGGGAGTTCCTTCACCTCCTGACCCGCACGGAGGCCTGCGGCATCCTTCCTTCTGGAACCGATGCCGTAGCGCCGAACGTGGGTGGAAAAGCTCAGTGAAAAACGCGCTCGAAGGCATCGTCGGTTCCCAAGCGTTACAGATTGCCATGTCTCATCTGCTCGACGGCGATCATGGGGAGCGTCATCCGTCTTCTCTCGCTCGCCTATCGGCTGGTTCTGCCCCTCGACCTCGCGCGCAGGCTCGAGCGGGGAAAGTGACCTGAAGAGCGAAAGCCGGCTCGAGTCTCCCCCGGGGAGACATCGCATGTTTTCGAAGTCTTGAGGAGGCGGGAATGGCCGAACGGAAAAAGGTGCTCGTCGTCGACGACATGGAAGCCAATCGAACGAGGATCAAGACCTTCCTATTTATGAAACATTTCGACGTGGATGCGGCCGAAGACGGGCTTGCGGCGAAAAAACTCCTCGAGGGCGGAGTCTTCGACATACTCGTGAGCGATATCGAGATGCCCAACATGAACGGCTTCGAGCTCCTCGCCTGGGTGAGGAAGACCCCCTCCACGGCGAAGATGCCCGTCATCATGCTGAGCAGTCTCGACAGCCCGGAAGTCCTCGAACGTTGTCGTCGGCTCGGGGCGACCGCCTATATCGTCAAGCCATTCACCAAGGAAAAGATCGACGAGGCATTCGGCAAGGCGGGCTTCTAGCTCGATGCTCGACCACGAAGATTCCGCTTCGGAGCTCCTCGAACTGCTCGAGGAACTCGAGTCGGGACTTCTCGAATTCGAGGGGGCCATCGCTCGGAACGAAGAGTCGCGCCCACTCGTCCACGCGCTATTCAGGGTCGCGCACAACCTCAAGAGCAGTTTCGCCTTCCAGGGATTATCCGCGGCATCGACCCTCTTCCATACGGTCGAGACCTGCCTCGACAGGCTTCGCGACGGGAGGGCCGCCCCCGATTCGGCCTTGGTAGACCTCCTGATGGAAGCCGTCGATGCGGGGCGGAGTTCGACCATGTCCCAGGATCGCAAGATGGTCGCCGACGAGGCCCTCCGCCTCGCCCTCATGTCCTACGGCGAAGTCGCGGAGCGGGAGACGCCGAAAAAAACAGAAGTCCTCCTCGATCCCGGAGTCGAAGCCTCCCTTGATCGCGCCTTGGCTCCCGGATGGACTGCCTGGGTCCTGGAGAAAAGCGTCGGTCCGGGCATCGACGACGCCAATTTTCGCGAGCTCCCCATCTTCGGTACCCTGGCCGATATTGGCACAATTGTGAGCGGCGAGATCAGGAGGACGGGGAGCGGCGAAGGGATCCTCATCGTGGTGTTCGCGACGGGACTGCCCGAGAGTGAACTCAGGCTCACGGTCTTCGATCCGCTGATTCCCCTGGATCGGGCTTCGCAGCCGGCGACCGGGCACGAGCGATTCCCTCACATCCTCGCCGTAGACGATGAGCCTCTGGTCGCCGAGCTCATACGCCTCGTCCTATCGAGGAGAGGCCGGGTCGAGATCGCGAGTTCGGGCAGGGAAGGACTCGGAAAATTCAAGACGGCGCTGGCTTCCCTCCCCTTCGATGCGGTCTTTCTCGACCTCATGCTCGGCGACATGTCCGGAATCGAGGTGCTCGCCTCGATGAGGGCCGCGGAGGAGGAGGCGGGCATCGAGCCTGGGCGCGGGACCCGGGTGGCCATCTGCACCTCGATCAACGACTACGGGACAATTTCCGACGCATTCAGGACCCAATGCGATCTTTATCTCGTCAAGCCTCTCACAGAAGTCAACCTGATCGACGCCCTTCGCAAGCTGGGCTTTGGGGATTCCGACGCCCACACGCAGCGACATTCTCCGCCCATGACGCCGGCATCGGCGGCCTCCTCCCCCGCGCCGCCATCTCGAGTGGGATACCACGAGGGGGAGGACAAGGCCGAGGATCCCTTCGTCGTCCTCGGCGAGCTCGAACGCGAATTCGAAACAGCCCCGACGCTCGAGACGCTCTGCCGCCTCGCCGTCGATAAGGGGCGCCGTTTTCTCGACCTCGACCGGGTGGCCATCTTCCTCTATGAGTCCAAAGAAGGCAGGGTCAGGGGAACGACTGGCGTCGACCAGAATGGAACTATCGTCGACGAGAGCGATTTCTTCATGTCATTGCCGGACGATCCCCTCTTCGCTCCTTCGCATCGTCCCGGAGCCACGCTCCTGCAGGTCGACGAGGGAAGACCTCTCAAATTCCGGGACAGGAAAGTCGGATGGGGCTGGACGGCGGCCTTCCCTCTCAGGAGCGGTTCCGACATCCTCGGCTGGGCGATGGCGGACAATCTCCACACTTCCCGCCCCCTCCTTCCGATCCAACGCTGGCTCCTCGCCCTCTTCGGTCAGCTCCTCGCGGCCCAGCTCGTGCGAAAGCGCAGCAGGGAAGAATTGGTAGAGGCCATCGCGAAGCTCACCAGCGAGAGTCTCCGCAAGGAAGCGGAACTCGGCAGACTCCAGAAGGCATCGGCCGAGCAGAGCGCCACGAAGGAGCGCCTGTTCTCCATTTTCGCCCACGACCTCCGCGGTCCCCTCGGGGCGGTCAAAGGCATGCTCGACATGGCGCTCGACAAGGATAAGCCCCTTTCATCGGATGAGCTGCGCGAGTGCCTCCCCGAAATGCGTTCCGCCGTCGCCTCGTCATGGAGCCTCCTCGAGAATCTCCTCGACTGGATAAGGTCCCAATTAAACGAGATAGCCGAGCTTCACGACAAGGTGGCCCTCGCCGACATGGCCAAGTCCGCTGCCCTCAATATCAAACCCCTCGCCGATCTCAAGATGGTCGGCATCGAAGTCGATGTCGCCGAGGATCATTCCATCCTCGCGGACAAACGTATCGTCGAGGCCATCATCCGCAACTTCATCGCCAATGCGGTGAAATTCTCGCCTCCGGGCTCGACCGTCCTCATTCACACCGCGAGGGATCCGGAGCGACAGGAGACGCTCATCGCCGTCACCGACCGGGGCATCGGAATGGATGCCGAGCAGATCGGACGGCTCTTCACGATGGACCCCTCGAAAAAACGCAAGGGCACGGCGGGCGAGAGCGGGAGCGGCATCGGCCTCCTTTTCTGCGCCGATCTCGCCCGCCATATCGGCGGGCGCATCGAGGTAGTAAGCGAAGTCGGAAGGGGCAGTTCCTTCTCCCTCATCGTTCCCGAGATCGCCGAGGGCGATCTCGCCGCCGTTTAGCGACGAAAGCCTCTGTCGGTTTCTCGGCAAGCCTTCCGCCACGACGGCCGAGCCGCGGCGGCTCTCTCAACGGCCGAGCCGCCCGGCTTTCTTGAGGGCTTCTTTCAACAAGAACTCTATCTCCGAGTTGACGCTTCGGAGTTCGTCGGCCGCCCACTTCTCGAGAGCCGACCAGACGGCCGGATCGAGCCTGAGGAGGAAGCGCTTCTTCCCCTCGGGCGCAGCCGAATCGACTTCGGTCGGAGAGGGCTCGGGCGACGAGGATTCGGCCGGTTGCGGCGCTGCCCCCTCGCCCGGATTCTCACGCTTTGCCATCGCCTCGGCGTCATGCGTAGAGGCTGCCCGTGTTGATCACGGGCTGCGCCTCTGATTCGGAGACGAGAGCGACGAGGAGGTTGTTCACCATCGCCGCCCTCCGCTCGTTGTCGAGGGTGACGACATTTTGCTCCTCGAGTTCCGAGAGGGCCATCTTCACCATGCCGACAGCGCCATCCACGATGAGACGTCTCGCGGCGATCACCGCGCCGGCCTGCTGTTTGCGAAGCATGGCCTGGGCGATTTCGGGAGCGTAGGCCAAGTGTGAGAGCCTCGCCTCGTCGATCTCGATCCCCGCCGTCGCCAGCCTCGAATGGAGCTGCTCACGCAGTTCGGCCGCGACCTCGTCCTGGCTGCCGCGGAGCGACTCGACATCCTGGGCGGCGTCGTAGGGAAATCGGCTCGCGAGGTAACGGATGGCGGTCTCGGCCTGCACCGTGATGAAGCTTTCATAATTGTCAACATTGAAGAGCGCCTTCGCCGAATCGGTCACGCGCCAGACGACGACGGCGCCGATCTCGATGGGATTGCCCAGGGCGTCGTTGACCTTGAGAACGGGGCTCGCGAAATTGCGCACGCGGAGCATCACCGGGCGCTTCATCGCGAAGGGGTTGGTCCAGTGGAAGCCCTGGTCGCGGAGGGAGCCGACGTAGGTGCCGGCGAAGGTGAAGGTTTTCGCCTCGTTCGGGTGGATGACGAAGAAGCCCCGCATCGCCAGGGAGCCCACGAGGATCAAGAGGATGGACAAGGTGGGATTGGTGGGAGAGTTGAGGGCGATCACGGTTGCTGTGGCGTAAAGGGCCAGTACGATCGCGAGGGCTAGGAAGCCGTTGATGCGCCATACCTTCGTTTCGAGTGTGTCTTTCACAGTAGTCTCCTTTGACCGAATCAGGATGAGGCTGCCGCGCCTGCGCGGCGCCTGAGTACGAGGAATGATGCCGCCAGTAAGGCGAGGACGGATGCGAGGGAGAGGCCGAGGTCGATGAGGAATTCCCGCGACGCATCGGCCGACCTCGCGGCCCTCACGAGGCCGTCGGCGAGATAGTAGGTCGGGATGAGGCGCGAGAGGGTCGAGAGGGGGCTGCCGCCCAGGAGCTCGCCCAGGGGACCCACGAAGACGCCGCCCAACATATATAGGAAGATCAGGGTGCCACCGACGGCCGAGGCCGCGGCCACCGTGTCGAAGGCCGCCCCGAGGAGGAGTCCGAGGCTCACGCTGAAAAGGCAGGCCAGGAACGCGAAGAGGACCACCCCGGCAACCTGGCCCGTGTAGCCCTGCTGGATGCCGATAACGATGCCGGTAAGGACCAATTGGTAGATGAATACTACGAGAACCTTCCCCGCGAGGATGTCGCCGTACGAGGCGGGCGAAACCATCAGCATGCGTAGGGTCTTCCTTTCCTTCTCCTCGATGAGGATCTGGGGCATGAAGGTCGTCCCGACCATCAGCGAAATGAGCAGCGACAGGGCGAGGTAAAGGCGGCTCACGTCGAAATCCAAGGCCTTGCCGGGCTTTTCGTTGAGCACGGTCGTTTCCACCCTGAGAGGAGGCTCCGGAGAGGCGAGGGCACGCCCATAAGCCTGCATCGACGCGACGATACTCGACTCGATAGGCCTCGCCACCTGCTTGCGATCAACATAGAGGCGCAGGAAAAGAGCATTGCCGGCAGCCAGCGATGCGTCGAGATTCTTGGGCAATGCGAGACCGAGAGCGTAGGAGGGTCCCCGCCATCCGCTCGAGAAGGCGCGCGCCACATCGGCCTCGGAGCCGGCTTCGACCAGCTGCGACTTGGATTGACCGGCCGAGAGTACCGTCGCGATCGAGGAGTCCCCGGGGTTGTAGACGAGGATTTTCGAATTGCCCCCCGCCAAGGCCGCCCCGATGAAGAGCCAGACGAGGGAAAGGAAGATCGGCACGATCAGGCCCACCATCGCCCCCTTGTTGAGCCACAGGTCGAGGGCGTCTTTTCGGGCTATGGCAAGCACGATTCGCGTCTTCATGCCTTCCTCCTCAGTCCGGCCGCCGGCCGGCCATCTCGACGAACACTTCCTCGAGACTGGCCTCTTGCGAATGGATGGACCTGATCCTTCCGTCGGCGAAGAGGCCGGAGAGGGCCTGGGCGCTGGCCGCGTCGTCCATGCCGAGTTCGAGAGCCCGCTCGCCCTCCTCCTCGGCCACCAAAACCGAGAGCACTCGCCGGCCGTGGGCGAGCTTGAGCTCCCGCGGAGAACCCTCGGCCACGATGCGTCCATCGACGATGAAGGCGAGTCGCCCGCAGAGCTGGTCAGCCTCGTCCAGGAGATGGGTGGTGAGGAGAATGGTCGCGCCTTCACGCCTGAGCTCCTCGACGAGGGTCCTGATTTCGCGGGCGGCGATGGGATCGAGGCCACGCGTCGGCTCGTCGAGAAAGAGGACCTCCGGCCGATGGAGGAGGGCCCGCGCGATCAAGAGGCGTTGCCGCATGCCGGTCGAGAGGCTGCCCGCCGGGCTCTTGGCCCGGTCCGCGAGCCCCACGAGGGCCAGCGCCTCGTCGGCCCGGGAAAGGGGAAGGTCGAAAAGGCGGCAATTGAAACGAAGGTTTTCACGCGCTGACAGGCGATCGTAGAGGTTCTGTTCCTCGAACACGACGCCGAACTTCGCTATCGTCGAGGGATCGCTTGCGGTGATCTCGCGGCCGGCCACTCGCGCCCGGCCGGCGTCGGCCCGCAGCAGACCCGTCAGCAGCCTGAGACTCGTGGTCTTGCCCGCCCCATTGGGGCCGAGCAGGCCGAAAATCTCGCCCTGCCCGACGCCGAAGGAGATGCCGTCCACAGCCGTCCGTTTTCCGAAGCGCCGCACAAGGCCTTCGGCCTCTATTGCCAGGGAAGCCATACCCTTCCCTCCTCGTGTTTCCTAGATATCTTAATGATATCATAAAGATATCTAGAATTCAAGAGTGGAAGAGGATTTTTATTTCGGCGGAGGGCTAGTCGTCTATCTTGGTCCAGTCGATCGCATAGCCGATGTCCTTGGCGACGGATTGGACGCTCGCATCGTCGTGATGGAGGACTCCGGCGGGAACGACGGTGATCCGCGAGCCTTCCTTGGTGAAAATGCGCCCGTCGTGATGGGAGGCCGCGAGATCGAGCCTGTTGCCGCCCATCGCGTCCTGGAAGTGGACCCTCCCGTTGCAGGCGCAAACATAGGTCTGATTCTCGCTGGACCATACGCAGAACGATGTTCCACGCACGGCGGCTGTGGCCTGGGGCGTCGATATGTCGAAGGCGGCCTTTCCCACGATCTTCTCGAGCTTTTTGAGGACGGCTGTCACGCCGCCCCGATCCAATCGAACGCCGATCGCCGCGGTCGCGAAGTCGATTGAGGCGATGTCGTCTTGGCCAAAACTGATCGCGTTGCCGCCGCCGAAAACTATGTCGCAGCGGGAATTCTTCCCGGTTTCGACCCTGGCCTTCGAACCGAGGGTCATTCCGATATCGGCGGGCTTGCCGTCGATGCTAACCTCGCCGACCACGAGGGCGACCCTAGCCTGCCGGGAGGGTGGGAGGGGCGCGGCAGCTCCCGTGCCGAGGAGGACGATGCCGAGAAGTCCGATGAAGAGCACAAGATTCCGGCCTGTGCCGGATCGCTTCGTTTTCATGATTCCAGGCTCGTCTTTCGGAGGGCCGCCGTCAAGAAAGAGCCGCGCGGGGGACATTCCCCGCGCGGCGAAAAACACGGCACGGAAGCATTCCAGGCTGCCGCCGCACCGTCGTCATCCATGACGTGCCGAAGCTTCGCTTCGGCGCTCCTCTGGGGCGGCATCCATGCCGCGCGTCAATACCTGCCCCTGGCCGTGTACTTCGTATGGAGGAGTTCATGTGCCTTGTGGCTGTTCGGGGCGCCGAGGAAGTCGGTGTAGAGTTTCGCCACGGCCAGGTTTTCGTGGGACTTGCGGACCTTGAAATCGCCGTCCTCCTCATAGATTGCTCGAGCCCGGGCGGCGCGTTTCTCCGGCGTCACGGGCAGGGGCTGTCCGCCTCCGCCGAGGCAGCCGCCGGGACAGGTCATGATCTCGATGAAATGGGCCTCGAGCCTGCCCTCCTTGACCGCGGTCATCACGGTTTTGGCGTTGGCCGTGCCGTGGGCGACGAGGACCTTGAGGGTGACGCCCTCGAGCCAGGAGAACTCGGGTTTGACCTGTTCGATCTTGACCGCAGCCTCGCGGACCCCGTCCATGCCGCGGATGGGAGTGATGTCGAGGTGGGCGAAGGGAACCTCGCGGCCGGTGACGACCTCGTAGGCCGTACGGAGGGCAGCTTCCATGACGCCGCCCGTGGCGGCGAAGATGGTCGCGGCGCCCGTGGACTCGCCGAGGGGATCGTCGAAGGGGCTGTCGGGGAGGTTGCGAAGATCGATGCCCGCCTGCTTGATCATCGTCGCCAATTCGCGGGTAGTGATGGCGTAATCGACGTCGCGAGTCCCTTCCCTGCCCATCTCGGGGCGTCCCGCCTCGTACTTCTTGGCCGTGCAGGGCATGACCGAGACCGAGACGATGTTGTCCGGCTCGAGGCCCTTCTTGGCGGCCCACCAGGTCTTGAGGACGGCGCCGAACATCTGCTGCGGAGACTTGCAGCTCGAGACGTTGGGCAGGAGCTCGGGGAAGAAGTGCTCCTGGAACTTGATCCATCCCGGGGAGCAGGAGGTGGTCATGGGCAGGGCCACGGGGCTCTTGTCGACGAGTGCCGCCTTGAGCCTGCCGAGGAGCTCGTGGGCCTCCTCGATGATGGTGAGATCGGCGGTGAACTGGGTGTCGAAGACGTAGTCGAAGCCCATCATCTTGAGGGCGGTCACCATCTTGCCGGTGACGCGGGTGCCCGGGGGATAGCCGAATTCCTCGCCGAGGGCCGCGCGAATGGCGGGAGCCGTCTGCACGACGACGACCTTGGCCGGATCGTCGATGGCCTTCCACACGAAATCGCCGGCCTGCTTTTCGTGGAGGGCCCCCGTCGGGCAATGCGCCACGCACTGGCCGCAGTTGATGCAGACGATCTCCGAGATAGGGCGGTTGAAGGCCGAGCCGATGATGGTGCGATCGCCCTTCCAGAGATTGGCGAGGGCGCCCACGCCCTGGAGATCGGCGCAGGCGCGGATGCAACGCTGGCAGAGCACGCACTTGTTGTTGTCGCGCACGAAGACCGGCGAGGAGAGGTCGCGGACGACCGTGCGCTCGCGGCGCTCCTTCCAACGGAGTTCGGAAAGGCCGTACTCGTCGGCGAGGCGCTGGAGTTCGCAGGAGAGGTTCTTCGGGCATACGGTGCAATCGGTGTAGTGGTTCGCGAGGAGGAGCTCGACGATGGTCTTACGCGCCCTCCTGACCTTGTCGCCGGTGGTGTTGATGTCCATGCCCTCGATGAGCGGAGTCGAGCAGGAGGCCTGGAGGGCGCGGTAGCCCTTCACCTCGACGACGCAGATGCGGCAGATGCCCTTGGTGTGGAGATCGGGATGGTCGCAGAGGGTCGGAACGTGGATGCCCTCGCGGCGGCAGAGGTCGAGGATCGTCATGCCCTCGTCGGCGCGGTAGGCCGTTCCATTCATCGTAATACTGAGTTCTTTCATGACGGCTCCCCTTAGGCCGAAAGTATCTCGTCCCTGAATTTCGAGACGATAGTCCTGAAGGAATTCGGCACGGATTGGCCGAAACCGCATTTCGAGGCGAGGCTCATGGTCTCGGCCAGCTCGAGGAGGTCGGTGATGACCTTGGAGGAGCCCTGGCCTCGCTCGAATTTGAGGATGCCCTCGAGCATCCGCGAGCAACCCTCGCGGCAGGGCGTGCACTGGCCGCAGGATTCCTCCTGGAAGAACTCGACGAAGTTCTTCAATATCTTGAACATCGATCTGCTCTGGTCGAAGACAATGATCGAGCCGCCCGTCGGTATGCCCTCGAAGGAGATCGACTTGTCGAAATCGTCGGCCGAGGCGCAGTAACCGGAAGCGCCCCCGATCTGCACGGCCTTCGTGTCGGGGCCGGCCTCCACGGCCTTCAAGAGTTCCCTGATCGTGATGCCGTATTCGAACTCGTAGATGCCGGGCTTGCGGCAGTCGCCCGACACGGAGAAGAGCTTCGACCCTGAGGAGGTGCGCGTGCCGAAGTCGCGGAACCATTCGGCTCCGTTCAGGATGATGTGCGGCACGAGGGCGAGGGTCTCGACGTTGTTGACCACCGTCGGCATGCCGAGGAAACCGTGCTCGGTGGGGAAGGGGGGCTTGTTCCGCGGCTCGCCCCGGCGCGACTCGAGGGAGTCGATGAGGGCCGTTTCCTCGCCGCAGACGTAGGCGCCGGAACCGAGCCTGAGCTGGAGGTCGAAATGGAAGGTCGGGTCGCCCAGGACCGCTTTGCCGATCATGCCCAATCCCGCGAGGCGGGACATCGTCGCCTCTATCTCCTTGCGAAGGTAGCTGTATTCCCCGCGCATGTAGATGTAGCCCTTGTCGGCGCCGATGGCCCTGGCGCAGATTACCATCGCCTCGATGACCTTGGAGGCCCGGAGCTCGAGGATCCGCTTATCCTTGAAGGTGCCGGGCTCGCCCTCGTCCGCATTGCAGACAACGCAGGCCGGCCGACCCTGCGCTCGCGCCGACTCCCATTTGAGCCCCGTGGGGAAGCCGGCACCGCCGCGCCCCCTCAGGTTCGAATCCTTGACAATTGCTATTATTTCCTCGGGCTTCATCGCGACTGCCTTCGCGAGCGCCGCGCCCGGTTCGAGATCGGAGAAGACGACGTCTATTTTACGCGCCATATGCGCCTCCTGCTTCCGCTTCCATGTTCGCCGGTCCCGCGCCCATATCGAGTCGCAGCAGCGGTACCGTCTGGGGATAGCGAGTTCGCCCCGCGAACTCGCGCGTGAGGTCGTACCGCGTCATATCGAATCACAGCAGCGGTACGATCTCACGATGTCGACCGCCTTCGAGGGCGTGAGCTCCGCGTAGAGGTCGTCGTTGACCATCATCGCGGGCCCGCGATCGCACATTCCCATGCAGTTGGCCCAGTCGAGGGTGTACAGACCGTCGTGGGTCGTGCCGCCCATCTCGATGCCCAGCTCGGCCTCCAGCGCCCTTAGGATGCGACCCTTGGTGCTGCCCGATCGGGTGAGGAGATTTTCAGGGTCGGCGAGGGCGCAGGATATGCTCCGGCAGATGCGGATGACATAGCGGCCGCGTTTCGTCGTATCGAGGAAATGGTAGAAAGATGCGACCGAAAAGACCTCCGTCTGCGAGAGGCTGAAGCGACGCGCGACTTCGTTGATGATTTCCATGCCAAGCCAGCCGTATTCCTTTTGGAGTCCCTGGAGGATCGGCAACATCGCGTCCCGGCCTGGGCCATATCGGCCCGCAAGAGCATCTATTGAATTGAGCAAAGATTCGCGGATCATGACCAAACCCCCTTTTCCGCGTATTCGATCTCTATTTATCTATATATATTTTCGCACAGGTGGGAGCGGAAAACAATGTCTCGGTACATTTTTATTGATTCTTTTTTGGCGATCGGTCCACGGGGGATGGCGCCGTGGTTAGGCGATGGCATAGTGTTTGCTGATAAGGAGGTCGCATGCGTATTTGCCTGCTCTATATTCCCGCATCGACACCCAGGGCGCTCGAAACGGCGGCGACCGCCATGGCCCAAGCGCTCCGCGGCAAGGGGCACGAGGTCGACCTCGTGGCGTCGGTGAAAGGGGAAATCCCCCGCTTCGCCATGGCCGACTACCTCATCATCGCGTCCGAGCCTCTCGGCTTCGCAGGCAAGTTGCCGCCGAGGCTGGGCGACATACTCGGTCAGGGCAGCGGCATGAGCGGAAAACGCTCTATGGCGATAATTCTCAAACGAGGCCCTTTTCGGAACAAGGCGATCTTTCGGCTGATGAAGGCCATGGAAGCCGAAGGCATGAATGTCAACGATTGGGCGGTGGTGGCTAACCCGAGGGAAGCCGCGGAAGCGGCGACGCAGGCGCCGATCGAAAAGAAAGCCTAGGACAGGGGCGAAGGCCATCGGCCAGGTCCCTCGAGGGTTCACCCCTCAAGGTTTTGGCCGTGAAGCGAGAGCGGAGGACAGGGCCGTATCGATGTCGGGACTGACGAAGCGATATCCCGCTTCGAGAAGGCGTTTGGGAATGGCGCGTACTCCATTAAGGAGGGTTTCGGCCATCTCGCCGAAGGCCAGCCTGAGGGCGAAGGCCGGAGTAGGGAGCCAGGAGGGTCGCCCGAGGGCGCGGGCAAGGGCCTTCGAAAGCTCCGCGTTGCGCAGAATGCCGGGCGCCACGAGGTTGTAGGCTCCGAAGCATTCCTGTCGAGCGACGAGGAAACGAAGGGCCCCGACGAGATCATCGACGGCGATCCAGGGGAACCATTGCGCGCCAGGACCGAGGGGCCCGCCCGCAAAAAGACGATGCTGCAGCAAGAGGGGTGCGAGGACGGGGCTGCCCGCGCCGATGACGGGGCCGATGCGCAGCACGATGCGACGGAGGCCCATGGATTCGACCCCTGCCGTCGAAGGCTCCCATTCATCGGCGACGAGCCTCGAAAGGAAACCGTCGCCCGATCGGGCATCCTCGGTAGCCCTTGACTCGCCGGCCGCATAGTAGTCGATGCCCGAAGCCTGAACGAAGACCTGCGGCCTTCGCGAACATGCGGCGATACCCGCGACGAGGGCCTTCCCCGCCTCCACTCGGCTCGACGCGAGAAGCCGCTTGCGGGCTTCGGTCCAGCGATAGGCGAATCCAGGACCGGCGACTCGCTCCCCGGCTAAATTGACGACGAGGTCGGCACCGTCAAGAGCGGCGCACCAGGGGCCGGGATCGCGTCCATTCCAGGCGACGCGACGCAGGCCGGGCGCATCGCCGGGGAGAGCCGACTCGGAACCACGCGTCAGCACGACGAGCTCCGAGCCCTCGGTCAGGTGAGACGCGGCGAGGCTGGCGCCGATATAGCCCGAGCCGCCGGCGAGGACGACGCGCATCAACGCCGCCCTTCGCCGGAGGGGCCGGCGGCGTCGATGAGAAGTCGGGCGTCCAGGGGAAGAAAACCGAAATCGAGGAAGGGCGGTGCCGAACCCGGCGCATCGCGAGCCCTTTCCGCAAGCCCGCGGGCCTCGCGAAAGGCGGCGAGAAACTCCGATCGCGACAACTCGCGGGCGCCGAGCTTTTCCTTGTACGGCAGAGGCATGCCGAGGTCCCAGAGCCTGACCCCCGCGCGAGCGAGGGCTCGCGCCAACGCGGCGAGCTGCACTGTCCCGACCCCATTCTCCTTCCTGAAACCCGACCAACTCGTGTAACAGGCCCCCACGAAGGCTCCGAATTCCCCCGCCACCAGGACTTCGCCTCGCCATAGCTCGAAGGAGACGAGACCCAATCCTCCGACACTCCCCCTCGAAGCGAGTTCGCGGAAGGTCGCGACGAGGGGCGGCCTGAGCCAGCCCTCGCCATGGCTCTCGACGCAGGAGGAGAGCACCTCGTCGAAGGCGCGCATCGTCGAGAGGGTCAGACCCCGCGCCTGGCGTCTCGCGCTTCGCGTGATGCGCACTTCGGCCGGATCGAGGATCGCGCGGACCAGGTGGAGTTTCGGGAGGAGGAATTCGCGACCGTCTTCGAGATCCATGGCCATGGGGATGAAGCCCTCGCGGACGAGGCCAGAGATGAAGTCCGGATCGAAGGAGCCAGAGGCGCAGAACTCGAGGGGAAAGCCGCCCTCGAAGGCGGCCGCGAGGGAGGCCGGGTCGACATCGTCGCCGACGAGGGGAATCGAGGGGGGTTCCGCGCCTGACATTGCGACGATGATACGCCACTTGCCCGACGCGGGCAACGCGCCTATCCTCGAAGGCGGAGGCTAGCATGATAACCCTCATCGTCAATATCCGCGTTCGTCCCGAAGCCGTCGCGCAATTGAAGGCGGTCGCCCTCGAGAATGTCGCGGCCAGCCGCAAGGAGCCCGGAATACTCGCCTTCGATCTCCTCGCGGACCGGGACGACCCGACCCGCTTCGCCCTCGTCGAGAAATACAGGGATGAGGCCGACATAGCCGCCCACAAGGCGACGGCCCATTACAAGCGTTGGAACGAAGTAATCGAGCCCCTTCAGGCTGAGCCCCGAACGCGGGCCTTTTACACCACGGTGGAAGGCTGAGGCGCGGCATGGAATTCGAGTTCGCCGGACCCGGGCGCCTGATCTTCGGTGTTGGGACGATCCGCCAGGCCGGGGAACTCGCGACGAAGCTCGGTCGCCGTGCCCTCGTCGTCACGGGGCGCAACATCCAACGGTCGATGCCCCTCATCGACAGCCTCGAGCTGGCCCGGCTCACGCACGTGCCGATCTCCACGCCTCCCGAACCCGACATCGACGACCTCCGCGACGCCCTCGAACAGGCTCGCGTGTACGGGCCCGACCTCGTCATCGGTTTCGGCGGAGGATCGGTTATCGACATGGCGAAGGCCATCGCGGCCCTCCTCGCAAACAAAGGAGACCCCCTCGACTACGCCGAGGTGATCGGAAAGGGAAAGCCACTCGCGAAGAAATCGCTGCCCTGTATCGCTATACCGACGACGGCGGGCACCGGCTCGGAGGCGACTCGCAACGCGGTCTTCGCGGCCATCGGGGGCTCCCGGCCGGTGAAGGTGAGCCTCCGTTCGCCCTCGATGCTGCCCGTCCTCGCCATCGTCGATCCTGGCCTCGCCATCGACCTGCCTCCGCGGCTCACGGCCGACTCGGGTCTCGACGCCATCACCCAGCTCATCGAGCCCCTCGTCTCCTCACGCTCCAACCCCCTCGTCGACGGCCTCTGTCGCGAGGGCCTCAAGCGAGGCATTCCGGCCCTACCCCGGGCCTTTCGCGATGGCAAGGACATCGAGGCGCGGAGCGACATGGCCTTCGCCGCCCTGGCAGGAGGCATGGCCCTCGCGAACGCCGGGCTCGGCGCCGTCCACGGCATCGCCGGCCCCCTGGGCGGGCTGAGCGGGGCGCCCCACGGCGCCATCTGCGCGGCCCTCCTGCCCCATGTAGTCGCGGCCAACGTGCGTAGGCTCACCGCAATGGTCGCCGGCGCGACGCCTGGAGACGTCGCGTGGACGCTCGCCCGCGACGCAAGCGTCGCGAAGTATGCCGAGGTCGCCTCTTTGGTCGCGGGCAAGAGGGCCGGAGCCGAAGACGCGGCGCCGATCCTGGCCGCCTTCACGAAATCCCTCGGTGCGCGAAAGCTCCGCGATCTCGGCCTCGCGCGCGACGATTTCGCCCAACTGGTGGAAGCCTCCAAGAGGGCGAACTCGATGAAGGCCAACCCTGTCGAGCTTTCGGACGAGGACATTCTCGGGATCTTGGTCGCTGCCTGGTGATGCGGCGATAGACGTCCCGAGGGGCCTCGTCATCGCACTGCCTCGACTCGCCTGTCTTCTACTTGATGAAGTGCCAAATATCCTTGGCGAAAGTGCGCGTATTGATCGGTTTGCTCACGAAGGCAGCATTGGGTATTGTTTTTATTTCCTCTATGCCCTCCGCGAGGACCGAGGCCGTGACGAAGACGATGGGGATATCCCGAGTCTCGACATCATTGAGGAGGATCTTGGCTGCCTCGGAACCGCGCATGTCCGGGAGCCTCATGTCCATGATGATGATGTCCGGTTTCTCGCTCCTCGCGAGGGCTATCCCGCGAGTGGCGTTTTCGGCCACGAAGACTTCGAAGCCGGAAACCTCCAAGAGGTCCTTTTCGAGGGTCAGATTGTTGGCATTATCATCGATTATCAGGGCCTTTTTCTTCATTTCATACTCCCGCAGAGAGGATGGGTAGGCTGAAACGGACGGAAGTGCCCTTGTCGAGCCCCCCCGATTCCACCGACAACCTGCCCCCATGCAGCTCCACCATTTTCCTTGACAGCGGCAATCCGAGTCCAGTGCCCTCGGTCAGGCGGGAATAGGGCGTATCCACTCTGAAAAAACCCTCGAAGATCTTGGACAGGTTTTCCGGGGCGATGCCGACGCCGGTATCCCAAACGACTACCTCGATTTCCCCATCGACGCGCCGCGCCTTCATGCCGATTCGACCGCCCTCCGGCGTGAATTTGACCGCATTGGAAAGGAGGTTGTAGATGATTTCCTTTACGCGAAGCTCGTCCGCCTCGATATCCGGCAGGTCTTCGGCGATATCGATGGACATCGCAAGGTTCTTCGTTCCGGCCATGTCGGCGATGAGGGAGGAGATCTCGGCCAGAAGGCCTTTCATGGGCAGGATGGAGAGGGCCAATTTCATTTTTCCGGCTTCGACCTTCGCCATGTCCAGTATCTGGTTGATGAGGAGGAGGAGGTGCTTCCCGCTGGTCAGGACGAAATTGACGTAGCTTTTCTGTTTGTCGTTCAAAGGTCCGAAGGTCTCGTCGTAGAGCACCTCGGAGAAGCCGTTTATGGAGTTGAGCGGCGTCCTGAGTTCATGGGACATGTTGGCGAGAAACTCCGACTTGGCCCTCGCCGTCCGTTCCAGCTCGTTGGCCAAGATCTTCAATTCCTCATGGGCCTTTTCCAGCCCGTTCTCCATTTCACGGCGCTCGGTGATGTCCTCGATGGCCAGGAGTATGATCCGTTCCTTGCCCGACACCCTTTGGATCTGTCGGGCGTTGAGCATCATGATGCGCCTGCCGATGGTCGCGAAATCGTGCTCGACCACGTAATTGTCGAAGCTCGTCTGCTGCGGAAGTATGGTTTCCAGGAGTTCCCTGAGCTTGGGGATGTCCCACTGCTTGTTGCCGAGGTCGTAGATGAGCTGCCCCACCGTCTCCTCGGGTTTGACCTTGAACACTTCGTAAAATGAACGACTGACCGACACGACCCGGAGGTCCTGATCGAGGGCGATCAAGGGCTCCCTCACGGTGTTGATGATGCTCTCCGAGTAGCCTGGGGAATCCGTCACCTTTTTGTTTCGTGCCGTCTTAGTCTCCTTATAATGGCCGCTAGACCAGCAGCAGCTCGACCTTTGCCTGATGAAGCTCGTCTTCCACGAATATATGCTCCCCCCGCTGCAATCGCGTCTCCAGGACCAGATAAATCCGAATGGCCTTTTTGAGCACTGCGGTCTTGGTCATGTCGTTTCTCAGAGCCAACTGCTCCAAGGAATTCATTTCTTCCTCTGACAAGTTGAGGGTCATCGTCCTCTTATCCGGCATCTAATTCCTCCTTGGGCATAGATTAACACTTTTTCTAGGAATTGCAAGCCATTATTAAACTGAATATACTTGTTTTTTAGCTAGTTTATGTATATGTTCTAGCCAGAGGTACACAATGAACAAGGTAAAGAAGAGTCTGATTACTGGAGTCGGCATGGTTATCTTGGCGGGCATCATCGCCGCCTGCGGCAGCCCGATGGGCCTTGATGCGGGCAAAGCCGCGATCCAGGGAGCCCGGGGCATCAACCCTGCAGCGCCCAGTCTCGGTCTGGCATCGTCCTTCGCGGCTTTTGGCGGAGGCGCCGGCATCACCAACGCTGGGTCAGGAACCCAGATTATCGGCGACATGGGAACGACCGGAGCATCCACGATGATCACCGGCTTTCACAGCGCCACATTCAGCTATACGGAAACGCCCCTCAATGTCGGAGCCGTGAGCGGCACCGTCTACACGGACGCTCCCCAGGGAAGCACTACCGACTTCGCCTTCGCGACGAGCGTCGCCGGCGATGCCCTTGTGACCTTCAACGATCTGGCTTCCCGCCCCGATGGAATCGATCCGGGCGCCGGCCAGTTGGGCGGCCTCACCCTCGCCCCCGGAGTCTACAAGTCGGCCTCAGGAGCCTTCCTTATCACCGGTTCGGATCTCACCCTCGACGCGCAGGGTAACCCCGACGCGGTCTGGATCTTCCAGATGGCGAGCTCGCTCACCGTCGGCACCCCCCTCGCCCCCAGCAGCGTCATCCTCACGAACGGCGCCCAGGCCAAGAATGTCTACTGGCAGGTAGGGAGCTCGGCGACTATCAACGGAGCGGGCGGCGGCTCCATGGCCGGCACCATAATCGCCAGCGCCGGCATGACCTTCTCGACAGCCGGAAACGCGACGCCGACCATCCTTAACGGCAGGGCCCTCGCCCTCTTCGCCTCGATCACCATGGTCAACACTATCGTCAACGCCAGCGACACTCCTTACGTGGCGCCGGTCGCTCCCGTGGTCATCGCCCCTGTCACCATCACCGGCAGCGCCGCTTCCAGCGTCGTCGCGGTCCCCGGTGATGGCTTCATCGACGTCCTGAACAACGGAGGCCTGGTTTCCGCCACCGAGGTGGGAACGGGAACCATCGCCATCGTCAACAATGGCGGCATCCTCACCGCGACCAACACCGGCAACGGCCTCATGACCATCAACAGCACGGCCACCGGCGCCGTGACCGTAACCAACACCGGCAACGGCAAGATCACGGTCAACGCCAGCGGCGCCGCCGCGGTCACCGTCACCCACACGGGCGACGAGGATTATACCTACACCAATTAAAAAGACCTTGGTAAACCGGGGGCCGTCTTCGGACGGCCCCCGGCACGTCGGGAGGAGGGGATCAAAATGAAACACGAAGAAAGAAAGAGCATCCTCCTCGTCGAGGATCAGGTGTTGATAGCGATGGCGGAGAAAGTCGGCCTCGAAAAATGCGGCTATAGCGTCCTTATCGCGAACTCGGGGGAAAGTGCGGTCGAACTCGTCGCGGGAAGCGCGGCCCTGGATCTCGTCCTCATGGACATCGACCTGGGCGACGGCATCGACGGAACGGAGGCCGCCCAAGCCATCCTGCGAAACCGCGACATACCCATAGTCTTCTTGTCGAGCCATACGGAATCCGAAATCGTGGAGAAGACGGAGAAGATCAGCTCATACGGCTATGTGGTGAAGAATTCCGGGATAACGATATTGGATGCCTCCATAAAGATGGCATTCAAGCTCTTCGACGCCTATGGAAAAACCAAGGCCCTCAACAATAAATTGGAGGCTACCCTCAACGCCTTCCCCGACCTCCTTTTCGAGATTGGTCTCGATGGTTACTACTATGACTTCCATTCTCCCCACGCCGGGGCGTCGAGCGCTCCCGCCCAGGAGTGCATCGGGAAAAGGGTTTCCGACATCCTTCCGCCTGGTGTCGCGGATATCGTGATGTCGGCCATACGCGAGGCCCATGAAACGGGGGTTTCCGTCGGCAAGCAGTACGAGACGGTCCTGCCCGGCGTCACCCTCCTGTACGAGCTTTCCGTCTCGCGCAAGGTCAGTCCGCCGCTCGAACCCCATTTCATGATCCTGATCCGCGACATCTCCGCGCGAAGGATGATGGAACAGGCCCTGGCGAGTTCGGAAATGCGCTACAGGCGCCTCTTCGAGACGGCGAAGGACGGAGTCCTCATCCTCGACGCGGAGACCGGCAAGATAGTGGACGCCAATCCCTTCCTCATCGAGATGCTGGGTTACTCCAAAGAGCAGTTCATTGAGAAGGCGATTTGGGAAATCGGGGCCTTCAAGGATATCGTCGCCAACAAGGAGAACTTCGTCGAGCTGCAGCGGAAGGAGTACGTCCGCTACGAGGACCTGCCCCTGGAAACGGCCCTGGGCGAGACCGTCGAGGTGGAGTTCATCAGCAACGTGTATCTGGTCGACGGCAAAAAAGTCATCCAATGCAATATTAGGAACATATCCGACAGGAAGATCGCCGAGGAACTAATCCACACCCTCCTCGCGGAAAAGGAACTCATCCTCAAGGAAGTCCATCACCGGATCAAGAACAACATGTCGACGATCGCGAGCCTCCTCTCCCTCCAGGCCGATACCCTGACGATCCCCGCGGCCAAGACGGCGTTGAAGGACGCGGAGAGCCGCGTGCAAAGCATGATGGTCCTCTACGACAAACTCTTCCAATCGGCCGGCTTCAAGTCCGTTTCCGTGCTGGAATACCTGCCCTCCCTCATCAGGGAAATCCTCGCGAACTTTCCGAAGGGCGCCTCGATAACCGTCCGGAAAACGATCGAGGATTTCTACCTCGATTCGAAGATGCTGCAACCGCTCGGCATAATTGTGAACGAGCTGCTGACCAATATCATGAAGTACGCGTTCACGGGCAGGGACAGCGGGATGATCACGGTGTCGGCCTCACTGAAAGGGAAGAGAGTCCATCTCGGCATCGAGGACGACGGGAACGGCATGCCGGAAACCATGGACTTTGCGAACTCGCCCGGCTTCGGCCTTATGTTGGTGGGCCAGCTCACCAAGCAGTTGCAGGGCAGCATTCGCATCGAAAGGGCGCAGGGCACGAAGATCGTCCTGGAGTTCGAAACGGAGGGACTCCGATAGCGTACCGGCCGGGGGCGGGAAGGGGCGGCGATCGACCCACCTTTAGGCTCCGAGCTTCTTCAAGATGCTTTTCGCGAGGTATTCATTGATCTCGCGATGCCGGGGGACTGGCTGCTGCACGCCGTTTCGGGATTCTCGTACCAGTCGTGTTTGCCGCCGTGGCGAATGAGCACTGCTCCGCACTTCGCAAGGCGCCGTTCGAGTTCCTCGCGCTTCACGCAGGCAGGACCAGCTCGTCGATTCTTCGCGCGTTCTTGACGAATCCCGCGTCGATATCGCGATAGATATCGATCAGGTTTTCGCGAAGCTCATCTTCGGACTCGCCCTGGGTCATGTAATCGGGAAAATCTTGAAGGTAGCCGATATGGAGACCGCCATCCTGCCAATGTACGTATTTCAACGTCATGCCGCCTCCTACTAACCCCGGGTATGCTGCGCTTCTTGCGACTCTCCATAAAAAGAATAGCCCCGCGGCTAACGATTCGGCAAGTCGAAGGCTCGCTCACTTTCGCGGGCTTTGGAAAAGGGGGGGCCGGGGGGAGAAACCTTTCGACCGGTCGAAAGGTTGCTCTCCCCGGTAAGAGATCGCCCTGCTTAGACGGCGGAGACCTGGGCGGCGAGGCCGGCCTGGGCCGCGGCCTTCGGAAGGGCGCCCGAGGCGAGGCGGCGCGATTCGACGACGAGGAAGGCGAGGGCCAGGGCGGTGACGATGAGGTCCGTGGCGGGGCCCGTCCAGTAGACGCCGTCGATGCCCATGACGAGGGGGAGGAGGGCCATGCCCGCGATGCCGAGGACGTTGCGGGCGAGAAAGAGGAAGCCGCCTTCCTTGGCCTTGCCGACGGCCATGAAGTACATGGACATGGTGAACTGCAAGCCGGCCGTGAAGAAGGTGATCATGAAGACGGAGATGCCGCGGCTGCCCAAGGCGATGAGGGCCGGGTCGTGGGGGTTGAAGGCGCTGACGAGCTGGCGGGTGAAGATCTCCACGAGGACGGTGACGATGACGCCGAGGGCGGTGGTCCAGCCGATGGCGAGGCCGAGGAGGCCCTTGACGCGGTCGAGCTTCCCGGCGCCGTAGTTGTAGCCCCAGAGGGACTGGGCGCCCTGCACGATGCCCATCAGCGGGAATATGCACAATTGCGACAAGGCGTTGACGATGCCGATGACGGCGAGGGCCTCCGCCCCGCCGAGGCGGGCCATGGAGTTGTTCGCCACGACGAGCATCGCGAGGGAGAGGGCCTGGACGACGGCGATGGGGACGCCGAGCTTGAGCATCTCGACGATGGTGGCGGCGCGGGGTCTGAGCCAGCGCGCCTCGATCTTCAGTATGCTGTCTTTCGACTGGATGAAGACGAGGGTGAGGGCGGCGGCCAGGGCCTGGGCGATGACGGTGGCCCAGGCGGCGCCGGCGACGCCCCAATGGAAGGCGAAGATGAAGAGGGGCGCGAGGGCCGCGTTGAGGAGGGTGCCCGAGACGGTGGCGAGCATGGCGAGGTTCGGCCTGTTCTGGGCGCGGAGGCTGCTCGACACGGTCATGGTCGGCACCTGGAAGGCGAAGCCGATCATCACGATGCCGATGTAGGTTCGGGCCATGGGCATGATGGCCTCGGTCGTGCCGAAGGCGCGGAGGAGGGGGTCCATGAAGGCCCAGCCGAGGAGGGCGACGGCGACCGAGGAGACGAGGGAGGCGGCGAAGCCCTGGCCGAGGACGGAGCGGGCCCTGCCGCGGTCGCCCTTGCCCATCGCGATGGAGACGAGGGTCGAGGTGCCGACGCTGAAGAGGGCGCCGACGGCCATCGCGATGATCATCATGGGGAAGCCGGCGGTGACGGCGGCGAGGGCGTCGGTGCCCATGCCTTGGCCGATGAAGACCCGGTCGATGAAGTTGTAGAGGCCGTTGACGACCATCATGGCGATGGCGGGGAGGGAGAATTTGAGAAGAAGCCGCCCGAGGGGGGCTTCTCCCATTTCCTGGATCTTGTCCATGGGAGTCTGCCTTTCGTACGCCCCGGAGCGGCCAACGCACGCCGCCGGACTTTGTCGACCAGGTCGATCTGTCCGCGCGGCCCCGATTCTGCCTGAGTTGGGGCTACAAGGACGGAAAATAGCGATGAGGGGCAGGAAGAGGCAAGATTTTTCTTGTGACTGCCATTTTCCTATTGCAAAATATTCTTTGCAAAGTTAAGTTTGCAACATGGAAGACGCGAAAGGGAATCCCGACTCCCCCGAATCCTCGGTCGAGCTCGACATCGGCAACATCAAGGGCCTCGCCCACCCGCTCCGGGTGAAGATCCTCGGCCTCCTCCGCCTGGACGGGCCGGCCACGGCCTCGGGGCTGGCCTCCCGCCTGGGCGAATCGAGCGGGGCGACGAGTTATCACCTCCGCCAATTGGAGAAGTTCGGCTTCGTCGTCGAGGAATCCGCCCGGGGCTCGGCCCGGGAGCGTTGGTGGAAGGCCGCCCACATGAGCAGCCATTTCGACGAAAGCAGCCTCGCGCGGAACCCGGAATCGGCGCTCTTGGGCGGCGAATATCTCCACGCGATAGCGAACGGGGCCCGGCTCCGGATGGACCAGTGGATCGACGCCCTGCCCTCCATGTCCGAGGGTTGGGCGAAGGCAGGGACGATCAGCGACTGGGCTCTCAGGCTCAGCGAGGAGGAGCTCCTGTCCCTCCGTGCGGAGATCGAGGCCCTGGCCACGAAATATCCGCATCACGAAGCCGGAGCCCCCCTCGAGCCGGGCAGGGTCGTCGTCGGCTTTCAGGTGCAGCTCCTCCCCCTGGAGCGATCATGAGACGGGCGGGCTCGGCCTTCGCCGCCCTCCTTTCGGCGAACGGTCTCGCGATGGCGGGCACCTCGATGTCGATGCTCGCCCTGCCCTGGCTGGTCCTCTCCGCGACGGGGAGTGCCATGGACGCCGGCCTCGTCGCCTTCGCCGAAATGCTGCCCTACGTCCTCGTGCAGGCACTCGGCGGGCCCTTCGTCGACAGGTGGGACAAGAGGAGGGTGGGAATCCTCACCGATATTATTGCGGCAATAGCGATGGGTGCGGCGGCCTTGTGGGCCCTGTCCAGCGGAGGGACCTCGAGGGGCTTGGGGCTCTCGCTCCTCCTCGCCCTCATGGCCATCGTCGGGGCGAGCAGAGGGGCGGGAAGCGTGGCCAAGCGCGTCCTCATTCCGAAGGCGGCGGCGCCGATCGCCCTCCCCCTCGAGCGGGCCAGCGGGCTCTACGAGGGGGTGAACAGGGTCGCCACCCTCCTCGGCGGCCCCCTGGCCGGGCTCCTTATGGCGGCGAGTTCGGCCGGGGCCGTCCTCGCCCTCGACGCGGCCAGCTTCGGCGCCTCGGCCCTGATCCTGGCCCTCGGCATGCCGGGGGAGATCGGGCGGAGCGGGGAGTTCGGTGAACCCGGGCTTAAAGAAGGCACGGAAGCCGCGGAGCGGCCCTCCTCCTATTTCGCGGAGCTCGTGGAGGGCTTCGTCTTTCTCGGACGCGACCGCCTCCTCTTCGCCATCGGCATCCTCCTCGTCGTCACCAATCTCCTCGACCAGGCCTACGCCGCCGTGCTGATGCCCCTTTGGATGAAAACCGAGCTGAATTCGCCCCTCGCCCTCGGCATGGTCGTCGGCATCTTCGGCGCCGGCGCGGTCGCCGGCAACGGCCTCATGACTTGGCTGGCTCCCCGCCTGCCCCGGCGCTTGCCCTTCGCCCTCGGCTTTCTCGTCGGCGGGGCGCCGCGCTTTTTGATCCTCGCCTTCGCCTCGAGCCTCGGCCCGGTGGTCTTCGTCGCCCTGGTCGCGGGCATGGGGGCCGGCGGCATCAACCCGGCCCTCGGCGCCGTGGAATTCGAGAGGGTTCCCGCGAGGCTCCAGGCACGGGTCCTGGGGGCCCTTGGCTCCCTGGCCTGGGCGGGAATCCCCCTTGGTGGCCTCGCCGGCGGGGCCCTGGCTGGGGCCGTCGGCCTCCGCGGAAGCCTGGCAGGCTTCGGCTTCGTTTATCTGCTCGCGACCCTGGCGCCCTTCGTGTTTCCGGTGTGGAGGCAGATGGAGAGGAAGTCGGGGATTGAGTCGGACGAAATGCGTGGTACTATGACGACGAGGTAGAAAATGACCTTCGTCCCCGTCCTCCCGGCAAAAAAAGCCCTGAACAAAGCCTATCTTAAAAAACCCGTCGAGCGGGCCGAACTCGAACGCTTCAGGGCGGCCCTCAATCGCCTCTTCGACAGCCTCGACGAGGGAGAGAGCGAAGAGCACTGCAAGAACCTCTTCGCCGAGTTCCTCCGCGAGGCCTTCTATCGAGAGCGCAACGCGATCAATACAAAGGCCTCGATCGACCTCGCCATTTACGCGGATCGGCAGGGCGGCGGGAAGCCCCAGGTACTTTTCGAGGTAAAGCGGCCGGCCAACGCCTCCGAGATGTTCGGCAATGATAATCCGAACGCGAAATCGCTCCACGAGCTCATCCTCTATCACTTGCGCGAGCGATTCGGGGCGGACAACCTCGAGCTTCGCCACCTCGCCATCACCAATATCAAGACGATCCACCTCTTCGACGCGCGCGACTTCGAGGAGGCCTTCGCCAAGGACAGGGGGCTCAAAAAAGCATGGGAGGATATCGATAGAGGAGCCGGCCTCGCCCTCGGAACGGGGGACTTTTACGCATCGATCGCGAAACCCTTCGTCGCATCCCACGAAGGTTGCCTCGACTATGTGACGATCGATCTCGAAAGCCTCGACCGAGCGTCCCGGCGTCCCGATTTCGACGAGGCGGAATTGATCCCTGCCTGGAAGCTCCTTTCGCCGGCCCACCTCCTCAAGGAACCCTTCCAGAACGATTCCAACAGCCTCGATACGGGTTTCTACGCCGAGCTCCTCCACCTCATGGGGCTGGCCGAGCGCAAGGAAGGATCGAAGACCCTCATAGGGCGGCGGGCCGAAGGCGAGCGCGTTCCGGGCTCCCTCGTGGAATTGGCCATCGAGAAGCTCGAACTCCGCGATCTCCTCGACCGGCTGCCGGAGCCCGAGCGCTACGGCGCGGGAGCGGAGGAGCGACGCTTCGGCGTCGCCCTCGAACTCGTTCTCCTCTGGGTCAACCGCCTCCTTTTCATGAAGCTCCTCGAAGCCCAGATGGTCGAGCAGCACCGAGGCGACGAGGCCTGGCGATTCCTCACCACCGAGACCGTGCCCGACTTCGACGCGCTCGAAAATCTCTTTTTCGGCGTCCTCGCCAAGAAGCCGAACGAACGTCCCGGGCGACTGCGCGAAGCCTTCGCCCGCGTGCCCTATCTCAATTCCTCGCTATTCGAAGCCTCGGCCCTCGAGGGCCTCCTGTCGATCAGCGGCCTCGATTCCCGCCTGCCCCTCCCCCTCTCCGCCCGCACGGTTTTAAAGGCCTCCGATGGCTCGCGACGGAACGGATCGCTGCCGACCCTCGACTATCTCTTCAATTTCCTCGACGCCTACGATTTTTCTTCCGACAGCGAAGGCGCGGTGGTCGAGCGAGGACGGAGCCTCATCAACGCCTCGGTGCTCGGCCTCATTTTCGAGAAGATCAACGGCTACAAGGAAGGCTCCTTCTTCACGCCCGGCTATATCACCCAATTCATGGCGTGCAAGACCGTCGAGGCGGCGGTTCTGCGCAAATTCTCGGGGGCGAGGGGACGCGAATACGGAGATCTGGCCTCCCTCGCCAACGACCTCGACAGTTCCGCCGCCTCGATCTTGGCTGCCAACGCGGTGATGGACGGCCTTCGCGTCATCGACCCGGCCGTGGGATCGGGGCACTTCCTCGTTTCCGTGCTCAACGAAATCGTCGCGATCAAAAGCGAACTGGGCATCCTCGCCGATCGGAGCGGGAGAAGGCCCAAGGGCTGGAGAGCCCAGGTGGAGAACGACGAGCTCTTTCTCGTCGACGAGGACGGCAACTTCGCCGCCTACCTGCAACCCTTCGCCGACAACGAGAGGCAGCGACTCCGCGAGATTCTCTTCGAAGAAAAGCGTCGAGTCATCGAGAACTGTCTCTTCGGCGTCGACCTCAACCGCAACTCGGTCCAGATCTGCAAGTTGCGACTCTGGATCGAGCTTCTCAAAAGCTCCTATTACACCGCCGAGTCCGGATTCGCGGAATTGGAGACCCTGCCCAACATCGACATCAACATCAGGCGAGGCAACAGCCTGGTTGCCCGCTATCCCCTCGATATGGACCTCGCCGGGCCGCTCAGGAAGAAAGGCTGGAAGATCGATCATTGGCTCAACGCCGTCCGCGCCTACCAGAACGCCAAGACCAAGGATGAGAAGCGGGCAGCCGAGGCCGTGCTGGCCGAGATGCGCCTCGCCCTCGCCGGCGTGGCGAGGGACGCGACCCCCGATCGAATGCGACTCGGCGTCCTCAGGGGCGAGCTCGCCCACCTCGAGGCTCCCGACCTCATCGCACGCGAAGCCCCCGAGCCGAAGACCGAGGCCCGTATCGCCAAGCTCCGCGCCGACATTGAAGCCACCGATGAGCGCCTCGCCGACGACGAGCACAATCCCATTTTCCGCGACGCCTTCGAGTGGCGCCTCGAATTCCCCGAAGTCCTCGACGACAAGGGCCGCTTCATCGGCTTCGACGCGGTGATCGGGAATCCGCCGTACATAAGGCAGGAGGAGCTGGCCGCGTTCAAGCCGCATTTCCGCGAGCGATACTCGGCTTTCGAAGGGACGGCGGATATCTACACCTACTTTTTCGAGCGCTCCCTCGGCATTCTCCGAGAGGGCGGAGTCTTCCGCTTCATCGTCTCCAACAGCTTCTTCAAGGCCAATTTCGGAAAGGGCCTTCGCCGCTACCTCGCCGGAACGGGATACCTGCGTTCAATCATAGACTTCGGCGGCAAGGCCGTCTTCGAGAGCGCCAAAGACACCTACGTCTGCATCCCCGCCTTCGAAAAGAGCGTCTCCGCCGCGCCCCTTATCATCTGCAAGGCCGACCACTTCGAAGAGACGGAGGACAGACTCGACTCGATCGTCGCGACTACTTCCTTCACGGCCGACAGGTCCAGGTTCGGCATGGAGCCCTGGACCTTCGACGACGAGACAAGCGCCGCCGTCTTTCAGAAATGCCTGAGAGCGGGAATGGGGCTCGGGGAGTATGTGAACGGTGCATTTTATAGGGGGATCACCTCAGGTTTGAATGAGGCTTTCATAATTGACAAGGAAGAGGCCGAGGCACTCTCGGCCACCAATGCCGAATCGAGGTGCTTTTTACATAGGGTTCTCGGTGGTCAGGAAATCCGAACCTGGACTACAAAGAACAAAGGTCAGTGGATCATCGCCATTCCGAACGGAACATCGTGGAGCGACAGAAAAAAGCCAAAGCCTACCGAAGGCGAAGCCCGAAGAATGATGGAATCGCAAGTCCCCGCGATTATGCAACATCTTGCAAAATTCAGCGCGGCGTTGGAAAGGCGCCAGGATCAGGGGGATTATTGGTGGGAACTGCGCCCCTGCGATTATTACGATGTCCTTGCAAGACCCAAGATCGTCTTCCCCGATATCTGCAAGAACCCGCGCTTCCATCTCGACCTCGATGGCCACTACCTGACGAACACCGCCTACGCGATCGGCTCATCCGAGCCCTACCTCCTCGGGATTCTCAATTCACGCCTTTTTTGGTTTCTCATCGGGAAGATATCGATCCCTTTCGGCGAACGCGCGGGCGAGTACCGCTATCGTCTTATCTATCAGTACATGGAGCAAATCCCTATAGTCGAGCGAAGGGTCGCCGAATCCGACCCAGGGCGTGCGCACCTTCCCCCGGCGATCGAATCCCTCGTCTCCTCCATCCTCGCCGCCAAGAAGGCCGACTCCGCCGCCGATGTCGGCGCGATGGAGGCGGAGATCGACGCCTTGGTTTATGGGCTCTACGGTTTGACCGAGGAGGAGGTCGCCATCGTGGAAGGGCGCCACTGAACTGCGATAGGCGAGGTACCTCCAAGATCCGGTTTTGTATCTTGAAGATTCGAATTGGTATCTCTGAGCTCCGGTTTTGAAGTTCGAAGCTCCGGCTTCGCAGCTTTGAGCTCCGAGTTTGTATCTCCGAGGATCGGCGCCGAGGCTTCTACCTCCGACGCCGGAGCTTTGAACTCCGACGCCGAGGCTTTGAACTCCGACGCCGGGGCTTTGAAGTACCCCTACCTACTTCCGAAGTACCCCCACCCACTTCCGAAGTACCCCCTCATCTCGAGCCGGGGAATGGGTAGGGCCGGATCAGGGAGACCTTAAAAAAGCAACGAGGAAAGCCCGGGGAGAACATGGCTGAAATCGATTAATAATCGGATTTTGAAGCATCCGTAATCATGGGCGACGTTCCACCCATCAGGGGTACGTGTTGCCGGAAATTTCCCGATTTTTGGGGATAGTTGTGACGATGTGGTATGACGATCATGCTCCGCCCCATATTCACGCGGCGTATGGCGGGTACGAGATAGTGGTGGGAATCACGGATGGAGTCTCCAAAGGGAGTTTCCCGCGCCGCGCGCTTACGCTTCTCTCGGAATGGGTGAGGCTGAACAGGGAGGAACTCCTCTCGGATTGGGAGAAAGCTCGTAATCATGAACCATTGCAGGCTATCCCTCCCCTGGAATAGGATGTCTTATGCTTCACGTCATTGCCGCACGCTACGAAAGCGACTATCGCCTTCGTGTCGCCTTTTCCGACGGATTGGAAGGGATCGCCGATCTCGCATCCTGTCTCTGGGGGCCTGTTTTCGAGGACTTGCGCGATCCCGTGCGCTTTGCGGCCTTCAAATTGAATCCCGAATTCGGCGTTATTGAATGGGACAATGGCGCCGACCTCGCTCCCGAGGCCCTCGAAGAGCTGGCGCGCGCAGCGGGGACGCTGAGGCCGAGTTGAAGCGCCTTGAAGTTCCCGCTTTCGCCTAACTCCGCAGCGCCTCGATCTCCGCGATGGACCGGGGCTTGGGCTTTCCGAGGCGGCGGGCGCCGGTTTCGGTGATCAGGAAGTCTTCCTCGTTGCGGATGCCGCCGAAGCCGCGATACTCCTCCACGCGATCCCAGACGATGAAGTCGCCGAAGCGGCCCTCAGATCGCCAGCGGTCGATGAGTTCGGGAATGAAGTAGATGCCCGGCTCGACGGTGACGACGAAGCCCGGTTCGAGGGGGCGGACGAGACGGAGGGACTTGAGGCCGAACTGGGAACTCCGCGCCGCGCCGGCGTAGCCGACGTACTCCTCGCCCAGGTCCTCCATGTCGTGGGCGTCGAGACCCATCATGTGTCCCGTGCCGCAGGGGAAGAAGAGGGCGTGGGCCCCCGCGGCCACGGCCTCGTCGGGGTCGCCACGCATCAGACCGAGCTCGCCGAGGCCGGAGGCGATGGCCCGGCAGGCCGCCCGATGCGCATCGGCATAGGGCCTGCCCGGGCCCAGGGTCGCTATCGCCGTCTCGTGGGCGCGGAGGGCGACGGCGTAGATTTCGCGCTGCCGCTCCGTGAAGGTGCGGGAGACCGGGAAGCTGCTCGAGAGATCGGCGCAATAGTGAAGGTCGGTCTCGGCGCCGAAATCGCAGAGGACGATGTCGCCCTCCTCGAGCCTGTTGTCGTGGCTGTGGTTGTGGAGGGTCTGTCCCTCGCGGCTCAGGATGATGGGAAAGGCGATGTCGCCCCCCGCGGCGAGGGCGACGCGCCGCACTTCGGCGGCGACCTCCCGCTCGATCATGCCTGCCCGGGCCCGTCGTATCGCGGCGAGGTGCATGTCGACCGAGATGTCGGCGGCCTTTTCGATTTCGGCGATCTCCTCGGCGCTCTTGATGGAGCGCAGGGCGACGATTGCCCGGATGAGTTCGACGGAAACGGCGCCTGGAATGGCGGGGAGGGGAAGGCCGAGGAGCTCGCCGAGACGCAGCAGATTGTCGGCCCGGTAGGGCGGGAGGAAGTGTATCCTCCGGCCGGCGGCACGGGAACTCGCGAGGATTTCGGCGAGGCGAGCGAGTGATGCGGTCTTCGCGACGCCGACGCGGGCGGCCCTGTCGACGAGGCTCTCTTGGGCTCCCGTCCAGACGATCTCGTCGATCGTGGGCTCCCTGCCGAAGACGGTGGCCGATCCCTCGTCGAGGTCGACAATGGCGGCGAGGTCGGGCGAATCGAGGCCGAAGAAGTACAGGAAGCTGCTGTCCTGCCTGAATGGGAAGGCGTTATCGGCATAATTCATAGGGCTTTCGCCGTTGCCGAGGAGGAGTACGAGGCCGCCCCTCATGCGGTTCCGGAGCCGCTCGCGGCGTTCGACATAGGCTTTCGAGGAAAACATCCCTACCCTCCGGATCAAATGCTCAGGGCATGCAGGATGGGCGCCGATGGAATCGCTGCCCATTTCATTGTCTTCGCCCGGGTGCGAGTCTATCATGGGCGCGCCTTCCAAACAGCTCTCGAATCGAGGCGATTCGCATGCGGCGATACGGAATCAGATCCTACAACCCAGGCGACGCCGAAGCCGTCGCCTCCCTCCTGGCCCGCGCACGAAGGGCGAGGCGACTGGCCTTCCCCCTCCTCCCTTCCGGTCTCGACGAAAAGGAAAGCGCTGCGAGAATCGTCGCATCGAAGACTGCAGGCTCGGCGGCCGCGGGCTCGGCAGGCACAGTAGCCACGGGCTCGGTGAGCACAGTGGCCCTGGGGGCGGACGGCTCCCTCCAAGGTTTTCTTTTCGTCGAGCGGAAAGAGGACGAGATATGGGGCCCATCCCTTCGCGCCGACGTGAACGACTGGGCGCTGAAAGCCGGAACCGAGGCCCTTCCGGAGCTCTACGCCGCGGCCTTCGGCCCGGTCGGAGAGGGTCTGCGTGAGCATCGCGTGCTCTGTCCGGCATCCGACGAAACCGGTCTCGCGGCCTGGTTCGAACTCGGTTTCGGCATGGAACAGGCCTACGCAATGGCGCGGCTCGAGGATCTCGAGGTCGGGTCGGCTAAGACGAAGGGGGATTTCCAGATCAGACGGGCGGGGCCCGGCGATGAGGAAAATCTCGAATCCCTTTCCTCCCTCATCGCCGAGGCGCAGGCCGGGCCCCCCGTGTGGGCAGGCGCCCCTGCCGCCTATCTCGCCGAACTGCACAAGGGTTTCGCCGCCCTCGCCGGCGAGGCGGACGCGATCGTCCTCCTCGCCTTCCGCGGCGCGAGACCCGTCGGCTATCAAGCCTGGTTTCCCGCCGAGGGCGATCCCCTCGACGGAGCGATCGAGGGAGGGGTGGAACTTGCCGTGGGGGCTACGATCCCCGAGGAACGGGGCCGGGGAATCGGCCTCGCCCTCAGCGCCAAGGGCATCGCTCTGGCCCAGGCCTCCGGTTACAGGACCTGCCTCGTGGACTGGCGGACGACCAACCCCTCGGCCTCGTCGTTCTGGAAGGCTAGGGGCTTTCGACCCTTTCTCTACCGGCTGACGAGAAGACTTCCCTGAGCAGCCTAGCCCGAGATCGGCGCGGGCCTTCTCGGCGGTGATGCGGCAGGGCACAATGGCCCCATGGGTCTCTTGTCGGAGCTCGTCGCGCAGGGACGGGTGAGGAATCGCGAGGATCTCAGGCGGGTCTATAGGCGCCTCGTGAAAAGGCTCCACCCCGACAGCGCGAAAGCCCATGCCGGTGCGGGAGGGAACCGTATCGGCAGTTCAGCCGAAGGTACGGGAACCTTCGTCGACTTCGACAAGCTCAAAAAGGAACTCGGGGAGGCGGAGCGCTTGCTTTCGGAGCTCGACGAAGCGGAAGCCGAGACGATGGGGCCGGCGGACCGCGGCGAAAAGGAAGGGGCGAAGCCGGCCGCGGACCGAAGTTCCCGAACGCCCCCGCCCCGAGCGAAGGGCTCAGCCCTGGTTTTCGATCGGGCCCTCCTCATCGGAGAGCTCCGCGATCTCGTGGCGCGGGGCTTCCCTGTCCAGCCCCGGGCCCTCGCGCGAAACAAGGCCTACAGGATCTGCGTCGCGACCATTTCCCGCCAGCTCCGCCTCCTCACCGGCGAGGCCGACGCCTTCGAAAGGGTCGACGCCGACATGCGCGTGGTGAGGGCCTCCTCGCTGAGCCTCATTTATCACGTGATGCAGGTACTCTGGAACGGCCTCGACTGGGGCAGCATGGGGATGGAGTGGAGCCGGCACGCGGCCCTTCGCGACTACGAGACAATTAGGGACGAACTGGCGGCGCGAAACCTCGTCTCCCTCGACAGGCTGCTCTCGTGGATCATCGAGATAGATCGCGAGGCCGACTTCGGGGCCAGGGCCGGACCTTCGAAGCGCTGATCGAAGCGATTGCGGCCGAACGCGGAACCTTTCGCTTGACTCGAGCCGCTTTCGAGCCATTATCAGGTGCGGGGCGGATATGCCCGGAGGGTGGCGATGCGCAGTTGCGCAAAATGGATAGTCGCGGCGTCTTTGTCGCTGATCGGCCTCGCCTTATACGCTCAGCGGCTGGATGTCTATTACTTTCCGCGCCCGCCCCTTTACACCGCAAACGCCGACGGTTCCGCCGGGGGCTTCCTTAACGAGATAGCCAAATTAGTGCTCGATGAGGCGAAGATTCCCTATCGGTTGGTCGAAATCCCTTCCGCGCGAGTGGAACTTGCGGTCAAGAACAGGGAGTATGCCGCCGGTCTCGGCTGGTTCAAGAATCCGGAGCGCGAACAGTGGGCCAATTTCAGCGCTCCGATCTATCAGGACCGCCCCCTGGTCGCCGTCGTCAACAAGGCCAAGGCAGGTCCCTTCGGTGCCGAAGCGAGGATCGACCAGCTGCTGGGGACGGGCCTGACCCTCGGGACGATCCGGGGTTTCTCCTACGGAAGCTTCGCCGACGGAGCCATCGAGCGTCTCCATCCGAGCATCGAGAGCATCGTAGGCCCCCAGTCATCCCTCATCCAAATGGTGGCTCGCGGCCGCGCCGACCTTCTCCTCCTCGGGATGGAGGAGGCCGGCTACCTCATGGAACACGACCCAAACATGGCGGCCTCGCTCAAGATCGTCAGGATATCGGACGCCCCCGCTGGCAGCCTCCGCTACTTCATGTTCTCAAAGTCGGTCGACTCCTCGGTCATCGAGCGCATCGACGCGGCGATCGAAAAGATCAAGGGAGGGGCGGCCTACAGAAAGCTCATCGATTTCTCCGGCTATCTCGATTAGCCTTCGCGCGTACGGGGACGTTTCGCTCGAAGCCCGCTTCGAGGTAAGATGGGGCATGGATTCCTTCGTCCACCAGCAAGAGGAGGCCGCGACCCTCGAAAAGTTCCTGCGAGCCCTCGAGGCGATGGCCGACGAGCTCGCCGCGCGGAAGCCGGAAGACCTCACCTTCAAGGTATCGGTCCGCGACGACGTGCCCCTCGTCGGCATCCTCGGCAACCTGATCAACAGCATCGGCGTCGATTGGGAGGGCCACATGCGTCGCGAGAACGAGCGGACCGTGGCGCACAACCGCGAGCTCTCGCGCGCCTACGAGGCCCTCCAGGCCAAGAACGAGGAGATCCAGCGCGATCTCGACGCGGCGCGCAGGGTCCAGCTCCAGCTCCTCCCCCAGATCGAGGACGCGGCGCGTTGCCCCGAGGTGGAGTTCGCCGGGCATTTCCAGAGCAAGGACAAGGTGGGCGGCGACATCTACGACTTCTTCCGGGCCGGCGTCAACACCTGGGCCTTCCTGATCGCCGACGTCGCCGGTCACGGCATCTCCTCCGCGCTGATCGGCATGTTCCTGAAGGCCGCCTTCCGCACCCGGGCGAGGGCGGGGATCGGGGCCGACGCGATATGCAGGGAGGTCAACACCGACATCTGCGCGGTGGTCAGCGACCTCGGGATCTACGCGACCGCCTTTTTCGGCATCCTCGATCTCGAGACGGGGTCCTTCCGCTACGCCAACTGCGGACACACGCCGGTGCACCTGCACCGTTCCGACGGCCGGGGCACGCTCAGGCTCGAGGAGAAGGGCATGCTGCTCGGAGCCCTCGAGGAGATCGAGGTCGAGGAGTCGACGATCGATCTCGAACCTGGCGACATCCTCCTCGCGACCACGGACGGGATCGCCGAATGTCGCAATTATCACGACGAGATGTACGGATGGGATAGGCTGGTCGCCTCCTTCACCGACGCCTGCGCCGGGCTCGGCGCGCGAGCCACGGCCCAGGACATCATCCACCTCGTCATAGCGGGATTCAGCCTCTTCAGCCTCGACGCGACCCCCGACGACGACATAACTGCGACGGCCCTCCGCTTCAAGGCGCGGGCGGGCGGGCGGGGGCGGACCTGAGCCGCCGCGATCGACTCGCCGCGATCGTCGCCTTCGCCCTGGGTCTCATGCCCCTCGCCAGCCTGAGCGCCGTCGATCCTTCATCCCTCAGCTACTATCAATTAGGAATAAAGGACGGACTCGCGAGCTCGTCGGTGTACTGCATACTCCAGGATTCCCGGGGCCTCCTCTGGTTCGGGACCTTCGGCGGCCTGTCGCGCTGGGACGGGGAGAATTTCGTCACCTGGAGACCCCAGCCCGGCGAACCGAGCCTCGCTGCCTCGGTGATCTTCGCCCTCCTCGAGCACGACGGCGGAATCTGGATAGGCACGGACGGCGGGGGACTTTCCCGCTTCGATCTCGCCACCGAGAGCTTCGTCACCTGGAGGAGCGATCCCTACGATCCCTCGAACCTCAGTTCCGATCGCGTGCTGGCCCTCGGCGTCGACGGACAGGGCCGGATCTGGGCGGGCACGGGCGACGGGGTCGTCAACATAGTGGATCCGACGACGCGCAAGGTGCGCCGACTGTGGCTTCCCGATCCGGGGGCCGGGGAGCCGAGGATCCGCGCCGCCGTCCGCTGCATCGTCCGCGACGGAAACGATACGATGTGGGTCGGCACGGAAGGCGACGGCCTGGTCGAGGTGCGTTCGGACGGCACGATGCGGGTCCATGTCCATGATCCGGCGACTCCCGCCAGCCTGGGCTCCGACACGGTCCGTTCCCTCCTCATGGATTCGCGGGGCAGACTCTGGGTCGGCCTCGGCGACGGCGAGGTGGACCTTCGCGTGTCTACGGGCTTCGCGCACGCAATCCCGATCGGCGGCAGCCAGCCTCGTCAGGCCGTCCGCTCCCTCGCCGAGGACGGCGACGGCAAGATATGGGTGGGCTGGGCCGAGGCGGGGCTCGGGATCATCGATCCGGCCACGACGCGCATCCACCTGCCCGATCCGGCGGAGGCCGCCGGCGTGCGGGCGATCTTCCGCGATCGCGGGGGCCTCCTCTGGGTCGGCCTCAAGGACGGAGGCGCGAGGGCCTACAATCCGCGATCGGCGGCATTCACCCGATACCTGGCCCTCGATGACGGGACGGCGCTCCGCGCCCCTCGCGGCCTTGCGGAAACCCGCGATGGGAAGGTCCTCGTCGGCACCGACGGCCTCGGCCTCCTCGAAATCGACCCTCGCAACGAGGATGTGCGGCGAATGCCCGGCGCCTCGACGGCCGGCGACGAGCGGAAGGTCTATTCCGTGCACGTCTCGCCCGATGGCACTATTTGGTACGGTACGGACGGGGCCGGGCTTTTCGCCATCGGGCCCGACGGACGCAAGAGGAATTACCGCCACGAGGTCGGAAGGCCCGGGAGCCTGGCCGCCGATGTCGTCTGGAGCATCCACGAGGACGCCGACGGCACGCTGTGGATCGGCATGGAAGGCGCCGGCCTCGACAGCCTCGCGCCCGGTTCTTCGACCTTCGTCCACCACCGCCCCAATCCCCTCGACCCGCGAACGATTCGCGGCGCCTCGGTGCGCTGCATCTTCCGCGACTCGCGGGGACGGCTCTGGGTGGGCACCTGGGACGGGGGCGTCTCGCGCCTCGAGGCCGACGGCACGACCTTTTCCACCTGGGGACCCATTCCCGGCAACGCCGGTTCCCTCGGCGACGCGAGCGTCAACGTCATTTTCGAAGACTCCTCGCGCGCGCTCTGGATCGGGACGGGCGGGTCGGGGATCGAGCGCTTCGACGAGAGCTCGGGCACCTTCTCGCGATTCGCAGAGAAGGAGGGGCTGGCCGCGCCGACGGTGACCGGCATCCTCGAATCCCCACCCGGAACCCTGTGGATATCGACGACCTCCGGCATAACCATGTGGCGGCCCGCCGGAGGCGAGAGCCTCACGCTGGGACGCGAAGACGGCTTCGCCAATTCCGAAGTCTCGCAGAATTCCTATCTCGCGGCCTCGGACGGGCGACTCTGGTTCGGCGGCCCCTCGGGTCTGACTTCCTTCCTTCCCGGAAGACTCGACCAGGTGCCCCCGCCCCCCGCGATCGCGATAACCGGAGTCGAGGTCCACGGAGCGGGCCTCGTCAGGCGGGACCGCGAGGGCGAGCTCCTCCTCGATTGGCGGAACGCCGGACTCTCGTTCACTATCGGCGTCCTCGACTTCACCGCCCCCGAGCGCAATCGCTACGCGATGCGCATCGAGGGGAGGCAGACCGATTGGACGCAATTAGGACATATCAATTCCGGCTATATCGCCCCGCTCCGACCCGGCACATGGATCCTCGCGGCCACGGGCGCCAACGGCAACGGCGTCTGGAGCAAGAGCGCCGCGAGGCTCGCCATAAGGGTCGAGGCTCCCTTCTGGGGAAAGCCCTGGTTCGCCGCTCTGATCTCATTCTTCCTCGCCGCAGTCGCCGCATCCGCCGTTCTCCTCAGGATCCGCGTCCTCCAATCGCGCAACGCCCTCCTCGTCAAATTCGCGCGCCATGTGGAGGCGGCCCGCGAAGAGGAGCGGACCAACGCTGCCCGCGAGGTGCACGACTCGATAGGCCAGCATCTCGTCGTCCTCAACCTCCAGGCCTGGTGGCTCGCGAGCCACCCCGAGGCGCCCCTGTCGGAACGCGAACCCAGGGTCGTCGAGATGCGAAGCGCCGTCGACGACGCCATGACCGCCGTGAAGAACGTCGCCACGAGCCTCAGGCCCGTGGCCCTCGACGCCCTCAGCTTCGGCGAAACCCTGCGCTGGTACGTCCGGGACTTTTCGCGCAGGACCACATTGACCGCCGTCGCCGAGGTCGAGCCGAAGCTCCCCCACATAAGCGACGAAGCCGCGACGGCACTCTTCCGCGTCCTGCAGGAAGCCCTCGCGAACGTTGCCCGTCACGCCGGTCCCTGCGGACTGCGCGTGTCGCTCCGCGTCGAGGAGCCGTGGCTCATCCTCGAGGTGACGGACACGGGCGTCGGCATCCCCGATGGGGCGGCCTCGGCCCACGATTCCTTCGGCCTCATCGGGATGCGCGAGCGCTGCGCCGCGCTCGGGGGCTCGGTCCGGATCGAAGCCCGCCCCGAGGGCGGCACGCGACTCCTCGCCCGGGTGCCCATCGAGCGCCTCGGCGGCCCGGGCAAAGGAAAGGAATAAATCAATGCTGATGAAGATTCTCGTTGCCGACGATCACGCCCTAATTCGCAAGGGGCTTCGGCAGCTTCTCGCCGACAACCTCCACGCGACGAGCGTCGACGAGGCCGAGGATGGCGACCGAGCCCTGGAGCTCGCGAGCGCCAACCGCTACGACGTCGTCATCCTCGACGTATCGATGCCCGGCCGCGACGGCCTCGACCTCGTCCGCGCCTTAAAGGACATCGATCCGGGCACCCACATCCTCATCCTCTCGATCCAGCCCGAGGAGCAATACGCCCTGCGCGCCTTCCGCCTCGGCGCCTCCGGCTGCCTCAACAAGGCCGGCGATCCGGGCGAGATCGTCGAGGCCGTGCGCACCGTGGTCGCAGGCCGGCGCTACCTCTCCGCCAAGGCGCAGGAACTCCTCCTCGAAGAGATGGCCGGCTCTGGCGACGCACTTCCCCACGAGTCCTTGTCTGACCGCGAGTACCAGGTCTTCCGCCTCCTGGCCTCGGGCAAGACCATCGGCGAGATCTCCGAAATGCTCGCCCTCTCGGTCAAGACCGTCAGCACCTACCGCGCGCGCATCCTCGCCAAGATGGCGATGGACAACAACGCACAATTGACCCATTACGCCTTCAAGCACGGATTGGTCGGGGACTAATAATCGGGGCGTCCCCCCAGCCTCTCGTTGATGGCCGCCGCGGCCCTCCTGCCTTCGCCCATCGCGAGTATGACGGTGGCGGCGCCGAGGACGATGTCGCCTCCCGCGTAGACGCCGTCGATCGAGGTCATTCCCTTCTCGTCGACCTTGATGCGACCCCACTGGTCGACGTCGAGGCCGGGCGTGGTCTGGGGGATGAGGGGGCTCGAAGAATTGCCAATTGCGACGATCACCGCGTCGACGGGAAAGGTCGACTCGCTGCCCTTGACGAGGACGGGGCGGCGCCGGCCGGATGCGTCGGGTTCGCCGAGTTCGAAGCGCTGGGTCTCGATCGCCAGGACCTTGCCGAGCTGGTCGCCTATGACGCGGGAGGCGTTCTCGAGAAAGCGGAACTCAATGCCCTCCTCCATCGCGTGGCCGACCTCCTCGGCTCGCGCAGGCATCTCGGCCCGTGTGCGGCGATACAGGACGTAGACCTTGGAGGCTCCGAGGCGGCGGGCCGTGCGGGCCGCGTCCATCGCGACGTTGCCGCCGCCGAGGACGGCCACGATGCCGGCCTCCCAAATGGGAGTCGCGACCTTGCCCTTCGCATAGGCCTTCATCAGGTTGGAGCGGGTGAGGTACTCGTTGGCGGAGAAGACGCCGACGAGGTTCTCGCCGGGGATTTCCATGAAGGTCGGCAGGCCCGCGCCCGAGCCGATGAAAGCGGCGTCGAAACCGTCCTCCTTGAGGAGAGACTCGAGCTTGCGAGTGCGGCCCACGAGGAAATTGGTCTCGACCTTCACGCCCATTGCCTTGAGGCCCTCGAGCTCTCGGTCGACGATGGCCTTGGGCAGGCGGAACTCGGGAATGCCATAGATGAGTACGCCGCCGGGCCTGTGAAAGGCCTCGAAGATCGTGACCTCGTGGCCGGCCTTGCGGAGATCGGCAGCGGCGCTGACTCCCGCCGGGCCTGACCCGATGACCGCCACCTTCTTGCCCGTTGGAGCGGAGACGGCCTGGACATGGCTGCGGCCCTCGAGGCGCTCGAGGTCGGCGACGAAGCGTTCGACCCTGCCAATTGCGACGGCTTTTTCCACGGTCTTGAGACTCTTGCCCACCGTGCAGCGCTCCTGGCACTGCGATTCCTGGGGGCAGACGCGGCCGCAGACGGCGGGCAGGAGGCTCGACTCGCGGATGACGGCGAGAGCCTGGGCGAACTCACCCTTGGCCGCGTGGCCGAGGAAGCCGGGAATGTCGATGCGGACGGGGCAGCCTTCGACGCAGGGGGCGTTGCGGCAAGAGAGACAGCGTTCCGCCTCCACGCGAGCCTGGGCGGGCGAATAGCCGAGGGCCACCTCTTCCATATTGGCCACGCGGATCGCGGGGTCCTGGGTCGGCATATCCTGCGCGGGAATGGCGAGGCGATCGCGATTGCCGAGGGTCTTGCCCTCGAGGCCCGCGAGGGTCGTCTTCGCGACGACGTCGAGGGACTCGGCGCCGTGATCGGCCTGACTGTATTCGGCGTGCATCAGCGCACCTCTCCGGGAATCTCGAGTTCGAGATGGCAGCGGTGATGGGCCGCCTTCTCCTGGCTCTTGTAGGCGCCGAGCCTGAGCATCATGTTGTCGAAATCGACCTTGTGGCCGTCGAACTCCGGTCCGTCGACGCAGACGAATTTCGTCTTGCCGCCCACCGTCACCCTGCAACCGCCGCACATGCCCGTGCCGTCGATCATGATCGTGTTGAGCGACACGACGGTGTGGACGCCGAAGGGGCGGGTCGTCTCGGCGCAGAATTTCATCATGATGGGCGGTCCGATGGCGACGACGATGTTCGGCGGATTGGGGCCCCCACAGGCCTCCTTGAGGGGCTCGGTGACGAGGGCTTTGCGACCCGCGCTCCCGTCGTCCGTGACGATGGTCAGGTCGGAGGAGATGCGCCGCATCTCCTCTTCCATGATCAGGAGTTCCTTGTTGCGGGCGCCGATGATGATCGAAACCTCGTTGCCCGTGGCCTTGAGGGCCTGGGCTATCGGGTGGAGGGGAGCGGCGCCTATGCCGCCGCCGACGCAGAGGGCACGGCCGAAGCGCTCGATGTGGGTGGGCATGCCGAGGGGCCCGAGGACATTGGGAATGTCCTCGCCGACCTCGAGCTCGGCCAGACGATGGGTCGTCTCGCCGACGGCCTGGAAGATGATAGTTACCGTGCCCTTTGCGGCATCGGCGTCGGCGATCGTGAGGGGGATGCGCTCGCCCGTGTGGGCGTCGAGCTGGACGATGAGGAACTGGCCGGCTCGGCGTTCCCTCGCGATGTTCGGAGCGTCGAAGGTCATGCGGAATACCTCCGCAGAGAGCCTGCGCTTCTCAAGAATGCGATTCATGATTGCTGCTCCAGGTGGGTCCGACGGCTATGGTGTCGGCCGGATGGGATCCGGCGCTCCGTCGGCGTCGCAAACAGGATAAAGGGAATAGGCGAATTCGGCAAGGGAAATCACGCTTTAATTATTCAAGGAAGGCTCGAGAGTTACCTTCCCTCTTCCCCGAACCGGGGAAGACAAAACGGGCGGTCAGACCGCGGTCGGAAGATTCGAAGTTAACCTTCCCCCCCAGTTTGGTTTCGCCTATCTCGTAGACGAGCTGCATCCCGAGGCTCGAGCGGGAACGAGGATCGTATCCCGGCGGAAAACCGACGCCGCGATCGGAAACGCTCAATTCGAAGCCCCCGCCCTCGCCTTTCGCGAGCGCTATCGCCACTTCCCCCGCACCCTCGGGATAGGCATGCTCGAAGGCGTTCGAAACAAGTTCGTTGAATACGATGCCGAGGTCGGCTGCCATGTCGATATTCACGGGCGAGCTTTCAACGCGCAGGAGAGGAAGAACCTGCCGCCCGCTGAAGAGGGGCGATTCCGCGATGGAAGCCACGAGTTCAGACAGATATTCCGAGAGGTCGATTTCCGAGAGATTCGGCGCGTCGTAGAGCTTTGTCTGCACAAGGGCCAGGGCAGCTATGCGATCGATGGATTTTTGCAGGAGCTCGGCGGCCTCCTCGCCCTTCGTCGCCCTCGCCTGGAACGAAAGGAGACTCATGATCACCTGCATGTTGTTGCGGGTGCGATGGAAGACCTCGGAGAGAAGGGCGCCCTTTTCCTTCAAGGCGGCGCGAATGGTTTGTTCCGCGGCCTCGCGCTCCGAGACATCGATGAAGCTTGCCCGCACGAGGGATCGTCCATTCGAGGGCAACCTCGCGAGCCGCACCTCGCAAACAATTTCGCTTCCATTTTCGTTCATGAGCGCCCGTTTGAAAGCTACCGTCTCCCCACTCAAGGCTCTCGCTATATTGGCGGCAAAGCTCTCCTCCAGAGGCAGACCGTCGGGCTGTTTCCCAGGGTAGAAGAAGCGGGGATCTGAACCGATCAATCGTTCCCGCCCAAGTCCGAAAAGCTCCTCGGCCATCCTGTTCGCCTCGGCGATCCGAGAAGAGGCCGGATCGAAGACGAGAATAGCCTCGGGAGCCTGCTCCACGAGGGACCGAAACCGGGATTCGCTGTCGGCGAGCTCCCTCTGGGCCCGAAGCCTTCTCCGGCGCTGAATGAGAAGCAGCGCGATCAGGGCGGACTGAGCCGCTAAAAGTATCGCAATCGCGATGACGAAACCCCGGTAGGCCTGCCACAAGGAAGGTGGCTTGCCGACGAGTTCTATGTCGGATGGCAGCCTCCAGGTCGACAAGCCCCAGCGTCGCGCCGCCTTCCAATCAACTTTCAAGGCGAGGGGACCAGGGATCGAGGCGGGCAAGGTACTCGCGTCCGTTTTTCCCGCCAGGATATCGGCGACCAGGCTTCCCGCCTGCCTTCCGACACCTGTGAACTCGGTCACCGAGCCGCCAATGGCCCCTCTCCCGACGGGATTGTCCCACAGGGTAAAAACCGGCGCCTTCGCCTCGGCGGCCACCGAATAGGCGACCTCCATTTGCACGGTCGAGCGCCCCGAAGCGTCCAGGTCGTAGGGAAGGATGAAGATCAGGCTCCCCTCCGGAGGGGCTTCGACGAGGGAATCGACCTCGGCCAAGGTCATACCGAGCGTGTCCGTCACCTCCTTGCCGGGGCCAAGCTCGCGCGTGATCGCCTCGGCGCTCGCGAGAACCGCCTTGTCGCTCTCCGAATTCCCCGACACCAGGATGAAGCGCCACCTGGTCGGAAACAGACGCACGGCGAGAGCGATGGTGCCGCGGAGGTCGTAGCTTTCGAGTTGACTCACGAAATGCCAGCCGCTCTTTCCGGCATCGGGGGGCAACAAGGCCCGCGCGACGATCACCGGCGCTCCCTTGGCGACACCCTTGAGCCGGGACATGAAGAAATCGAGGGCAGGTTGCTCCAAGATGTACACGGCGGCGATTCGACGGCTGAGATACTTGTGCCTGAGCAGCGAGGCGAGTTGGTCCTGATAGGCCGGATCCGGGTTTCTCTGGAGATCGAGATCCTCGATATAGAGGTTTTCGATGCTCAGGCCGGAATCGACGAGGACGGAGCCGAAGCCCGAAAGCACCGACAAGATCCCGGGCCGCCCCTCGCCATAGGAGGTGAGAACGAGAATTCCGACATCATTGGGGCTGCCGGGTTGAGCGCCGATGGGCGCCGCGATCCACGTGGCGAGCATGGCTGCCGCGAGGAGCGACAAACATGCTCGCGACAGACTTACGCGCGATACAAATGAAACCGACCGCGAACCTTCCATTCGCCCTCCATGCCCTGCTTCGAATGTATAGGGCCAATGGAGTCGGAAGCAAGCTTCAAGGCATGGCCGGAGTCGATCGCGGCAGGAAGAGCAACTCGACTTCGACATTCTGATTCTGGTGAAGAATCAGGGTGCCGTGGAGCTGCTCGGCGAGAGCCTGCATCAGGAGAATATCCCTATCCTTGTCGAGCGATGAATCATTGGAATTCCTTCCATCTTTGGAACAGCTGCAGCGCAGGGAGACGAGAGCCCGAGTTCCGCGCATTCCCACCTTGAGGACGACGCTTTCCGGCTCCGCGCCGCCCGCCTTGACCGCGCGGTCGAGGAGATGGCGGAGCGCCTCGTTGACGAGGAGGCCGCAGGGTACGGCATCGATGAGATCGAGACGCAAGGGCTCCAGCTCCGTGCGCAAGCGGATGTGCCGCCCCTCGGGGCGGGAGAGGAGCTGGGTCACGAGGGCGAAGGCGTAGTCGCCGAACTCGAGATCGGCGAAATCCTCCGAGCCGTAGATCGTCTCGTGAACGAGGGCGATGGAGAGGATCCTGTCCGCCGACAGGCCCAAGGCTCGCGCCACGACGGGATTCTCGGTCTCGTCGAGTTGGAGCTGGAGAAGGCTCAGGATGATCTGGAGATTGTTCTTGACCCGGTGATGGACCTCGCGGAGGAGTATCTCCTTTTCGCGGAGGGATGCGTTCACGAGCTCCTGTTGCCTGACGCTTTCGGTGACGTCGTAGCCGATTCCCGTGGCGCCGGAAAGGCCTCCCTCCCCGTCGAGGTTGGCGACGATGCTCCAATCGACGAGGCGCGCGCTGCCGTCGGCGCAGCGTATCGGGCATCGCTCGAGGGGGAGGATCGACTCGCCGGCCAGGAGACGGGCGAAGGGGCATCCCCGATCCCCCGGCAGCATGATATCGATGAGGGGCTTGCCCATGAGGGCCACGCGCGCATAGCCCGACATTTTGACGAAGGAAGGATTGACGAAGGCGATTCGCCCTTCTCGATCGACGCCTGCCACGAGAAGATCGATGCGTTCGAGGGTCTCGCGAAAGCCGCGTTCGCGCTCCAGGAGCACCCTTTCGCGCCTGCCGATGGCACCCACCATGCCGTTGAGCGACATTCCCACCCGCCGGAACTCGGAAAAACCGGCGCCGAATTCCTCGAGTTCGCCGTAATTGCCCAGCGAAATGCGATCCGCCTCCGTCGAGATCGTCGCCATGGCATCCGCCACTCGCCTGAAGCGGAACCGCCAAAAGATCAGGCCCGCGATGCCCACGGCCGCGAAGAGGACGATGAGCTGCGCATAGCCCAAGGCCAAGGTGCCCGAGAACGCGGAAGCCGGATATAGTATGAACACGTACCAATCTGGCTCGGCGATCCAGGACGCGGTGACGAGCCAATCGACGCCGTCTTCCCGTATCGTCTGGAGCGCTTGCTTGCCCGCCTCGGCCTTGAGACTGCCGAAGTCCGTCATACGCTCGCGCCTGCTCACCCTGTCCCTGTCGAGGTTGGAGACGTAGATACCCTTCCCGTCCGTGATCCGTACCTCGACCCCCGGCGCCGAGGAAACTCGAAGCGCGCCCGCGTAATCGCCGACCCAATCGAGGCTGAGATCGCAGAGGAAGAGCTCCTTCCCCGCCCTCATGCCGAAGGTCAGGGCGGGCTGGTTATTCCTGGTCGAAATGTAGGAATCGGACCAGCGGAGGCCCTTCGAGTCCTTGACCTTCTCGTAGACGAGCTCACCCGCCCGCGAGACGCCGAGCATCGACGGGTCGGCGGGGACGACCGCCTCGACCCTGTCATCCGCGCCGATCACCTGCACCCTCGCTATGTATGGAAACTCTGCCAATATTTCCGAAAGGTACTCGTCGAGCCTCGCGCGAGGATAGAGATCGCGGCGCTCGAGAATGTCGGCTATGTGGGAGGCCGCCTCGTGAGGCCTCGCGAAAAATTCGGCGAAACGCGAGGAGACCAGGTCGGCGCTCAGCGCGCTCAATTCCACGAAGGAGCGTCTCGCCTGCGAATCGATGGTCCAGAGACTCAGTGCGCTGGCGAGGAGGAGGGGTATTGCGAAGAGCGACAGATTGCCCGCGAGGTAGCGCGAGAGGGTGACAGGCTTTCTCATTTCAATCGATACGCTTGAACGCGCCGTTTTCGATGGTGAAAAGGAACATCGTCCTCGTTACCTTACCCTCGGCGTCGAAGGCTATCGTGCCCTGCAGCACGCGGAAGCTGCCGATGGCATGAATGCGCCGCTTCACCGCCTCCGGGGAATAATCGGAGCCCGCGGCGAGGGCGACTCGAAGTATGGCCCCGCTTTCATAGCCGAACATCGAGGTGAAGCTCGGCTTCTCCCCATACTCGCCGAAATACGCCTTCGCGAAGGCCTCACCCGCCGCACCGCTGAAGCTCAGATCGACCGTGGATGCGGCGAAGGCGCCTTCCACGGCCCTGCCGCCGTTGTCGATGAGATCGGGCGTGAGGGGCCAGGGAGGAAGGAAGAGTTGCACCTTGGCCCGCGAACGCTCCAGCTCTTTCGCAATGAGCGCCGCATCAGTGCTGCCCGCGATGACGAGGAGGCCGTCGCAAGCCTTCGCGCGGACAAGCTCGGCAATGCCCGCCTCGGGTTCGCCCGAGGTCGAATCGAAGGATCGGTCGAAGGCGACCTTCCCACCCAAACGATCGTACTCGAGAGCGAAGCCCTTATAGAGCGCGTCGACGTAGCTCGCGTTCCGCGAGTCGCCGATTATGCCGATCTTGAGTGCACGGAACCGCTCGACTGCCGCTCGAGCCAAGGCCTCGCCGAAGGCGGAGGAAGGCAGGCTACCGCGGATAAAGAGTCCCGAGTCGTCGCCCGCGATGGGCGAGGATATGGTAGGCGAAATCACGAGCATGCCGTTCGCGATAGCCCAAGGGACGGCGAGCGTCGCCGCGTGGCTCGGAGTTCCGAGCACCACGAGTTCGCAGCCTGATCGTTTGAGTTCCTTGAAGGCCTCGAGACAGGCATCCGGGTCGTTCCGATCGTCCATGACGATGATGTCAGGCTTGGGGATCTTTCCGAGGGCCGCGGCAGGACTATCCCCGAGGGCCATGAGGAGTCCGTTCCTGCAACCGATGCCGATGGCGGAGGAGGAACCCGTGAGGGGGCCCACAAAGCCGATTCGCAGGGGCGCTCGCGCGCAGGAGGCGAGTAGAAAGGATAAGGCGAGAACGCAGCATCCGAGAATGACGCTCGCGCCTGCCCTTTCGCCGCTCGCTTTCATCCGCCCTCCTCGTCCTTCGCTCGATTCTACTCGCGCCCCGCTAAGAGTCAATGAAGGAGCTCAGTCGATCAGGCGAAAGGCTCCGCCCTCGATCTTGAAGAAAAACATGGTTCGAGTCGCCTTACCGTCGGCATTAAACTTTATTTTTCCTTGGAGACCGTCAAAATCCTGGATGGAAATGATGCGATCGCTCAGCGCCTTCGGCGTGGCGGGGCAGCCCGAGGCGAGAGCCGCCCGCAGCACCGAAGCAGCCTCCCAGCCGAACATCGCGGTGAAGCTCGGAGCCTCGCCGTACTCCGAGCGGTAGGCGGATTCGAAGGCCTTGCCGGCCGCGCTGCGATATTCGAGATCGGCAATGGAAACAGCCACGGCCCCCTCGACGGCCGCCCCTCCGTTCTGGATCAGGTCGAGGGTGAGGGGCCAGGGCGGCAGGAGGAACTGGACATGGAGGCGGTCGCGCTCGAGCGCCTTCGCCATGAGAACGACCTCCGTGCTCGCCGCAATGGCGAGAAGGCCGTCGCAGCCCGTCGACCGTATTTCGGCGACGAGCCTCGAGCCGGGGATACCCTTCGACGAATCGAAGGAGAGGTCGAAGCTCGCCTTTCCGCCGAGACGCGCGTACTCCGAAAGGAAGGCCCCCTTCACGGCATCGACATAGCTCGAATTCCTCGAATCGCCGATGATGCCGACCTTTGTTTCGCGGAATCGTGCCATCGCCGCCTGGGCGAGTACCTTGCCGTACTCGGAAGAAGGCATGTTGACGCGGATATAGAGCCTCGATCCATCCCCTTCGATGGGAGAGGAGACGGTCGGCGTGATGACGAGGATGCCGTTATCGATGGCCCAGGGAACGGCCTTGGACGCGGCCTGGCTGGGTGTCCCCAGGACGACGATCGTACAACCTGCGGCTTTGAGATCCTTGAAAGCCTGGAGGCAAGCCTCGGGATCGTTCTTGTCGTCCTTGACCATGAGCTCGAGTCGAGGAACGGTCCCGGGAGCGGCACCTTGCCCCTCGCCCAAGGCCATGAGGAAGCCGTTTCTGCAGCCCAGCCCTATCGCGGAGGAATTGCCGGTGAGGGGGCCGACGAAGCCAACGCGAAGGGGAGGCTGGGAGCAGGCCGAAAGGAAGGCCAACACTGCGAGTATGAGCGACGCGAAGAGGAGCGCCGAAAAGCCACTCGAGACGTCGCGCGTTTGCATGGAACACCTCGCAATTAATTCGATCTAGAAATATTCTCATCGGCAGGATGGTGAATGTCAATCCTATCTGCTGGACCCTAATGATCCATCTCCAGGTCGTAGTGTAGGAGGATCGGAGGAAAGGGGTAGGAAAAAACCTTACAAATCGAGTCTCTTTGTCAGATTGCCGGGCTTGATCTACAATCCGCGAAACGGTCTCGCTCAAGAGATCCCAAACCGCAGCAAAAGGACAGCCGATGCCCACTCTCGATTTCGATTTCCTTCTCCGATTCGTCAACATCACGCTCATCAACATTGCCCTTTCGGGGGACAATGTCATTGTGATCGGCATGGCCGCCGCCGCCCTGCCGCCGGAGAAACGCAAATGGGCCCTCATATTCGGAGGAGCCTTGGCGATAGTGCTCAGGATCATCCTCACCTCGGTCGCGACCATCCTTACCCTCGTACCCTATCTGTCCGCAGTAGGCGGCATCGTCCTCATTTGGGTGGTCTACAAGCTCGTTCGCCTCGACGCGGATTCCGATTCCGGGGAAGACACGAAAAGCGCGAGCAGCCTCCGCCAAGCCATCTTCCTGATACTTGCCGCCGACCTCATGATGAGCATCGATAACGTCATCGCCATCGCCGGCTCGGCCCACGGCTCCATTCCCCTCCTCATCGCCGGACTCCTCATTAGCATGCCCCTCCTCATGATGACAGGCGGCTTCATTTCCACCCTTATCGACAAGGCCAGGTGGCTCGTCTACCTCGGCGCCGTCGCGATCTCCTATACTGCCGCCCGGATGGTTTTCGAAGACAGGGCCGTCGAGGCTCGTTTCGTGATTCCCGCGCCCATCCCCCTTGAAGTGTCCCTCGCCGCGGCGGTCGTCATCCCCGGCGTCATCTACCTGGTCGGCAAGACGATGGAGAAACGACAAGCGCCCGCGAAGGTCCGCGCGAAACTTTGATCAGTCGGAAACCTGCGCATATACGAAACCAGACATCAGCACGCGCGCGCTTCTCCCCATCGAGACCTTGCGCACCTTCCACCCCTCCTTCGTCTCCTCCGCCTCCGCCCCGACGGTCATCGTGCCCGCCGGATGGCCGAGGCGAAGGAGACCCTCGTCGGAAAGGCGCGCCATTTCGCTCACGATGGTGTCAGGCAGGGCGGACGCGACGGCGAAGGCCACCGCCACCGTGCCGGGTATCGCATGATGGAGTTTTCCCATCGAGACGACGCGGGCACAGAGGTCGATCGATTCGGCAGCGACAGTCTTGGCTGCCGTCGAGGTATAGGTTGCCGGGGCGGATACGAGGGCGAGTTTTGGGGTGTGGGGCCTGTTCCGCGTCGCATCTTCCGGGCTCGACGCGAGACCCATCGCCACTGCGGCCGTGGACCGGACGAGTTCGAGGCGCGTCAGGAGAGCGGCATCGGCATTCAGAACGCCAGGCAGCTCGGTGCCCGTCAGCCCGAGATCCGCGGCACGGGCGAAGACCGCCGGATTGCCGGCGTTGACCATCGACACTTCGAGGCGGCCGATCCTGGGGACAGCGAGTTCGTCGATCGGCTTGCCGCTCGGGAACATCCCGCCCGCAGCCTCTCCCGATTCGGAGGCGGCGGGATCGAGGTAGTCGATCCGTATCTCCGCTCCCGGGAAGGCGACGCCGTCGAGGACGAAGTCGCCTTCCTCGAGGGGCCTGCCGTCGCGGAGGGGGACGCGCGCCACTATTTTCGCTCCGATATTCGCCTGCCAGATCCGCACCGTGGCGAAGCCCGGGCCGGCGGTCCCCGGCACCGGGACGAGGCCCGTCGAGAGGGCGAAGGGTCCGACCGCCGAGGTCAGGTTGCCGCAGTTGCCCGACCAGTCGATGACGGGCCGATCGATCGCGACGGCCCCGAAAAGATAGTCGACGTCGCAATCTTTTCGATTCGATGGACCAATTATCACGACTTTGCTCGTGCTCGAGGTCGCCCCTCCCATGCCGTCCATCTGGGTGCCGAAGGGGTCGGGGCTGCCCATCACCCGGAGGAGGAGGGCGTCGCGCTCCGAAGGGTCCCGGGGCAAGTCGCTCGCGAGAAAGAACACTCCCTTGCTTGATCCGCCGCGCATATACACGGCGGGTATGCGTTTCGTCATCGTATCCCTCCCATCGCGAGAAGTTCCTCGCGCACCAGGGGAAGAATCCCGCCCGCGGCATAGATCCTCCCTTCCTCGGCCGAATCGATGCGACAGAGCAGCTCGGCCTCGGCGAGGCTTCCGTCCCGGCGCCGTACCTCGAGGACGAGGCGCGAGCGGGGGGTCGGTGCGCCCGCGGCACCGGCGATGGCGAACAGCTCGTTCCCGTCCAATCCTAAACTTCGCCTCGTGGCGCCTTCCGAGAACTGGAGAGGCAAGATTCCCATGCCGATCAAATTCGAGCGATGAATGCGTTCGAAGCCCTCGGCGACGACGGCCCTCACGCCGAGAAGACGAACCCCCTTGGCCGCCCAGTCGCGCGACGAGCCCGCGCCGTAATTTTTTCCGGCAATTATGATGAGTTCGATCCCGCGTTCGCGCTGGATCTCGCCCGCGTCGAAGAGGGACATGAGCGCGCCCTCGGGTTCGAGCCTGGTCCAAGAACCCTCCTTCCCCCCGGCCATCTCGTTCTCGAGACGATTGTTGGCGAGGGTGGCGCGGACGGCGACGAGGTGGTCGCCTCGGCGCGTCCCATAGGAATTGAAGTCCTCCCGGGCCACGCCGCGCCCGAGAAGCCAGCGACCGGCCGCGCTGTCCGGAAGGATGGCGCCCGACGGAGAGAGGTCGTCCGTCGTCACGTTGTCGCCGAGGATGGCGAGGGCACGCATGTCGCGGAAACTCGCCGGGTGGAGGAGTTCCTCGTCCCAATAGGGCGGCCGCCTGATATAGGAGCTCGATTCGTTCCAGGGAAAGATCGGAGCCGCGCCATCAGCCCCCTTCTTCGATTTCGCCACCGCCTCCCCGCCTCCGCGCGACAGGAAACTCTCGGGCTTCACGAAGCGCGCGAGAAAGTCGTCAATCTCTTCGTCCCCGGGCCAGAGTTCGTCGAGGGAAACCGGCCTTCCGCTGGGATCCTGACAGAGGGCGTCGACGGCCGTATCGAGGCCCATGGTTCCTGCGATGGCCCAGGCGACAACGAGGGCGGGCGAAGCGAGGAAGGATTGGGAGACGAGGGGGTGTATCCTCCCATTGAAATTACGGTTTCCCGAAAGGATGGCCGTGGCTCGGAGATTTCGCCGCGCAATTTCGGCGGCGATCGCGGGAGGCAAGTCTCCGGACATTCCGTTGCAGGTGCCGCAGGCATAGCCGACTATGCCGAAACCAAGCTTGGCGAGCGGATCGAGAAGACCGGCCGCATCGAGGTAATCGCGCACGGCGGGAGAACCGGGCGTGAACGAGGTCTTGACCCAGGGCTTGCTCGAGAGACCGAAGCGACGGGCGTTTCGTGCAAGGAGGCCTGCGGCGATGAGGCTGTGAGGATTGGCGGTATTGGTACAGCTCGTTATGGCCGCGATGACGAGGGCCCCGTCGCCGGGGAGGATATCCCTCGCGTCCGCGGTCGAGGAGGCTCCTCGCGCCCCTTTCGGAGCGATTCCCCTCTTCGCCAGTTCTCCGAGCTCTATTCGGTCATGGGGATTGGCCGGACCGGCTATCGACCTGCGCACCGACCCGAGGTCGAAATGCAGGCGGCGGTCGTAAAGCGCCTCGGCGAGACCATCGTGCCAGAGCCCCTGGGCCTTCGCGTAGGCTTCGACCAAGGCGAGACGGCGCTCATCCCTGCCGGTGAGAGCGAGGAATTCGAGGGTTCGCCCATCGATGGGAAAAAGCGCTGCCGTAGCCCCGTATTCGGGGGCCATGTTGGAGACGGTCGCCCTGTCGGCCAAGGCTAGCCTTCCCACTCCCTCGCCGCGGAATTCGAGTATGGATCCCACAACCCCCTCGCGCCTAAGGAATTCCGTGAGGGCGAGGGCGAGGTCGGTGGCGCCGATCCGCGGCGCAAGCCTGCCTCGAAGCTCCACGCCGACTATCTCTGGAAGGGGCGAGACGATAGGCCTCCCGAGCATCACCGACTCCGCCTCGATGCCGCCCACGCCCCAGCCGAGCACGCCGAGGGCGTTGATCATCGGAGTGTGGCTGTCGGTGCCGACAAGGCTGTCCGGAAAGGCGAGCGAGTCCTCCAACGCGACGAGGGGCGAGAGTCGCTCGAGATTGATCTGATGAAGGATCCCGCTGCCGCGGGGCAGAACCTCGAGATTGTCGAAGGCAGCCCCGCACCAGGACAAGAATTCGAATCGCTCCGCGTTCTGGGCATCTTCGGCCGTCCGGTTCCTTTCCAGCCCGTCGGCATGGGAGCCGTCGACGACGACCTTGAGGGAGTGATCGATGACGAAATGGGTGGGAACCCGGGGATTCACGGAGTGGGGATCGCCTCCTTTGTCGGCGACGGCATTCCGCAAGCCGGCGAGGTCGACGAGGGCCGGCGTTCCCGTGAGATCTTGGAGGACGACACGGCCGGGACTGAAGGGAAATTCGACGTCATGACGTCGCTCGACGAGGGCCTCGAGATCGTCTAGGCTGCCGTCATGTCGGAGGAGATTCTCGGCGAAGACCTTCGCTGCGTAGGGCATCCGGTCGAGAGCCGCCTGACCGCCGGGCAGGTTATCCCTGAGAGAGATATATACTGCGCCGATGCCGGCAAGCGGTCTTGTGATCATCGAAATCCTCCGAATTGGGCGAAGTAGACTTTTGCATTATATAGTCACATAATGCATTCGTCAAATCGATGGACCGGATTAAGGGGCAGTTGGGAATGAAGCGAAGGAAAAGCGAGTCTCTCGGAGTCGAGGGCCTGAGCCCCCTCAGGGCTCGGGTCGTCGCGGAACTGCTCGCCCTAGTCAAGCAGGACGGGCTTCCCGTCGGCAGTCGCCTCGTGGAAAGCGATCTTGCAGAGCGGCTCGGCGTATCTCGGACGCCAGTGGCCTTCGCCCTCGGCTTTCTCGAAGACGCAGGGCTCGCGACCCACGACCTCAACAAGGGCTACTTTCTCGCCGTCGCCTCCAAAGCGCTTCCGACGCCCGAAGGGGGGAAGGCCGGAGAGAGGCTCTACGAACTCGTGGCCGACGACAGGATCGGGGGAAGGTTGCCCGACGAGATAACCGAGGCCGAGCTCATGCGACGCTACGCCGTGCCGAGAACCAAGCTTCTCGCAGTCCTATCGAGGATACGCGCGGAAGGATGGATCGAGCGGCAGATGGGCCACGGCTGGCGTTTCCTACCCCTCATCGATACGGCGAAGGCTTACGCCGAAAGCTACGCCTTCCGGGCGACCATCGAGCCGGCCGGCCTCTTGCTTCCGGACTTCAAGGCCGATCCCGAAGAGCTCGCGCGGCTCCGGATTCTGCAGACCGCGATCCGCGACGGCGGCTATCGCGCGATGTCGGCAGCGGAGCTCTTCGAGGCAAACATCGGCTTCCACGAAACCCTCGCCTCGTGGTCCGGCAACCGCTTCATCGCGGAGGCGCTCGCCCGCGTCGACAGTCTCCGTCGACTCGTGGAATATCGTCAGGCTAGGAAGGATCGCATTCCCCGACGCGGACAGGCAGAGGAACATCTCGCGATCCTCGCCGCGATCGAAAAGGGCGACATGAAGGCAGCCGCGCGGCTCCTGGCAGCCCATCTCGAAGGAGCGAGCGAAGAGAAGGCGAAACCCCGGCGCTGACCGGGGTTTCGTAATAATTGCTATCGTATGATAGTGCGATTCTAGACGGCCGCGGCTTTGCCCTTTCCGCCGCCGAAGAGCTTGCGGAAGAACATCGGCACGTATTTCCAATAGGGATTGGTGATCGACACGACCGCGAGGAGGAGGAAGAAGAGGGCGATGGGTCGGGTGAGGAAGATCGCATAGCTCCCGTCGGAAATGACGAGAGACTGGCGCATCTTCTCCTCCATCATCTTGCCCAGGACCATGCCGAGGATGACCGGGGCCGCGGGAATGTCTGCTTTCTTGAAGCCGAAGCCCACGAGCCCGAAGATGATCATGATGAAGAGATCCTCGACGGCGTTGTTGGCCGTGTACACGCCCAGGAAGGAAAAGAGGACGATGAAGAGGGTCAGGAGATACTGGGGAATGTCGAGCAGCTTCACCCACATGCCCACCAGGGGAAGGTTGAGGACGAGGAGCATCACGTTCCCGATGTACATCGAGGCGATGAGGCCCCAGACGAATTGGGGCTGCTGGGTGAAGAGAAGGGGCCCGGGCTGCAATCCGAGCATGATGAGGGCGCCGAGCATGATGGCCGTCGTGCCCGAGCCGGGAATGCCGAGGCAAAGGAGGTGGATGAGGGAGCCGCCCGCCGCCGCGTTGTTGGCCGATTCGGGTCCGGCGACACCCTCGATGATGCCCGTGCCGAGGAGGTGGCGACGCTTGCCCGCCTTCTTCTCGAGACCGTAGGAGACGAAGCTCGCGACGGCCGCGCCGGCGCCCGCCACGCCGCCGACGAAGAATCCGGAGATGGTGCCCCGCCAGCAGGAGGGCCAGAAATGCTTCCAGTCCTCCTTGGTCAGCATCAGGCCGCCCTTGATCTTGATGAGATCGGGCTTGCCTTCCTTCTTCGCCATCTCGATCAGGTTGACGAAGACCTCAGTTATAGCGAATAAACCAATTGCCACGACCAGGAACTCGATGCCGTCCATGAAGCGGACATTGCCGAAGGTGAAGCGGGGAACCGAGCTTTGAAGGTCGATTCCCACCATGGCTATGGCGAGGCCGAAGAGGGTCGAGATCAGGGCCTTGACGATGGACCGGCCCGCGAGGCTCGTGACGACGGTGAGTCCGGCCACCATGAGCGCGAAGAACTCAGGGGGGCCGAAGTGGAGGGCTATCTGCGCGAGGAGGGGGCCGAAGAACATCAGCATGATGGTCGCGAAGGTGCCCGCGATGAAGGAGCCGATCGCCGCGGCGGCGAGGGCGGGGCCTGCCCGGCCGTTCTTCGCCATCTTGTTGCCGTCGATGCAGGTCACCACCGAGGACGATTCACCAGGGGTGTTGACGAGGATCGAAGTCGTCGAACCGCCGTACATCGCGCCGTAGTAGATGCCGGCCATGAGGATGATGGCCGAGGTCGGGTTCATGTTGAGGCTGAAGGCCAGGGGAATGAGGAGGGCGGTTCCCGTCATCGGGCCGATGCCGGGGAGGACGCCGATGATCGTTCCCATGAAGACGCCGACGAAGGCGAGGAGGAGATTGATGGGCGTTCCGGCCACGGAGAAGCCGAGAACGACATTGTGAATGACATAATCCATCGCGCCGACTCCTTATAATCCGACGAGGGTCAGGAGACCCCGGGGAAGTTCGACGCGGAGCAGGATGGTAAAGGCGAAATAGATGCCGAAGCTCCCGACGACGGAAATGATGAGATCCCTGATAAGATGCTTGCGATCGAGGATGAGGATGCCGACCAGCAGGGCCAAAAGCGTCGAAAGAGCGAAGCCCAGGGGCACGAAGAGGAGGGCGTAGGCTACCATGTCGAGGAGGACGAGGCCCATGAGCTTGAAGTTTGTCTTCTCCTCGAGTTTCTCCTCGGCGCCGATGATTTCCGCTCTTTTCGCGTCATCCTTGATCTTGCCCAAAAAGGCCTGGAAAAGATAAATGATCGAAAGTGCCGTCATAAGGAATCCGATGGCCTTCGGAAAGCCGTCGGGTCCGAGCTGCTGCGGGTAGATAGGCTTCTTGATGGTGAAAAAGGCTCCCATCAGGAAGGCGACGGAAAACAGTGCGACGAGTACGCTCGCGATCCGGTCTTCACGCTTGCCAGTGGCCATGAATTGCTCCTGAAAATAAGCCGACGGTGACGCATCTCGAGTATTCGCGTCGACCGCCGGCTCGATATTGGGAAGAGTCCTTATTTGACCAAGCCGATCTTCGTCAGCAGGTCCTTTGAGGTTGCGTATTCGTTGTCGAGGAACTTCGCGAAGGAGGCCTGATCCATGTAGCCGTCTCCAAGGGCGAACTGGTCGAGGAGAGACTTCCAGGTCGGGGTAGCGACCATCTTCTTGATGGTGCGGGCCCAATAGGCCTGGGCTTCCTTGGACATGCCGGGCGCTCCGAAGAGGCCGCGCCAGACCTCGTAGGTCACGTTGACGCCCTGCTCCTTCAAGGTGGGGATGTCCTTGAGGTCGCCGCCGCGGCGGGCGGGGGCGCTGATGCCGAGGACGCGAACAGTCCCGGCCTTGAGCTGGGGAACTGCCTCGCCGGTGCCGGTGCAGAGGAAGGCCACGTTGCCGCCGAGAAGGGTGGTCATGGCCTCGCCGCCGCCGGAGAAGGCGACGTAGATGATCTTGGTGGGATCGACGCCGCCTGCCTGGGCCATTTTAAGAAGGGCGACATGGTCCATAGAGCCGGGGCTGGAACCGCCGGCCATTTTCACCATGGTCGGGTCTTTCTTGATCGCGGCGAAGAGATCGTTGATGGTCTTGTAGGGCGAGTCGGCCTTGACGACGACGCACTCGAAGTCCACGGTGAGGCCGGCGAGAGGCGTGAGGTCCTTGTAGGAGCCCTGAAGCGTCGTGTCGATCGACTTGAAGATGAGGGGGGCGGAGAAGGGGATGAGCTCATAGTCGTTCTTGGCCTGCGACTGCATGTAGAGGAAGCCGACCGTTCCGCCTCCGCCCGGCTTGTTGACGACGGACATGGGCTGGGGATAGAGCTTCTCCTTCTCGAGGGTGGCGTTGACCATGCGAGCAGCCTGATCCCAACCGGAACCGGGGTTGTTGGCCACGACGATCTCGAGGGGCTTCGAGGGATAGGGGGCCGCGACGACCGGTGCCGCAAAGGCAAGGGTCAGGGCGAGGCCTGCGAGGACTGCGACTGTCTTCTTCATGCGCTCTCCTTTATGAGGATGGTCGCATCCGGACCATCCGACGATGGGGGAGTCTGAATCGCCTTCTCGCTTTCGTATGTAGGAAGGTTCAGGAAAGAACTGTAGGTGTAAGTCCTACGCGTCTTTAGGAGCGGACTGAAACCGTGGCCGCTTTCGGGCTCCGCTTTTCCCTTGACGATTCTCCGAGGCGCGCCTAGAATGACTAGGACAAAGTCCCACGATATGGGACTTTGTCCGGATTCAGCGGTTTCGAGCGGCGAAAAGCCCCTCTTCCCGGGCCTGCGGGCCCGAGAGAGGGACTGAGGCAGGAGCGGCGGCCATGGGACAAACGACAGTGGGAAGCACCGAAAAAAAGACCTCAGTCCGCTCCCTGGAGAAGGCCCTCGATCTCCTCGACTATCTCGAAAAGACCGGTTCGCCCCGGGGCGTCCGCGCCATCGAAATGGATACGGGCATACCCAAGGCAACCGCCCAACGCCTCCTCGAGGTCCTCGAGTCGAAGGGTTTCGTTCGCAAGCACGAGGGCAAGTACGCCCTCTGGGTCGGGGCCCTCCATCTCGCCCGTTCTTTCAAAGCCTCTGACGGTCTGACGCGGAGCGCCCTCCCCATCATGCGGGCCCTGGTCGAATCCTCGGAGGAAACCTGTTCGCTTTACGTGCGGCAGGGACTCGAGAGGATCCTCGTCGAGCGGGTCGAAAGTCCCCATCCCCTTCGCTTCCAGACTCCCATCGGCGAAAGGCTGCCCCTCCACATCGGCGCCTCCGGCCTCGTCCTCTGCGCCGGCATGCCTGACGCCGAGCTCGGGGAATATATCTCCACCCTCGAGGCCGTCCGTCTCGCGGACGGAACCCTGCTCAGCCAGGAACTCCTCGCCGAGCGAATCCGTTCCGTGCGGCACGATGGCTTCGCCATCGGCGTCGGCGAGCGGCTGGAAGGCATGAGCTCGGTGGCCGCTCCCGTGGACACGAAGGACAAGGGCATCATCGCCGCGATCAACATAGCCGGCCCCTCGACGCGGATGGACGCGCAAAAGCTCGAGCGACTCTCGATCGAGCTCAGGGGGGCGGCGCGGGAACTCGGAGAGGCCTATGGTCATTCCCGGTTCTAGTGGAAGGGCCGGCCGGCCGATCGCGACTGGAGCGCTCGGGCACCATTCGGCCTCATCGAAATGCGGAACTCATGATAATTACGATAGCCGCCGCCCGATTAAGGCGGCGCATCACGCGCGCTAAGGAGAGACTATGAAGGACTTTTTCAACGCGAAGTCGACGCTCGACGTCAAGGGCAAGCGATACGGGATCTATCGCCTGGACGCCCTCGAAAAGGCGGGACTCGTCAAGCTCGCCAAGCTCCCCTACTCCATCCGCGTCGTCCTCGAGGCGGCCCTCCGCCAGTGCAACGACGCCGAGATCACCCAGGCCGACGTGAAGAACATCGCCGCCTGGACCCCGAAGGGCGATCGACCCGGCATCCCCTTCCTGCCCTCGCGCGTCCTGATGCAGGACTTCACCGGCGTGCCCGCGGTCGTCGATCTCGCCGCGATGCGCGACGCCGTCGCCGCGATGGGCGGCGACCCGAAGAAGATCAACCCCCTCGTCCCCGTCGACCTCGTCATCGACCACTCCATCCAGGTCGATTTCTCCGGTACCTCCGACGCCCTCCAGAAGAACACCGAGGTCGAGTTCAGGCGGAACCGCGAGCGCTACGAGTTCCTGAAGTGGGGACAGAAGGCCTTCGACAACTTCCGCGTCGTGCCCCCGATGACGGGCATCTGCCACCAGGTCAACCTCGAGTTCCTCGCCAGCGTCGTCGCCTCGCGGGCGGCCGGCGGCAGCGACGCCTCCGGTGGCGAGGTTCTCGCCTTCCCCGACTCGGTGGTTGGCACCGATTCGCACACAACTATGATCAACGGTCTCGGCGTCGTCGGCTGGGGCGTCGGCGGCATCGAGGCCGAGGCCGTCATGCTTGGCCAGCCCATGGACATGCTCCTTCCCGACGTGATCGGTTTCCGACTCTCCGGCAAGCTCAAGGACGGCGTCACCGCCACCGACCTCGTCCTCACCGTCACCCAGATGCTCCGCAAGAAGGGCGTCGTCGACAAGTTCGTCGAGTTCTACGGCCCCGGCCTCGACTCGATGAGCCTGCCCGACCGCGCCACCATCGCGAACATGGCGCCCGAGTATGGCGCCACGATGGGCTACTTCCCCGTCGATGCCGAAACCATCCGCTACCTCCGTCTCTCGAACCGGCCCGCCGAGGTCATCGACCGCGTCGAGGCCTACGCCAAGGCCCAGGGCCTCTTCCGCGAGACCAACTCGCCCGAGCCCGAGTTCACCGACAGCCTCGAGCTCGACCTCGACAGCGTCGTCCCCTCCCTCGCCGGCCCCAAGCGCCCGCAGGACAAGGTCGCCCTCTCGGACATGAAGGACGCCTTCGCCAAGGCCCTCACGGCCACGGTCAAGGACGGCGGCTTCGAGCTCCCCGCCGAGGTCCTCGGCGCCTCCGTCGATGTCGACGGCCAGAAAATGAACCACGGAGCCGTCGTCCTCGCCTCGATCACGAGTTGCACGAACACGAGCAATCCCTCTGTCCTCATGGCGGCCGGCCTCGTCGCGAAAAAGGCGGCGGCCCTCGGCATCGCGCCCAAGCCCTGGGTCAAGACGAGCCTCTCGCCCGGATCACTCGTCGTCACCGAGTACCTCAAGAAGGCCGACCTCCTCCCCAGCCTCGAGAAGCTCGGCTTCCAGGTCACCGGCTACGGCTGCATGACCTGCATCGGCAACTCCGGCCCCCTCAACGAGACCGCGCAGAAGGCACTTGCCACGAAGGATCTCGTCGCGGCGGCCGTGGTTTCGGCCAACCGCAACTTCGAGGGCCGCGTCCACCCGCAGGTCAAGGCGAACTTCCTCGCCTCGCCGCCGTTGGTCGTCGTCTACGCACTCGCCGGCCGAGTCGACATCGACCTCGACAAGGAGCCCCTCGGCCAGGGGCCCAAGGGCCCCGTCTACCTCAAGGATATTTGGCCCTCCGCCAAGGAGGTGGCCGATCTCGTGGCCGCGAACGTCACAACTAAAATGTTCGGCGAGCGTTACGCCTCGGTCTTCGAGGGCTCGAAGGAGTGGAAGGAGATCAAGGTCCGCGAGGGCGAGCTCTTCGCCTGGAGCGAGGACTCGACCTACATCCATCACCCGCCCTATTTCCAGGGTATGGGCCGCGTGGCCGGCAAAATCGGCGGCATCAAGGGCGGCCGAGTCCTCGGCATCTTCCGCGACTCGATCACCACCGACCACATCTCGCCCGCGGGCAACATCGCCTCGTCGAGCCCGGCCGGCAAATTTCTCCAGGAGCGGGGCGTCGCGCCCGAGGACTTCAACCAATACGGCACGAGGCGCGGCAACGACCTCGTGATGGCCCGCGGCACCTTCGCCAACGTCAGGCTCAAGAACCTGATGGTCACCCCCAAAGAGGGCAATTTGACGAAGCACCAGCCCTCGGGTCAAGAGATGGCCTTCTACGATGCCGCGATGAAGTACAAGGCCGAAGCGCATCCCGCGATCATCCTCGCCGGCAAGGAGTACGGTTCGGGCTCGAGCCGCGACTGGGCGGCCAAGGGGCCCCTCCTCCAGGGCATCCGCGCAGTCATCACCGAGAGTTTCGAGCGCATCCACCGCTCCAACCTCGTGGGCATGGGCATCCTGCCCCTCCGCTTCGTCGAAGGCCAGAACGTGGAGAAGCTTGGCCTCGACGGCTCGGAGACGATCGACATCGAGGGGCTCGACGACTCGATCCAACCCCGCGCCATCCTCACGGTGAAGGCGACCAAGCCGGACGGAAGGGTCGTCAGCTTCAAGGCCGAGGCCCTCCTCAACACCAAGGTTGAAGTTAACTACTACAGGAATGGCGGCATCCTCCACACGGTGCTGCGCAATCTGGCGAAGTAAACCATCGAAACGAGCGCCCCGGTCTCGCGGCCGGGGTAGCTTTCGGCCAGGGAACGCGGCCCGGGGACGCGGTCCGGGCCACTTCCTCTTTCGGAAAACTGTCACAAAATATCCTAATCGTAATGAAGCGAATAATATGCGCGACGACGAAATCGGCTGTCAGCCAGGCTCGGGAACCGCCCTCGCTTCATTTTGGAGGCGCAATTTGAAAATCGGCAACAAACTCATCGGCGGCTTTCTCCTCGTATCGCTGCTTTCCGCAGCGGTCGGAGGCTTCGCCATCGTCAATCTCGGCGCCTTGAATCGCGCCGACACCCGAATGTATGAAAAGGACGCGGCGCCCCTCGGCATCCTCGCCCAATTCGCCTTCGCCACCAACAGGATCAGGGCCAATGCGATCAGCTCCGTGTTCGCCTCCACCGCTGCCAAATTCGAGGATCTCTCTTCGAGCATGGCCGATAGGCGCAAGGAAATGGATCTGGCGATGGCGACCTATCCGCGGACCCTGGAAGGCTCGACCGACAGGAAGCAGTTCGCACAATTCCAGGCAAATTACGCGGTATTCAACGCCTCGGCCGACAGGGTCCTGGCCCTGTCCATGGTCGGTAAGACCGAGGAGGCGAAGACCGCTGCGAACGGCGACCTCGATGCCGCCTCGGATATAATCAACAACCTGATCACGGACATGATCAAGGTCAATGTCGACGGCGCGAAGGCCCAAGCCGAGGCCAATACCCATCTGGCGCGCCTGACTAGCCTGCTCATGATCATAGTACTGAGCTTCGCCGTCATATTGTCCCTTGCAGTCGGCTTCTTCCTGTCCCGCTCCATCACCAAGCCCCTAGCCGTCTCCGTGGGCTTGGCCGATCGCATCGCCTCGGGAGACCTCAGCGGCGAAATCGATCCCCGCCATCTCGAGCGAGCCGACGAGATCGGCGCCCTCGCGAAGGCCCTTTCATCCATGACCTCAAACCTCGCGGAGATGGCCGCGACCGTGAAAAATTCCGCCGGCAACGTAAGCACGGGAAGCACTCAGATGAACGCGACCGCCCAGGGACTCTCGCAGGGCGCCACCGAACAGGCGGCCGCCGCCGAGGAAGTCAGCTCCTCGGTCGAGGAGATGGAGTCGACGATCACGCAAAACGCGGACAACGCCGTGGCCGCCGAGGGTATGGCTCGCCAAAGCGCGGCTTCCGCCGAATCCGGCGGCGCATCTGTAGAGAAGACCTTGAAGGCGATGAAGGAAATCGCGGGCAAGATCGGCATCATCGAGGAAATCGCGCGGCAGACCAACCTCCTCGCCCTCAACGCAGCCATCGAGGCGGCGCGGGCCGGCGAGGCGGGCAAGGGATTCGCCGTGGTGGCGAGCGAGGTGCGCAAGCTCGCCGAGCGCTCACAATCCGCTTCACGCGAGATTTCCGATCTCTCGACGAGCAGCGTGGCGGTGGCCGAGGAGGCGGGCAGGCTCATCAAGGATGTGGTGCCCGGCATCCGGAAGACCGCGGAAATGGTGCGGGAAATCGCCGCCGCGAGCCGCGAGCAGAGCGTCGGTGTGGCGCAGATCGGCAAGGCCGCCACCCAGCTCGATTCGGTCATCCAGCAGAACGCCGCCGCCTCGGAGGAACTCGCCTCGATGGCCGAGGAACTCAACGGGCAGGCGGAAACTCTCGATCATGCCCTCTCGTTTTTCAGGTTGCGCGATGGCGGCGCGGATAGCGGCAAGGTTTCGGAGAACGCGATTCCATCATCGGCTAAGCCCGTCGCGAAGAGAAAGACAAGGGCATTGGGGCTGCCAAAGGCGACGTAAGGCCGGCCATGGCAAAAGGGTCCTTTGGGCGGTCTCGACGCCGGACCGACCCTACTGCCCTGCCCAACCAGTCCGGCCCAATCCGCCCACCCCCGGGCCCGATGGACACGGCTCGCGCCGTCGGTTCATGCTCGCCCCATGGAAACCTACATCCGGCCGCCACGCCGCCCTCCCCTCTTCCTCCGCCTCATGCTCGCCCTCGTCGAGCGAGGCCTCGGCAAGCCCCTCGTCGCCAATCGCATCCTCGCCCATTATCCGAAGGCATTCTGGGGCTCCGGCATCCTCGAGGCCCTGGTGGCCCACCACGACCGCGAGGTGCCGCGTCGCCTCCTCAAACTCCTCCGCATGCAGGTTTCCTTCGCGGTTTCCTGCCCATTCTGCATCGATATGAATTCGAAGGAATTTTCCGGCGAGGGCATAACCGAGGACGAGATCCTCGCCCTGCGCGGCATCAAGGGCCTCGATGAGGTCGCGAGCCTGACTGGAGCCGAACGCGCGGCCCTCGCCTACGCCCGCGCCATCTGCTCGACGCCCGTGGCCTTCGAGGCCGCGATGATCGCCGAGCTCAAGCGCCATTTTTCGGAACGGACCATCGTCATCATCGCGAGCACGGCCGCCCAGGTGAATTTTTGGGCGCGGCTCATACAATCTTTCGGAGTCTTGCCGGCGGGTTTTACGGCCGAGTGCGCGATCCTCGACCTCGAGGCTTACTCGACGAGGCGCTGAGAGGACCGCGCCTCAATCCAAATTCACGAAAAGCTCCCTCGGGTCGATTCTGATCCCTCTTCGAGGTCGAAGGCGAGAGAATCTCGACGACGAGATCAGGCGCGCCCCTGGCGCCGCGAGGCGAGAACGCTTCAATTCGAGGCTCGAGAACCAACACCCGGCGTCAACGACCTTCTATCGAAGCGCCGCGATCGTGTGATGATCCAGCGCCCTATCCTTGACGACGAGGGTCGTGACGGGGGCCTCGCACTCTCGCTGGAATATGAGGTCGTGGCCGATGCAAAGGCCCATCATCGTAATTAGGTCGACCTTGCGTTCGTTCAGGAGCTTCGCCTGGGCCACCGGGTTGCAGGAGGCGGCGAATCGCTCGGGGTGTGCCTTTACGAGGCCCACCTCCTCGTAGTCGATCGCGCCGACCCTGCAGCAGACGAGCTCGGCCTCGAGCCCCTCCTCGCGAAGGATCCGGCCGAGCCTCTGCGCCTCCTTGGTCATCGACACGCAGAAGGCCACGCCGATTCGGCGCAGGCCGCTCTCCTTCGCGTAAAAGACGAGCTCCTCGACGCGGTTCCTGAGCCGACCCTCGCCGGTGAAGGGCGCGGCGTCGGCGACCAGCATCTCCGCGTGGAGAGCCTCCTCGAGATAGGGCTCCGCGTCGCGGGAGAGCTCGGGCAGGGTCCGCGTCGGGCAGGTGGTCGGCATGCGCCCGATCTCGCCGCGGAGGCAGGCCTGGGTAGCGCAGATCGCGCAGCCGTAGGGCTTGGCGCCCGCCTCCTCGACCGTCATGACAATTAGGTCTTTTATCGCGCGCTCTTGGCGGGAGCGACGGCGGGGGCCGGAGTTCCCACAGCGCCTGAGCCGATGGCGTCCGCGCCGCCGGCTGCGCCGCCGCCCGGGCCCCCGGCTCCCGGCGCCTTCGCGGCCGCCGCGATGCTCGCGAGGTGGGCCTTGGCCCTGCCAGTACTCGTAATCCAGCGGGCGTAGAGGGAGGAGAAGGGCACCTGCACGAAGAAGGAGAGGGCCACGATGAATACCACGAGGCCCGAATCCGCGCTGTTGCCGAGGAGGGGGATGGCGATGCCCAGGGCGAGGGCGAGATAGCGCACCGAGGTGCCGTAGGTCACGGCGACGCCGACGGGATAGGAGAACATGCGGGCGGCCAGGCTGCTCAGGCCGAACATGGCGAAATAGTAGATGAGGAGGGGCCCTATGCCCCGGAGGACGAGGGCGGGGTTCGACACCAGGAGGCGATTGGTGTTGAGCGACATGATGAGGAAGAGGACGACGAGGAGACCCGTCGAGCTCAGACCCGAAAAGACGGGCTTGGCCGCTTTGTAATACTGCTGACCTTTTTTCTCGACGATCGAGCGCCGCGTCAGGTCCCCGAGGATGAGGGGCAGGATGATGACGAGGACGATGCGCTGGAAGATGAAGAGGGGGGTCGCCGAAAGGGCGTTGCCGGCGAGGAGGGGCAGGGCTATCGGGAGGCCGACGACGATGAGGATGAGGCTGACCGCGATGATCGAGAGGGCCGCCTTGAGGTCGCCCTTGGCGAGTTCGGTCCAGGTGGCGGTCATGCCGCTCGTGGGCAGGAGGGAGATGAGGAGGAGGCCGAGAGCCATGGCCGGCTGATCGGCGAAGAAGAGCCTGCCGAGGCTCCAGGCGATGGCCGGGGAAACGATGAAGTTGAGGACGACGCTCGTCGCGACCGCGCCGCCGTAGCGCCTGACTTCCGCCACGTCCTCGATGCGGAGGTTTATGAACATCGGATAGATCATCAGGAAGGATGCCGCCGCGCAGATGATGATGTTGAAGGCGATGCCGCCGAGGAAATAGCTGTTCGCCAGGCCGAGCAGCATGACGGCGAAGATGAGGGGGGTGAGATGCTTGCTGACGAAGCCCACCGATTTGACCAGTTTCGGGTTCATGATGCCTCCTCGAAAATTCGGCTTTCCGCCGAAATAGGGATACTGAAACGTTAATATATTGAAAATCATATATTGCCTTAATCGGCCTGTCAAGCCAAGTTTCGCAGGAGTTCCCAGGCCCCGCCTGCGCTATACTGGCCTGGAAGCCGAAGTCACCGCGCAGCTCTCGCACTGCGCGGGCTTCAACCTTCCGCCAGACTTCGCCGCCGGCGTCACCCCTCACCCGAGAGCCCAGGAGGCTGCCATGCATGCGAAACCGCCTCGAACCTTCCTTATATGCCTCTGCGCGGCCCTGGCCCTAGTCCCGAGCCTCCTGGCCGCCCAGGAGCTCCCGATACGCTCGGTGGCCCTCTTTTCCTCGGGCGTCGGCTATTTCGAGCACCGGGGGCTGGTATCGGGCGACGCCAGCCTCAGCCTTCCCTTCTCCACGTCCGAAATCGACGACGTTCTCAAGTCCCTCGTGGTTCGCGATTACGCCGGGTCGAAGGACCTCGCCCCCAACGGAGGGGCCTCCCCCTCGGTCACCTACCCCTCCCTCGAGTCCCTCGACGAGGCCCTCCGCGATCTCGACATCGATCTGTCCGGCTCACCGACGGTCGCCGACATTCTCCGAAAAATGAAGGGGGCCGAGCTGGCGGTGGAGGCTCCCGACGCCATCGTCGGGCGTATCCTTTCCGTTGAGGACAGGCCCGGCGCGGATTCGACGGACCGCCAGGGCAACGTCGGATCGGGAAGCGCAGGCCAGGGGAGCGTCCCGCGAAAGACCCTCGTCCTCCTCACCGACAAGGGAGTGCGCGCCCTTCCCCTCGACGGCATCGTTTCGTTCCGCTTTACCGACCCCGCGATCATGGCCGATTTCAACCGCGCCCTGGCCCTCATCCTCGGCGCCCGCGTGGCCGACCGGCGCAGCATAGACGTCCATCTGCCGGGTAGCGGCAGCCGCGAGGTCGCCCTCGGCTACATCATCGCCGCCCCGGTCTGGAAGGCCAGTTATCGCCTCGACCTCTCCGGAGCTAGGCCCTGGTTCCAGGGTTGGGCCATCGTCGACAATCCCAGCGGCATGGACTGGAAGGACGTAAGCCTCTCCCTCGTCAGCGGAAGGCCGATTTCATTCATACAGAGGCTCTACGCTCCCCTTATGCTTGAAAGGCCGACCCTGCCCCTGGCCATCGCGGGCACGGCCGAGGCGAGAACCTACGATTCCGGCATGGGAGGCACACTTTTCGCCGAGGCTCTGGCGAAGTCCGCTGCCCCCGCCATGGCTCCCCCACCCGCGCCGGCCCCCTCGGCCAAGCGGGCCGAAATGATGGCGTCGAGCGGGGCCGAGCCTCCCCGATCGGCCTTCGATTTCTCAGGAAGCGCTCCCGTCGCGACCGATGCGAGGCCCGCAGGCGACCAGTTCCAATTCACCCTCGCCGCGCCCGTCAGCCTCGATCGGGGACAATCGGCCATGTTCCCCCTGATCTCGGGACCGATAGTCGCCGAAAAGGTCTCGATCTACACCGCCGATTCGGGCGAGCCCAATCCGATGCTTGGCGTCCGCCTGACCAACAGCCTCGGCATGAAGCTGCCGGCAGGTCCCATCACCGTCTTCGACGGAGGGAGCTACGCCGGAGACGCCCTCCTCGAATTCCTTCCGGAAAAGGACAAGCGCCTCATCGTCTACGGCCAGGATCTCTCGGTCGTCGGCAGCGACAGTCGGACGAGCGCGCGGGAGACGACGGGCGTCAAGCTTTCCCAAGGCGTCCTCACCTTCACGCGACGGGTGACCTATACCCGCGACTACGAGTTCAGGAACGCATCCTCGACGCCGCGAAAGCTGGTTATCGAGCATCCCATCATGGCGGGGTCGGAACTCCTCGCGCCGAAATCCTTCGAGGAGAAGACGGACAGCCTCTATCGCTTCGCCCTCGCCCTCCCCGCCTCGGCCTCGGCCACACTCAAGGTCCAGGAGCGCCTGCCCTCCAGCGAACGCGTGGTCGTCATGGGGCTCGGCACGGCGACCTACCTCGCCTACTCCTCTTCGACGGAGCTTTCGCAACCGCTTAGGGACGCGATGAAGAAGGCTGCCGACCTCGCCTCGCGCCTCGACGCCGCGAAAAAGGGCCTCGCCGACCTCGCCACGCAACGGAACGACTTGATCACGACGCAAGGGAGAATCAGGCAAAACCTCGATGCCGTCGGCAGGGATTCGAGCCAGGGGCAGGACTACCTCAAGCGCCTCATGGACTCGGAAAAGGCCCTCGACGCCAATTCCGCGTCGAGCCAGACGGCCCGAAAATCCGTGGCCGACGCCCAAAACGCCCTCGATACCTACGTCGGCGGCCTCGATCTGGGGAATTGACGGTTGCCCCTGCCTCGGGCCCCTTGGTAAGTTATGCAGCTTATGGAAGAGCAAGGTTCAAGCGTCGCGGTCATCGTCCCCGTCTACAACCAACCCAAGCGGGTCGGCGACATCATCGGCAAGGTCTTGGCCTGCGGTTGCCCGACCTGTTCGGTGAACGTCATCGTCGACGGATTCCGCAACGACGAGATCGACGCCGCCCTCGCCCCCTGGGAGGGGCGGATTAGGCTGCTGCGCAACGACGAACGCCTCGGCAAGACGGCGAGCCTGATGAAGGCCGTCCAGGGCCTCGAAGAGGACATTTTCCTCTTCATCGACAACGACATCGTGCTTCCCGACGACCCGACCTTCATCGGCGCCTTCATCGACTCGATGAAAAAGGCCGACATCGCCAATTTTCCCATCGACATCGTGGGCAAGGGCATCTACCCGCGGATGATGCGGATGGAATTCCTCGCGATCGATTTGATGCAGACCATCTTCAGCAAGATCGGCCACCATTCCCCCGCGGTGGTCGGCATGGCCCTCGGTATCAGGCGCAAGCTCTTCGAGGAACTCGGGGGCTTCCGCCGCGTCGTCTGCGAGGACCTGGACCTCGGGGCACGCGCCTTCCACGCCCACGCGCGCTTCGCCTTCGACTCGAAGCACCTCATCGTCTCCGACGGCCCCGAAACCTTCGGCGAATGGATGAATCAGCGCAAACGCTGGGCGGTCAACAACATCGTCTGGTTCAACGATCACTTCTTCAAGATCATCCAGCACGCCTTCGGCTCGCCCCGCTTCTTCCTCTCGGCGATCATGATGTTCATGCCCACCCTCGTCCTCACCGCCGTCTTCCTCGGCCTCAGGGACGTGCGGCTCGGCAACGTCCTCCCCCTGATCTACCTGGTGCTCGGCAACTTCTCCTTTTCGGCGAACATCCTGTATTGGGTTTCCCATTTCAACGTATTCATCTTCGACGGGCTCCTGCCGACCCTGGGCGGCCTCCTTCTATCGGAACTTCTCTATTTCGCCCTGGCTCAGCGTTTCAAGGTTCGTTTCAATCCCCTCGATTTCATCCTGTATTACTTCATCTACTCTCCCGTCCTCATCGTCGCGAACATCGTGGCCTGGTTCATCGTGATCTTCAGGATCGACATCGGCTTCGACTGGAAGACATAACTAGGAGGGTCAGCCGAGAGGGAGGCGGACGGATTCCATCCGCTCGAGATCGAGGTGGAAGAGGATGCCCGCCAAGGCGGGCGGTTTTCCGAGAAGGATGCGGACGATTTCCGACACCTCGATCGAGGCGGCGATGGCGGGGGTATAGGCGGGGTTGCCAAGTTCGGTTTCGATGCCCTTGGGCGGGCTGTCCTTGCCGAAGAGCCGAGCGAGGCTCCCCGTGCCGGGGAGGATGGTCGTGGCCTGGACGTAGGGTCCGGCTATGGCGGCGTGGACCAAGGGGACCTTGGTGGCGGCGCAGGCTATTTCGAGCATGAGGCGGTCGGGAATCGAGTCGAGGGCGTCGGCGGCGCAGTCGACGCCCTCGGCGCTGGTAGCGCCGGCGAGGAGGGCCTCGGCATTCGTCGCGTCGAGACGCAGGACCTCGGCTTCCACGAGGACGGCGGGGTTTATGGCCCTTACCCTGGCTCGCGCGGCTTCGACCTTGGGCTTTCCGAGTTCGGTCAGCGACGAGAGAAGCTGGCGGTTGAGGTTGGAGGCCTCGAAGGTGTCGGGGTCGACCACGACGAGGTTTCCCACGCCGAGGCGGGCAAGTTCCTCGACAAGGTAGCCGCCGAGGCCGCCGCAGCCGGCGACGAGGACCCGCGAGCGATGAAGGCGAAGCTGGCCCTCGACGTCTATCGTGCGGTAGTTGCGGGCGTAGCGTTCGAGCTTGAGGCCAGCCTCGAGGGCGGCCCCCTCGAGGTCGCGGGGAGGGAGTGAAAGGCTTCGGCCGAGTCTTTGCTCGGCCTCCCAGGAAAGGCTGCCCTCCGACGCGGCCTCCCTCAAGGCTGCCGTGAAGGCCGGTTTTTCGAAAGAATGCGGCATCTCCCCTCCTTCAGGCCAAGCGATCACAGGATCGCATCCCTCGGAGGGAAGGGCAAGGTCGACCGCGGTCGCGGCGATCGGCCGCTATTCCTCGCCCAGGCCCTCGACGAGCTTCAGGATCGCCGAGACGCCGGCATCCTTCAATTTATAATAGATATTACGACCGTCCCGCCGCCGATCGAGGAGGCCGCCGAGGGTCAGGAGCTTGAGCTGCTGCGAGACGGCCGAAAAGGAGCCCCCCGAGCCGGTAACCAGCTCGCTGACGCTCCTGTCACCCTCGATGAGCATGTAGAGAATTTCGAGCCGCATGCCGTTGGCCATGAGCGAGAGGGTACGCACCGCCCTGTCCATGCCCTTCGCGTCCTCGAAGGCGAAGAATGATGCGCCGGCGGGAACCATTCCCAGGCTGCCATCGTGTTGTCTGACTCCTACGCCGGCGTGCATCTGCATCATTTCCTCCCTAAGAAGTGCACGAACAGGGCTATGGGCCTGTAGATCGCGTGGGCGAACTTCGAGAAGGCGAAAAGAAGGACCAATTCCATCGAAACGACCGTGTGGATCATGAAGATCAGGCGGTTCAGTCCGTTCGCGTAGTCGCCCGTGACGGCGATCTCCATCCAGAAGCCGGTGACGCCGGCGAGCCACAGTGCGCCCAGGAAGAGCCAGTCGGCCAGCCGGCTGTCGCGGTAGGACATGGTCACCTTGCCGATGCGGTAGATGAAGGAAACCGTCGCCCCGTAGACCATCGCGATGCCGGCGGCTGTCCCGAGGATGCGGGTCGGCAACCAAACCGTCGTGCCCGGGTCCTTGAGGATAAAGTCCAAAGCCGTCGCCGCGAGGAGGCCGATGAAGCCCCACATGATGGTGAGGTGGACGAACCAGGGCTTGAGGATCTCGGGTTTCCCCTTCCAGTGGGAGTTCTCGTCGGCGTCGCAGTCCCGGAAGCGCTTCATGCTGATGAGCTCCACGACCGTCTTTACCGCCGCGTTCCAGAGGGCCGCGAGGGGCTTTTCGGGCATCTTCTTGCCTTTGAAGAGGCGCAGGAGCATCGTCACTCCTCCGACGACCATGGAGAGGCCGAGGAAGATGAAGAGGCCCATGCCGAGGTTGTGGATTATTTCCTCCGGCATCCAGTCGAAGATCCACCGGGAAACGATGTGATCCGGCTTGATCGTCAGCATGAAGAAGGCGAACACGACGGCTAGGAGGGCCGTGAAGACGATCGAGAAGGGGTTGCTCGTGAAGAGGAGCCTGGTGATCCCCGTCGGCTCCATGCGCGCCACCGCGTAGCGGCGGAGGGCGGCCATGTAATTCTTCGGGTCGGCGCCGCGGGGGCAGGTCTCGGTGCATTCGCCGCAGGCGTAACAGAGCCAGATGGCGGGATCGGCGAGGGCCTCGTCCTTCAAACCGAGGATGCCGTAGCGCAGGAGCTTCCTTGGGAACTCGGAGCCCTTCTCCGAGAGATTGCAGACCGCCGTGCAGGTGCCGCAGTTGTAGCAGGCCGTAAAATCCGTGGCGCCGTAGCGGCGCATCGTTCGCTTAAAATTAGGGTCCAATACTGCCATATGCTTACCGCTTCCGCTGATAGAAATAGTATTCGTCATTTTCGTCGACGCCCTTCGGATCGAGAACCCGATACTTCACCATCGTCATCACCTGGTAGGTGACATCGGCCGCGTCGAATCCGGTCGCCGCTGATATCGCGGGAATGCTCATCGGCTCGTCCTTCATCGCGGCGAGAATGCTCTTCCACCGGATGGGGAACTCCTTCATCTGCGTCATTTCCTTGCCGCCGGACTCGCCCGCGGCAAGGTCCATCGGCGTGATCCCGGCGTCCTTGGAGTAGGCATCGATCATCGATTCGACCTCTACATTCGTGTAGCGGGCGAGGTCGATGGCGTCGCTGGGGCAGACGGGGGTGCAGGCGCCGCAACCCGAACAGGCCGCGGAATTGATGATGGCCACCTTACGGTCCCCATGCTCGGCCTCGGTGATGGCGCCGTATTCGCAGACCGACTGGCACTTGCCGCACCAGGTACATTTGTCCGAGTCTACTTCCGCGACGATGGGCTCGAGTTCCACCGTGCCCTTGCCGATCACGCCGAAGATCTTCGACGAGGCGGCCAGCGCCGAATTGACCGACTCGGCCACCGTCTTCGGCCCCTGGCAGGAGCCGCCGAGGTAGACGCCGTTGATGACGGTTTCGACGGGCCTGAGCTTGGGATGGATCTCGTTGAAGAACTTGTCGCTACCTATTGGTATCTTATAGGTAGAAGCCACCTTTTCGCTGTCGCTTCGCGGCACCATGCCGGTCACGAGCACGACGAGGTCGACGTCCAGTTCGAGCTCGGCCTTCGCGCTCAGGGAATCCTTGACGCTGAGGTGGACGGACTTGCCGCGCTGCTCGACGAGGGGAGGTGTCTTCTCGTTGTACATGAGGTAGGTGTCGCCGGCCTTCGAGGACTTCTCGTAGAGAAGCTCCTGCTTTCCATAGGTCCTGATGTCGCGATAGAGGTGGAAAATGTCGAGATCCTTGGCCCTCTCCCGCGCGGCCAGGGCCGAGCTGATCGCCGAGGTGCAGCAGATCCTCGAGCAGTAGGCATTGGGTCCCTTCGCCTGGCGCATGCCCACGCAATAGATGAAGGCGATGCGTTTGACGACGCGGCCATCGACCTTGATGTCGCCCTTGCCCGATTCCAGCATCGTGTTGAAGTCCGGCAGGGTCATCACGTTCGCGCCGCTCTTGTAGGCGAACTCGCCCTCGGAGGGCCTGTAGTCGTCGTAGCCTGTCGCCACGAGGATGGCCCCCGCGCCGAGGGGAAGGCTTTCGCCCCCCTTCACCCCGACCTTCAGGGTGAAATTGCCGATGCTGCCCGATACGCTCTGAACGGTGGAATTGGTAAAGAGCTTGATGTTGGGGCGCTTCTTGACCTCGGCGACCATGCGGTCGACGAGTTCCCTTCCGTTCGAGTTGTCGGGAAAGAGCCTCGTGCGCGAAGCCACCCTTCCGCCCGGCTTGTCGGAGGATTCGAGAAGGAATACCTCTTCGCCCATGTCCGCCAGGGCCACGGCGGCGCGGAGGCCGGAGACGCCGGCGCCGACGACCGCGACGGCCTGCTTGGCTTCGACGCGAATCGGGGTGAGGGCCTCAGCCCTGAGAACCCGCTCCTTGCCCGCCCTGACGAGGCCCGAGCCCTTGAGGGTCGCCTCCGCCGGCGTGTCTGAGTGAGCCCAGGAGCACTGCTCGCGAATGTTGACCTGGACGTAGCGATAGGGATTGAGGCCGGCGCGCGCCGCCACGGCCCTGAAGGTATGCGTATGGAGCTTGGGGGAGCAGGACGCCACGACGAGGGCGGTGAGGCCCTGTTCCTTGATGTCCTTCTCCATTTCCTTCTGCGTCGCGTCCGAGCACGCGAACATCACGTGCTTGGCGACGATCACATCGGGATCCTTGCTCACCTCGTCGCGGATGGCCGCGACATCGACATAGTCGGAAATGTTTCCGCCGCAATGGCAGATGTACACGCCGACGCGTTTATCGTCCGCCATGCTCATGCTCCTGCTTTCCGCCGCGCGATATAGGAAGCGGCGCCGGCCGCGGCAGCCCCCGCCGACAGTATGGAATCGGGGATATCCATCGCCGCCGTGGCTGTGCCCGCGGCGAAGACGCCCTCGACGGTGGTCTGGCCCGGGCTGAACATCGGATCGGGCACCTTGATGAAGCTGTGCTCGTCGAGAGCGGGCCTGTCCGACGCGAAGGCCTTGACGATCTCGTTCACCGGCCTGATGCCGGTGGAAAGAACGACCAGGTCGTGCTTGGCTTCCTTGAGAATACCCCTCTCGATGTCCTCGACGATGAGGATGGCATCCTGGGGATTCTTGGGGTCGCCGTTTATGCGGGCGACCTTGCCCTTGACGAAGTTGACGCCCATGCCCCGCGACTGCTGATAGAACTCCTCATAACCCTTACCAAAGGCGCGGATGTCGATGTAGTAGATCGTGATGTCCGCCATCGGCAGGGCGCCCATGAGGAGCTGAGCCTGCTTGATCGAGTACATGCAGCAAATCTGCGAGCAGGCGGGATTGTCCGCCGGGCTCGTGCCGCAGGTCTTGAAGTTCGAAAGACTCGAGTCGCGGGAGCCGGCGCAGAGCACGTAGGCGATGTTGGCGGGAACCTTGCCGTCGCCGGGCCTAAGTAGGTTGTTGAAGGGCCGGGTCGGCGCGATGAGGCGATCCATCTGCATCGAGGTGATGACGTTCGGGTGGCCGAAGTTGTAGTGCGGGCGCTCGGTCGGATCGAAAAGATCGTATCCGGTCGCGAGAACGAGGGCGTCGGCCTTGATTTCGCGCTTCTGCTCCTTCATCGAAAAATCGATGGCGTCGGCGGGGCAGGCGCTCACGCACTGGTGGCACTCGCGGCAATTGGAGCAATCGAGGCAGCGCGAGGCGGCCTTGGTGGCCTCCTCGTCGGTGAAGGTCTTCTCGACCTCCTCCCAGTCCTTGACGCGCTCGTGGCCGTCGCGGAACTTTTGCGGAATCACGGGGGCGGGGAAGGCCTTCTCCCTGACGATGCGCTCGGCGTCGGCGGCGGGGAGCTTGTCGCCGAACTCCGCGGCCCCGACCTCAAGGCCTCTAAGGAAGCGGTCGAGATAGAATGCGGCGCGCTTGCCCTGCCCGGCGGCCTCGATGATAGTCGTCGAGCCGCTCTGGGAATCGCCGGCGGCGAAGAGCCAAGGCGTGGCGGTCTGGAGGGTCGTGGCATCGGCCTTGACGGTGCCGTTCTTGTTGAGTTCGAGCTTGCCCTGGAAGGGCGTGGTGCTCGGCTTGAGGCCGATCGCCTCGATGACATAGTCGATGGGCAGATCGTACTCGGAGCCAATGATCTCGGTGGTCGAGCGGCGGCCGCTTGAGTCCGGCGCGCCGAGCTCCATCTTGACGAGACGGACCGACGTGACGCCTTCGCCACCTGCGGTGGCAGTGACGCCCTTGCCGCCCGCGGCTCCAGTCGCGCCGGAGAATGAAACCGGGTTGCGGAGGAACTCGAACTTGACGCCCTCCTCCTCGGTTTCCGCGATTTCGACGGGCCAGGCGGGCATCTCGTCGCGGCCGCGGCGATACACGATGGTCACCGAGGCGGCGCCGAGGCGCAGCGCGGTGCGCGAGGCGTCCATGGCGGTGTTGCCGCCGCCGACGACCATGACGCGCTTGCCCGAAAGATCGACCTTCGTGCCGATCTTGGATTCGCGGAGGAACTCGATGCAGTCGATGATGCCGGGCAGCTCGCTTCCCGGCACCTTCAGCCTCGTCGACTCGTGTGTGCCAACCGCGACGACGACTGCGTCGTAACCGCGGGCCTTGAGGGCGGCAACATCTTCGATTCGCGAGCCGGTCTCGATCTTCACCCCGAGGGAGGTGATGTTGAGGATGTCCCTGTCGACGATCGCGTTCGGAAGACGATACTGGGGCAGGGTCATCTTGAGCATGCCGCCGGCTTCCTTCTGCGCCTCGTGGATCGTGACCTCATGGCCGTTCTGCGCGAGGAAGTAGGCGGCGGTCAGGCCAGCGGGGCCGGAGCCGACGATGGCGACCTTCTTGCCGGTGGCGGCCTTCTTCTTCCTCTCGTGGGGTAGGGCGTTCTTGTCGTAGTACTTCTCGGAGAAGTGCCGCTTGATCCGGCGCATGTCCACGGGACCTTCGGCCAGGTGGCGGCTGCACTGCCCCTCGCAGGGGGCGTAGCAGGCGCGGCCCAGCGAGCCGGGAAGGGGATTGTCCTCCAGGTGGAGCTCCATGGCCTCGTCGAACTGACCGTTGCGGGCGAGGGATACGAAGCCGTAGGCCTTGACGCCGCCCGGGCAGGCGGCGATGCAGGGCGCGGAGGTTCCGGCCCGGTCGATCGTGGCGATGCGTGGATTGGCGAGGCTGAAGGGAATATAGGCGACCTTGCGGCCGACGAGATTTTCGTTGTAATTGTCAAGTCTTACTTCGGGACAGGCCGCCTCGCATTCCTGGCAACCGGTGCAGTCGGCCTTCTTCACGTAGCGGGGCGCCGTGGTGACGAGGGCGGTGAACTTGCCGTTCCGGTTGATGTTCGAGATGGTCGAGCCCAGGGCCAGGGTGATGTTGGGATGTCGGGCGGTCTCGGACATCTTCGGGGTGGTGATGCAGGCCGCGCAGTCCAGGGTCGGGAAGACCTTGGAAAGCTGGATCATCTTGCCGCCGACCGAGAGCCCCTTCTCCACGAGAAGGACCTGCTTGTCCATGGCGGCTAGACTCAGGGCGGCTTCCTGCCCGGCTATGCCGCCGCCGACGACGACGACGTCGTAATTCTCTTCGCTGCTCATGTGAGCTCCGTAAGTATCTTGGTGAAGTTCGCCATATGACTGGCGAAGGGTTCCGCGCAGACCGAGCAGATGGCAGCCATGCGGATGCGCTTCGGGTTGATGCCCTTCTCCTTCATCAGCCGCTGAGACTCCTCGATGATCGCGTTCGTATTGTCCGAACAGTGCGAGGTGTAGGAGCACTCGATGCCGTCGGCGGCAATGAAGACGCCGTCAAAGCCTTTTTCGAAGGCGCGGAGGATCCAGCGCGGCTTGACGCAGGAGGAGCAGGGAACGCTGATCGTATAGACGGAGGGTGAATAGTGTATTTTCCGCAGTCCCGCCTGGTCGATGCCGGGATCGGAGATCTTGTCGGTGGAAAATACCAATATCTTGGGAGATTTGGTCGTGTCGTGCATGAGTGGGACTGTCCCTTTGTAGGAGGTCCGGCGACCGCCCGATCGGTGGCCGCCGGCGCGGATCGGGCGTCTCGGCGAGGCGCCCGGGGCTAAAAAATTCTCAGTCGGCCTTTTTCAGGAAGACGCTGAAGTAGCTGTCCGATTCGACGACGCCGAGATATTCGTGCCCCATCTTGCCGCACCACCTCGGGATATCGACCTTGGTTCCCTCGTCGGAGGAATAGACCTCCATGATCTGTCCCGCCTCGAGGTCGCCGATCGCCTTCTTCGCGGCGAGGAGGGGACCCGGGCAGGCCACGGCCCGCGCGTCGACGATCTTGTCTGATTTGATTCTGGTGAGTTCGGCTGTGCTCATTGCTTTCTCCTTGGCAGTGCTTCAGATGAAAAGCTGGACGGTGGAGTCGGTGGCGTCGGCGAGGAAGGTCGCGACGCCGCAGACCTGCATATTCGGATAATCGATCATCTCTTCGCGTTTGAAGCCCATGAGCTTCATGGACATCTCGCAGATATTGATCTGGATGCCGAGCTCGCCCGCCGTCTGGAACATCTCCGGAAGCGAGGCGACGTGCTGTTTTTTCATGATGCCCTTGATCATGGCCGCGCCCATGCCGCCCATCTGCATTTTCGAGAGGGCGAGCTTGTCCATGCCCTTGGGCAGCATGAAACCGAACATTTTTTCGATGAACTTCTTGCCCTTGCCCTTTTTAGCGGGGGCTCGGAGGGCGGATATCGCCCAGAAGGTGAAGAAGAGATTCACCTTCATGTCGAAGGCTGCCGCCCCGGTGGCGATGATCATGGCGGCGAGAATCTTGTCGAGGTCTCCGGAAAAAACCACCATCGAAAGCTGGTCAGTTCCGGCGGTTGGGGGTGGTGTAGGCTGCATATGGTGCATAATATACTTATTCGTAAAATTGTCAAATGCCAATATACCGAATTCGATAAAAATAAATTCCTGGCTTGTTTTGAGGCTGCACGCAGAAAATCACTAGAAAACCATGAGGAGCCCAGCCATGGCGACATCGGCAATCAGCGGGCACACTTCCCTTCCAGGCTGCTATTTTGTGTTTAATTGATTTACATTCAAAACTTTACCTGACTCATCAACCCTTGATATTCCGAAAAAGCAGAATGCGCCGGCCTCGTAAGGCAGAGGATTCTCGTCGGGCATTCTGCCAACTTGCTAGCCTGCCCTCCCCTGGGTCGATATTTCAGGAGGAGCAAATATTGGCATATACCATTACTTCGGCACAGCCATCGCCAGCTTCCAAAATCTTCACTGCTCTTCCGACCGCGGTTTGCCCGCTCCGGGGTCGTAGCCTGCCGCAAACCAGCCTAGCCCCGGGCCCAACCCCATCCCGCAGCCACGACCCCGGCCACAGCCTCGCCCCTGGCCGAACCTTTCCGCCTGCCCGATCGACCGGCAGCGACCACGACCGGATCCTGGCATCGCGCCAAAGCCCGCACCGAGGCCCCGACCGCCTCCATGGAGCCTTCCCGCTCCAGCCCCGCAGGGTCCTTGGCCCCTGCCCGTCCCACGCACTTCGCCTTGCGGCCCTTTTCCATTCATTCCCGGCATATAAGCCTCCGCATACAAACTTGCCTGAAGCGCCGACGGCGCCCATCAAGTAAATAGCATTTGCTATTTACTTGATGAGATTATTATAAGCATATGCCCATAAATTGGCAAGCGTCAAATGGCACGGACAAAGAGAAATCCAGAATTTGGATAGCAAATGCTTTGTATAATGAGGATAAATGTCTCAAGCAGGAGGTCTCGGCGACATATTTACTTTAGCTAACCCATCTGGAGGGCCCCAGATAAGGCTAGCCCAAGAAGCAATATTATTGACATATGCTATAAATAAAGTCGCGGTCAAACCTCTACCCAACGCTGGCTCCGCATCCGATGCACCTCTGAGATTGACAGGCCTCAATCTCTGGCCATATATAGCGAATGACGACTATATTCTTTTCATCGTCCCATAGGCCCGACGCGCATTTCCGATTTTCGGCCCCTCTAGCTACCTTGGGGAGGTAGAATGATTCGCGGCGCTGCCGTACATGCGGCGAAAGGCAACGATTTCGTCGAAAGCGACAGGAGCGGACTGTGATAAGGATGTGGAGAATGAGCATGGCCATTGCCCCTTATTTCAGGAGATCATCGGAGGGTGAGCCCGGGCCCGAGGACGCGCCCTGGCCCCTGATCTCTGGGACCGAGCGCTAGCATCATGCCCCGCCCCATCAGCGAACGCAGGCTGAGCGCTCCGATACCTCCGCGCGAAATGAAGCCCGCCGGCGTTCCCGCCAAGGAGCTCACACACATTATCCTTGGCCTCGACGAAGCCGAGGCCATACGCCTCGCCGACTACGAGGGGCTCTATCAGGAAGCCGCGGCCCGCAGGATGGGCGTCTCGCGACAAACCTTCGGCAACATCATCGAGACGGCCAGACGCAAGGTCGCCGACGCCTTGCTCAACGGAAAAGCCCTCCGCATCGAGGGCGGCGAGGTCAGCATCAGGGAGCAAGAGCCGACCATTACGCGAATTGCCGTTCCCTCGTTGGATGGCATGGTAAATCAGCACTTCGGCCAGGCAAGGGAGTTCCTCGTTTTCAGGGTCGAAGGGGATAAGCTCATCGATGAGCCGAGCGTTGCCGCAAAAGAGGGAAAGGGCTGCAAATCCAGCATCGGTTCAGACCTCGCCCGCCTCGGCGTCAGCCATGTCGTGGCGGGTAACATGGGGGAAGGAGCGGCGCGAGTCCTCGCCTCCAACGGCCTGGTGGCCATCAGGGGAGCCACGGGAGAGGCCAAGGCGGCTGCCTTGGCTTTCGTGCGAGGCGAAATAGTCGATTCAGGCGTCATTTGCTCGGGAATTGACGAAAAGGGCCAGAGCTGCCGCGACCGCCTCATTGGCGACGGCCATGATGTTCTTTTCACCCCGCGAACCGCAAAAGATAAAAAACGACTCTACGTTCAAGAATCGCCGAATTCCGCGAACTGAAAGCCTTACAATCTCGGAATTTCACCTTAGGCGAGATATGTTCACAGTGGTGCTTTTTATATAAGTTCTTATGTATTAATACATAAAGATTTACATTTTAGTACTTTTGCAACTCTTGAATGTCTTATATATTCATCAATCTATTCTCATATCTTTCCCAAGGAGAAAGCGGTGAAAGAGGTTGTGGTAGTCGGCGGCAATTTCGCGGGTTTGACCGCGGCATTCGAAGTGCACAGGCACTTCAAGAAAGATGCCCACGTCACCCTCATCAGCAAGATCAAGGAGTTCGTCTATATTCCCTCGCTGATCTGGGTTCCCTTCGGGCGCCGCAAGGCCGAGGACATTTCCTTCGATGTCGAGCCCATTCTCAAGAAGCGCGGCATGGACTTCGTGCATGACGAAGTGGTCAAGGTCCTCCCCGAGCAGAACAAGGTGCTCACCAAGAGCGGCAAGGAAATCGCCTACGACGAGCTCGTCCTCGCCACGGGCGCCAACCTCAAGTGGGAAGCCGTGCCCGGCCTCGGCCCCAACGGCCACAGCCGCTCCATCTTCACGCCCGCCCACGCCACCGCCACCTACGAGGCCTGGAAGGAGTTCGTGAAGAACCCCGGTCCCGCCGTAGTCGGCGCCGTCCCCGGAGCCTCCTGCATGGGCGCCGGCTACGAGTACCTGATGAACCTCGAGCAATACTGCCGCAAGGAAAAGATCCGCGACAAGGTCAAGGTCACCTGGATCACGCCCGAGCCCTACCTCGGCCACTTCGGCATCGGCGGCATGCCCGGCGCGGAGAACCTCCTCAAGACCTTCTTCAAGAAGCTCGACATCGACTTCCGCGCCGACGCGGCCATCACCGAAGTCAAGGAAAACTCCGTCGTCCTTTCCACCGGCGAAGAGATCCCCGCCAAGTGGAAGATGCTCGTCCCCCCCTTCAACGGCCAGAAGTACGTCTTCGACAGCCCCGGCCTCGGCGATGATAAGGGCTTCATCACCACAGACGAAGGCTATCGCCACATTAAATACAAGAACATCTGGGCCGCCGGCCTCTCCGTCGCCGTCCCCAACCCCTTCAAGGGCGAGGGTCACGTCCCCTTCGGCGTGCCCAAGACCGGCTACCCCTCCGACGAGATGGGCAAGGTCGTCGCCAAGAACATCAAGCGGACCACCGGCGGCGATCGCGAAATGCACTTCCTCCCCTTCGGCAGGATCATGGGTCTCTGCATCCTCGACGGCTGCAACAAGGAAATGGTCATCTTCTCCGACCACCTCTTCGAGCCCCGCAAAATCGCCTTCATCCTCCCCGACCCCACCGGCGACCTCGGCAAGTGGATGCTCGAGAAGTACTTCCTCTTCAAGGCCAAGCACGGCATCAGCTGGGCCCTTTGACAACAAAAAGGAGCGTAGACGCGCTCCTTTTTGTTGTCAGGCGAGATTTCGCTCCGGCGAAATCTCGCGCCTCCCAGGCAAGGAAAGGAGCGCATCGGCGCTCCTTTTTTGTCGACAGACCTCACGGAGCCGACATTTGTCAGGGCGTCCCCCGCCGCGAAGCGGCGGGTCGCGCTCTCCGCTCCAATGAAAAGGCGCCGGAAATCCCCGGCGCCTTTTCATTTCCGCTTCGATCGCTGACGCGGTAGGCTGACTACGGCCGCGTCCGTGAGCGAGGAAAGGGATTGGCCTTCCCCTCCCGCCTCACAGGTTGATCATCATGAAAACGGGGGCAGCGTTTAAAATGGATAAGCGAGGATCACCCAGCCACGAGCTGTCCGCATAGCCAGACCTCGACACCTTTACATACAAGACTTGCCCCGCATAGGCCGCGAGATTCGGAAACTCGAAAAGGCCCTTTTCGTCGGTAATCGCCGGAAGGATGGGGAGGGCCGAGAAACCGGCGTACTCATCCATCGTCCCGACCTGGACGGATGCACCGGCCGCCGGGCTCAAATACAAATAGTGATCCACGAAGATCTGGTAGGCTGTATCGAGGACAAGGCCGCAGAGGTTGGCCGCGCCGGCGCTAAAGATCCACTCGCGGACTTCCGTGCCCCAGAGCATGCGAAGATGGAGGTGGCCAGCCGAATAGTCGATGACGGTGAAGGAAAAGAGCGCCTGGTTGGCCGAATCCAGGAAGTCCAGCTTCTGCTCGGTTCCTAACATATACCAATTGAGATAGCCGGAGTTGCCCGCCGTTCCGGCCAAGTACTCGGTGTATCGCCTACCGTCGGAGCTGATGGCGAACCTCATGTAGTTGTAGTCTGACCAGGGATCGCCGGGGGCAGCAGGACCGAGCCGCCATGCCCGATCCTTGAAATCCTGGATAAAATCTCCGTTGATCGTCCTGAAAAGCTCAGGTAAAGGGTTGATCGAGGCGGGAAGCGAGAGTTCGCCATAGCGCAGGACCATAGTTCTCAGAACCTGCCCGTCGAGGAAGGACCCCGTCAAGGCGCCGCCGCTCATGATGAAGGCCATGCTCGAAACCCCCGGCCCCCCAGATGTGAAGGTGATCGTGTAGTGCCCTTGGCTATCCTGAGTCCAGCCTCCATCGGCGGAGATAGCGGAGACGGCCTCCACGCCACTCATCGTCCAGGTCTTGTCGGCATTGAAAGTGAAATTCATCGACTGCGAGGAGGCGGGTGCCGGATCGATCGAGGACAGATGCCAGCTTCCTAGTATCGGATCAGGTAGAACCTCGGTGCCAGGGACGAAGACATAGGTCTCCGGTCCGTCCGCGTCGCTGAAGGTCCCGGTCAGGCTGCCGCCGGATAGGGAAAGGGCCATGTCCGCCACCCCCTCCGGCCCGCCGAAGGCGAAGGTCATGAGGTAGCTCCCCGTACCCAGGCTGCTCCAGCTCCCATAGGTGACCAACGCCGAGCCCGGCTGGGAACCAATAGCGATCCAATTCAAGTCGGAGGTGATCGTCAAGTTCATCGCCATGGGAATGCTGGAGGCCGGCACGGTGTTCACCGTGGAAAGCCGCCATTTCCCGACCAGGGGCTCGACGGAAGAGCTGAGGGTCACGCTCACCGAGTAGCTCAGAGTGGATGAATCGCTCGCGGTCACGAGGTAGGGCACTATGTTGGTAAAATCGTTCTGGGTCACTCCGCTCAGCTGCGGCGTTCCGTTCACCGTTACAGAGCTCCCGATGGCGGAGAAGGTCGCCACCAAGGCGCTAACATCGGTGCCGCTCGGCAGCGTTACGACTATTGTCTTCCCGACCTGGTCGATTACGCCGGTCGCCGGCTGGCCAAGGAAACCGAATGCAATGATGCCCGAGGCTTCGCCGGCGATCGTGAAGGTCTCAGTCGCTGTCGCCGACTTGTCGCCCGCGGTGACAGTCAGGACGACCGCGTACTGCCCCGGCTTGTCGGCCTGAAAGGACACCAGTGGACCATAGTCGGGATAGAGAAGCGCCGTTGATTCCGAAGGCCCGGCGAGCGACCATTGGAAGCTCAGGGTTTTCCCCTGCGGGTCGCGGCTATTCGAGCCGTTCAGGATGACCATGTCCCCGACGATCGCTCCGGAAGAGGGGACGACGACGAAGGAAGCCACCGGTGGTCGCGACGTCGCGAAGAGATTGGGGCATCCTGTCAACAAAAGAGAAGAAAGCAAAATAGCTGCACTAGTGAAAGTCGCGCTGCGACGGATGACGATCATACCACCCCCCCCTTATCTGCCAGAGAATAAGAAAAAGCTCGCGCTCTTCTCTTCACGGTTAGGGGTCGTTCATCCGACCACGCCCGCCGATACAGCCACATCGGTATTGGCGGGCCTTCTTAGTCTCAAGTATAGCTCTAAAGAGAGCGATTTGCGTTCGGATGAAGAAATCAAAAGGGAGTGGAATCTGCCAGCCATTTCGCCGGCTCCGGCCAGAGCCTCGTCGCAGCATGCAGGGCTTCCGGTCGAGGGCACCATGGCCTCTCACGCCAGAGAAAAAATTGTAGTGCCCAATAATCTATCCTTTTTGCTGGTTTATTTTTTGATCTTTGCACCATGCTGGACCGCGTTCCAGCTGGAAAATCCGTCCAAGGTTATCAATACTTATTACAGCATGCCGCAACCTCCCCTAGCCTATGTCTTCAGTCTCGGATTTGTTGCGCTGCTTGGAGCCTTTCTTTCAGCCCATGCCATGTTCAGGCACAGGGTGCGCGGAGCGACGGAATTCGCCTTCTTCGTCGCCAGCATCGCCGTCTACTCCCTCGGCACCGCGATCGAGATATCGCGATGGTCCCTCGCCGACATCCTCATGGCCATCCGCGTGGAGTATGTCGGCCTCGCCTTCGTTCCGAGCCTGGCCCTTCTTTTCGCCCTCCGCTTTACGTCCAGGTCGAGATTGCGTCCCTCCATCTACCTGGCTCTACTCACGGTGCCGACGATCACCCTCGCCCTCATCTGGACGGTTGAATGGCACGGTCTCATGTACGATCGTCCTCGCGTCGTCGACAACGGCTACTTCCTCGCCATCCAATTCGATCGGGGCCCCTGGTACATCGCCAATTTCATCTACCAGCTGCTCGCCGGCTGCGCAGGCGTCCTCGTCCTCGCGCGCCACGCGGCCCGTGCGCCCCGGAAGGAAAAAATACAATGCCTCGTCATCATCGTCGGGGCCTTCTTTCCGATACTGGGCACCATGGCGCGTCTGTTCGGTCTCTTCCCGCGCGACATCGATCCGGGCCCCCTCGCCTCGGGCATCGCCGCTATCTTTTGCGCCTTCGCGCTCTTCCGCCTCGGCCTCTTCGAACTCGTGCCGGCTGCCCGCGAGCTTGCCCTCGATTCGGTGCGCCAGGCCTTTTTCGTCCTGGACGCCCATGGCCGCCTCCAGGACCTGAACCGGGCCGCCCAGGCCATGCCGGGGGCCGAGGCCTTCCACGAGGGAGAGACCCCGCCCCCTTCATCGGCCCTCACGCCTGAGCTCGAAGCCCTCGTCGGGAAGGGCGAGGCGGAACGCGAGTTCTCCATCGAGGTCGAGGGACAGCGGAGGCGCTTTTTCGCCCAGGCCTATCCGGTCAGGGAAAGGCGCCTCGACGTTACGGGGACGGCCATACTCGTGACCGATGTCACCGAGCGTGCCCGCCTCATGGAGCGCCTCACCCTCCTCGCCGAAACCGACGGCCTCACCGGCATACTCAACCGGCGGAAGCTCATGGAACTCGGCGCCCTCGAGGTGGAGGATTCGCGGCGGCAAGGCCATTCCCTCGGCCTCATCATGATCGACCTCGATCGCTTTAAAACGGTGAACGACCGCTTTGGCCACGAGATGGGCGACATCGTCCTGATGACCGCGGTGGAGCGATTCCGCTCGGCCCTGCGGGTCGTCGATTTCCTGGGTCGCTACGGCGGCGAGGAATTCGTGGCCGTCCTGCCCGGGGCCGACCTCGAGGCGAGCGCCAAGATCGCCGCGCGACTCCGCACCGAGCTAGCGGCAAAGCCCATAGGCGGCGTGGAGGTGACCATCACCGCGAGCTTCGGCGTGCACGCCGCCATCGCCGACGAGGGCTCCACCTTCGACGCCTGGCTCCGCGCAGCCGACTCCGCCCTCTACGAGGCCAAGCGCAGGGGCCGCGATAGGATAGAACTAAGGACATAAAACAAGCTGCTGGCCCCGATGCCCATACCGACGAAACGACTCGGGTTCGTGTTTACCTTCCTGTTTGCCTCATTATTGTGTCCTTGACGGCAAGGAAAGATATGGCTAATCTTTCATTATGGACAAGGAAAAAATACGCCGCCTTATACGCGATGGGCAGGAAAGGCTCTCGAGTGGAGGCTACATCGAGAGGGAACTCGCCATCGACCATGCCTTCCTCGCCGAGACGGGCAAGGTTGCCGCAATCATCGGTCCACGCCGGGCAGGTAAGACCTTCAGGCTCTTCCAGGTCCTGGGGGAACTCGGGTTGCCCGCCGAGCGGGTCACCTTTCTCGATTTTTCCGACCTGAGCCTCGCCGAGTTCCAGGTCGGGGACTTCGAGCTTCTGGCCCAGGTTGCGGCCGAACTCGAGCCCAGGGCGGACGGCGCCTTTCTTTTCGATGAGATACAGGAGGTGGAGGGCTTCGAATCCGGCATCAGGCATCTGCAGAATAAGGGTCGCCGTATCTACCTGACTGGCTCCAATTCGACTATTTTCTCCAGCAATCTCGCAACGAGCCTCCGCGGCAAGGTCCTCGTCTCCGAACTCTATCCCCTCTCTTTTACCGAGTTCCTCCGGTTTAAAGATCGTGCCTTTCGCGCCGACCCCTCATCCGAGGAAAGGGCCGAACGGCGAAGACTTCTGGACGAGTACCTCCTCTGGGGCGGCTTCCCCGAACTCGCCTTTGCGACCTCGACCGAGACGAAACGAAACCTCCTCGATTCCTATGTCGACGTCATGATCTTTCGCGACATCCTCGAGCGCCACGGTCTCCAGGGCGCGTCGACGGTCGAGCGCGTCCTCTCCAAACTTCTGGGCTCTTTCACTAAGGAATATTCCGTCAATCGCTGGTACAACGACTTCAAGAGCCGGGGCCTCAGGGTAGGCAAGGATGGCCTCTACGAGATCGTGCGCCACTTAGAAGAAGCATATGTTCTCAAGAGCCTTTCCAACGCGGCGAGTCCAGGCGGAGCGAAAAAGGCTTACTTTCTCGACAACGGCTACTACCGCCCCTTTCTCGATCGCGAGCGCGATAGGGGCAAGCTCTGGGAGAACGCGGTCTGCGTGGCCCTGCTTCGACGCGGCGAGAATCCCGGCTTCTGGAAGACCGACCGCGGCGAAATCGATTTCGTCACCGGCAGCAAGTTTATCCAAACCACAATCGAGCTGACGGAAGCCAACCGCGAGCGCGAAACCGCCCCCTTCGCCCAGGCCGCCGCAACCTTGGGCGAGCACGCCGCCCTCATCGTCACTCCCGACGACCCACCTTCCTGGTTCTGAAGGCGGGTGCGCGAAAGGACTAGGTCAGCCCAGGGCACCTTGGCACCTTCGCAATTATCAATCGATCATCAATTGCAGGCAGTCCTCGTCGTACGATCCGCAGATCGCTGCCCGGAACGAAGTCCAACCAATTATCTTGATTGACAACCGCAAAGCTCGAATCCGCGTAGGTCTCGCCCCGGGATGAAGAGCCGGTGGCGATGATGCCCAGACATAGCTGCAGGCAGCAGAATCAAAAAAGGGGGGGTAGGGCGAGATCGCCGCCCGCGCCTCGTTAGCGGCCCGTGGCGGGCGCGAAGCGACCGCTACCCACGCGCGGCCCGCGCGGGCGGAAGCTCGCCCGAGGGGGGGCCGCGTCGAAGGAGGAGGATGCGGCGGCGGGAGAGAAAGCGCCTGGGGTCTGTCCCCCCTTTTGCTGTCTCGACTTTTGCGCAGACATGCTGTATATTCAGAAAATCCTATACTTGCCCGAAGGATTCGGGTCACCTAAGGAGGGCATATGCCCAAGAACATGGGTACGGTCGATCGCATCATCCGCATCATCCTCGCCGTGATCATCGCGATCCTCTTCTTCACGAACCAGATCACGGGCGTGGCTGCCATCATCCTCGGCATCCTCGCGATCGTCTTCGTGCTGACGAGCCTGGTCTCATTCTGCCCCCTCTATCTTCCCTTCAAGATCAACACGGGCGCCAAGAAGAAGGACTGAGTCGAGATGAGTCTCGCGCTGGACCTCGTCGGCGCCGTCGTCGGGGCGGGGGTCGTCTGGTTCGTCTGGACGACCTTCGCGCCGAGTTACCGCGATCCGGCGGCGCGCATAGCCGCTAAGATCAAGGCCGGCGCCGTCGTGGTCGATGTCCGGACACCGCCTGAGTTCCGCGCGGGTTCCTATCCGGGGGCGGTCAACCTCCCCCTCCACGAGCTCGCGGAGGTCGGCGAGCGTCTCGGGCCGAGGGACCGACCCATCGTCGTCTATTGCGCCTCGGGGCACCGGAGCAAGAGCGCAGCGGCCGCCCTCAAGAAGGCGGGCTTTACCGACGTGACGAACGGGGGGCCGCTCTTCTCGCTGCCGCGTCTGTAGCTTTCGCTTCTCGGGGAGGGCCCCGGTTCTCGGCTGTGGCCGGGGGCCGGGGTCTTTCGCTTTTGGGGCCCACCCCGCTAGTATCGGTGACGCGGAGGACAGCATGGAGTTGAAGAAAATCGCCTCATTCCAGGTCGATCACACCAGACTCGACCGGGGTCTCTATATTTCCCGCGTCGACGGGGACGTGGTCACCTGGGATCTCAGGATGAAGAAGCCCAATGTCGGCGAGGTTCTCGGAAACGGGGCCATCCACACCCTCGAGCATCTCGTGGCGACCTACCTCCGCTCGAGCGACAGGTCAGAGGGCATCATCTACTTCGGGCCCATGGGTTGCAGGACTGGCTGCTACCTCCTCACCCGCTCTCTTTCCGACGCCGAGGTCGGGACCCTCGTCAAGGAGGCCTTCGCCTTCGTCGCGGGTTACGAGGGGCCGGTGCCGGGGGCCAGCGCGGTGGAATGCGGTAATTATAAGGATCATGACCTCGTGGGGGCCAGGGCGGAGGCGAGGGCCTATCTGCCCGTCCTCGAGGGCTGGATGCCGGAGCGGGCGGCCTACGCCTGAGCGCGGTCTACGCCTGAGCGCGGGGCATGAGGGTGGGCGGTGAATTCGGCCAGCCGGACCCGAAGGCGGAGCCCGATCGGCTAGTCGCGGGCCTTCTGGGCTTGCCGATGGGTTGTTTTTTCCCTCGAAGGGGCAACAAAGACCCGCGGGAGGAATGGGCGGATAAGACGCCCCCTGCGGCGGAGGCGGGATTTAAAATGCTAATTCGTTAAAGCGAAGGGTCTTACCATGCGGACTATCCGATCGATCCATACCAATTGAGCTTTTTTGATCGTGGCACGGTTTTTGCTGTATCTCAAGAGAGTACAGGAGGTACAGCATGTATCACGGTATGTATGGTTTTGGCCAGGGTTATGCGGGGAACGGTTTTTTCGGCTTCCCCTGGTTCCACCTCGTCTTTGGCCTCGCCTTCGTCGCCCTTGTCATCGTGGGGATAATTTACATCCTGCGTACGGCCAGGAGCGGGAAGACCGGTCTCTCCCAGGGGGATGACCGCAACGCGCGGGGGCTCGACATCATGGTAGAGCGCTTCGCCCGCGGAGAGATCGACGCCGAGACCTTTCGCGCGATGAAGGCGGAAATAGAAAAGAAATAGTCCCACTATGCCGCGGGCGTCGCAGCGAGACGGCGACGAGATTCGCGTCGAACCGCGCCCGTGCCATGCTTCTCCGAATCGCAACTTCCCGCTAGAATCCGCGGATGGCCCCCACCCGAGTCCTCGATGCCCTTTCCGGCGGCAAGAAGCGCTTTTCCCTTGAAGTGATACCTCCCCTCCGCGGGGGAGACATGGACGCAATAATGCACGCGGTCGAGGCGACGATGCCCTGGCAGCCGGCCTTCGTCAGCGTGACCGATCATGCGCGGAGTCCGGCCTCAAGCGACTGCGAGGGCGATGGAGCCTTCGTGCCGCGGCCGCGGCCGGGCACCCTTGGCACCGCCGTCGCCATTCGGGACAATTTCGGCATCACGACCATTCCCCATCTCGTCGCCTACGGAACCGAGCGCCTCGCCATGGAGGACCTCCTCATCGACCTCCATTGGTCGGGTTTCCATGACCTCTTCGTCGTCAGGGGAGACGACGGTACGGCGCCTTTGTCGGCGCCCTTGGGAAACGACGCCTCGCCTTCGGTCGCGGCCTCGGCCTGTGCCGATACCCTCCCCCAGTCCTACCCGGCCGCCGTCGATCTCCTCCGTCACATCGGCGACCTCAACGCGGGGCGCTTTTCCCCGCCGGTCGAGGGCAAGCCGACCTCCTTTGTCGTCGGGGTCGCCGGCTACCCCGAAAAGCACGTCGCCGCTCCGAGCTTCGACGCCGACATGGATCGCCTCGCCGAGAAGCTCGAGGCCGGCGCTTCTTATGTCATCACCCAGATGGTCTTCGACGCCGAACATTACAAGCGCTTTGTCCGCGAGCTCAGGCGGCGGGGCTTTTCGACGCCCGTCATCCCGGGGCTCAAGCCGATTCTCCGCCGTTCCTCCCTCGCCCTCATCCCCGCGAGTTTCTTTGTCGACATCCCTCGGCCCCTGGCGGCGGCGATGGAGGAGGCCAGGAGCCCGGCCGAAGAACGCAAAGTCGGCACAGAATGGGCGGTGCGCATCGCCCACGATCTTCTCGACGCAGGCGCGCCATGCATCCAGTATTTCACGATGGGAAGAGGGGATGCACTCAAGGACATACTGAAGAGCACCTTCGGCTAAACGGCGTATGGTGGCGACTGACGGGCCTTCGGCGACCCGAGGGGGCAGACCGGCCTGTGCTGCCTGCCGCCCGCATCCTCGGCGCGACAAGCCTCGTGATATCGCCAACAAGCTTCGAGGCACTTATTTTTGACGATGTTCTTGACTTTTACGATCCTCTAAATAATATTTCTCTGAATGATAACCTCTCGCTCGCGCTATGGTCTTCTCCTCCTCATCGACCTCGTCGATCACGGGACCGAGGGCCCCATCGACATCGCCAGCGTCGCCCGGCGTCAGAACATCCCCGAGGCTTACCTTGCCAAGCTCATCGCCCCGCTGAAGTCGGCCGGCATCGTCGCGACGCTACGCGGGCCGAAGGGCGGGCTCAGCCTGGCCAAGCCTCCGCGCTCGACGAGCATGCTCGAGATCGTGGAGGCCCTCGAGGGGGGATCGGGTTTCGGGGGTGGCTACGAAGAGGGGCGGAAGTCGGAGGCGGGGGATAAGGCGGCGCGAACCTGGCTCGCCCTCGACGTCGTCATCAAGAAGGGATTGGCGGAGATCAGCCTCGAGGACGCTTCGACCGCGACGGCCCTCGAGTACCACATTTGACCGCTCGCGACCCGGCGGGGCCGCGGCAGCGAAGGAGATACCATGAATTATGCGAATTCCATCCTGGAACTCGTCGGCAACACGCCTCTCGTGAAATTCCACCACGAGGAGTCGAGCCATCGCGCCACCATTCTCGCGAAGCTCGAATACCGGAATCCCTTCATGAGCGTGAAGGATCGCATCGGCGTGGCGATGGTCGAGGAGGCCGAGCGCGTCGGACTCCTCAAGCCGGGCTCCACCATCGTCGAGCCGACGAGCGGGAACACGGGGGTCGCCCTCGCCGCGGTGGCAGCGGCCAAGGGCTATCGCATCATCCTCACGATGCCCGAGACGATGAGCGTGGAGCGGCGGAAGATTCTCCTGGCCTACGGGGCCGAACTCGTCCTGACCGAGGGGGCCAAGGGGATGAACGGAGCCATCGCCAAGGCGAAGGAGATCCTCGCCTCGACGCCCGGGGCCTTCATGCCGATGCAGTTCGAGAACCCCGCAAACCCGGCGATACACCGCCGCACGACGGCGGAGGAGATATGGCGCGACACCGACGGCAAGGTCGATGTCATCGTGTCGGGCGTCGGCACCGGCGGGACGATCAGCGGAATCGCCGGCCTCCTCAAGGAAAGGAAGCAGGGGCTCAAGGCCATCGCCGTGGAGCCGACGGCCTCCCCCGTCCTCTCGGGCGGAGCCCCCGGCCCTCATAAGATCCAGGGCATCGGCGCGGGCTTCGTGCCGGCGGTTTACGACAAAACCGTCGTCGACGAAATCATCGCCGTCGGCCACGAGGATGCTGGCGCCACGGCGCGGGCCGCGGCGAGAGGGGAAGGGCTCCTCGTGGGCATTTCGGCGGGCGCCGCCCTCTGGGCCGCGCTGAAGGTGGCAAGGCGACCCGAAAGCGAGGGGAAGCTCATCGTCGCCATCGTGCCGGACAACGGCGAGCGCTACCTCTCCACCTGGTTGTACGAGGAGGCCTGAGCCTCCAAGCGCGTGATTTTTTCGAAATCTGTGGACCTGCGGGCCCACTCGAGCGAATAATCTCAGCATGGAATCGACAGCCCTCGTCGTCCTCGGCGCCGGCAAACTCGGTCGCGTCTTCGTACGCCAGCTCGGCGAATCGGTGGCCTTTCACCGACAGCGTCACCAGGCCGAGTACCGCATCGTCGCCTGGGCCGACTCGACGGCAGCCTTCATCAACTCGAAGGGCCTGGCCTTCGAGGCCCTGGCCGGAATTTCGACCCGCAAAGAGGCGGGAGCCTCATTCGCGGCCCAGGGCGGGGAGGGCTCAGACGGCGCCCAGGAGTCCGTGAACGGGGCAGCCACCCGTGCCGTCGAGCTGATCGACGAGGTCGCGGCGGCCGAGGCAGGCGGGCTCCCTCCCCTCGTCATCGATCTCACCTCCTCCGCCTGGACCGGGCCTGTCCTCGTGCATGCCTTGCGAAAGGGATTTTCGGCGGTGACGGCGAATAAGCTGCCTGTCGCCGGCGCCCAGGAGCTCTTCGACAGTCTGACCGCCACCCCACGCTTCCGCTACGAGGCGACCGTCGCCTCTGCCGTGCCGGTCATCGAGACCTGCCTCGGCCTGATCCGGAACGGCGACCGCGTCGACGCCTTCACCGGGGCACTTTCGGGAACCATCGGCCACCTCATGACGGGCCTCGAGGACGGAAAGCCCTTTTCGAAGCTGGTCACGACGGCCATGCAGCGCGGCTACACCGAAAGGGATCCGCGCGCCGATCTCGGCGGCGAGGACGTGGCCCGCAAGGCCCTCATCCTCGCGCGCACCCTCGGACGCAAGCTCGAGTTCGCCGATGTGGCCCTCGAACCCCTGGTGCCGCCCAGCCTGGCCCTCCTCGGCGTCGAGGATTTCATCGGCGCCCTGCCTGGCCTCGACTCCAATTTCGCCCAACGCGTCGCCCAGGCGAGGGCCGCGGGCAAGGCCCTGCGCTACGCCGCCGCCATGGACGACGGAGGCGTCGCCGTCGGCCCGGTCGCCGTGCCGAAGGGAGGAGCCCTGGGCTCGCTCCGCGGCAGGGACAATCTCCTGGCCATCTCAAGCAAGTACTATCCCGACCTTCCCCTCGTCCTCCAGGGCTCGGGCGACGGCATAGAAGCCGCCGCCTCGGCCGTTCAGGGTGACCTCATTGCCCTCATACTCGCCGAGAACTTCAGGCGGGGCTGAGGGCCCGTTCCCGCCTCGCCGGACCCCGCCGACGGACGGCCTCGGCGGAACGCCGGGCGGAACCCCGAGGCCGCTAGACCTCCGCAAGAAGCGAGACGAAAGGATACCTGACATGAGCGACACAAGGCGGTCATTGCCGCCCCACCTCGCCGGGGAGCCGCCCCGGACGAGGGACGAGGCGAAGGACCTCGGGACGACCCTGGTGGCCCGTCATATCCATCGCAATTTCACCCGCCTCGACGGAGGACTCACGGTGCGCGAGGCCGTCGAAATCGTGCAGCGCGAACGCGACGAGTCGAAGATCCATTATTTCTATGTGGTCGACGACGAGGGACGCCTCGAGGGTGTCATGCCGACGAGGCGCTTTCTCACGCGGAGCCCCGACAGCCTCCTTCGCGATGTCTGCGTGCGCGACCCCATCGTCATTCCCGCCGAATCGAGTCTGGCCGAGGCGGCGAAGGTCTTCGAGAGCCGCCGTCTCCTGGCCCTCCCCGTCGTGGACAGGCGGGGAAGGATCATGGGGGTCCTCGACCTCCATGTCTTCGCGGAGCGCGAAATCGATGTTTCGGACGCGGCCCTGCGCGAGGAGGCCTTTCAAACAATCGGCATCAGGGTCGGGGGTCTCATCGGCGCCGGGCCTCTGCGCGGTTTTCGCCTCCGCTTCCCCTGGCTCCTATCGACCATCGCCGGCGGCCTCCTCTGCGTCGCCGTCTCCTCGGCCTTCACGAAGACCCTGGAGACCAGCATCGTCCTCGCCCTCTTTCTCGCGCCCATACTCGCTCTAGGGGAGAGCACGGCCATCCAGTCGATGACCCTCGCCCTCCAGATCGTCACCCACTCCGCCAAGGACGCCTCGAAGGCCCTTCTCGGCCTTTTCCGCGAGGCGGGAACGGGCATCCTCCTCGGCGCGGCGGCCGGCGCCATCCTTTCGGGCATCGAGATGCTCTGGAAGGGCAGGGGCCCCGAGGGGCCGGCGATTTTCTTGAGCGTCGCCATCGCGATGGCGATCGCGGCGACGGTCGGCTTCGGGCTTCCCCTCCTCCTCTATCGCCTGAAGGTCAATCTCAAGGTGGCCTCCGGCCCCATCGTGTTGGCCTTCACCGACGTGGCGACGGTGCTTGCCTACCTCGTCACCGCCTCCCTCCTCGTAGCGCGGTGAAGGCGCCGCGCTGCTCGCGGCCCCTTCCTCCCCTCCCCTGCATCGTAAAATCGGAAAGCGTTCACACTTCCTTCACACAAGACGGCTAGAGTCGAGACGCGGCGGGGGCGGCAGCTCCCCTCCGCGGGAGTCGAAAGGTGAAGGAAAGCATCCTCCATATCGAGGGCATGACCTGTCGCTCGTGCGAAAGGCGCATCGAGGCGGCGTTGGGAAAGGTGGCCGGCGTCGAGTCGGCGAAGGCCAGTCAGGTCGGCGGAAGGGCGACGATCCGGCACGACGGCGGGGTGGTGACCGAAGCCCTGAGGGCCGCGGTCGAAGGGGCGGGCTACACTGTCAAGGAAGGACCGAGCCGAGCGACGCCCATCGCCCTGGGCATCGGCATCGGCCTCGCGGCCATCTATTTCGTCGCGAACAGCCTCGGCCTCTTCAACAGCTTCCCCATCGCGGATTCCTCCATCGGCTACGGCATGCTTATCGTCATCGGCCTCCTCACCTCGGTGCACTGCGTGGCGATGTGCGGCGGACTGGCCATCTCGCAGAGTGTGAAGACGATTCCGGCCACGCCTGCGGCCTCGAAGGCCAAGGCTCTCGACAGGCTTCTGCCGGGCCTCCTGTACAATGGCGGACGCGTCATTTCGTACACGATCGTCGGCGCTATAGTCGGAGGCCTCGGCGCTGCCTTCAGCTTCTCGGAGACTACGAAGGGCGCCATCACCGCCCTGGCGGGTCTGTTCATGCTCTGGCTGGGTCTCAAGATGATGGGCATACTCCCCGCCCTCCCCGAGGCCCCCGGTCTCCTGCCCAAGCCCCTGAAACGGGGGATCGCGACCATCGCCTCGAAGCTGGGCGGAAGCGGCAAAGGCCCCGCCCGCGGCCCCTTCGTTGTAGGCATCCTCGGCGGGCTGATGCCCTGCGGACCCCTCCAGACCATGCAGCTCTACGCCCTCGGCACGGGCTCCATCGCCGCCGGTGCCCTCTCGATGTTCCTCTTCTCGATCGGCACCGTGCCCCTCATGCTCCTCTTCGGGGCGGCGGCCACAGTCCTCCCGCGCAAGTTCATGCCCATCATGATCAAGGCGAGCGCCGTCCTCGTCCTCTTCCTCGGTACCCTCACCCTCGGGCGCGCCGCGGCCCTGGCGGGCATCGCCCTCCCCGATCCCTTCGGTTCGAGCAACCTTTCGGGCCTCCAAGCCAGCCTCGCGTCCTCGCCGCTGGCGCAAAACGCCGTCTACGCCTCGGGTCAGGCGGGGGGCGGCCAGGCCTCGGGCGGCGAGCTCCAACTTCCCACAGAGGGCGCTGCTGGAGCAGGCGGGGCCCCCGGGTCTGGAGGCGCCTCCGCCACCCAGGTCGCGGGCAATGGCGGCGAGATTCCCCGCGCCACCATCGAGAACGGGGTCCAGACCGTCGTGACGGTCTTCGGCTCGAACAACTACATGCCCTTCTACGTGCAGGCCGGCATCCCCGTGCGCTGGATCATCAGGATCAAGAAAGAAGACATAACTGGTTGCAATCGAACCGTGATCGTGCCGGCCTACCGCATCAGGAAGGACCTCAAGCCCGGGGACAACATCATCGAGTTCACGCCGACGAAGGCCGGAATCGTGCCCTACTCCTGCTGGATGGGCATGATCAGGAGCGCCTTCGGCGTCGTCGACGACCTCGGCAAGATCAAATCGAGCCTGGAGGGCCCCGCCGCGGGGGGATCTCAGGGCGGACAAGGCGATGGAGGAACGGCGACTGCCTCGACAGCCTCCCTCGACCTTTCGCCGCCGACATCGGGCGACACCCCCGTCCAGGCCGCCGCCGGAGGCGGCTCCGGCTCCGGAAACGGAGCGCTCGCGGGGGGGCCGGCCGACCTCGCCGCCGCCCTCGCGATTCCCCAGACCCAAGGCGGCGCGGCCGCCGGCGGTTGCGGCTGTGGCGGGGGAGCGAGCGCCGGAGCTTCGGGCGCCGGCCTTGATCTCTCGACGATCGGCCTCGCGAAAATCAGGAAGGGCGTGCAGGAGATCACCGTCAAGGTCGACGCGAACGGCTACAGCCCGGCAGCCATCGTGCTGCAGAAGGGCCTCAAGGCCATCATCCACTTCGAGCCCGTCCAGCTCGACGGCTGCAATTCGGTGGTCTTCTTTCCCGAGCTGAACGGAGCCCTCGATCTGACCCAGGGCCAGCTCTCGACGCCCCCCTTCACCGTCACCGGCGATTTCACCTTCAATTGCTCCATGAACATGCTTCACGGCTATGTGAAGACCGTCGCCGACCTCTCGAAGGTGAAAACGGCGGACATTCGAAAGGAGTTGGCCAGTTACCGTCCCGGGGCGGCCGACACAGACGGATTCTGAACGATGTTCGGGGACTTGCTTTCGAAACGAGTCCGACGCTATTTTATACCTACCCCTCCCCCAGGGGGGTGGGCAGGTTGGATAGTGCGATTTTCGGGAGGACGGTGAGCATGGACCATTGCAGCAGGGACAGTCAAAAGGCCCTCGACCTCCTCAAAACCGCCCGGGGCCAGGTCGAGGCCATCATCAGGATGGTCGAAGGCGACCGCTATTGCATCGACGTATCCAAGCAGGTGCACGCCGCCGTCGCCCTCCTCAAGAAGGCCAATCTCATCATTCTCAAACAGCACATGGATACCTGCGTGAAGGACGCGATCAACAAGGACCAGGGCGCCGAGAAGATCGAGGAGATTTCCTCCATCCTCGAGAACTATCTCGGCTGAACGGGAAAATGACGGCCGGCTCTCGAGAGCCGCGCCGAAGGAGATTTCGATGGTTAAGGCTGCGCGCCTCAAGATAAACGGCATGACCTGCACCGCCTGCGCGGCGGCTTCCGAGAGGGCCGTGCGCAAGTTGCCCGGCATAGCCGAGGCTTCGGTGAACTTCGCGACGGAGCGGCTTTCCGTGAGCTTCGACGAGGGCAACGTCACGATCGAAACCATCAAGGAGGCCGTCGCCAAGGCCGGCTACGAGGCCGTCGACGACCGCGACGAAAAGGAAATCACCATCCCCGTCGGCGGCATGACCTGCGCCGCCTGCTCGCGGGCGGTGGAAAAGGCCCTCACGAAGGTGCCCGGCGTCATCGTCGCCTCGGTCAACCTGATGACCGAAAAGGCCACGGTGCGCTACGACGCGGACGCCGCGCGGGTCTCCCAGCTCAAGCAGGCCATCGTCGAGGCGGGCTACGAGGCCAAGGCCATCGAGGAGGGCCAGGGCGTCGCCAAGGCCGACGCCCATCGCGAGGAAAAAGAACGCGAGATACGGACGATGTGGACGAAGTTCGCGGTCTCCCTCGGTTTCTCAGTCCCCCTCCTCTACGTCGCCATGGGCGCGATGCTCGGCTGGCCCCTGCCGGCCCTCATCTCGCCGATGCACCACCCCCTCGTCTACGCACTCCTCGAACTCGCGCTGGTGGCCCCCGTGGTCGCCGCGGGCAACCGTTTCTACCGGGTCGGATTTCGTACCATCCTCCACGGCGCGCCCAACATGGACTCCCTCATCGCCATGGGCACGACGGCGGCCATCGGCTGGAGCCTCGTGTCCATCGGGCGCATAGCCGCGGGCGACGCCTCCGCCGTCATGAGCCTCTGGTTCGAAACGGCCGGCATCATCATAACGCTGATCATGTTGGGCAAGACCCTCGAGGCGGTGTCGAAGGGACGCACCTCGGACTCGATCAAGAAGTTGATGGGCCTCAGGCCCAAGACCGCCATCGTCGTGCAGGAAGGCCGCGACATCGAGATGCCCATCGACGAGGTCGAGCCCGGCGACATCCTCCGCGTCAGGCCCGGCGAGCGCATCCCCGTCGACGGCCTGGTCGTCGAAGGCGCCACATCGGTCGACGAATCGATGCTCACCGGCGAGTCGATGCCCGTGGAGAAGACGCCCGGGGCCGAGGTCGTCGGCGCCAGCGTGAACGGCACGGGCTCCATCCTCTTCCGCGCCACCAAGGTCGGCGCCGATACCGTCCTGTCGCGGATCATCAAGCTCGTCGAGGACGCACAGGGCTCCAAGGCCCCCATCGCGGAAACCGCCGACAAGGTGTCGGGCGTCTTCGTGCCGGTCGTCTTCGGCATCGCCCTCCTCGCGGCCGGCGCCTGGCTGATGGCGGGACAGAGCCTCTCCTTCGCGCTGACGGTCTTCGTCGCGGTGCTGACGATAGCCTGCCCCTGCGCCCTCGGCCTCGCGACGCCGACGGCCATCATGGTGGGCACGGGCAAGGGAGCCGAGCTCGGCGTCCTCGTGAAATCTGGCGTCGCCCTCGAGACCGCGGGCCGCATCGACACCGTCGTCTTCGACAAGACCGGCACGATCACGCGGGGCAAGCCCGAACTGACCGATATCATACCAATTGGCAACTTTTCCGGCGACGAGCTCCTCGCCCTCGCCGCGGCCGCCGAGAAGGGCAGCGAGCACCCCCTCGGCGCGGCCATAGTGTCCGCGGCCGAGGGACGCGGTCTCGCCCTGCCCCCGGTTTCGGCCTTCGCCGCCATCCCCGGGCACGGCATCGAGGCGAAGGTCGGCGGCAGGGCGATCCTCCTCGGCAACGCCCGCCATCTCGCCTCGAAGGGCATAGCCGTACCCGAGGCCGAGGCCGAGCGTCTCGCCCTCGCCGGCAAGACGCCGATGTTCCTCGCCGTCGAGGGCCTCGTCGCCGGCATCATCGCCGTGGCGGACGTGGTCAAGCCGACCAGCGCCGCCGCCATCGCCAAGCTCAGGGCCATGGGCATCGAGGTCGCCATGATCACGGGCGACACGCGCCGCACCGCCGAGGCCATCGCCAAGGAGGTCGGCGTCGACCGCGTCCTCGCCGAGGTCCTCCCCGGCGACAAGGCCGCCGAGGTCAAGAAGCTCCAGGCCGAGGGCCGCAGGGTCGCCATGGTCGGCGACGGCATCAACGACGCCCCCGCCCTCGCGCAGGCCGATGTCGGCATCGCCATCGGCTCGGGCACGGACATCGCGATGGAGAGCGCCGACATCGTCCTGATGCGCAGCGACCTCGACGAGGTGCCGACGGCCATCAAGCTCTCGCGAAGCGTGATGCGCAACATCAAGCAGAACCTCTTCTGGGCCTTCGGCTACAACGTGCTCGGCATCCCCGTGGCGGCGGGCATCCTCCACGCCTTCGGGGGCCCCCTCCTCAACCCCATGTTCGCCGCGGCGGCCATGTCGATGAGCTCGGTATCGGTCGTCTCGAACGCCCTCAGGCTCAGGAGATTCAAGGCATAGTGAATCCGGGCCGCCCCCTCGCGGGCTGCCGCAAATCGTCGATCCGGACAGCCGTCCGGGAAGGAGCTAATTATGAAGAAGACGCTTTCGGTGGAAGGTATGACCTGCAATCATTGCGTGATGCACGTCACCAAGGCTCTCAAGGGAGTTTCGGGTGTGACCTCGGCGATCGTCGACCTGGCCACGAAGAGCGCCGTTGTCGAGGGCGGGGCCCTCGACGAGACGGCTATGAAGGCCGCCGTCGCCGACGCCGGCTATGAGGTCGTCGCGATCGCCTAAAGACAGGGCCCTCCGTTCGACGCGGAGGGCCCTCATCCGATCCTGAAAGCCGTCGGATCAGCCGAGTCCGGCGAGCATCTTCCCGAGGCGATCGGCGACATCTCCGGCGAGCGATTCGAGGGCGGGATTGGCCACAGCCTTCATGGTCTCGGCCGGATTGACGGCCACGACCTCGATCGTGGCGTCGCCAAGCTCGCGGACAAGAATGTTGCAGGGCAGGAGAACGCCAATTCGCCCCTCCAGCGCTATCGCCTTGTTGGCGAATCCGGGATTGCAGGCCCCGAGGATGACATAGCGACCGATCTCGGCGCCTACCTTCTCGCGCAGGGTGGTCTGCATATCGATCTCCGTCAGTACCCCGAAGCCCTGGGCCTTGAGCCCGGCCTTGACCGCGGCGATGGCGTCCTCCCATTTCAGAGAGAGTTTCCGAGAATTGTTGTATGCCACATAGCCTCCTTGGGCCCGAGGGGCCCTAGCCCATTGCGGCCTCGAAGCGGCGGCCTGCGGCCTTCCAATCGATGAGCTTGAAAAAAGATTCGAGGTAATCGGCGCGACGGTTCTGGTATTTAAGATAGTACGCGTGTTCCCAAACGTCGACACCGAGGAGGGGTTTCTGTCCCTCCGTAAGTGGATTGTCCTGATTGGGAGTCGACAGCACCGCGAGTTTCTTCCCTTGGTCGAGGACGAGCCAGGCCCAGCCCGAGCCGAATCGGCCGAGTCCCGCCTTGGTGAACTCGGTTGAAAAGGCCTCGAAGCCGCCGAGATCGCGGTCGATGGCCGAGGCGAGGCTGCCCGAGGGCTTCCCGCCGGCATTCGGCCCCATCATCGTCCAAAAAAGCGAGTGGTTGTAATGACCGCCCCCATTGTTCCTCACCGCCGTCCGGATCGACTCGGGCAGCTTCGCGAGATCCTTGATGATGGTCTCGATGGGCCAGGCGGCAAATTCGCTGCCTTCGATCGCCTTGTTCAGGTTGGTGACATAGGCGCCATGGTGCTTGTCGTGGTGGATTTTCATCGTTTCGACATCGATGAAGGGCTCGAGAGCGTCATAGCCATAGGAAAGATCGGGAACGCTGAATGACATGAAGGACTCCTTTTCTCGGCGATGGGCCGGTATCATCTGTAACGTAAGTTACAAACAATATCCGCATGCGGCCAGTCATACTTTCTTTTCAATTTTCCGGCTCCTAAATTCGACCGACGAATGTACATGAAGCTTCAGGCTCCTTGCCCCGACAAGGCGATTGGACGCAGGGAAAACGGCATGACGGCCAGGCTTCTCCGAGGTACTCCGCCATGACATTGCTGGCCGTCGACGATGACGAAACCCAGATCGAGCTCATCCGCTCCGTGATCGACGCCCTCGATTATCCCCCGGTGGAATACCTTTCGGCGACGAACGTAAAAGAAGCCCTGTCCCTGGTCGCCCGATCGGTGATCGACCTCGTGCTCACCGACCTCCATCTCCCCGACGGATCGGGCTTCGACGTCCTCACCGGCGTCAAGGCCCTGAGTCCCGCCATCGCCGTCGTGGTCATGACGGCCTTCGCCGACACGCGCGAGGCGGTCAGCCTACTCAAGGGCGGGGCCGACGACTATCTGATCAAGCCGACGACCCGGGACGGCATCGAGAGGATCGTCCTCCGGGTCAACGAGCGGATGGCACTACAGCATGAAGCCCTGCTGCCGCCCGACGAGGGTCCCGCCGCCTCTCCGGCCGTGGCGGGGATCATTTATCGGAGCGAGTCGATGGCGGCCGTACTCAGCATGGCCTCCCGCGCAGCCAACAGTTCCGCCACCGTCCTCCTCTCGGGCGAAAGCGGGACGGGAAAGGAACTCGTGGCCCGCTTCATCCACGAGCGCTCAGGCAGAAAGGGCGCCTTCGTGGCTGTCAGCATTTCGGCGCTTCCGGAATCCCTCGCCGAGAGCGAGCTTTTCGGCCACCTCAAGGGCTCCTTTACCGGCGCGAACGCGGACCGTCTCGGCCGCTTCGAGGAAGCCGAGGGCGGCACCATCTTTCTCGACGAAATCGGCGAGATCTCGCCCCTCCTCCAGGTGAAACTGCTCAGAACGATCCAGTTCGGGCAGATCGAAAGGGTCGGCGAAAACAGGACGCGGAATCTCGATGTCAGGATCATCGCGGCGACCAACAGGAACCTCGCCCGGATGGTCGAAGAAAACGCCTTCCGGCGCGATCTCTATTTTCGACTCAACGTGATCGAGATTAGCCTCCCGCCCCTGCGCGAACGCAAGGAGGACATTCGACATCTGGTCGATCACTTCATCGCCCGCTTCAGCGAGCGGAATCGCAAAACCGTGAAGGGCATCACCCGCGAGGCCCTCGACCTTCTCCACAAGCGCCCCTTTCCCGGCAATATCCGGGAGCTCGAGAACGCCATCGAGCGCGCCGTCGTGCTGTGCAGGGGCGAGTTCATAAGAATCGCCGATCTCCCGCCGGGCCCGATCGAAGAAAGCCCCAAAAAGGAGGCGGAATCCTTCGCCGCCAAGGACTACCACTCGGCGATGCGGGACTTCGAAAGCGAACTCATCCACGCGGCCCTCGATCGCAGCGCCGGAAACCAAAGCGCCGCCGCCCGCGAGCTTGGGATCAGCGAAAGGCACCTTCGATCATGTTTGCATCGACTATACAACCCCAATCCGCCTCCAACCCTCGACTGAATGGACGATGTATTCGACCGAAATGGCGAATAGTGTGCTGGACATGCCTGCAGTCGCTTTGCTAAAATCTGGATTGTGTTACTAGGAAAGGATATATTTTTCCTGTAATTAGTTCAACGTTTGGCATGCTTACTGCTTTATAAATGGTACAGTAGCCCTGCACTTTGACCTTGGAGGTTGAGATATGAAGACAAGTATTTTCGTCAAGCGGAGCGTCATCATCGCGATTGCCCTTGCAGCCCTCGTGATGCCGACCTTTGCCCTCTCCTCGACCGGCACCCTGTCCCTTTCCGGATCGGTTGCCGCCGTCACCACGATCACGGTCACGCCCGACGCCAACGCCTCGGCACTGCCCGTGGGCGTAGCGACCACCAATCTCCAAATCGCCACGGTCGTCGAACTTTCCAACAGCAAGGCCGGCTATACGGTCACTCTTTCGAGCGCCAACGGGGCCACTCTCAAGGAGACAAGCGGGACGGACAGCCAGGCTTACACCCTGACCTATGGCAGCAATCCCGTCACCTTCACCGGCAGCACGGCTACCCTCACGACCTCGACCACGCGCTCGGCCACGGCGGCAGGCAGTTCGAACATCCTCTATATCTCCTTTCCCGCGGCCTTCCTGAACGCCGACTCCTACACCGACAGCCTTACCTTCACCATCACCTCGCCCTGACCTTCGAAACTCCATGAAAAAAACACGCGCTTTGCTGGCTCTCGCCGCCCTATTTTTTGGGGCGGGGGCCCTCAGCGCCTTTACCCTCGAGCCCATTTCGACGACCATCGCCCCCTCCGGGCCGGAGAGCATCGCGACCTTCAGGATCAAGTCGGAGGATCCTGGCCGGATAGCCATCAGGTTCCGCGTGCTGAGCCGCGATCTTTCGGCCGAAGGAAAGGAAATCAACGGACCGGCCGACGATCTCTTCCTGATCTACCCTTCGCGCATGGTCGTCGAACCCGGCGCCCAGGCCGTCGTCAAGATCCAGTGGAAGGGGCCCTCAGATATCGATGCGGAGCGCTGCTTCAGATTCGTGGCCGAACAGGTCGCCCTCGACACGGGGCCCGCGACGAGCTCGGGGATAAAGATGATGTTCCGCTACATCGCCTCCCTCTACGTCGGAAAGCCTTCCTTCGCCGCAGCCCTCGAAGCTACGGCCGTGGGAGCGACAGGGAGCGACGGTTCTCCTGGTTTTCTCATCGGGCTCAGGAATACGGGTACCCGCCATGTCGTCGCCCTCGATCCGCGGATCACGCTCGGGAACGGGCTCGTGAAGCTGCCGACCGAAGATCTGGGCATTCTCGCCGGAGCGAACTATCTCCCGGGAAAAAGCATTCATGTTTTCATAGCCAAACCTGACGCCGTGCCGGGAAAGAGCTACGATGCTACGGTCGACTATGAAGGTGTCTATTAGCCGCTGGTTCATCCTGACCGGCCTCGCCTTCCTTCTCCTCTGTTCACCCCATCCTCCGGAACTCGCCGCGCAGGAGGACAGTCAGCAGGGCCTGGCGGACCTGGTTATCGACGGAGCGAAGGTCGGCGCCATCCAGTTCGAGATCAAGCCCGGCGGGGAATTATCCCTGTCGACCTTCGACCTGAAGCCTTTCCTCGGCCCCCTCCTCAGGCCCAGCATCACGGCGTCACTCTTCGACAAGGATAGGGCCATCCGAGTCTCGGAACTCGGGCTCTTCGGCATCAGGGTTTCCCTGGACGCGGCCAATCTGGTTCTCTCGATAAACCTTGACCCCCAATCGATGCGGCCCGAGGTCATAGCGGCGCGGGAAAGGCCGGAAGCCGGAAAAGGTGAAATCCGCTACAAGAACGCGGATTTCGCGGGGACGGTCGCGACGAGCCTGGAGTTCGATCCCTCCTGGCAGACCGGCGGTTCGACGAGCCAAGCCTCCTGGACGAGCGTCCTCAGACTCATGCCGGCGATCGACCTTTTTGGCTACGTGGCCGAAGCCTCCGCCTCCCTTTCCCTGAGCCCCTACGGGGCCTCCACCGCGTTGGATGCGGCCCGGGCGGTAAAGGACTTTCCGCGAATCGGCTCGCGACTCCAGGCAGGCATCATCGCAGCGCCCGTCGTGTCTTTCCAGTCGGGAAGGCAGCTCTACGGAATCGCCTTCGGCAGGGAGGAGGGGCTGCCCGGCTGGACGAATTCCCCCGACGTCACCTCGGGCGAGTTCGTGTTGCAGGCCGATGCGACCGTGCGGGTCTTCGTGAACGGCAGCTTTACGAGACAGCTCAGCTTGGCCGCAGGCACCTATCATCTCTCCGATCTCCCCCTCTCCTCGGGACTCAACGAGGTGCGGATCGACATCGCCGAAAAAGGGGAGGCGCCGAGGACTATCAAGCTCGGCATCCCCTACGATCAGGGCGTGATCGGCGCGGGAAAAGTCGACTACGCGATCGGCCTCGGCGTAAGCCAGGACGACCCGACCCAACCCTTCGGCTCGGCCCATGTCGCAATGGGATTGGCCGACAGGTACCAGATCGGCGCCGACCTCGAAGCCGGGTACGCGACAGGCCTCGGGGGCATCACTTCGATTGCGGCCACCTCGGCGGGAAGCTTCGGCCTCGCGGGGGCCCTCTCCTTCGGTCTTCTGGATAAGGTCGCCAGCCAAGCGCCAGCCTTTGCCGGCCGGGCCTTCTGGCGCTTTTCATCTTTTTTCGATCAGCGTATTCCCCGTCTCGGTTTGGCCGCCGAGTACCAGGGACCCGGCTTCGCCGTCCCCGGCTCGACGATGAGCCGCGCCGCCGACTATTGGGACTTTTCCGGCCAGAGCGGCTTCGCCTTGCCGAGGAGAACGGGGATCTTCGCCTTGAGCGGTGACATCGCCTATCTCGCGGGCGCCCTCGCCTCTTGGTCCTTCACCGCCGGGCCTGCCTTGTCCATCGCCCCGTCGACCCTCCTTTCGATGTCGGGCGGCTATGACTGGAAGCCCGACACGGGAGGTCAACCCAGGCTTTCGATGACCCTGACCGTCGCCCCGCCCGACAGGCGAGGCATAAACTACCAGCGCGATTTCATCGGACAGAGCGACTCCGTCAATTTCGGATTCCCCCTCGGCGACAACGGCCTCCTCACCATCACGGGGCAGAATTTGGTAGGCACCAACGCGAACCGGGAGGTCGACGCATCCGGCAGCGTCAACCTGCCCCTGGCGACCCTGTCGGCCTCCGGCAGCCTGGGCAACGACGCGGCGGCCGGTTTCAACGGAGGCCAGCTGAGCCTTTCCGCCGCCTCCGCCCTGGCCTTCGCCGACGGTCACTTCGCCGTCACGCGGACCCCGGGTTCGGCCCTCGCCATCCTCGTGCCGGCAAAGAGCCTCGGCGGCCAGCTCATCGAGGTGCGGCCCAAGGGAGCGGCTCCGACCCTCGTGCCCATGGGCAGGCCCGCCGCGATCGCGAATCTGACGCCCTACTCGCCCTTCGTGGCGAATATCGAGATGCCCGAAAGCCCGCCCGACGTGCTCCCCGACCCGACCTCGGTCGAGCTCATGCCCGCCTACCGTTCCATCACAATTGTGACAATCAAGCAGGCTTCCTCGGCGTCGGTTAGGGGCACCCTCGTGGATTCGAAGGGGAAGCCGAAGACGAACATCGCCGGCGACCTCTTCGACGAATCCGGCAAGGCGATCGCGGGGGGGGCCACCTTCACGGACGAAACGGGAGTCTTCGAGTGTTTCGGGCTGCCTCGGGGTAGACTGACCATAAAGTGGGACGACGGCAGCGAGAGTACAATAGAAGTACCCGAGGGAGAGGCCGGGGCCGTGGTCGAGCTCGGCACCGTCGCGGCGATCAGGACGGCAGCCGGAGAGGGAGGAAAATGAACATGGGAAAATCTTTGAGATACCGAGCCCTATTTATCGCGGCGTCGCTGGCCTTGGCCGGGCAGACTGCCTTCGCCGCCTCCCTCAGCTTCGTCAGGCAGACGACGACTTCCACACTCGCCATCACCTATTCGGCGGAAACGACCGCCCAGGCGACCGGCACGGTCACGATCAAGAAAGGCGTTTTCACGGGCACGGATTTCTGCGTCGTCCTCACCCTCCTGTCCATGACCCAGGCCAGTCCCGAGAACCTGAGCTACGCGATGTACAGCCCCGCGGCCACCCTCGCCAACCAGCTTTCCCTCACCGGGTCGCCGACGAGCCCGAGCGAGGTGCTGGCCGGCAGCTTTTCCTCGACCTCGACAAAGAATTCCACGATAACCTTCGACTATGCCTTTGTCGTTTCGCCGACGACGATGCCCCCGCCCGGCAGCTACATCGCGACGATCGACGAATCGATCTACGCCTCCACCTACCTGCCCAGCGGCACCGCCCTGGCATCGAACACGCTGACGGTGACCGTCACCGTCGGCTCCCTCTACGGAGTGTCGGTCGTGCCGACGGGTTCGTCTTTTTCCTCGACCACGACTAGCCAGGCCCTGAACTTCGGGACCCTCGCCCCGGGACAGTCGCTCGGAGCCGACATCCTCGTGCGCTCCAACGTTTCGTACAGTCTCCTCCTGTCATCCTCCAACGCGGGCTCCCTCGCCAATCTCGCCGACCCGACGAGCCTCATCGGCTATGCGCTGACCTCGAACGGAAGCGCGGTTCCCCTTTCCTCGGGGCCTTCCCCTATTGCCAGCGCCTCGGCAGCCACCTACTCGGCGGCCGCTCGCTACGACCTCGTCGCGACGATCTCGCCCTTTGCGACCTACCCCTCCGAAGGGAGCTACGCCGATACGATCACGATCACGCTGAGTTCGCCCTAGTCGAGGTAAGCGCGCGGCTTCGGAAGCCCATGATCTCGGCGATCGCGAGGGGGAATCGCTTCCCCTTGATCGAACTCTCGCCGCGCCCCTTCCAGAGAAAGGGGCGAAGGGAAGAAAGGGCCATCAGGGATTCGGGAGCGAGAATTTCTCCTTCCCCGGCCATCGATTCGAGCCTCGCCGCCGTGTTGACGACGTCGCCGATGATCGTAAAGTCTTTTCGCCCGCTACCGCCCAGGTCGCCTTCGACGACGACGCCGAAGGCGATCCCCATGCCGACCCGGAGCCTGCCAGCGTCGGCCGATCCCGAATCGAGACGATTTCGGATTCGCAGCGCGCAGATGATCGCCGCCCGTGGTTCGCGGAAGGTGGCCATCAGGGCATCGCCGACGAACTTGTCGATCTCGCCGCCCGAGGCCGCCACCGCCTCCGCCTGGAGTTCGAACAGCTTGTTGAGCGTCGCGATGACGATTTCCGGCTCGTTCGCCTCGGCAAAGGCGGTGAATCCCCGGACATCGGTAAAGAGAATGGCGAGTTCCTTGCGTGCCGGTTGGCGCCATTCCTCTTGGCCGTCGTCTCGGTGAATCATCGCGAGAGTCTGGCCGGAGACATAACGTGACATCCTCGCCTTGTGCCGCAAGGCGAGGACCATGGCGTTGAATCGAGTCGCCATCGCGCCAAACTCGTCGCCCGTACGGCCTTCGAGGCGCGCTTCCAGATCGCCCTCGGCCACCGCTTCCATGGCTCTCCCGATGGCGAGGGCGGGGAGGATCGCGAAGCGCCGCACGAAGCCGAGGAGGATTACGCCCTGGGCGCCTTCGGCGAGGATGGCGCCGATGACGAGGACATACTCGAACCAGGCGAATTGGGCGCGATGCATCGCGAAGGAATCGGCGAAGTCGAGTCGCAGGTCGAGGAGGGCTCGGGAACCCGGCGCGAGACCAAGAGGGACGAATACGTCGATAAGGCCGCCCATCGAGCGAGCCATGGCCGGATCCATCCGGTGCAACGTCACGCCACCCGCCACCCTCGCGGCCGCAATGAGGGCTTCCGATGGAAGATGCACCGTCGCGCCTTCGCGGGCGAAGACGGTGGAAGCTCCGCCACCTTCCACGATGAATATCGAATCAATTGCAAATGATTTTGCGATCTCGGGTTCCTCGGCGAGCCCGCGCAGCTCGTCCTCGACGAGAGGGGCTACCCGGGCCCCCGAGGGAGTCCTCGCGGAACCGTCGGTCACCATCGTCTGGATTGTACGCCTCTCAAGAGCGGCGATGCTCCGTGCGTGGCTTTCCATCAGATCCTCGACCAGGCGATCTATGGCGGGCGGCAAAACGGAAAGGAGACCCCCGACGACTAAAATGGCAGCGACAGCGAAGACTGCCAGAATTCTGGCGCCGAGCCCCGGCTTGGCAAATTTCAGCATGCGTTCCGACCCTCGTCGGAACATGCTAGCCCGACATCATGAAGGGGAGGTGAAGGCTCTGCGCCGATTCGATGCGAGGGCTCCCCCTCCAAGCGTCAGGAGGCTCGATTGAGCTCCTTGCTCGGCATTCCGCTTGATCTTCTCCTTCGACCCCAAAGCAGGGCGCCCATGCCGGTCGCATAGACGAGCCAAGCCAGGAGCTGGGCGAGGGTCGGACTCGAGGAATAGCCGAAGAGGCCCTTCATGAATGATCCGACGGCGCCCTGGTCGCTCATGAGGGTGGGGAGACCATTTGGGTCCACCTGGGCCAAGGTCCAGAGGGGAGTGGCCAGGCCGGAAAGGAGGCCGGCCTCTCCGAATTCGCCGGCGGCCCTCGCAAATAGTCCCGCGCCGAAAAGAAGGAAGAGGACGCTCGTCACCATGAAAAACCTGGAGGCGGGCAATCGCCTTCCCCCCCTGAGAATAAGGAAGCCAAGCCCGACGGCCAGGAGAATCCCGACGATGCCGCCGATAAAGGTGCCTGGCCCGCCGTCGCGGAGGCTCGAACCGAGATAGACCACCGTTTCGACGCCCTCCCGCAGTATCGATACGAAGACGAGCACCCCCGTGGCCAACCAGCCCTTTTCCGCGGCGGACAGTATCTGGCCCTCGAGTTTTCGGCCGCTGCTATGGCTTCCCGTCCAAAGAAGGAGGGTGGCAAGGAGGAGGGCCCCGACAATCATCGTCGAACCTTCGAATATCTGTTCCTCACGCCCCTCGAACTGCCCCAGGAAGCGGATGAAGGCCCAGGCCACGACGAGGCTCGCCCCTATGCCGAAGGCCAGCCCGCCCCAGATGGCGAAACCATGCCGCTTTCGCCCATCTCGCCCCACCATGGCGAGGACCATGCCGATGACGAGGGAGGCCTCGAGGCTTTCGCGAAAGGTGATGAGAAGGCTCGCGCCCATGATCGCTCCTTGTGATCGCCATGATTCGACGCTGCAGCGCACATGCGAGCACATCTGTAACTTATGATACATTTACCCAGTGAGTCAATTCGGTACGGTAACATATGTTACTTTTCCTTCAATTTGTTTTGGTCGTAGGCGCAAGAAGGCCGGCTCCCGAGAAACCGGAAGCCGGCCGAGGATGCCGAAGCCTTTGACGCAATTTCGGAGCCTACATACGCATCGCCATGGGCATCGAGAAAAGGTAAAGGTTTGCCCAGGTAAGAAGGAGGATCAGCAGGGCGAAGGGCAGGAGGGAAGGTATCGAGTGCTTCGTCCCTCCGTAATTGGACTTCGCGATACGCCAGGCGGAATAGACAGAAAGTGCTGCTCCGAGCACCACGAGGATGTACTGCAGGGCCTGGATGGTCGCGTTGTCGAGGAGGGCCGTCGAGGCCCCTTCGATTTCCTTCCCGAAAAGGCCGAAAAAGGTGAACCAGACCGACTTGCCCTCCGCGAGGAGATGGAAGAGGTTGTGCGCGATGTGGCCCGCCATGTCGAGGGGAATGATCGCGTAGCCGAAGATTGTGAAGTTGCGCAGCGCCCCGTCGCGGTTGGAAAGACTCGCGACGCGGCCGGCGATGAACAGGGAGGCGACGGGCAGGGCCATCGCGACGAAGAAGGAAATCGTGAAGATGGCGGCGTAGTTCGACAGGTGAAGCTCCGAGCCGAACCACGCGAGGATATCGCTCCAGATCCCCAGCATTGTGATGTTCTGTACGAAGACGATGCCCATGATCACCATCGCGAGGAAGGAGACCTCGATGCGGGGTTTTTTCACCGACCAGAGTTCCTCGGAAGGCGTCCGGAAATTCATCCGGATCGAGCCGTTGGGGCAGGACTTCACGCAGTTCGCGCAGAGGTTGCATTCGGCCGTCGTATCCATCGTACGCGGAAAGACGAACATCGGGCAGCCCGGCGCCGCCTCGCTGCCCTTGTAGCAGGACTGGGTCGTACAGCTCGCGCAGATGGCTGGGGTGGCCGACAGCCTGAAGGCCCCAGCGCGGGAGTAGTTGCCGGCGAGGCCGCCGAGGAAGCAGAGGTTTCGACAGAAGGTCCTTCTTTCCCAGAGAGCCCCGGAGATCACCACCATCAGCGTTATGAGCAATAGGAGAATGCCCGAGCCGAGGGGATTCTCCACGATGCCGAAGACATGGTCGCTCCAGGTGATGAGGATGAAGGTGGCATCGATGATCCATATCCCGTACTTCTTGAGGAATACGGGTGCCGGCCTTTCGCTGCCCACGAAACGCTGGACGATGTCGTTCAACTTGCCGAAGGGGCAGACGGCGCACCAGAAGCGGCCCAGAAAGAGGAAGACGATGGGCAGGAGGGGCCACCAGAGGACCCAGGTGAGCGCCGTTCCCAGATTGTCGTGGGCTTGGGAGGGGCCGAGGACGAGTTCGTAGATGATGAATATGAAGACGCCGAGCACAGGCCATTGCAAGATGGCCGGGTACCAGCGGCTCTTGACGAAGCGGGAAAGTGGAGGGAAATCGAGGAGATTCTTCCGCGTGTCCGCGGCTTGAATCGAGACCGGCGCCCCCGCCGATTTCCCGAAAGGCGCTGCCTCTCGCATCGGAGCTTCCTCAGGCCGCGGTCGCGGCGGGGCGCTTGGACCTGCGCGTCTTCGCCACTCCGGCGGCCAGGATCACGAGGGCGATGAGCGCGAGGAAGCCTCCGACCACGGCGAGATTCGGTCCGGCCTTGGCCACCTCCACACCGAAGTTCGCCGTGCCCGAGTCGGTTCCGCGCGCGGCCCGCACTTCGACAGTCCATTTCCCATCATAGGGAAAATCGACCTTAGCCATGTACTCGCCCTGCTTACCCGCCTCGCTATTCTTCTCCAGTCCCACCTGGATCGGCTTTGCCTCGTCCATGGTCTTTGAATCCATCGCCATGGACTTGTCCATCGTGGCCGTTGCCGTGAGGGTCGCCCCATCCACGGGCGCGCCCATGGCGTCGGCGAGCTTCACCATAAGCGTCGCTCCGCCTGTCTTCGCCGTCCCTTCCATGAAGGAAATCGTCGCCGTGAAGGGGCCGAGATCGGAGGCGTTTCCGGCTCCTCCCATCTCCTGCGCTCCGAGACTCACGGCGCCGAGGGCCAGGGTGAGGGCCGCGAAGGCGGCGATGCCACTGCAATGCTTCATGTTCAACTCCGGGAGAAGAGATCGGCTTCCGCAAGGATGCCGCGCCGAAGTCTGGGGGAGATGGGTGAAGGAACTGTGAACGGCAGACGCTATCTGCGTGTTAGCCTCGCGCGCGCCGAGGTTTCCCGTGGCGACGAGCCGCCCGCGAAGGTACAATGGCTCCGGAGGTCAGCCATGGCCGCAAGGGTCCTCATCGCCGACGACGAGGAAAAGATGACGCGACTCGTCGCGAGCTATCTCGAGAACGCGGGCTTCGCCACCCTCGTCGCCAAGGACGGAAATGAGGCCCTCGGCCTCTTCCAGAAGCACCGTCCCGACTGCGTCGTCCTCGATATAAGCATGCCGGGAATGGATGGTCTCGACGTGGCCAGGCTCATTCGACAGGGCTCCCAGGTCCCCATCATTTTCCTCTCCGCCCTCGCGGAGGAGAGCGATCGCATCGTCGGGCTCGAACTCGGGGCCGACGACTACGTCACCAAACCCTTCAGTCCGCGTGAGTTGGTGTCGCGGGTACGGGCCGTGCTGCGTCGAGCGCCTCCGGCTTCGGCCGCGAGCGAGGCGAAGGACAGCCTCTCGCGCGGCGGCCTCAGCCTCGACTTCAAGCGGCGGGAGGTCCTGGTCGATGGGGCGCCTCGGCCCCTGACGGCCGTGCAGTTCGACATACTCGCCCTCCTCGCGAAGGAGCCCGGGCGGGTTTTTCCCCGCGCCGCCATCCTTGAAGCGGCCTCCGGCACCGACTTCGAAGGCTACGAGCGCACGATCGACGCCCACATCAAGAACATCCGCAAGGCCCTCGGCGACGACCCGGAGGAGCCGCGATTCATCGGGACGGTGCGCGGCGTCGGCTATCGTTTCATCGAACAGAAGCCATGAAGCTCGCAAACCGCCTCGCCCTCGCTTTCCTCGCCGTGATCGCCCTGTCGGCACTCCTGACTTTCGTGCTCGTGCGATCGACGACCGAAAGCCACTTTCGCACCTGGGTCTTCGAGGGCGACGCGCAAAAGGCGCGCACCTACGCCGGCATCCTCGGCGACTGGTACCGCGAGCGAGGCTCCTGGGCCGGGGTGCAGGACTACCTCACCGGCCTGCCGCGCACGATGTACGACAGCCTCGCGGGCGATCTCTATGCGCATTCCACGAAGGGCCTCGTCGCCTCCTTCTCCGCCGACACCTTCGCCAGGCTCCTCTCCGACCGAGTGGCCCTCGCCGACGCCGACGGCCGCATCGTCGCCGACACGGCCGGCGCCATTCTCGGCACGGTGCACCCCGCCAAGCATCTCGAGCACGGCATCCCCGTGATGGCCGAATTCAAACGAGTTGGTACGGTTCTCGTCGGCTCCATGATAGACCCCACCTTCACCGGGGCGGGCGGGAGCTTCGTCGACTCCCTCGGCTCCTCCCTCGCGCTGGCCACCCTCCTCTCCGGAGGACTCGCATTCATCCTCGGCCTCGCGCTAACGCGCCGCATGACGGGGAGGCTGGCCATACTCAACACCGCCGCGGGCAAGGTCGCGGCGGGCGAACTCGCGGCGAGCGTCGACATCGAGGGCAAGGACGAGGTGGCCGAACTCGCGGCCTCGTTCAATCGGATGACCGAGGAGCTCCTCCGCCTCGAGGAGGCCAGGCGCCGCATCATCGCGGATTCCGCGCACGAACTCAGGACCCCCGTCACCCTCATCAGGGGCGCGGTCGAGGCGATGATCGACGGCATCTTTCCGGCGGATCGGGCCAACCTCGAATCCCTCCACGAGGAGACCCTCAGGCTCTCGAGGCTCATCGACATGCTCCGCGAGCTCGAGGCGATCGACGAGGGCGAGCTCGTCCTCGACATAGGCGTTGTCGAGCCCCTCGAGATCGCGAAGAAGGCGGCCAGCCTCTTCGCCCACGCGGCCAGGGAAAAGGGACTAACTATTACGGCTATGGGCGAGCCGGTCACAGGGGCCAGGGCCGATGCCCTGCGGCTCGGGGAGATCCTTCACAATCTCGTGGCCAACGCGGTCAAGTACACGCCCGCGGGCGGAAGGGTGGAGATAGCCGTGCGCGGGATCGGCTCCCCCACCGCTTCCTCGCAGGGAAGCGGCGACGGAGCTTTCGTCATCGAGGTAGCGGACTCGGGTCCCGGCATCCCTCCGGAGGAGCGCGACCGCGTCTTCGAGCGCTTCTACCGGATGGATCGCTCCCGCTCCCGCGACAGCGGCGGCCGCGGGCTCGGCCTCTCCATTTCGCTCGAAATAGCGCGGGCCCACGGGGCCTCCATCGAGATCGGCGAATCGCGGCTCGGCGGCGCCCTCTTCAGGCTTACTATGCCGGCGAGGAAGTTGGCCGAAACACCCGATCGGAAAGCGTAAAGCGCCGCAAACCGCCCTCACGTCCCTGGTTCTTCAAGGGAAAATCATGAAAAATCCCGTTGCGCCCGAAAGAAGCCTTGGGTATCTTGAATAACTGACAGCGCGAATGCCATACGGAAGGATCAGGCCCGGCAGGTAAGGATCCCAGCGCCGAAGTTACGCAGGGAGGAGACGGGCATGGGGGAAGTCAAGACACTGCTCCTCGTCGAGGACGAAGCCATCATCGGCATGGCTGAAAGCAAGAAGCTCAAGGCCGAGGGCTACGAGGTGATCCTCGTGACCGACGGCGAGACGGCCATCGAGACCGTCGGCGCCAAACGCGACATCGATCTCGTGCTCATGGACATCAATCTCGGCGAGGGCATGGACGGCACCGAGGCCGCGCAAAGGATTCTCTCGCGTCACGACCTCCCCCTCCTCTTCCTCTCGTCGCACACCGAGAAGGAGATCGTCCAGAAGACGGAACAAATCACCAATTACGGCTATGTCGTCAAGAATTCGAGCATCACGGTCCTCGACGCCTCGATCAAGATGGCCTTCAAGCTTTTCGAGGCGCAGAGGAAGCTGGGCGAGCTCAATATGGAATTCGAACGCGCCAACGAGGAATTACGCGTCAGCCTCGAATCCCTGCAGGTATCCAACGAGAGGCTCGCCCGCTCGGAGGACATGCTCGCCAAGGCCTTCTATCTCAATCCCGACGCGATCACCATCACGCGCGCCACGGACGGGACCTACCTCGATGTGAACGAGGGTTTTGCGCGGATCACCGGCTATACGAGAGAGGAATGCCTCGGGAGAACCTCGCGCAAGGGAGGAATCGACATCTGGGCCGAGGCGGACGCGCCGATGAGACTCGCGGGGGAAATAGCCCGCCGCGGCTATGTTCCCGATTTCAGGGCCCAGTTTCGAAAGAAGGACGGCTCCGCCATGATGGGATTGATGTCGGCGACGCGCGTGGAGATCGGAGGAGAGCCCTGCGTCCTCGCCATCACCAAGGACCTGAGCCTCCTCGAAAGCCTCGACGCCGGGCTGAAGGAGATAGCGGATAGCGTCCCGGCCCTGATAGCGATGATCGACGCCGCCGATCTGACCTATACCTTCGTCAATGCCAACTACGAAAGGGCCTTCGGCATGACAAGGGACCGGATCATCGGAACGACCGTCAGGAAGCTGCTCGGCGAGGAGAGCTTCGCCCTCGCCCTGCCTTACATCGAGGCCGCCCGTTCGGGGAGGGAAACCTCCTATGACATATACTTCGAGGTGGTCGGAGGCAGAAGGCTGTTCAACGTGAATTACAAGCCGCTCTTCAACGCCGCCGGAAAAGTCGACAGGATCGTCATACTTAATATCGATATTACGGACAAGGCGCGCCGGTCATAGCCCGCATAGGCGGCAAGGTCTCGGATTCAGCCACCGGCGGGAGGCCGCCGCGGTCCGGATGGACCGCGGAAGCCGTCTCGAATCAGTCCTTCTTCTGCAGGAAGAACTCGACGCGTCGGTTCTTCCAGCGATTCTCGAAATCGCTGTCGGGCACGATCGGATCGAGGGCGCCCTGCCCCTCGGCGCTCATCCTCGAGGCCTCGATGCCGCGCTCGATGAGAGCCTGCCTGATCGCCTCTGCCCTGGCCTTCGAGAGAGGCACGAGGACCTCGGTCTGCTCGGCCCTCCCCTTGACCGGATCATCCCAATTGATCATTACGGCGTGACCCACCATCCTGATCTGATATCCGGGGAACTTCTTGAGCTTTTCGGCGAGGAGGTTGAGGGTGGTGACGTTGCGCTGGGCGCGATCGGGGGGAACGTCGGTCCAATCGGCGGTGAAGGCCTTGAACACGATGCTCGCGACGCGGATGCGATAGCCGTCGCCCACCTTCACGACGAGTATGTCGACGTGGATCGTCGACTTGAAGTCGGAGGTATTCCCGAATTCGTCGCGGACCCGCGCCACGACCGGATAGTCCTCGGCCGATTCCACGGTGTCGCCCTTCTGGTTCTTTCCGTCCCAGACGATGGTCGACGCCGGCCAATTCCCACGGAAGCTCCGGAACAGATTCCCGGCCGGATCGTAGATGTCGAGGCTCCAATCCTTGACCGCGGCCCAACGCGAACTCGCGGCGAGGGCGATCGAACAGGTCTCGGCCACGCCGTCGCCGTCGGGCGAAAAGAGGGGGGGACTGACCGTCACCGCGCCCTCGGGCGGCGTCGAGGCCAGGACGAAGGCGGCGCTCTTCACCAGTGTTTTTGCGTAGACCCGGCCGTAGTCGATCGACAGGGTCGCGATGTAGTTGCCATCGGGGGCGACGGTTCCATCTTGGAGTTTTCCGTCCCAACTGAAGGTGCTGGGAAGCTTGCCGGGGCCTCCGGGGAAATCGAGCCGAACGGTGTTGTCGTCCCTTTCTATCGAGACGCTCCATGATTTGATGAGATTGGAATTCCCGAAGGCGAGCGAGAACTTCATCGCGTTTTTTGCCGCCGGCGAGAAGCCTTTGGCGAGGGCCTGCACGGAGCTTGGCTCGGTTGCGGCGGGCAGGGCGCCTACCTCGATCTTGTCGCGCAGCTGGCTCGTCACGCCGAATTCGTCGCGAAGGCTGCCCACGACCGTGTAGCTGGTGCCGGGCTCGACGATCTTTCCGTCCGATCCCACGCCATCCCACGAAACCGGGGCCTGAGGCCAGTCGCCTTGGTAGGAATCGATGGCCGCGCCCGCCGCGTCGAGAATATCGATGCGCCACGTGGCGACGCGCGCCAAGCCCGGCTTCGCGTCCAGACCGATGATGGCCGGCGCCACGAGTCCCTTCTCGTCAGGCACGACCTGTCGCGGCTCGATGGAAAGACTGCCCGCGGGCGGCGTGAGGCTCAGCGCGAACCGCCTGCTCGCGACCGTGGAGGCCTTGTATGTCGCGCCGTAGTCGATCGTCATGGTCGCGACATAGGAACCCTCTGGCGCGGGGCCTCCCGAGTCGTCGCGGCCCTGCCAGGTGACCTTCGCCGGCAAGGTCGACGCGTCGCCCGAGAAGGTCTTCTCCAGACCCTTGTCCGTCTGTGTTATGACGACTTTCCAATTCTTGACGGCCTTCTGGTTCGTGACGGTCATCGCGAGGTCGATGCTGTCCATCACGCCGTCGCCGTTGGGGGAGAATCCGGCTGCCGAAGGTAGGATGGCGTTTTCGCCCGGTGAAGGCGGAAGATCGGCAACGGGAAGATAGGCCTTCACCGTGCCCAGATTGCCGTAGCTGTCCGTGACTTCGGCGAGAACGGTGTAGTTGGTAGAGGGCTCGGCCGGCGTTCCCGCCGCAGTCATTCCATCCCAGGAAAGCTTGGGCGAGGCTCCGGTCCTGTAGAAGCGTACCGTTTTGCCCGCCGGGTCGAGGATGGATACGGTCCATCCCTCGATCGTTGAATAGCGCGAACTCGCCTTGAGGTCGATGGTCACGGGCTTGGCGAAGGCTCCGGCCTTGGGCGTCAGACCTGAGGGGGAAAGAGCTATCGAGGCCTCGGGCGGCGCGGACTGGAGGGCGAAGGAGGAGCTCCGAACCATGGCCGGCTTGAAGGTCTTGCCGTAATCGATGGTGAGCGTCGCGAAATAACCGCCGTCCGGAGCGAGTGTCCCGGCGTCGGTCATGCCATCCCAGTCGAGACTCTTCGGGAAGGAGCTCGCGTCACCCTGGAGGCTGCGCTGCGCCCCCCTTTCGGAATGAGAAAAGACGATCTTCCACGACTTCATACGATCGCGGTTGCCGGCGACGAGAAGGAAGTCGATGGTCTTCTGTCGCGATATGGCCTGCGGCGAGAAGCCCGCCGATCGGGGCTCGATGACGCTGGGCTCCGTGGCGGAGGGGATGTCGGCCACGGCCACCTTCGCGTTAGCAATCGCGACATTGCCGTATTCGTCGGTCAGGGTGGCCCGCGCGATATAGGAGCTCGCGGGCGCGACCCAGCCCCCTCCGTCGAGGGAGCCGTCCCACAGGATCTGGTTGGCAGGCCAATCCCGAGAAAATGTCTTCACAATGCTGCCTTGCGAGTCGAGGATGTCGAGATTCCAGCCGAGGAGGGCGCCGAGGCCAGGCTTCGCGTCGAGGATGAGGGCGAGAGGCGCGCTCACGCCCGACTCGGAGGGAGTGAAGTGGTCGGGCGCGACCGCCAGGCTCGCCACGGGAGCTGTCGTCGCGAGGACGAAACTCGTGCTCCGCGCGGTAGCCCGCTGCCAGGTCCGCCCGTAGTCGACGACGAGTTGCGCGAAATAGCTTCCCTCCGGCGCCGGGGCCTTCGCGTCGTCCGAACCGTCCCATGCGATGTCGGAGGGCGGGTTCGTGGAATCGCCCGACCAGGTCCTGACGGGACCGGAGGCGCCGATTATCGAAAGCTTCCATGTAGCGAGGTCCGAAGCATCACCGATCTTCACCGAGAGGGCGAGGGCCCCGCCGTTCCTGGCCACGGCGGGGGAGAAGCCCTTCGCCTCGGTCTCGACGAGACTGGCCTCGGGCGCCAGCGGACTGGGACGAACGGGAAGCGTGAGGGTGGCCAGGCCTCTGTTGCCATATTCGTCGACCGCGACGGCATCGGCCTTGTAGTCGAATCCGGGTTCGGCCCAAGTTCCATCGGCGAGCTTGCCATCCCATGAAATGGAAGCCAGGGCACCCGAACCGCCGAAGCTGCGTACGAGGGAGCCAGCCTTGTTTCGAAGGTCTAGGGTCCAGCCGACAATCGAGGCCAGGGGAGAGCTCGCCGCAAGCTTGATGGCGAGGGGCTCCCTCATACCCTGACCTGCGGGGGTGAAGAAGGCCGGATCGGCGGATAGCTTGAGTGCGGGAGTCGAAGCGACCAATTTGAATTTCTGGCTGAGGACGCGGACGGGATTGAAGGTCGTCCCATAGTCTATCGAAAGGGCGGCCTGATACTCGCCTTCGGGCCAGAAGGCCCCCGTGGCGGACTTGCCGTCCCAGGCAAGGCTGGAAGGCGGCTTGGCCGCTCCTCCTTCGAAGCGCTTGAGCACGACGGTGCCTGAGAGAATTTCGACGGCCCAGGAACGCATGGAGGAGACATTGCCGAAGGTCAGCGCGAAATTCATGCTGCGGCGTGAGGGGTCGCCCGTTGGCGAAAAGCCTGCCGACGAGGCGCTGATGACGCTTCGCTCAGGCGCGTTCGGCTGGCCCGCCACCGCTATGGACAGCTTGGTCTCTCCCACGTTCCCGTACTGGTCGAAGGCGCGCAGAAGGGCCGTATAGGTCCGTGAAGGCTCGACCCAGGCTCCGTCGTCGGTCTTGCCGTCCCAGAGTATCGTGGCGGCGGAGCCCTCGGCCGTGAAGCTCCTGACCTGCGTTCCATCGGGCCCAAGGATATCCGCCTCGAAACCTTTTACCTGCGCGAAACGGGAGGAGCCCGAGAGGCTCAAGGTGAGGGGAGCCTCCATGCCTGAAACGGCTGGCGTAAAGCCCGTGGGCGTGGCCTCGGCTTTCACCGTGGGTGGCGATGAGACGAGATTGAACTGAGCCCAGGAGATCGTAGCGGGATTGTATGCATCGCCGTAGCCCACATCGAGAAAGGCATAGTACTGCCCCTCGGGCCAGATCATGCCCGCCGAATTCCTTCCGTCCCAGCTCAGGGTATCGGGGAGATCGGCGCCGCCGACGCCGGAGAATTCCTTTAGCACGACGGAGCCCGTCGCGATCTTTACGCTCCAGGATTGCACCGCCGCGCGATCGCCGAAGGATAGCGAAAATTTGATTGCGGAGGAGGCCTGGGAGCCCGTGGGCGAAAAGCCCTCGGAAAGCGCCTTGATCGAACTCGGCTCGGTCGGATCGGGGCGGGGTGGCGCCGACTGGCAACCGACAAGCGCTACGAGCGACGCGACCGCTATCGCGACGACGAAGGACCTTGGACCATTGGACACGACTAACCTCCCGAAAACGCGGGCCTATCTCGGAGGCAGTATACTCCAAAGATAGTCGCCGCGCCCCGGGAGGGTCGTAAAATCGCGAGCCCGCTCACCGTCCCGCGACTGTCCCTCGGCCGTCGCGGGCGAGAACCGCCCTCAGAATCCTTCTTGGGCGTCGCGACGGCCCGTCGGCCGTCGCGGGCGAGAACCGCCCTTAAAATCCTTCTTGGGCGGTTCTCGCTATTATTTCTTCTTGGTGGTTGCGGTCGAGGTCGACGAAATAGTCCGAATAGCCGGCCACGCGGACGAGAAGGTCGCGATGGTCCTCGGGCTTCCGCTGGGCCTCGCGCAGGGTCTCCGTGTCGACGACGTTGAACTGCACGTGGTGGCCGCCCAGGCGGAAATAACTTCGTACCAATTGCGACAGATGCCTAATTCCCTCCTCCCCCTCGAGCGTAGCGGGGAGGAAACGCTGGTTGAGGAGGGAGCCCCCGGTCCTGGAAATGTCGAGCTTCGTGAGGGACTTCATGACGGCCGTCGGGCCGTGACGGTCGGCGCCATGGGCCGGCGAAGCCCCGTCGGAGATCGGGAGGTGGGCCTTGCGCCCGTCTGGCGTCGCCCCGGTGCGCAGCCCGAAGTACACGTGGCAGGTCGTGGAGAGGATGTCAATGTGCCAGCGTCCGGCGCTTGCAGCGCCGGACGTGGCGCCCCTCGGCGAGGGCCCGCCGTCGATGGCGGAAATGGCCGTCTCAAAAACCCTCTGCGCTATCGAATCGGCGCGATCGTCATCGTTGCCGTAGCGGGGGGTCTTGTTGGTCATGAGGAGGCGGAGGGCCTCGCTGCCGTTCCAGTTGCCCGCGAGGGCCGCACCGAGCTCCCGGAGCGTGGTCTTCGCCTCGTCGAACACGTGATTCTTTATCGCCGACAGCGAATCGGTGACGGTGCCGATGCCGCAGCACTGGATGTAATCGGTATTGTAGCGGGCCCCGCCGTCATAGTAGTCCTTGCCCCGCCCGATGCAGTCGTCGATGAAGACGGAGAGGAAGGGCGCCGGAGCGTCGCGCGCGAAGAGGCGATCGAGGTAATTGGACACTCGTATCTTGAGGTCGACGACGTAGGCGAGTTCCTTCTCGAAGGCGACGTAGAGGGCCTCGAAATCCTTCAAGGCCCCGGGGGCTCCGGTCGGAGAGCCAATGCGCTTGCCGCTCAGAGGGTCGACGCCGTCGTTGAGGGCCAGTTCGAGGACCTTGGGCAGATTGAGGTAGCCATGGAGGAGATAGGCCTCCTTGCCGAATGCACCCGTCTCGATGCAACCCGAGGTACCGCCTTCGCGGGCATCCTCGACCTTTTTGCCCATACCGGTCAGGGCCTTCACGACCTCGTCGGCGTTGAAGAGGGAGGGATAGCCCGAGCCGCGCCTTATGACGCGGGCGGCCGCCTCGAGGAGGGCCTCGGGCGTCTTCTCGCTGACCTGGACGTTGGCCTGGGGCTGGAGGAGCTGGAGCTCGTCGAGGACCTCGAGGGTGATGAAGGAGACCTCGTTGGAGGCCTCCCTCCCCTCGCGGTCGAGGCCGCCGAGGTTGATGTTGGTAAAGTCGTTATAAGTACCACTTTCGGCCGCCGTGACACCCACCTTGGGCGGCGCGGGCGTGTTGTTCACCTTGATCCAGAAACAAGCCAGGAGCTCTTTGGCGCGCTCGCGGTCGAGCTTACCCTTGGCGAGGTCTGCCGCGTAGAAGGGACCGAGATGCTGGTCGAGGTGGCCGGGGCTCATGGCGTCCCAACCGTTCAGCTCGGTGATCGTGCCGAGATGGACGAACCAGTACATCTGGAGGGCCTCATGGAAGTCGCGGGGGGCCTCGGCTGGCACGCGGCGGCACACCTCGGCTATTTTCGCGAGCTCGGCGCGACGGCGAGCGTCCTTCTCGGAAGCCATCATGGTCTCGGCCAAGGCCGCGTGGCGTTCGGCGAAGATGATGGCCGCCTCGCAGGAGATGTCCATCGCCTTGAGCTCTTCCTCCTTGCTCAAGGCCTCCGGATCGTTTTGCCAGTCGATGGCCCGGCGGGAGCGCTCGATGTCGGCGCGAAAATCCTTCATCCCCTTGTGGTAGATCTTCCCGTCGAGGGAGGTGTGGCCCGGCGCTCGCTGCTCCATGAACTCGGTGAAGACCCCAGCCTCGTAGAGATCCTTCCAGGCCTGGGGTATGTCGGCGAAAGCCCTCTCGCGCATGCTGCGGCCTTGCCAGTAAGGGATGACCTTCTCGCGATAGGCGAGGATGTCCTCCTCGGGCACGCGATAGCTCGTCATCGGCCTCGTGTCGAGGATGCGGAGGTCCTCCTCCGAATGGCAGGTGAGTTCCGGGAATGAGGAAACGGCCTTGGGGCGCGGACCCCGCTCTCCGACGATGAGTTCGCCGGGCCCGATATAGATCGTCTTCTTCTCGCAGAGATTGCGAAAGTTCATCGCTCGGAGAACAGGCGTCGAAACCCTGCCCTGCCACTCCTCGTAGAAGGCGGTGGTGAGCACGGCCCGTTCCGCCGAAAAGGAGGGCTTCGTCTCGAAGCTCTCCCGCCTGAGTTCCGCGATTCTCTCGTTCATGTCAGCCTCCCCTCCGCGCGGGCACTCCCCCCGCGGACAGCACGGTAAGCGCCGCGTCGATGGCGGCATCGCCCGGGGCCTCGAGGGAGGCCAGGCGATATTCGATGTTCCAAAGCTTGTACTTGCCCCTCGCGCTCGCGTGGTAGGGCAGGAGATGGATGCCTAGGACGCCCGGCCCCACTTCTCTCACGAAATCGGAAACGGCCGCGAGATCGGCCGCCGAGTCGTTGTAGCCGGGCACGAAGGGCATGCGGACGATGACGGGCGCCGAACGGCGCCGAAAAGCGATCCATCCGGCCTCGTACGCGGCTCCGCCGCCCGCAACGCCATCGGCCGCATCGGCAGCTGCCGCGAGCGCCGCCGCCCCCAGATTGTCGAGGCAGACGCGATAGTCGACGCCGAGGACCTTCGTGGCCCGCTCCGCGGCGGGGATCTTGAGATCGAAGAGGAGGAGGTCGGTTCTCAGGGCGATGTCGAGAAGGACGCTCCGTTTCGCATAGCCCGAGGTCTCGACGGCCGTGCGGATGCCCTCGGCGCGGCAGGCATCGAGGAGCTCGCCGAGAAAGCCCGGCTGCGAGAGGGGTTCGCCGCCGGTGAAGGTGACGCCTCCCCCCGATTCATCATAAAAGGTACGATCTTTTCTGAGTTCCCCCATGAGGGCCTCGACCGTCATCCGGCGGCCGACCTCCTGGAGGGACTCGGCGGGGCAGGCCCTTGCGCAGGCGCCGAAGTCCGGGCAGGCGGCGCAGTCGGGGCCGCCCGCCTCCTGTCGCGGATCGAGACCGAGGGGGCAGGCCTTGTCGCAGGCGTGGCAGAGCACGCAGCGCTCCGGCCTTCGCAGGATGGCGGGCCGTGGGTCGCGCCCCTCGGGATTGTGGCACCAGGGGCAGTCGAGGGGGCAGCCTTTCAGGAACACGGCGGTGCGGATTCCCGGGCCGTCGTGCACCGAGAACTTGCGGATGTCGAAGACGAGGCCCGCGCTCATCGAAGGGCTCCCGCTGCGGACATGGCGCGTTGGGCGACACCGAGCCCGCCCTCGGCGTAGTAGGCGCGCACGAAGCGTTCCTGGACCGCGTAGCTCCAATGCACCTCGCGGACCCAGGTTGCGGCCCCGACGAAGTCCCGCCTGGCGAAGCGCGCGGCGAGCTCGCGATGCTCGTCCATCGAGGCGAGCTCCCATTCCTTTACGAAGGCGGAACGCCTCGGGAAATCGTAGAGCCTTTCCTTCAGGATGCCCACCTGCCTCTTGAGCTCGGCGTTGGTCGACAGGGCTATGTAGACGTCATGGAAGCCGACGTTGGCCGAATAGTAGGCGTCGAAATCGTCGCGCTCCAGGCTCGCGTCCATGGCTCCGATGAGATCGGCCATCCGTTCGTCTTCGGCGGCGCCGAAGGCTCCGCCCGCGTGTTCGGCGGCCGCGGCCTCGAGGGCCCCGAGAATCTCATAGATATTGCGAATGCTCGCGAGGTCGAGGGGGCGGACCATCACCCCGCGCCGCGGGTAGACGGTGACGAAGCCTTCTAGTTCCAGGCGGATGAGGGCGTCCCGGAGCGGAGCGCGGCTCATGCCGAGTTCGACCCCGAGGGCAGCCTGGTCGAGGAAGTCGCCGGGCCTGAGTTCGCCCCGGTTCAGCCTGAGTTTGAGCTCGGTGTAGACGAGCCCGGCGAGGGAGAAGCCTTCCTCCCCTTCCTTGGAATCGACCATAGGCCAAATATACCACTGATATATCAGGAGCGCAAGGGCTGACTTTCATCCCACTTTACTATTGCGGCAATGGAGCAAAGTCATTTTTGGGTTCCGAATGGATCGTGCCAAACCTCGAGGCGAGCTTCAGCAGACTCCGTGAAGCTTGCCCGGGGCGATCGAGAACCGCATACTGGGAGGCCGCATGCAAGACTTCGGAAAGAGGATCGACGATGGTTTATCAAACGGGCTTCGCCCGCTGGGCCGCCTCTGACAAAGAGGCGATGCCCCTCGCAGGGCTTCTTGGTTCGGGCTTCGTCCGCGGTTCGACGGCCTTGGTCTTCGATCCGGCGACGGCGACGACGAGCGGGCCGGCGCCCCAAGGCCTCCCGTCCCGCGAGAAGCAAAAGCTTAAGTATTGTGAGATCCTGAGTCCGGACATCACGACTGGCTTTCCAGCTTTCGAGGCGATCCCTTCCTGGAACTCAAGGACTGCCGAGGGAAGCTGGGCGACCATCGAGGTCTCGGCACGGATGGATGGCGTCTGGAGTCGTTGGTACGACCACGGGATCTGGTCGACATCTCCTTCCACGATCGAAGCCAGGTCGGCGGCCAACTCCCAGCCCGGCGTCGCCACGGGAACGAAAACCCTCGGCGATCCCGGTCGCGTCGCGACCGACACCCTCATTCTCTCGAGGCCGGCCCAGGCCTTCCGCGTGAGGATCAGGCTCTTCGCGATGGAAGGGGCGAAGGCCCCCGGCCTCGGCTCCCTTTCCCTCGCCTGGTCCTCGCCCAAGCCGGCCATCGCTCCTGAGACGAGCGCTCCTGCCTTCCGTGGATATCTCATCGAAGGGGTGCCCGCCTGGTCCCAGATGATCTACCCCGACGGCGGCAACGTATGGTGCAGCCCGACCTCCCTGTCCATGGTCATGGCCTACTGGATCAACCGAGCCGGCGGAACCCACCCCGACGAGGAGACCTTCATCAGAATGACGGTCGCCGGCGTCTTCGACGCCGAATACCAAGGTCATGGCAATTGGTCCTTCAATGTCGCCTGGGCCGGGGAGCGCGGCTTTTCCGCGAGCGTTCGGCGGTTCTCGAGCCTTTCGGAACTCGAGCCCATCGTCGCCGGCGGCAGCCCCATCATCCTGAGCCTGTCGTGGGACAACGAGGCGGGAAGGACGCTCTTCGGCGCGCCCCTGGCTCGCAGCAGGGGCCACCTCGAGGTCCTGGTGGGCTTCGACGAGAAGGGCAATCCGATCGTGAACGAGCCCGCATCGCCCGACGACGCCTCGGTTCGCCGCGTGTATCATCGAGCCGAATTCGAGGCTCGCTGGCTCGAAGCCTCGGGGGGAGCCACCTACATTGTCGGACCGAATGCCGGATGGGCCTAGACACCGAAGCGGAGCAGCCGCTCAAGCCTTTCCAATTGATAACTCCTCGACGAAGGCCCCGTGAATGGCCTCTTCCCAGCGGGAGCGGGAGGAATATTCTCCCTTGAAGTTCCGGGGATCCCGTCCTGTACCTCCGATGAGATAGGCGTAGCCCGACCCGGAGTCCTTGTCGAAGGCCATGCCGCCGAGGAGACCATAGGCCTCTGCGGAGTGCGCCCAAAGAGAGGGGCCGCCATCTGGAAGGAGTCTATCGGAGCCGGCGGCGTCGCTGTACGACCCGATGCGCATGAGGCCGAGCCCCATCTCGCGAACCGGCGTACCCTCGAAATCCCCGTTCCTCGCTTCGGGATTCCAGATCCATCGGCCCGTGGTCATCGCTCGTATGCTCTCTCTCGAGAGAAGGCGCTTCCCGTCTATCGCGCCATCGCCAAGAAAGAGCCCAATTAGGACGCCGAGATCCCTGATGGAGGCACGGAGTCCTCCCTGCGGCGAAAACAGGCTGCCGTTCGAGCCTATCTCGTAGGCATCGAGGGCATCCGGCCCCAAGCCCGGAGAAAGCCTGCAGGGAGAAGCCGGGCGCTTGCCTCGGTGATCATCGAACTGCGGAACCCAGGGCCCCGAAGAATCCCAATGCGTTTCATCGAAGCCCTTGCGATAGAGGGTCGCCAATGAAGCGAAGGCCCCATCGGAGAGGAGGTTGGGGTTGAAGGCGGCATCGAGGCCGAGGGGTGAGAACAGCTCGTCGCCCATGAAGAGGTCGAAGCGCTTGCGCGTTACCCGCTCCAGGATGGTTCCCATGATGCCCGTATTGAGGTTGCAATAGGCGAAGAAACGGCCGGGCGCCAGATCCCTGTCCTTTTCGGGCCGCGCGTAGTGCGCTCCGCCCTCATAGACATCGGTTCCCTCGCGGAAGAAATCCTCGATACGCCGGGGCAAGGGAAGATTATAATTGTCTCCATCGCGGAGGGAGGAGCAATGCGACAGGAGCATCGCACTCGTAATCGGCGTTTCGAGCCAATGCGGATTGCGCAGTCGCCAGCCCAGATACTCGGAAACGTCCCGATCGAGCTCGAGTTGGCCCCTTTCGACGAGTCGCATCGCCGCCAGAGCCACGGTCGTCTTGGAAATCGAAGCCACCCTGAACTTCGTGTCGGGAGTCACGGGGAGATCGAGATTCCCCGGGCCGGCGTCGCTTTCATCGCCGACATCGCCTTCATCGTCGACATCGCGGCGAGCGTGGCCGATGTGGCGCAAACCCCAGGCTCCCTCATAAACGACTTTCCCATCGCGTAGTCCGATCGCGGCCATCCCCGAAAGAGGCGCCTGAGGCATGGACATCACTGCGCCGAGGCGCCTTCCCAAAGCCGATGCATCCACGATCCGCCTCCATTCTCCGGCACCGCGTCATTGACAGGCCAAGACCCTGCTTTCTAAGATCTCCCGCATGCGAAGCCGCGATCGGTCCAAATATCCGGTGACGATTGCGACAGCAATCGCGCGCAGGGCCTCCATCGGCCTCGGCGCAGGCAGCCTCGCGGCCGCCGTCTGGGCCCTCGCCTCCCTCGCCCTCGCGGTTTTCGGTTTCAAGCGAAGTTGGCCCCTCGCCAGCCTCTTGCCCGCGGGGGCGCTTTTCTTCATCGGCGTCGCCTGGTTCCTCTATCTGCGAGGCGACGGTTTCGGAAGAAAAGCCGACGAGCGCCCCGGCGATGAGAAGCGCGACAAACCCGCCCGCGGCCCGTCGCGATCGCGCCATGCCCTCGTTTGGGCGGCCGCCGAACTCCTCGCCCTGGCGGCCATCCTCTATTCCTTCGCGGGCGTCGGACGTACCTACTAAATGTATTTTTTCCTGATCGCCTCTTCCTCCGCCTCGTCTGCGAGGACGAAGTGCCCGGGAAAGACCTCTCTCCACTCCGGCGCAGCCCCCGAATAATCGCGCGTCGACGAGTCGTAGACGAGGGGGACTCGAGCGCGTTCGCGGCGCGGATCGGGGATGGGTATGGCCGAGAGCAGGGCCTGCGTGTATCCGTGCAGGGGGCGCGCGAAGAGCTCCTCGGTCTCGGCGAGTTCGACGATCTGTCCCCGATTGATGACGGCGACTCTATCCGTGATGAATCGCACGACCGAAAGATCGTGGGCGATGAACAGATAGGTGAGACCCTTTTCCTTCTGCAGCGCCGATAGGAGATTGATCACCTGGGCCCGGATGGAGACATCGAGGGCCGAGATGGGTTCGTCGCAGACGACCAGCTCGGGCTCCATGATGAGTGCCCGCGCGATGCCGATTCGTTGGCGCTGCCCTCCGGAAAACTCGTGGGGAAAACGGGAGGCGAATTCGGGAAGGAGACCGACCTCGAGGAGTACCTTCTGTACGAGCCTCGATCGTTCCGCTTCCCCCAAGCCCTTTCTCAGGTTGTAGAGACCCTCGGAAACGATGTAATCGACCTTCGCCCTCTCGTTCAGCGAGGACATGGGATCCTGGAAGATCATCTGGATTTTCTGGACGACCTCGCGGTCGAGGGAAGCATCGATATTCCCGCTTATCTTCCTTCCTTTGAAGACGACGGAGCCGCTCGAAACCTCGTTGATGCGCAGAATCGCCCGACCTATCGTCGTCTTTCCCGAACCGGACTCTCCGACAAGGCCGAAGGTCTCCCCCTTGCCTATCGCGAAGCTGGCGCCTCTCACGGCATGGAGCACCGCCCCACCTTTCAGCCTGAAATCGACGCCGAGATCGCGGATTTCGAGGAGGGGTTCCAGCGACTCGTCCCAATTCATATCGTCGCCCCGAGGTACTTTTCGCGCATCGCCCGTATGGCTTCGGGGGGATCGACGCGGGGAGCTCGCGGATCGAGGAGCCAGGTAGCGGCCCTATGGGTGGGGCTCACCGTGAACATGGGAGGCTCCCTTTCGAAATCGATCTTGAGAGCGTGCGGATTTCGCGGCGCGAAGGCGTCGCCTTTTATTTCCTTGAATAGGCTCGGCGGCGTTCCCGAAATGGAGTAGAGGGGGCTTCCTTTCACTCCTAATTGAGGCAAGGAAGAAAGCAGGGCCCACGTATAGGGATGCCGCGCATCGTAGAAGATGTCCTCGGTCGTGCCCGTTTCGACGATCTTGCCCGCGTACATCACCGCTACCTTGTCGGCTACGTTGGCGACGACGCCGAGATCGTGGGTGATGTAGATCGTCGTGAATGCGAAATCCCTCTGAAGGGCCTTTATCAGTCCGAGAATCTGGGCCTGGATGGTGACGTCGAGGGCCGTCGTGGGCTCGTCGCAAATGAGGATGCGGGGGCGGCAGGCGATCGCGATCGCGATGACAGCGCGCTGCCGCATACCCCCGGAAAATTCGTGGGGATACTGATCGGCTCTCCTTTCGGGATCGACTATGCCGACCTTGTCGAGCATCTCGACCGTGGCGAGCTCGGCCTTCCTTCCCGAAAGGCCGCGATGGAGTTCTATGACTTCGCGAATCTGCCTTCCCACCGTGAGGAGGGGATTGAGGGAGGTCATCGGGTCCTGGAAGACCATCGCGATCTTCTTGCCGCGGAGGGGCAACCAGTCTTCCTCTCCGCGAAAGGCCGCGAGGTCTTGGCCGTCGAAAAGGATGCTGCCCGAATCGATTCTGCCGTTTTGGTCGAGCATGCCGATGAAGCTCTTCGTCAGCACGGACTTGCCCGAACCCGATTCGCCGACAATGGCGAGGGTCTCGCCCTCCGCGAGCGAAAGGCTCGCTCCCCTGATGGCGGTCAGCATCCTTCCGCGCAGCGAGAATCTGATCACGAGGTCCCTGACCTCGAGCAAGCTTCCTGTATCGGACATCGGGATTCCTATACGTGGTTCCGGGGATCGGAGGCGTCGGAAAAGGCGTTTCCGAGCACATAGAAGGAGATCGTGATGAGGGAGAGCACCACGGTCGGGAAGATCAGCTGATAGCGGAGCTCGGGAGCCATCATGATCATCCTTCCTTCATTGACGAGATTGCCGAGCGAGGGGATGGACACCGGCAAGCCGAGCCCGATGTAGGTGAGGAACACCTCCCATCCGATCGTCCCCGGTATCGACAGGGCAGTCTGGAGCATGATCACCGACACGAGGTAGGGCAGGATGTTCCGCGTCACGATCCGGCGAGCCGGCGTCCCAAGGCATCGCGACGCGAGGTTGTACTCGCGATCCCTTATAATTATGATTTGATTTCTGACGAAACGCGCGAGGCCGAGCCAACCGACGGCGCACATGGCGATGACCATGGTCCTGAAACCCGGTTTCATGATATAGGCGAAAAGCATGAGGAGAACCGTGCTCGGCACGTTGTCCATGACATTGTAGATCTCGGTCATCACGCGATCGAGGCGCCGTACGTAGCCCCATATCGCGCCGAAGACTATGCCGATGAGCATCTCCGCAAGCCCGACGCTGAGTCCGATGAGGAGGCTCGTCCGCGTTCCGCTCCAGATTCGCGACCAGAGATCCTGGCCAATCGAGTTGGTCCCCAGCCAGAAACGGTCTCCCGGGGGGAGATTCCGGTACTGCATGCCCGTCTCGGGATCGTTGAAGATCTTCGTGGGACTGAGCTGGCCCGGAAGGAAGGGCTGCACGATGGTGAAGAGGAGGAGGGATCCGAGAAGGGCGAGAAAGAACAGCGCGACCTTGTTGGCCAGGAACATCCTGAAGGTCGAGCGCCAATAGGAGTAATTGGAATAGCCGCCGCGCTCCCCCGCCCCGGCGTCATAGTCGGCGAATTCGAAAAGAGCTCGATCGATGCCGGCATCCGCGACGGCGGCCGACGCGGCCATGTCGGGGATCTTCATCACCGGGCCCCTTCGCTCTTCACGAGCTTGATGCGCGGGTCGACAAGGGCCATGAGGAGATCGCCGAGAAAGAGGCCGACGATGCCCACCGACGAGAAGATGAGCACCAGGGCCTGGACCATCGCGTTGTCCTGCCGTTGGATGACGTCGACGAGAAGTCCGCCCATGCCGGGGATCGAGTAGAGACTCTCGATGTAGATCGAACCGCCTATCGTCGCGAGAATCGCCGCGGGCAGATACTGCGCCATCGGCACGTAGGCGTTGCGCATGACATGGCGAACCATGACGGTCCGATTCGACAAGCCCTTCGCGCGTGCGAGCTTGATGTAGTCCTTGTTGAGCTCGTCGACCATGTAGCGTCGCATCCACATGGCGTAGAAGGCGATGCCGTTGAGCGACATCGAAATCGCCGGCAATATCCAGCTCTTGGGATCGTACTTGTCGAAGAGTATCGGGAGGTGGAAGAAGCTCGAACCATAAAGCTGGACGAACAACAGATACACGGCGAGCGGCACGGCATTGACGAAGACGATGTAGACGGTGCCCGCCCTATCCGCGAACTTGCCCTTGCTTCTCGCCATCCCCACGCCCATCGCGAGCCCTGTGGCCATCGCGATCGCCACGGCGGTAAGTCCGAATCCCATGGAATAGGGGATGCGAGGGGCGATGATCTTCACTATTGGAACGTCTCGGCGATACACGAAGGAGACGCCGAGATCGCCCCTCGCGACGCCGGCGTAAAACCTGGCGAGCTGCAGGTACCATGGATCGAGGAGTCCCATCTTCCCGAGGCTGGCCTGAACCTCGCCGACGCTCATCTTCTGGAAGCGGTCGCCGAAATAGCCTTCGATGGGCAGGAGACGCATGAGGAGGAAGACGAGCGACACGACTATGAAAAGAGTGAATAACGACTGCAGGAGCCGTTTGATCGCATATAGAAACATCGTTTTCGGCGAGGGCCACCCTTTCGGGCGGCCCCGCGCGCTTTACTTGATCTTTGAGAGCGCGGCCACGCGCTCGGCGTTCCACTTCTTCTCGAGACTCGCGAATTCCTCCGTGGAAACGGGCTTCGCGAGAACGATCTGGCCCTTGAACTTGAGCTCGGACATGCCGAAGGGGGCCCAGGCCGAGGCGAAGGGCTCGAGCTTCGAAGCCTCCCAGCCGCCGCCGCCGTTCTTGTAGGGGATGATCATCGCTTGATTGATGAGATAGGCCTCCGCCTTGGCGAAAAGGGCATAGCGTTTGGCCATGTCACCGGTTTCGGCTATCGCGGCCTGCGCGAGGCTCTCGTAGGTCGGATTGCCCGACGTGCCGTAGCCCGTCGCCAGTTCGGGCCAGTTGTAGTTGGCGCCCGTGGTGAAGGGATCCGTGTAGGTCTGGGGGTCGGCGTAATCGGGACCCCAATTGCATTCCTGCAGCGCATAGTTGCCCGCGCGGCGCGTCGCGCCCAGGAATCCGGTGGGAGGGAAGGCCTCGGGGATAACCTTGATATAATCGGTGCCGAGTAGGCCTTCGATCTGCTGTTGGATGACCTGGGCGCGATTGGTCCATTCGGTCGATCCGGAATTGTAGGGCATGGGGATCTTGACGGGGAAGCTGACCTTGCCGGCGAGTTCCTTCATGGCCTGCGCCTTCCACTTGAGGGCGGCCGCCTTGTCGAAGGAATCTCGCTTGGTGATGGCGGCGAGATCGCCCATGTCGACATAGTCCTTGCCTCCGGCGTTCACGAAACCGCGGGGCGTGACGGTGTTCTGCATGCGGCGCTCGGGCGCGTAGGGCTCCTCGGTGAGGAGGGCTGCCTTGCGATCGAGGGCATCGAAAAGCGACTTGCGGAAAGCGAGGTTGTTCACCGCCGTCTTCCAATTATCGGGTTCGAACTCGGCGGCGAATTTCGGGTTGAAGTTGAGCGCGTAGAAATAGCTATATGTATTGGTACGGGCAGGATGGATTTGGGCCTTTTTCGAAGCATCCTTCATCCAGGAATCGAGAAGCGACGAGGGAATGGGGCTGTAGCTGACGTCGCCGCGCAGAAAGAGTTCCGGCCCGAGAGTAGCGGCTTCCTTATTATACTTGTAGACGAGGCGCGGGATGTAGACGTTCGCCGCGTCCCAATACTTCGCGTTCTTCGTGAGCACGCGCGAGGACTGGGGCTCGAAGTCCGTCATGGTATAGGCGCCGTTGTAGAGGATGGCCGTGTTGTCGGTGCCGAAGGACGATCCCTGGGCGGCGAGAAATTTGCCGTTCACCGGAAGGAAAGAGGCATAGGTAAGCATGCTGAGGAAATAAGGGACGGGCTTGGCGAGCGTGTACTCGAGTTCGTATTTGCCCTTGGCCTTCACGCCCACCTGCGAGAAGTCGTCAAGCTTACCGGCGAAGAAGTCCTTGCCGCCCTTCACGACGCTCGTGAGATTGTCGGCGATTTGGGAGGCGTTCGCGGCCGTCATCACGTACTTCGCCGCGTCGACCCAATCCTGGGCGGTGACATCGTCGACTTCCTTGCCCTTATAGTCTACCCATTTGACGCCCTGTTTCAGCTTGAAGGTCCAGGTGAGGCCGTCGGCCGACTTGGTCCAGGAGGAAGCGAGGGCGGGCCTCAGGATTCCGAAGCGATCGTACTCCACGAGGGTGTCGACCATGTTTGCCGACATTTCCTGATCGGTAGTCGAACCGCTTACAAGATAGTTCAGAGTTGATATTTCCCCTGAATACACATTGACATAGTCGGCCGATTTTTTGTCCGCGGCAGCAACCGAGAAAAGAGCCAATCCAGCAACCAGACTGGCGGCGATAAGACTGCGCATCTTCATCTCTTTACTTCCTCCATTTGAATTTGAGTGGCTTGGCCCCACCCAGGCCGAAACCTGAAGCAGTATTTCACTTGGAAGACCTGGCGTCAAACGAAAATTTCAACTACCGCTTGCGGTCGCCCATCGCCAAGGTTACTCTGAGGCGTTCCGGAAAATATCCCGAGCCAATTCCAAAGACGGCTGCCTTTGAAATTGGCTTTGCGATCGCTCTCGGCGGCCAGAGCAGGGCGCGACCGCTGCGCCAATCGCGTAAGGCCAGGTGGCAATTATATGGACCCTCATTTCTTCAAATACCAGGCCCTCGGCAACGACTATCTCGTAATAGATGCAGGCATTTTCGGTAGTGGTGTTTTCGCCGATCATGCCGCCGACAAGGGCTATCCCTTTGGCGAGAGTCCAGCAGCCCTTTCTCTCCGCCCAACCCTCCGCGCGATTTGCGACCGACATTTCGGGATCGGTGGAGATGGGATCCTCGTCGGCGAAGGACTCGGCCTCGACAAGGCCGGCGGGGATTTCTTTGGCGACGCAGACGAGGAAACCTTCGTCCTGAGGATCTTCAATCCCGACGGCAGCGAGGCAGAGAAGAGCGGGAACGGATTGCGCATCTTCGCCCGTCACGTCTTCGAGACCAACCCCAGGCATCCGAGGCGCTTCTCCATCGCGACCAAGGGCGGACTGGCGGGTATCTCCATTCTCGCCGACGACGGGAGCCTCGTGCGGGTGGACATGGGAATGCCCGACTTCGGCGGAGAGGGCGAAATCATCGACATGGCCGCCGAGTTCGACGGCCGGCCAGTCCTCATGAGCCGCGTATCGATGGGCAATCCGCATTGCGTCCTCCGAGGTCTCCTCGTCGACGAGTCGAACGCGCGACGCATTGGCCCCATCGTGGAGAATGATCCGCGCTTCCCGAATCGCACCAATGTCCAATTGCTCGAGGTGCTCGCGCGCGACGAGATACGCATTGAAATATGGGAGCGGGGGGCGGGCTATACCCTCTCGTCGGGCAGTTCCAGCTGTGCCGCTGCCGCCGTCGCGCGGAGGCTCGGCCTCGTCGACGACAGGCTGAGGGTGTCGACTCCGGGCGGCGTCCTTTCGGTGGACTTCGTCGAGGGAAGGGCCCACCTGACCGGTCCGGTCGGAAAAGTCTGCGAAGGCGCCTTCTCCCCCGAGTTCGCGGTCGCCTGGGGCCTTGCATGTTGAGGGATACCCGCCTTCTCGTCGACCTTGACCTCATCGCGCATAACCTTCGCGAACTCCGAGCCCTGCTCGACTCCGGTCCGCCTATCGGCGGGAAGGCTCCGCGCATCGCCGCCGTTCTCAAGGCCGATGCCTACGGTCTCGGGGCCACGAGGGTCGCCTCCCTCCTCGCGGACGAGGGAGTCGACCTCCTCGCCGTCGCCTGCCTCTCCGAGGCCATCGAAATCAGGCGAGTCCTTCGCGACATGGACATCCTCGTCATGGGACACAGCCCGTCGGACCAGTTCCCCGAACTCGTCAGACACAACATAATTGCCACGATTTTCGACGAAACCCAGGCGAGGGCCCTCTCTCGCGCGGCCCTCGCGATCGGGCGAAGGGCGCGGGTTCACGCCAAGATAGACAGCGGCATGAATCGCCTCGGCATCAAGACCGGTTCCGACGCCCTCGGAATCCTGCTCGCCATCGCAGGGGAACCCGGCCTCGACGTCGAAGGCATATTCACCCACCTCGCCCTCGACAACGAGGACTCCGATCGCCTGCAATTCTCCCGCTTCATGGAACTCGTCGATGGGGCCCAAGCCAGGGGCCTCCGCTTTCGCTACCGCCATGTCTGCGATTCGATCGGCCTCGCCCGCTATCCCGAGTTTCGCCTCGACCTCGTGCGTCCCGGAGCGATACTCTGGGGCATCGTGCCCAACAGGGCCCCACTCCTCGATGGCCGCGATTTCAGGCTTCCCCTCTCCTTCCGCTCGCGCATATCGCGTCTCCGGACCCTCGACGCGGGTGAAGGCGTCGGTTACGACTTCAGCTGGAAGGCGCCGAGGGGGGGCGCCCTCCTCGCGACCGTCCCCGCGGGCTATGCCGACGGTTATCCGAGGAATCTCTCGAATGTCGGTGAGGTCCTCATCCGCGGTAGGCGGGCCCCCGTCGTGGGCCTCGTCTGCATGGACCAGCTGACCGTCGATGCGAGCTCCGTCCCCGGCGTCGCCGAGGGCGACGAGGTGCTGCTCTTCGGCGCGGGCGAGGGAGGGGGCATCGACTCGGGAATCCCCCTCCTCGAGACATCGAAGTTGGCCTCCACCAACAGGAACGATCTGATCGCCTCGATCTCGAGGCGCGTGCCCCGCGTCTATCGCCGCGATGGTCGCGGCGCCGGCCACGTCGATTACGTGCTCGGAGAGGAAACGCTACATGACCAATGCTGAGATTCTATCCGGGGCCCAAGCGATCGCTCCCTGGCTCATCGAAACGCGGCGCCATATCCACGAGGTGCCCGAGCTTGGAAAGATGGAATTCGAAACGGCCGCCTACATCGAATCGCGGCTATCGGAACTGGGGCTTCCCTTCCGCAGGATAGGCACGGGCCTCGTCGGCCGCCTCGATGGAACGAGGCCGGGACCCGGGATCGCCCTTCGGGCCGACATAGACGCCCTCCCCGTCGAGGAGACGAATTCCCTCGACTTCCGGTCGCGAAGACCGGGCGTGATGCACGCCTGCGGTCATGACGCCCACGCGGCCATAGCCCTCGGCGTGGCCCGATTCTTTTCGGAACGGCGCTCCGAACTCGCGGGCAGCCTGGTCTTCCTTTTCCAGCCCGACGAGGAGGGCGACGGCGGAGCGCTGCCCCTCATCGAGGCGGGAGCCCTCGAGGGCGTCGATCGCATCCTCGGCCTCCATGTCATGCCCTACCTCGATCCCGGCGAGATCGAGATCAAGAAGGGGGCGCTCAACGGAGCGAGCACCAATCTCCGGATGCGAATTTCGGGCAAGGGCGCGCACGGCGCCTATCCGGAACTGGGCGTCGACGCCATCCTGATCGCCTCGCACGTCATCCAGGCCCTCCATCATCTCGTGTCGCGCTACGTGTCGCCGCTCGAGGAAGCCGTCATCACAATTGGAACGATCAACGGCGGATCGCGCGCCAACATAATCGCCGACGAGGTCCTCATGTCGGCCACGATGCGGACGACCAGCGAGGCCGTCCGCGATCTCCTCGTCGATCGCGCCCGCGCCGTGGTCGAGGGCATTCCCGAGAGCCTCGGGGGCCGGGGGAGGCTCGAAGTCGAATACGGCTATGCCGCCCTCGTCAACCACGACCGCGAGGTGGATATCGTGGCAAAGGTCGCCGAGGAGCTGCTCGGAAAGGGCGCGGTTCACTGGAAGGAAAAGCCCAGCCTCGGTGTCGAGGATTTTTCGTTCTATCTCAAGGAAGTTCCCGGGGCCTTCTGGCACCTCGGCTGCGGTCTGGGACCCAAGGCGGATCGTGCCGGCCTTCACAGCGGCGCCTTCCTGCTCGACGAAAAATGCCTGCCCATCGGCGTCGCCGTGCAGGCGGCCGCCATTCTCGAAATGATGAAGGAAGGAAACGCGACATGATCAGGAAGCTCTACATCAGCGCCGACATCGAGGGGATCTGCGGCATCGTGGATTGGAAGGAAACAAACGTCGACGAGGCCCAGGGCGCCTATTTCCGCGAGGAGATGACCCAGGAAGTGGCCGCGGTCTGCGAGGCTGCCAACGAATCGGGCGTCGAGGAGATATTCGTGAAGGACGCGCACGGAAGCGGTCGCAACATGGATCCTTCGAAGCTGCCCGAAAACGTGCGCATCATGCGTGCCTGGACGAACGACCCCTGGTCCATGATGGCGGGCATCGACGCCAGCTTCGGCGGCGCCGTCTATGTCGGTTACCATTCCGCCGGAGGAAGCGACGGCAACCCGCTGGCGCACACGATGGACACGACCAACGTCCATGTGCTGATCAACGGGGAGCTCACGAGCGAGTTCAGGCTGAACGCCCTGACGGCTGCCAGCGTCGGCGTGCCCTCCCTCCTCGTCGCGGGCGACCGCCTCCTCTGCGAGAGCGCCGCCTCGACGGTGCCCGGCATCCTCTCCGTTCCCGTAAGCGAAGGACGCGGCAACGCCTCGATCTCCATCCATCCAAGGCTGGCCCGAAGGCAGATCGCCGACGCGATGCGAAAGGCCCTCGACTCGCCGGCCCCCCTTCCCGGCATGCCTGACCGCTTCGAGCTCAGCATCCTCTACCGCCAGCACAATATGGCCCACAAGGCCTCTTTCTTTCCCGGCGCCCGGAAAATCGGACCCCTCGAAGTGGCCTTCGAGACGAAGGAGTGGTTCGAAGTCATCCGCTTCCTTTATTTCGTGCTGTAGGGCGGAACATGAAACCAATTAAACCAAAGGCCCTCGTCGCCGGTTCCCGGGTCGGACTCGTCGCCCCCTCGGGCCCTGCAGCCGGCGGGGAGCGCGTCGACGCGGCCCGAGAGGCTTTGGGCGAACTCGGGTACGAGGTCGTCGTAGGCATGAGCTGCAGGGAAGTCCACGGCTACCTGGCCGGGCAGGATGCCTCGCGAGCCGCCGATATGAACGCATTCTTCGCCGATCCAGGCATCCAGGGCATCTTCTGCATGAAGGGAGGCTACGGCACCCCGCGCATCCTCGACCGCCTCGACTACGCGATGATTCGCGCCAACCCCAAGGTCTTCGTCGGTTACAGCGACATCACGGGCACCCATCTGGCCCTGGGCCGCGAATGCGGTCTCGTCACCTTCCACGGCCCCATGCCCTATTCGGAGAAGGGCCCGCCTTGGGATGACGCCTCGAAGGCGCGGCTCCTCGCCTGCATCGGGCAGGAGGGAGGAAAGGGTCCCATCGCCAATCCCGGCGACCGAGCCCTGATCGCCCTCTCCGGCGGACGGGCGCGCGGACGCCTCGTAGGCGGCAACCTCTCGCTCATCGCCGCCACGATGGGAACTCCTTGGGAAATCGACACTCGCGACCGCATCCTATTTATAGAAGATATCGGCGAACGCCCCTATCGCATCGACAGGATGCTGACCCAGCTCAGGCTGGCCGGAAAACTGGCGGAGGCGGCAGGCTTTATCGTCGGCGACTGGAACGATTGCGGGCCCGAGGAAGGCAAGGGATCTCTCACCGTCGACGAGGTCCTCGAAGAGCTCCTCACGCCGACGGGCAAGCCGATCCTCGCGAATCTGGCCGCCGGCCATTGCAAGCCCAACCTCTGCCTCCCCCTCGGAGTCGAAGTCGAGATCGACGGAGACGATCCGGCTATCGTAGTCATCGAAGCGGCCACGGCGTGATCGATAGTCCTAGTAGCTACGAATCAGCGTTTCGCGAAAAGCGTCGCCGCCTCCACGTGCGCCTCGAAGAGGGAGAGAAAGGCGGGCCATCGCAGGGTCAGGGCCTCCGGGTGGAACTGGACGCCGACGAGCCAGCCTTCGCCCTCGCCCTCGAAGGCCTCGTTGACGCCGTCGGGAGCTCGGGCGATTTCGACGAGGCCGGGAGCGAGCTTTTTCACCGCTTGATGGTGGAAGGAATTCACGAGGAGCTTGCCGCCCTCGCTCGCGAGGCGGAGGCGACGTGCGCCCGGGAGGATCGTAATGGAATGCCTGAGCTCGTCCATGGCCTGACCCTCGGGCGGGGAATGGTCGAGGGCCCCGGCATACTGGGAGCCCAGATCCTGCCAGAGGCTGCCCCCAAGGGCGACGTTGACCATTTGATGTCCGCGGCAGATGCCGAAGACAGGCATTCCCCTGCGCACGGCCTCCTGGGCGAGGGCGATCTCGAAGTCGTCGCGCGCCTTGCCGATCGACCCGAGGCCGCGGACGGGTTCCTCGCCATAGAGGAAGGGCGAGATATCGACGCCACCCGTCATGAGAAGCCCGTCGATGCCGTCGAGGAAGGCCGTCGGATCGCCCGCCTCCGGCGAGACGGGGAGAAGGAAGGGGAGACCGCCCGCCATGGCGACGGAGCGGGGATAATTCATGTTGAGGCTCGCGTACTGGCCCTTCACGCCGGGCTTGTCCACGAACGAGGTGATTCCTATGCGTGCTTTCATGCTGCGCATTCTAGCCTTTCGCGCTATTTTGGTAAATCGTCACGGATGCGCCGCGGACCGGCCGAAGCATCGCCCGGCGCCCCGATCACGGTCGGGAATCGATCTCGCGCCGCGGCGTCTCATCGCAATTGGAGGAACTAATGCTTAACACAGTTTCGGAACGGGGAGCTGCGTCGGCCTCGGCGCGAGCCTTCCATGACTCGCTCCTCGTGATCGACGGCCACGCGGACACCGTCCTGGACCTCGCCGGCCTCTCCTATTCGCGACCGAAGGACAAGCCCCGCGACTTTTTCGCGAGGGGGGACCATGGACACATCGATTTTCCCAGGCTCGTCGAGGGCAACGTGGGCTGCCAGATCTTCGCCCTCTTTACGGACGACGAGCTGGTCGCCGAGGCGAAAGCGCATACCTGGCGCCTCCTCGAAACGATGGAGGCGCAGCTCAAGGCCGATAGGGGCATCGTCCTCGCGACGAAGGCGAGCGAGATACTCGAGGCGAGGGCGGCGGGAAAACGGGCCGGCATGCTTTCCATCGAGGGGGGCGAGGCGATAGGCGAGAGCCTCGACGAACTCCGCGCCTTTTTCGCGCGCGGCGTCCGCCTCATGGGCTTGACCTGGAACCGGCGCAACGCCTTGGGCCGCGGAGCAGGCACGGGCACGGCGGCCGACGGGAGGGGTGGCCTCACGGATTTCGGCCGCAAGGTCGTCAAGGAAATGGAACGACTCGGCATGGTAGTCGATGCCTCGCATCTATCGGACGAGGCCCTCGACGATCTCCTGGCCGTGGCCGAACGACCCGTCGTCGCCTCGCACTCGAACAGCCGCGCCCTCGTACCCCATCGGCGCAATCTCGAGGACGCCCAGGCTGAGCGCATCGCGAAGACGGGGGGCCTGATCGGCATAACCTTCGCCGGAGTATTCGTCGATCCCGAGCCGGCCAAGGTGACGAAGGAACGGGTGCTCGAGCATCTCGAGCACTTACTTTCCGTCGTCGGACCGGATCATGTCGGGCTTGGCTCGGACTTCGACGGCTTTACCGAAAAGTACGGCATCGCCTTCGGCTCGGCAGCGGAGCTTCCATGGATCACCGAGAACCTGCTGGCCCGCGGTCATTCCCGGGCGGATGTCGCGAAGGTCATGGGGGGAAACTGGCTGCGCGTGCTCAAGGACATCTGCGGTTGAGAAGGTCATGCGAGGGCGGAATCGTCCTGCTTCAGCCCAGCTCCCTCGCTATCAGGTCCTCGAAGCTCTCCCTGCGCACCGATAGCCTATGTCGCCCCGCCGCCGTCATTACCACCGCGGGGCGGGGCAGCCGATTGTAGTTGCTCGCCATCGAGTGGTTGTAGGCCCCCGTCGTGGAGACGGCGACTATGTCGCCCGCCTCGGGCGCAGGCAGGGCGATGTCGCGAATGAGGATGTCGCCCGTCTCGCAGCATTTGCCCGCTATGGTGTAGGTGCCGGCCGGGGCCGCATCCGCCTTGTTGGCGATGAGTGCCTCGTAGCGGGCTCCGTAGAGGGCCGGACGCGGATTGTCAGGCATCCCCCCGTCCACGCCGACATAGGTTTTGATGCCGGGAATTTCCTTCACCGATCCGATCGTATAGAGGGTGATCCCGGCCTCGGCTACTATCCAGCGCCCAGGCTCAATGATGAGACGCGGACGCGCGAGGCCGAGCCTGGAGCAACCCGAATCCACGGCCGCGACCATTGCGTCGGTGAAATGCGCGATGGGCTCCGGCGCGTCCTGTTCCGTATAATGCACTCCGAAACCCCCGCCCAGGTTGAGGTCCGAAGCCTCGAAGCCGTAGTCCCTCTTCACCTCCCCCATGAAGCCGAGGACGATTTCGAGGGCCTTGAGATGCGAGTCTCTCACGAGAATCTGGGAGCCGACATGGAAGTGGAAACCCTTGAGCTCCACGCCCTTCATCGCGAGGGCGGCGCCGACGTAGGCGTCGCGAACCTTCGGGTCGAGGGGGATGCCGAACTTGGAATCGAGGCGCCCCGTCGATACGTACTCATGCGTATGGCTGTCGACGCCCGGCGTCAGGCGGAAGATGATGGGGACGCGTCGGCCGCGAGATCGCGCAAGGCCGTCGAGGATCCGTAGCTCATCGAGGTTGTCCACGACCACCCGACCGACGCCGAAATCGACGGCCATCTCGAGTTCCGCGGGCGTCTTGCTGTTGCCGTGGAAGAAGATCCTGTCCATCGGAAAGTCGGCCCGCTTCGCGGCATACAGCTCCCCGCCGGAGACCACGTCGAGGCCGATGCCTTCCGATTCGACGATCTTGCATATCTCGAGGGTCTGGAAGGCTTTGCTCGCGTAGACCGCGAAGGTGTTCGGATGTCTTTCGAGAAAGCTCTCGCGAATCTCGCGAAGGCGGGAGCGGATCATCGTCTCCGACATCACATAGAGGGGCGTCCCGTAGATCCGCGCCAGATCGACGGTATCGCAGCCGTCGAAAACGAAGTGGGCCGTCCGTTCAGCATTGCTGGAAATCATGTCATGTCCCCTTTCCGGAGCCGAATGCCCCTCCCAGTCAGATTATTCATGGAGCTTTTCAGTGATACCACGATCACGCCCCCCGTGGCGCCTCCGCGCTTTCTCATATACACTGCTTCACAGCGGGATTACAGAAAGTCTGCGATGACCTTGCGTCATCGTCCATCCCCGGCTCGCGCCGGTGCAAAGGCAGCCTGGAGGGACCATGTTCCGCAATGCGAAACTCGGAGCGAAGCTCATGCTCCGCTTTCTCGCCATCACCATCGTCGTAGTCGGCGTCAGCGTCTACGGCATCGTCACGCTCATGCAGGTGCGCGCCGACTTCAGCTACGTCAAGAGCGTCGTCGTCCCATCGATGATGGATCTCTCGACTGCGCAGCAGGAATTCCTGAAGATGGAGACGATCCTCCTCCAGTCCCTCGCCACCGACAGCACGGGCGAGCAGGGAATGACTGGACAGCTCGAGGACCATCACGGCGCCCTTTCAAAGGCGGTCGAGGCTTACCGCCCCCTGGCAGGCAGCGACGCCGAGCGCAAGCTCCTCGCCGACTATGACCGCTTGATGCCTGCCTTCGTCATGAACTCCCAATCGATCATCGCCCTCGCGACCGGGGGCCAGCACGCACAGGCCGTCGCGCTCAACTCCCGCGGCACTACGCGGATCGGAGGAGAGCTCGAAAAGGCCTTCCAGAGCCTCGTCACCCTCAACATGAACAAGGTGGATACCATGTCCGCCCATTCGCTCAGAATTGCCGACCTCGCCCTCCGACTCTCGATCGCCATCATGCTCGGCGCCATCATCTTTTCCATTGTCAGCGGTCTTCTCACGACGCGATCGATCGTGCGTCCCCTCGCCGCCCTCGGAAAGACGGCCACGGCCGTCGCTGAGGGCAACCTCGCCGATGCCACCGACAGCCACCTCACTTCGAGGGGCGACGAGATCGGCAGCCTTTCAAAGACGATCGAGGCGATGCGCGTCCAACTCGGCGAGCACATTCGCCGCATCGAAGCCGGTTCGCGCGATCTTTCGGGGGTGGGCACGGAACTCGCCGAGGCGACGGGGAAGACGGTCGAAAGCGTGGGCGGCATAGTCAAGGCCGTCGAGGGCGCCCGAGACCGCGTGATCTACCAGAGCTCCAGCGTAACCGAGACCTCGGCGACGATAGACGCCATCATCCGCAACATCGGCAATCTCAATGACCAGATCGAAGGCCAGGCCGCGAGCGTCACCCAGTCCTCCGCCTCGATCGAGGAGATGGTAGCAAACATCCAAGCCGTCACCAAGACCGTCGAGCAGATGGCGGGCTATTTCGCCAAGCTCCAGGAAGCCTCCGAGGACGGAAGATCCAAGCTTCGCGCGATGGTCGACATGACGAAGAGCGTCGCCGAGCAGTCCGAGAAGCTCTACGAGGCCAACGGCGCCATCAGCGCCATCGCGAGCCAGACCAACCTCCTCGCGATGAACGCGGCCATCGAGGCCGCCCATGCCGGCGACTCGGGCCTCGGGTTCGCCGTCGTGGCCGACGAAATCCGCAGTCTCGCGGTCAACTCGGCCAAGCGCTCGAAGGAGATCGCGGGCGACATCAAGGCCATCAAGGGTCTGATCGATTCCGTGTCCAAATCCTCCGAGGCAACCGACAGCGCATTTTCCATCGTGATGGAGCACCTCGAGACCGTGAGCCGCTTCGAGCGGGAGATCCGACAGGCCATGGACGAACAGAACGAGGGCTCGAAGCAGATACTCGAGGCCATCGGCGAGATCAACGTCGCCACGGTCAACGTCCGCCACGGCGCCGCGGAAATCATGGAGGGTTCGAAGAGCATCGGCGGCGAGATGCGCAACCTTGCGAGCGCCTCCGAGGAGCTCCGGAACGGGATGGGCGATATCGAGTCGGCAGTCTCATCGATCGACGAGGCGGGCACGCGCGTGAAGGACGTCGGGCTCCGGAACGACGAAACGGTCCGTAGCCTCGCCGCCATCGTGTCGCGCTTCAAACTGGAATAACCTGGGTTCAGGCCCGCCGCGTCCTCTCGAAAGAGACGAAGTAGTGGGTCCCGAGATCGAAGAAAGCCTTCTCCCTGAAGCCGTAGGGTTCCACTTTTGCCTTGAGCGCTTCCTTGGAAAAACGGACCTGCCGCGGGGGTCCGAAGGGAGTATCCGGATGGAACTCGATGAGGTCGAGGCAGCCTCCATCGCGGAGTTCGCGCGAAAGGGTCGAGAGGATCTCGTCCTGGCATTCCATGTCGTGGAAGGAATTCGAGAAGAACACGTGGGCGGCAGATGACCAGCCGAGATCCCCGAGCCGGGAGCAGACATCCACTCCTTGGGTCTCGATGTTGGCGCGGCGGTAGAACTCCCCCTCGAAAACCTCCGGATAGGCGTCGACGGCGATGACCTTCCCGCAGCGCTCGGCGAAGCGCGAGGAATAGTAACCGTCGCCGGAACCGACGTCGAATACCAGGTCGTCGGCTCCCGGCTGCATCGTCTCGAGAAGGCGATCCGCGATGGACGCCTTGGTTTCCGCGCTCAAGCCCCCGCGGCCATGGGCTCCATGAATAGCCATAATTGCTCCTTTCCTTGTCATCTTTCCGGCGGTACGGTCGCCGAGGCCGCGTTCGCGGCCATTTTCGCAAGCAGTCTCCCAATCGCCTCTCGCTCCGGTCCCGACAGGGAGCCGAGCAGATGCCCTTCCCATTCGTCGAGGGCGCCTTCCACGTCGGTCTCGATCGTCCTCGCCTTTTCGGTGAGGCGCACGCGATAGGCTCGCCCGTCCGATTCGTGCTCGTCCCGCACCGCGAAGCCGTCCGCGACGAGTTCGTCGACGGCGCGTTTGACGGCAGCCTTGTCGACCCCGATGTTCCGCGCCAGTTCCTCTTGGCTCCGACCATCTCCATGGAAAAGCGATAGGAGGATGGGGTAGGTCCGGGCGCTGACGCCGAGAGATCGAAGTTCGCGGGTTAGGTGTGCCTGGGTTCGCCAGTAGAGCTGCGAGATATAGCGGCCGAAATGCCCACCTTCCGATCTCCGGACCGAAGCCCCATTTTTCTTCACAAATCGAAGTTACGGTTTTTTAGTTGATATGTCAACCATTTCCCCCAGCGCTTCGGCACACCTCCCCTTTCGCTCCGGCTCACATTGACTTTCGCTCCAGCCCCTTTGACTGCCGCCCCTTTCCGGTCTAGGTTGGAAATCACGAACAAGGCAGGAGGAGCAGGCATGAAAGTCTGGGGTCAGACCCTCGAGGGTCGCGAGGTCCATCTCTACAGTCTCGCGAACGCCTCCGGCATGGAGGTGGACATCGCGGACTTCGGCGGAACCGTCGTCCGACTCACCGCGCCGGACGGCGAGGGCCGATTCGCCGATGTCGTGCTGGGCTACTCGAATCTCTCCGACTATCTCGAGCCCGGGCGCTCGCCCTATTTCGGGAGCATCATCGGCCGCGTCGGCAATCGCATCGCGAAGGGATCGTTCACGCTCGACGGCACGACCTACGTCTTGGCGAAGAATGACGGTCCCAATTCCCTCCATGGAGGCCTTCGAGGCTTCGACAAGGTGGTTTGGGAGGCAGAGGAATATCGCGAGGAGGGCACGAGCCCGGACCAAGCCTCCTCGTCGCTCCAGCTGCGCTACGTCAGCAAGGACGGGGAAGAGGGCTTCCCCGGCAACCTCGAGACGACGGTGCTGTACACCCTCTCGGCAGACAACTCCCTCAGGATGGATTATCGGGCCGTCGCCGACGCCCCGACGCCCGTCAATCTCACCAATCACAGTTATTTCAATCTCGAAGGCGAGGGGAATGGCGACATCCTCGGCCATCTCGCCCTCATCGATGCGGATCGATTCACGCCGGTCGATTCCACCCTCATCCCGACCGGCGAGCTCCGGGCGGTCGCAGGCACGCCCTTCGATTTCACGAGTCCGCGGGCAATAGGCGAACGGATTGACTCGGCCGACGAGCAACTGCGCCTCGCGGGAGGATATGATCACAATTGGGTGCTTAATGGGAAGGCCGGAACCTTGCGGCGTGCCGCAAGGGTGGTCGCCCCCTCGAGCGGCCGCGTCCTCGAGGTCTGGACTACCGAGCCCGGAGTGCAGTTTTATACGGGCAATTTCCTGCCTCGGCCGGGATCGGGCCGGCCGCTGATCGGCAAGGGCGGAAGGCCCTACGGCTGGCGCGGCGGCTTCTGCCTCGAGACCCAGCGATTTCCCGATTCCCCCAACCGCCCCGAATTCCCCTCGATCGTGCTGCGACCCGGCGAGGTCTACGAATCGACGACGGTCTTCAGCTTCCCGAGTATCTCCCGCTCGTCGCCGACGCGCCTCAAATAACCGTCGTGCTCCATCCGATTGAGGAGGGGAATGATCCATTTGCGCGAAAGACCCGTCGCGGCCTTGGCCTCCCCCAAGGCTAGGGTCGAGCCGGGGCTGCGCGGCCCCACGATGCTATCCACGAATTTCGCGTAGACCCGCGGAGCCACATGGAGCCTTCCGTCGAGGCTGGTCGCCAAGCCCGCCCGGCAAAGGGCGGCTAGATCGCGCTTGAGGCCTGGGACCGATTCCGCCGCGAGATCGAGACCGGCCTCCCCCGCCCTCTCGAGCCGCTTCGCGAGTTCGACGAGGGCCTTGGGCAGCGCCGAAACGTTTCCGCCGTCCCCCTCCTGGGCGACTCGCGGCGGGAGTATCGAACCATTGTTCAGTGTTATGATGTTTTCTTCCGCGAGGCGGCGGGCTATCGCCAAAGTCGCCTCGCGCGGAAGGCCGAGGCGGCCCGCCATGCCGATTTCGGGGAAGCCTCCGGGTTCCGCCGCCGCGGCCTCGAAGAGCGCTCGCGCCCTTCGCCATCGCGGCTCGGGGAATATCCAATCCCCCGCCCGTACCGCGCCGGATGGAGGCCGAATTTCGGCTCCGAGCCGCAGGCAGCCCGCGCGCTCGAGCTCGAAAACCTGCCGCGCCTCGACCGAAGAAGGGAGGGCGGAGGCTGCCGCGCGCAGGGCCGGTTCGAGGGCAAGGCGCTCCCGAGCTTCGTGTCCACCGAAGGCGAAGACGGAGCCTGCGGCGAGAACGTCGGCGCCGCCCTTCATAAGTAGTACGAACTTCTGGCCGGGAAGGGCAGCGATCGGAGCCTCGACGGTCACGCGGAGGAAACCGGGACATTTCACCGGATAGACCATGGCTTCCCTGTGCCCCGAGCCCAGGGCGAGCTCGGCGCTTAGTCCCGGCCTCGGCTTGAACGATGACGAATACCCATCGAGAAGCATGTAGAATGAGCTCGTCGTTTCGAAGCCGCTTCCCTCTCCGACAAGGCAGTCGCCTCGACGGATCGTCGCGCGGGATTTGATGAAGGAGACGGCGACCCGACAGCCCGCCTCGGCCCTCGCGACGGCTTCGCCGTAGCGTTGCAGCGAACGGACGCGGAGGCTTTCGGCCTGGGGGAGAAGAAGGAGTTCGTCGCCCACCGAAAGCTCGGCGCCGCGAAGGCTGCCCGCCACAACGCGGCCAAGGCCGGGGAGTTCGAAGGCCCGGTCGACGATGAGGTTGGGTCCACGCGATGGCGCCGAGGAAAGCGGCACAACAGGCGAAGACGATCCGCCTCCTCCAGCCGAGGATTCGCCCGGGCCGCCGAGGATTCGGCAAAGCTGGTCTCGTAGCTCGGGGATGCCTCGCCCTCCGATCGAGTCGACCGCGATCCAGGGGATCGCGGCGGTCCAAGGGATAGCGCCGGTCCACGGGGCCGCGGGAGTATGCGGTATGACGCCGGCGGGAGGGACGGCGTCGTGCTGAGGCAGCTCGCCGTAGCCGCCGCCTCGGACCTGCATCGCGGCCAAGCGCGATAAGGCATCCTTTGCGACGAGGCGGGGGCGCTCGGGCGGCACGATGTCCGCTTTTGTAATAACTAGTAATAGTATCGGCACGCCCAAGGCGCGGAGGACGGCCGCATGTCTGCCCGTCTGCTCCATCCAGCCGTCGTCGGCCGCGACGACGAGGAGGGCCCCGTCGATGCCCGAGGCCCCCGCGACCATGTTGCGTATGTAGCGTTCGTGGCCGGGCACGTCGATGACGCCGACGCGGAGGCTTCCCTCGGTGAAATGCGCGAAGCCGAGGTCCGTCGTCATGCCCCTGGCCTTCTCCTCGGGGAGCCTGTCCGTGTCCATGCCCGTGAGGGCGGCGATGAGGGCCGTCTTGCCATGGTCGACATGGCCGGCCGTTCCGATGACAGGCATCCTCAATCCTCCCGTCGCGCAGGCTCGCCGCTCCCGGGATAGAGGGCTGCGCGAAGGACCCCGGCGACCAGCCCGGCGTCCTCGCGACAGAGGCAGGCGAGGTCGATCGCCAGCCTACCATCGCGGGCGATCGCGACGAGGGGCGGCTCTCCCGAGCGCAGGCGGGAGGCCAGGGCGATTACGCCCCCCGCTGCCTCGGCCAGGCTTCCAGATGCGACTAGCGCGAAAGATTCGAAGCTTTCGTCCGGTGCGCTTCCCCCGCCCGTCGTGGCTCGCGAGGGAAGGAGGGCGAAGGAACCGCGTGGCAAGATTCGGCTGACAGCCTTCCCGAAGGCTTCGAGGCGCGATAGCTCGGGCCGTTCCGTGCGCCCCGCATCGCCGTTGAGAAGGCGCACGAGTCGCTCCTCGAGGAGGCTCTGCACGGTCTTGCCCGGCCTGAGAGCGCGGGCGAGAGGATCGCGACCCATGGCTTCGACAATGGCCTTCCTCCCCGCCGCGATGCCTGCCTGGGGACCGCCGAGGAGCTTGTCGCCGGAGAAGCAGACCAGGGCCGCCCCCTCCCGCGCATAACGGGATAGAGGCGTTTCGCCTTCAATGCCCTCCCTCCAGCAACCCGAGCCCTGGTCGACGACGATGGGCAGAGTCGGAGGAAGGGCGGCGGCGAGTTCGGCAAAGCGGGGCTTCGATGCGAAACCGCGAATGACGAAATTGGAGCCGTGCACGAGGAGGACGCAGGCGGTCGCCGGAGTCAGCGCGGCCAAATAATCATCGACCGTGGTGACATTAGTCGTGCCCACCTCGACGAGGCGGGCGCCGGATAGCGCAAGGATTTCGGGAATGCGAAAGCCCCCGCCGATCTGCACCTGCTCTCCCCTGGAGACGACGACCTCCCGGCCCGCCGCGATCGCGCGCAGGGCGAGTAGGACTGCCCCCGCATTGTTGTTGAGGATGATCGCCGATTCCGTCCCCGCGAGCTCGGCCGCGAGCATCGGGGCCAGTCCCCCGCGTCGACCCCTTTCGCCGCTCTCGAGGTCCATCTCGATGCTGCAATAGCCCGAGTTGGATCTTTTCGCGGCGTCCCAAATCTCCGCGTCGAGGGGGCTCCTTCCGAGGTTGGTGTGAAGGATCACCCCCGTGCCGTTGAGCACGGGGCGGATACGACGCCTGGCCAGGGCCTCGAGCCTTTGGATGGCCGATCGAGTGGCCTCCTCCTCGACAAGAGCCTTCGCATCGATCGACACCGCTCCCGATCTCATGCCTTCGCGTAACTCGGCGACTGTTTCGCGCAGCGCCCGCGTCACGAGGGGCCGGGAGAGGATGGGCACGAAGGCGGCGATTTCCTGCCTGGCGAGGAGACGCCCGACGGCAGGAAGATGCGACTCTGACCTGGATTCCATACGGAAGAGGCAGGAATCGAACCTGCCGCCGCGCCGAGCGCGGCCTACGGTTTTGAAGACCGCGGGAGCCACCAGACCCCTTCAGCTTCCATAAAAGTGCAGTACTGATGATATTTTCTTCTTCGCTCCGCGACCCGATGCCCGGGGGTCTGCTGCCCGCCCCGGGCATCGGCCCTACCTTACCTCCAGGTTTCCGCTACGTACTTCACCGAGGGATCGGCGGCGAGAACCTGCGAGGAGCCGTCGAAGCTCCGCACGTTCGGCCAGCCGAGGACCTCCGAGAAGATCCACCACCACGTGGTGGCGAGGACGCCGGAATCGCAGTAGGTAATCGTTTCGATTCTCGGATCGAGGCCGAGTTTCGTCGCAATTACTCCGAGTTCCGCCGCGGGTTTCACGAGGCCGTCGGCGTTGAGTATCCAGTTGTTGGGGAGGGGCCAGGCGCCGGGGAAGTGCCCGAATTGCGCGACGAAGGCCTGCTTCGTGACTCCGAAATAGCTGTCGTAGGCTCTCGTGTCGATTATCTGCGCATTCTTCGCCGCGAGGAGGTAGGCCTTGTCCGCGAAGACGCCGGGCACCCATTTCACCTCGAAGTCTCCGGCCGCCACCGAGGGCCGGTCGGTTTGCACCGTCTTGCCAGCCTTGGTCCAGGCGGCATAGCCCCCGTCGAGGATGGCGACGTTCTGGAGCCCGGCATACACCAGGGTCCAGCCGACGCGTGTGGCCCAGGCGAAGCGGCCCCCGTCGCTTTCGACGACGACGATGCGGGAATCGGCCTTCACTCCGGCGGCCCGAAGGACGTCGGTCAGGTCGTCCGCCGCGGGAACTTCGTTGTTGATGTCGCCGTTCTTGACGTAGACGCTGGCTCCGATGACGTTGACGGCGCCCGGTATGTGCCCGGCCTTGTAGTCCTCGGCCTTGCGCATGTCCATCACGACCAGCATCGGATCGGACTGGTTGGCCTGAAGCCAGGCGACGTCGACGATGGGAGCGATGTCGCGAGCCATCGCTGCCGGGGCGATGGCGGCGAGCGCGATCACGAGTGCGAGAATCCTCTTCATACTACCCTCCTCTTACTTCCTGAAGTTGAAAATGAGCGCTTTGTTGGCTTCCGCCCCGCCGACAGGCAGGCTGTCCACGGTGAGGAAATGCGCCTGCTGGTCGTGGCAGGTCGCGCAATCGCGGGTGCGATCGGTTCGCTTCTTAGTATTGTGCGGCACGCTGTCCCAGAGATTCTGCACGGCATCATAGTTGGCCTGGGCGATGCCCGCCTTAGCGAAGGTATCTCGGACGGTGGGCACGAGCCTGAGGGTCGTGAGTTGCCCGGGCATCCGCGGATTCCGCCCCAGGACGAACATCGGAGCGTCAGTCGCCCCCTCGCCGAGATGGCAGGAAGAGCAGCCGCGGTACTCGGCCGACGAGTGGCAGGCCGAGCAGGAAACCTTATCTCCATGAACGGCATGGGCTTGCTTGGCCTTGTCGGAAGCCTCCGCGCCGGCGGGATGACAGCCGACGCAGGTCGGTTTTTCCGCAACGGCTCGCATGTCCGGATAGGCGACGCCGTTGCCGTGCAGCCCGGCGGCCTTGTGGCAATCGACGCAACTCATACCTTTTTGGTAATGGACGTCGGCGTTGCCGCCGTAGTCGCCGTTGAACTCCGGATAGACCCGGCCGCCGTGGCAGAGGGCGCAGGTCTTGGCCTCGTCCTTGCGGACGAATTTGTGGCCCGAGAGCAGGCCGATATCGACGCCGGAAATGGTCGGGCTCTTGACGTGGCAATCGCCGCAGCTCGCGTGGCAGGAACGGCAGGATTGCTCGAAAACCTTCTTATCGTAGATCGCCGCCTCGGACTCGGAGAACCGAGGGCGGACGCCGTTCTTGAAACCGGCCGTGGTGTAGTGCAGGGACAGGCTGTAGTTCGCGGCGACATCGGGATGGCAGACGGCGCAGAGCTCGGGGTCGTCCGAAGGACGCTTTACGAGCCCGCTATGGGCCTTCGTCCTGTCGGTCGCCTTATCGTCGCCCTTGTGACAGGTCGTGCAACCTTGGCTGAGATGAGGATCGCTATTCAAAAGGGAAAGGTCTATGACAAATCCCTTGTACATTTCATCCGCCCGAACCGGGGGAGGAGAGCCAGCTCAGCCCTCTGCCTCGGTCGCGGCGACCGAGGGCGGCTGGTACAGGGCCTTCATCATGGCGGCGTCGCCGTGGCAGGTTATGCACCCTTCGTCTGCAGCGGACGCCCCCATCCCCGCGAACAACATTGCGGCTGCGACGACCATCGTTCGTTTCATGGATTCCCCCTTCAAGTTTTGGGCAAAACGGCCCTGTAAGACCCTCGTTGGAAGGTCTCATTTACTCTAGCCGAAGGGGTAATGAATGTAAATATATAAATATCATTTGCTCTATACAAAAAAGACTATTGCCCGAACTCCCCCTTTAGTGCGCCTTTCCCGCCTTGGAAATCGATCGCGCTTCGGTATATTGTCCCGCCATGCCTAGCACCGCCCGAAAAACCCTCCTCATCCTCAGCCTACCCTTCTTCCTGATCTTCCGCCTCTTCGCCCAGGGGGGCTCAACCGCCGAGCCTCCCCTCCCCACTATCGCGCAGCTTTTGGGTGAAGATGTCGCCAAGGAGCTCCTGGCCAAGGGCCAGGTCATGAGGACGAGCGTCGACGCGATAACCTCCATCCTCCCGCGTCACGAATCGACCCGAGGCGTTTCGGAGGAGATCGCCGCCAAGAAACCGGGCATCCTGGTCGAGACGGTCTTCGTCCTAAAGCGGAAGGCGCCCTCGGATCGGGCGGGTCGCGAGGCCGAGCTCATCAAAATCAACGCATTGTTACGATCTTTCTCGTCCCTGCGAGGAGTCCGCTACTTCTCGATCACCCATGGCGGAATGCGGACCCTCTACGTCGAGTCCTACGCCGTCGACGGCCGGGACGGCAAGACCAGGATTCCCGATCCTCCCGCACCCGACCCGCAGTCCATCGACGCGCCCCAGAGTTATCACGTCTTCCAGAAGGATCTCAGCTTCGGCGCCAACGTCTATACCTACGACTTCCAGGGCTTCCCCGGCGCGGTCAAGGTGACGTCCAAGAACCAAACCTGGATGAGCATTTCGATCATCCCCGTCATCGCGCCGGGGGTCCTCGTGTCGCGTCTCATCGTCATGCAGGCGAGCGACGGCATCGTCTTCTACGTGGAGAGCGACGCCATCTCGATAGGCTTCCTCGCCCAGCGCATCGGCGAATCCTTCGCGAACCGGGCGACGGCCCTCTTCGGCTGGTTCGAGGGCCGCTTCGCCTCGGCCTCGCCTCAGTAGCGAAGGGTCAGCCCGAGCCCGCCGGGTAGGGGCGAGAGCGCGAGGGGAGCCGGAGCCGTCGAGCCGCTCGAGGTCCCGCGTTTTCTGTGCAGTTCCGGCACGAGGAAGCCGAGGCTTGAGCCGAGGACGGCGCCCGCGACGATATCGCTCAAGAAATGATTGCCCGAGGTGACGCGCATGGCCGCGGTCACTGTGGCGAGACTCAAGCCCGTTCCCCAGACGAGGGGGGACCAGGCCGAGCCGGGTTCGTAGGCGTCGAAGACCCTGCCGGCGAAGACCGCCGCGGCGAAGGCCATCGTCGAATGCCGCGAGGGGAAGGAACTCGAAGCGTCGGGATCGGAGAGCGCGGCGACGTCCGAGGTGCCGTAGGCATAGGGTCGCCAACGCACCACGGCCTGCTTGACGATCTCGCTCGACGTGTAGGCGAGGAGCTCCGTTTCCAGATACATGGTCCCCAGTACGAGAAGATCGTCGAGGCTCCTGCCGGGAAGGACGAAGGCGGGAGTCGCGAAGGTCGTCACAAGAAGGACATCGGTCACCGTGCTCTGGGTCGCGTCGAGTTTGTCCGCGTAGGCCTTGTCGAAAAAGGGAATCGCCGAGGGATCGGGCGTCGTCGGAGCCGGTTTGGGCTTGATCGACTTGAGCCAGAGCGAGGCGCCGTAGCCGCCGATGGTGGCCGCGGCGAGGGAGCCGTCAACGATGGGGTCGAGGGCGAAGGGTGAAGCCGTCGCCGGGCTCGGCGCGGTCTGAGCCGCCGCGGGTATCGCCGCGGCGAGGAGGGCCCCGAGGAGGGCCGCGGAAGTTAGCCGTATCATGCGCCACTGTATCGCGAAGCACTTCGAGGCGGGAAGTCCTCGCACGCGCAATCGCCCGACCGACGCCCGACAGGCTGCGAGAAGGGGAATCGGCCGGGCCGCGACAGCCCTATCGGTACTCCTCCCAGGCCCTGATCTCGAGCCCGTTCTCTCGCTCGCGGGCCAGGGATCTGATGAAGCGCCTCGCTATCTTTATATTAGTTATGAGGGGAATGTCGAAGTCCACGGCGAGACGGCGGATGATGCCGTCGTTGCGGAGCTCCCGCTCGCGATTGTTCTTGGGCACGTTGATGACGAGATCGAAGGCCCGCTCGCGGACCCAGGTTTCGATGTTGGGCTCCCGCCCCTCGAGGGGCCAGTGGAGAGCCGTCGCCGGAACCCCATTGGCCTCGAGGAACGAGGCCGTACCCTTCGAGGCGAAGAGGGCGCAGCCCATGTCGTGCAATGCGCGAGCGCTATCGAGGAACTCGACCTTGTCCGCGATGGGTCCCGTGGAGAGGAGCACCTTGCGGAGGGGCCGACGATAACCGACAGACAGCATGGCCTTGAGGAAGGCGTCGTCGAGGCTCGTGCCGATGCAGCCGACCTCGCCCGTGCTCGCCATCTCCACCCCGCTCACCGGGTCCGCCCCATGGATGCGAGCGAAGCTGAACTGGGCGGCCTTGACCCCGACCCAGCCCAGGTCGAGGGCCGAAGCCTCGACGCGGGCCGCCTTCTCGCCGAGGATGGCCTTGGTCGCGAGCTCGATCATGTTGACGCGAGCCACCTTCGAGCAGAAGGGGAAGCTCCGGCTCGCGCGGAGGTTGAGCTCGATGACGCTCACCCGATTGTCCTGGGCGAGGAACTGGATGTTGAAGGGCCCCGTGATGTCGAGGGCGGCGGCGAGACTCGCGGCTATGTCGCGGGCCTTGCGGGCCGTGGCGAGATAGATGCGCTGGGCCGGAAGGACGACGGTTGCGTCGCCCGAATGGATGCCGGCGTTTTCGACGTGCTCGGTCAGCGTGTGGAAGAGGATCTCCCCCCGCTTCGCGACAGCGTCGATCTCGACCTCCTTGGCCCCCTCGATGAATTTCGTGACGACCACCGGGTGCTCGGAGGAGAGGCCCGCCGCGAGGTCGAGGGCCTCGCCGAGGCTCGCGTCGTCCCAGGCGACCTTCATCGCCGCCCCGGAAAGGACATAACTAGGACGGATGAGGACCGGGTAGCCGACCTCGTTGGCGAAGGCGAGGGCGTCGGCCCTGGTGGTGAGTTCCTTCCAGGCCGGCTGGCGGATGCCGAGCTCATCGCAAAGGGCCGAGAACTTGTGCCGATTCTCCGCCCTATCGATGGAAGATGCCGGCGTCCCGAGGATGACGGTGCCCGCGGCGTCGAGGGCGAGTGCCAGGTTGTTCGGGATCTGTCCACCCATCGAAAGCACGAGGCCCTCGGGGCGCTCGAAGTCGCGGATGTCGAGGACGCGCTCGAGGGAAAGCTCTTCGAAGTAGAGCCGGTCGCAGACGTCCCAGTCCGTGCTCACCGTCTCGGGATTGCAGTTGACCATGATGGTGTGGCGGCCCGACTTCCGCGCCGTCTCCACGGCGTTGACGCAGCACCAGTCGAACTCGACGCTCGAGCCGATCCGGTAGGGCCCCGACCCCAGGACCATGACGCCGCGGCCCGAGGGCTCGACGTCGCCGCGACCGCTCGCGTTCGAATAAGCTTCGCCGTCCCCCGCGAGATCGGCATACGTCATGTAGAGATAATTGGTACGAGCCGGGAACTCGGCTGCGAGGGTGTCGATCTGTCGCACCAGCGGCCGGATGCCGAAGCTTTCGCGCAACGATCGAACTGAGGTCTCGCTCATGCCCGAGAGCTCGCCGATGCGGGCGTCGGAGAAGCCCGAACGTTTCGCATCTCGAAGAAGCTCGGCATCGAGCCTTGCAGCTCCCCCCTGCGCGTCGCCACCTCCGCCCGCCCCGACCAGGGCGAGGCGGCGCTCCACGGCGAGAACCCCGGCCATCTTCGAGAGGAACCAGCGGTCGATCTTCGTAATTGCGTGTAGTTTGTCGACGCTCATCCCCTCGGCGAGGGCCTTGTACACCGCGAAGATGCGCCGGTCGGTCGGGGTCCGGAGGGCCGCCCTCAATTGCGGACCCGCGGGGACGGTCTCGTCGGCGACGAGGCCCGGCACGCCGATCTCCGTCATCCTGAGGGCCTTCTGCAGGGCCTCCTCGAAGCTGCGGCCGATCGACATGACCTCGCCCACCGACTTCATTTCGCTGCCTATGGCCCGGTCGGCCTCGGGGAACTTGCCCAGGTCCCAGCGCGGCACCTTGACCACGCAGTAGTCGAGGGCGGGCTCGAAGCAGGATTTCGTGGCGCCCGTCATACGGTTCTCGATTTCGATGAGGGCATGGCCCAGGCCGAGCTTGGCCGCGACGAAGGCAAGGGGAAAGCCCGTCGCCTTCGACGCGAGGGCCGAGCTTCGCGACAGGCGCGCGTTCACCTCGATGACCCTGTAGGAATCCGAAAGGGGATCGAGGGCGAACTGGACGTTGCACTCTCCGACGATACCGAGGTGGCGCACGAGGCGAATCGACACCGAGCGGAGGAGCTGATACTCGGCGTCGTTCAGGGTCTGCGAAGGCGCCACGACGATGCTCTCGCCGGTGTGGATGCCCAGAGGATCGAAATTTTCCATATTGCAGACGGTGATGCAGTTGTCGTAGGCGTCGCGCATCACCTCGTACTCGATCTCCTTCCAGCCGCCGAGCCATTCCTCGACGAGGACCTGGGGAGCGACGGCCAGGGCGCGGGCGCAACGCTTGCGAAGTACCGCCTCGTCGCGGCACATGCCCGAACCGGAACCGCCGAGGGCGTAGGCGGCGCGGAGCATCACCGGATAGCCGATGCGCCCGGCCGCGGCGAGAGCCCCTTCGAGATCGGTGGCAGCCTCGCTCCGCGGCGTGTCGATGCCGATCTCGCCCAGGGTCTTCGCGAAGAGTTCGCGGTCCTCGGTGAGCTCGATGGCCCGCACAGGGGTGCCGAGGACGGTGACGCCGAACTCCGCGAGGGTCCCGTCGCGATCGAGGGCTATGCCGCAGTTGAGGGCCGTCTGGCCGCCGAAGGAGAGGAGGATGCCGTCGGGTCTCTCCTTCTCGATGACCTTCCTTACGAACTCGGGCGTCACGGGAAGAAAGTAGGTCGCGTCGGCCATGCCCTCGCTCGTCTGGATGGTCGCGATGTTGGGATTGACGAGGATCGTCGCGATCCCCTCCTCGCGAAGGGCCTTGAGGGCCTGGGAGCCCGAGTAGTCGAACTCGCCGGCCTGGCCGATGCGGAGACCGCCCGAACCGAGGACGATGACCTTGTTGGGCCGCCTGATGTCATCGCTCATCGCGCCCTCCTTGAGGCTTCCACGTCGGCGAGGAAGCCGTCGATCAGCACCTCGGTGTCCCTCGGACCAGGGCAACCTTCGGGGTGGAACTGCACCGCGCGGTAGGGCCCTCTTCGAGCGCGGACGCCCTCGACGCTTCCATCGTTGGCGTTGACGAACCATGGCGCCCAGTCCCGCGGCATGCTCTCCTCCCTCACGGCCCAGCCGTGGTTCTGGCTCGTGATCGCGCAGCGCTTCGTGCCGACCTCGACGCAGGGTTGGTTCTGGCTGCGATGGCCGTAGGGCAGCTTGTAGGTGTCGGCTCCCGCCGCGAGGGCCATCAGCTGGTTGCCGAGGCAGATGCCGAAGACGGGGTCCTCCTCCTTGAGCTTTCGCCTGAGGGTAGCGATGGTCTTGCCGCAGGCCTTGGGGTCGCCGGGTCCGTTCGAGAGGAAAATACCGTCATAGTTGATACTTTCGAGGTCATGGTCCCAGGGGAGGCGGATCACGGTGGCGCCCCTGCCGAGGAGGACGCGGAGGATGTTCGCCTTGGCGCCGCAGTCGATCAGGGCGATGCGCGGCGCCGGCCTGCCATCCCGCCCGGGTGGCGCCTCGTAGACGCGGGCCTCGGCGGGCGAAACCAGGGAGACGGGATGGGCGAGGTCGCCCGAGCGGAGATCGACCTCGACTTCGCCCTCGACGAGGATGGCGCCCCGCATCGTGCCTCGTTCGCGCAGGTGCCTGATCAGGCTCCTCGTGTCGATGCCCGAAATACCGGGAACGCCCTCGCCCGAGAGCCAGTCGGAGAGGTTCGAGCTCGCGTCACGATGGCTCGGCTCAACGCATGCCTCCGAGACGACGAGGCCCGAAACCTGTATCCGTTCCGATTCGAGTTCGATCGGAAGACCGCGCGCATCGAGGCGGGGCCTTCCCTTTTTGTCGAGGGGCACGCCGTAATTCCCGACCAGGGGCCAGGCGAGGCAGAGGATCTGTCCACGATAGGAGGGGTCGGTCAGAGATTGGGGATAGCCGGTCATGCCGGTGGAGAAGACTAGCTCCCCCGCGCGCGGCATGGGGGCGCCGAAGGACCATCCGTCGTACGCCGTTCCATCCTCGAGGAGGAGGGTGGCCCTGCGTCGTCTTCCTTTCACGAGACCTCCTGAGCCGCAAATGGCGCGGCCGTTCTCCGGCGCGCCTGGATTCCGTCGCCGGAGGCTGGGCAGAAGTTATGCTAAAGCAAGGTCTTGCTCAAGGGGTTCGCGTCGAATTTATGCATCTTCTTGTATATTTATACATCAAGGCTTGGAAAGGCCATTCATGGATTCAGGTGAGGCCGCCACCCGATCCGGTCAATCGTCGCCGCCGCCGCCTTCGCCCTCATGCGAGGAGCCTCCGCCGGCCGATGGCCTGGCGACGGAATCGCCCTCGCGCTCTCGCCGCGGCTCGACCGAAACCGTGGCCTGGGCGGAAAACGAGTCGATAAGGGATTGGGTCGCCTGTTCGGGCGTCAAATGTCGGGCAAGGAGTTCGGCGAGGGCGCCGCGGACGCCGCGAAAGCGCACGGTGGGTAGTTGGCTCGCTGCAAGGGCGGCTATCAGGGCGGAGCGTTGCTTCGCATCGAGGGACAGGCCCGTCATGGCCGAAATGACGGCGAGGGCCCTGTCGCGCGCGGCGGGGCTCACGCCGAGGCGGGCCGAGGCCCCATCGAAGGCAGCACCTATGTCATTGGGCTCGAGGCCGGCGCGAAGGGCGATGCCCACCTGCGCCATCATCGTGCCCGCCGAACGCGAATCCGTGGGCAAAAGTCCACGCTTGTCGATTTCGGCGGCAGCGGACAGGAGACGATCCGTTTCGGTGCCGAGGGCGGCGAGGAGGCGATCGGGGGCCACCCGCTTGCGCGCCCCTTCGGCCAGCCTTTCGGCGAGGGGCCGGTCGCTATGCATGCCGCTAATCGACCGGGCAGCAAGGGCGAGAAGGTCCTGCTTGACCGCCGCATAGGCGGCAGCGTCCGGCGAGCGATCGAACCAGGAGGAAACCTCCTGGGCCGCAAGGGCAGAGCCGCTCGCGAAACCGAGCATGACAGCCAGCGCGAGGATCGCGCGCCTACCGCTCCTTCTCATAGCCTGAGCAGACTCCCCGATCCGCCGAAGCCGTCTTCCACCTTAGTCTCGACGGTAGGATCGGGAACCCAATGCTTGCCGTCGATCACGAAATCGTAGACATACATCTTGCCGCGTTGCAGATCGACTCTGAGCTCCCAGGGCTTGCCCGGTTCGGAGCGCTTGAGCACGTGGACGGCGGGGTTCCATTTGTTGAAATCCCCGACGAGGGAAACCGATTTCGCCGAAGGGGCGTCGAGTATGAAGAGCACGGAGACTACCTTGCCATGGGCGGGGACGAAGACGCGGGCGCCGAAGCCGACGCCCACGAAAAAGAGGGCGGCTGCCGCCGCGAGGCCGATGAATCGCCTTCCGATAAACGCCCCGCGGCCCGCCCTGCGCCGCTCCGCTATCCTGCCCAGTACGCGATCCGAGAAGCCGGCAGGCAAGGGAGGGGCATCGATCACCGAGGCAGAGCCCTCGATGGAATCCCTTTCGACGAAATCGAGAATTGTCGAAAAGCGCGCGCTACATTCCTCGCAAGAATCAGCATGCTTGCGGGCGGCGGCACGGGCGTCCGCCTCCGTTTGCCCCCCCGACTCCCAGGTACGGATGAGGGTTTCTACTCCTGAACAATCCATCACGTTATAGTACATCAGCTCCTCGCTGCCGGTTGCGGCTTTTCGAGCGCATTCCGCAATTTTGCTCGAGCCCGGAAAAGCCGGGACTTAACGGCTTCTTCCCCGAGGCCCAGGGATGCGGCCGTCTCGCGTATATCGAGGCCTCCGAAATAATAGAGTTCGACCGGGCGGCGGAATTCCGGGCTCAGGGTGGCTACCGCGCGCCTCAATTCCTCGGCGCGCATTTCGTCGTTGGCCTCCTCAGACGGATCGGCCACGGGAGCGACGGCGAGCTCGGCGGCGGCAGCGGCGGTCTTTTTGCTGTCGAGGTACCGCGATCTCCAGCGGCTCCGCGCGAGATTGGCCGCTATCGAAAAAAGCCAAGGCGAGAAACTCTCCCCTATCCTGAAGCGCCCCAGGGCCGACCACACCCGGACGAAGACCTCCTGAGTAGCGTCGAGGGCATCTTCCTCCGATCCCAGTCGCGATCTCATGAAGGCCAGAACTCGGGGCGCCCAGGAATCGACGATTCGGCGAAAGGCTTCGTCGTCGCCGTCGCGGGCGCGGAGAATGAGATCATCGAGGGAAGAGGCTTCGGTCATTACGAGAAATCTATCGGCATTGTCGGCTTTCATCCATACAAAAGGAGGCAATCCGAGGCGTGGCGGCGGAAAAGCGCGCGGCGAGCGCAACCCCGAATCGATCGACCGGATATACCCAAGTGGTCGGCGATGATCCCGATGATTTCGGGAAGGCCGATCGAAGGAGCAACGGATGAAACGATTTCCCATGACGGGCACGGTTGCGCTCGTCCTTTCCCTCGCGATAGGCTCTGGCCTCTTCGCCCAGACGACGACTTCGGGCGGCATCGCGACCACTGGCAGCGTCCAACTCGACACCGAGGTGGCGATGGTCAATTCTGGCGCCGTGGCCGATCCCACCGCCCTCATGGCGAAACTCTCCCTCGAGTTCAAGGTCTCGACGACCACCCTCGACGGACTCCTCGCCCAGGGCTACAAGCCCGGCGAGGTCTGGTTGGCGCTGGAGCTGGCGAAGGCTTCGGGCAAGAGCCTTTCCGACGTCATCGCCTTGGCGGAGGGCAAGTCCGGCCACGGCTGGGGCCTCGTCGCCCAGACCCTCGGACTCAAGCCAGGTTCGAAGGAATTCACCGCCCTCGTGAAGACGATGGCGAAAAACTCCGAGCAGTACCGGGTGGCCAAAAACAAACCCGCTACTGCCAGCATGGGAGCGGGTGACAAGGAAGGAACCGGCAGGGAGATGCCCGGCCGGGAGCCGGGCGGCAAGGGCGAAGGCGGCGGAGCGGGATCAGCGGGCGGGGCTGGCTCCGGAGCGGGAGCGGGCGGCGCCAAGCGCTAATGGCCGGGCATGGGCGCGGCCCGCGCATCGGACGCAGGAGCCGCGCTCGAAGACGCGAAGGCGAAGGAGACCGCGACGGTCCCTTCGCCTTTTCTATTTCTTCTTATCTATGACGGTCTGGTCGGCGCCGGAGAGCACGAAGCCGTGAAGGAGCTCTTGGAGCCCGTCCACCACCCGCTTGTTCTCGTTGGTCACCGATTCGAGATGCCTGATCCCCTCGATGATGCCGCGATTTCCCTCGGCCTGCCTCGCGGTGGCGGCGACGATCCTGTCGAAGACATCGACGAGTCGCTCGATGATGGCGCGCATCGCCTCTCCCTCGGCCTTCTGCGACTCGGCTATCGTCCTGATGCCTTGGCTCTCCTCGACGAGGGAGGACATGGCGCTGACGATCTCGTTCGCACCTTCGCCCTGTTCGCGCATGCCCGCGGCGATCTGGTCGATGAGGGAGGTCGTGCCGCCGACATCGTTCGCGATGCGATTGAGCGCCTCGCTCGCCTCCGCCGCTAATCGTACGTCCTCGACGATGAGGGCGCGCATCTCGCGGATCTGGGCGCCGATGTCCTTCGCGCTCCTCGCGCTCGATTCAGCGAGATTCCTGACCTCCGTAGCCACGACGGCGAAACCCGAGCCGGCCTCCCCGGCGTGAGCCGCCTCGATGGCGGCGTTCATCGCGAGAAGATTGGTCTGTGAGGCTATTTTCGAAATGACCTCGACGATGGAGGCGACGCGGAGCGAGGCCGCCTCGACGTCGCGGATCGCCAGGCCCGCGGCATCCACCGCCTTGTTGCCGCCCTCGGCGACGGTGGCGAGGCCCGCGGCAACCTGGTTTGCGCGGGCGGTTGCATTCGCCACCGACTGGATGTTCGCGGCCATTTCCGACACGGCCGCCGAGGTCTGCTCCACCGCGCTCGCCTGGGCGTCGACATGCTCCGAAATCTTGCGCAGCGAATCGAGGGTGTGGCCCAGGGAGGCCGAGGCTTCGCTCACGAGACCCGACTGGCCCGATGCCTCCGAGCTCGTGCCGTCGATCGACTCGACCATCATCTCCGTCGTGGCCATGGTCTCGGAAAGGACGTCGCGAAGGGAAATCGATGATTTGGCGACCCGCTCTCCCGCCTCGGCGAACTGCGCGAAGAGATCCTTCAACTTCTCGATGAAGACATTGATCGTGTCCGCGAGGGCGCCGATCTCGTCGAACTGGGCGATGACGAGGCGCTGCGTCAGATCGGCCTTTCCCGCGATAATGCTCCGGAGCTTGTCCTGCAAAGATGCGTACTGCATCTTCCGGTAGCGGCTCGAGGCCAGCTGGATGAAAATCGCTAGGCCTACGAGGAAGGCGAGAATCGGAAGGTAGATAATAAAGGGATTGACCTGTCGGCCGACGGAGGCCTCGTCGACGTCTATCTTGTCGGCGGAGACCCCGAGGAAGGCGGCGACGGCCGTCTGGTAGTCGGCGGAAGCCGCGGCAAAATCCTTGCCGTCCTTCGCGATCGAAACGTAGATATGCTCGCGCATCAGGGTCGCGTCGTTGATCGCCTGACCCACGCCGACGACGGTGAACATGGTGTAGAAGGCGAGGGCGATCGTCACGATCATCGAGCGTTGGCCTTCGCTCCATTCTCTATAGGTGCCGACGAAACGAACGCGCAGCAAGGCGCGCGGCTCGGCGAGGAGGAGATTCCCCACGACGATCTGGACGTAGGCGCAGACGATAGCGCCCGATAAATATTGAAGAATGAAGACGCCGATGCGGGAGCCGCTCAACATGGCTCCGCGCATGCTGACGAGCAATCCCGCGGAGAAGGCGACGACATTGAAGGCGATGATGACCCAGGGCAGGCTCACGACCGCGCCGAGGGCGCGCTTAAAAGCTTCAACGCTGATCTTTCGCCCCGATTCGATATCCCTCACCGCATGCGCGAAGGGCCGCATCCAGAACTGGAGGACGATGATCGCCATGGCCACGGCCGGAAGCACCACGAAGGCACCGTGCCGGCCGAGGGCTCCGAAGAAGACACGGGCGTCGAAGGTCCGGTAGGCGATCAGATAGGCGAAATCATTGAGCAACTTCTGGGCGAAAAGACTCACCGCCATGAATAAGGCCGAATTGACGGCCAAGCCCAATCGCCAATTCCCCGTGGCTGGCGCTCCGGTCGCCGACACCTGGGCACCGCTCCCTGACACATCGTTCATCCCGGTATTATATCCATAAGCCGACGCCGAGGCCATAACCGAAGCGCCCTGTCGCGGCGCATCGGCCTGGGCTATACTTCCTTCATGGACGCGAAGGTTCTCGTGATCGACGATTCGATCGTCGCACGCATGTCGCTCAAATCCACGCTCCGCGAGCTCGGCGTCGAAACGACCGAGGCACGAAGCGGGGAGGAGGCGCTTTCCCTTCTCGATGGCGGTTACGCTCCCGACCTCGTCTTTCTCGATCTCACGATGCCGGGATTGGGGGGCATCGCGACCCTCAAACGCCTCGTCGCCGCAATGCCGGGACTCCCCGTCGTCATCGTCACCGCCGATCTCCAGGATAGGACGAGGGAAGAGGTCCGCGAAGCGGGCGGCTTCGACATCGTCCGCAAACCTGCCGATCCGAGCATCGTCCGCGACGCCCTTTCGAGAGGGCTCATGAAAAAAGGGCGGGACTGATGGCCGAGGACATCCTCGAAGCCTTCGCCTCGGAGACGAGGGAGATACTCGACGGCATCGACCAGGCGATCGCCGATCTCGAGGGAGGGAACGATGGGGCCGTCGACGCCCTTTTCCGCTTCATCCATACGATCAAAGGTTCCGCGGGAATCGTCGGCCTGCCGCGGCTCGAGGCCTTCGCCCACGCGTGGGAAACGCGGCTTGGCAGGGTGCGCCAGGGACAGGCGCGCTTCGGTCCCTCTTCCTTCGGGGCCCTCGAGGTCTGCCGCTCGCATGTCGGCTCGATCATCGACGGGGCTCGGCCGGCGATCGGAGCCAAGGTTCCTCGCCAGAGGGCTGCCATCGGAGCCGAGGAGGCGGAAAGCGACGCGCGCGTGCTCGAGGCCCTCGACGCGACCTTGGTCGATCCCAAGGCGGGAGCCGCCGAGCGAATAAAGGCGCTTCGCGAAAAGACGCGCTCCGCGAACGCCGAGGACAAGGCCTTGGTATCCGACGCCTTGGCGCGCGTCCCCGCGTCGAAGCTCGAAAAGATCCAGAGCTATTCAAGCGAAATAGTCGTCGCCCTTTCCAACTTTGCGCTGAGCGCCCGCGCCACGGGCTCGTCAAATCTCGCCTACGAACTCGCGGCCGTCGAATCCCTCGCCGCGTCCCTGTATCGCACCGTCCTCGAGGCGCGGATGGTGCCCTTCGGAGACATAGCCGGACGCTTCGTCAGGGCCGTCGAGGAGATCGCGAGGGACAGGGGAACGAAGATACGTTTCGCCCTTGCCGGAGCCGACACCGAAATCGACAAAAGCCTCGCCGATCGCATGGTCGAACCCCTCCTCCATCTCGTACGCAACGCGGCCGATCACGGCATCGAGAAGCCCGAACGTCGACTCGCCGCGGGCAAGAATCCCGAGGGCCTCGTCGCGGTCCGAGCCAAGAGGGAGTCGGGATTGCTGACCCTCCGCGTCGAGGACGACGGTGCGGGCATCGACCCGGCACTCATAAGGGCCGCGGCCATCAAGCGGGGCAGGATCGGCGAGGACGAGCGCCTCGACGACGAAGAACTCTTCGAGCTCCTCTTCGAACCGGGCTTTTCGCTCACCACGGAAGTCACGCGCTGGTCGGGTCGCGGGGTCGGTCTCGACGTGGTCAAGAAATCGGTGGCCGGCATGCGCGGAACCGTGCGCATCGAATCGACGCACGGGCAAGGCTCGGCCATCGTCGTTCGACTCCCCCTCGCCCTCTCCCTCGTCGAGGGTTTCGTCGCCCGGGTCGGCTCCCTGGACCTCCTCATCCCCTTCGACGCGACACAAGCCTGTTTCGAATTCGAGGAAGGCGACCGGAAGGATGGCGCCTGGCGAACGGTCCCCTGGATGGGACGCCTCATTCCCGCCATCGACCTCCGCATCCTCTTCGAAGAGGGCGGCGAAGCCGCCAACCGAGGCGGAAAAAGAATAGGAGTGGTACTCGAGGATTCGGGATCGCAGAGCATCCTCATCGTCGACGAGGTGGGCGAAACCCTCTCGGCGGCGGTCCGCCCCCTCGAGCGAAAGCTCAGCGATTCGCCGGGCATCGCGGGTAGCGCGACACTCGGCGATGGTTCGCTTGTCCTCGTCCTCGACACCGCCGAACTCTCCCACGTGGCGCTAAGAGGTCGGCGCTCGCAGGGCCTCACGGGCTGAGGGGCAAGACTGGCTTCGGTTCGGGCTCGTCGCCCTCCACCATGGTCATGGCGACTGAAGACGAAGGCAGTATCCCTTGCTCGACATCCTCCACCGCATGGTCGATCTCCGCGCGCGCCGCGTTGAAATCCACCTGCCTGTTCCTCTCGAAGAGGAAAAATGCCGCCGGCACCACGAAGAAAGTGAGTATGGCGGAGAATAAGATGCCGCCGAACATGACGATGCCCATGCGTTGGCCGAACTCAGCGCCCTGGCCGTGCGAGAACACGAGCGGGCCCGAGATGACGAGCACCGTCAGCGTGGTCATGACAATTGGTCTGAATCGTAGCTTGGCCGCGTCCAATAGGGCGTCGCGGATGGGCATCTTTCCGAGGCGCTCCACGACGAAGTCGAGATAGAGGATGGCGTTCTTGGCCGACAACCCGATGAGCATCAGCATGCCCATGACGCCGAAGATGTCGAGGCCACCTCCGACGATTCCGACGACGAGGAGGGCGCCGGCGATGGCGAGGGGCACCGGAAGCAACAGGTAGATAGGATAACGCCAGGAATTGAACTGCGCCGCCATCACGAGATAGGCGAGGAAGAAGGCGAGGAGGAAGACCACCGCGCCCTGGGTCTGCAGCTGGGCTGCCAAGGCGATCGTATTGAACCGGCTGCCCGTGGAAATGGAGATGCCATTGTCGAGGAGGCCCTTGTCCGTGAGATCCTTGATGATGGACTTCTGCACCTCGAGGACGGTCGGGGCGTTGGGCTTGAGGTTGATGGTGAGAGAGCCCGTGTATTGGCGATTATAGCGGGAGATCGAGGTCGGCTTCTCGTTCAGCACGAAGGTCCCGAGCTGACCGACCTGTAGATTTGTCTGAAGCACGGACGAATAGATGGGCAGATCCAGGAGGGTCTGGCTTCCATTGATCACAGTTGGGTCGATCTGCACCATGATCGGATAGCTCAGGCCGTTTGTGACGACGTTCGAGGCCTGGGTTCCCGAGGTATAGGTCTGGAGCGCGTTGGCGATGCTTTGCGAGGTGATGCCCGTTCCCGAAAGCTTGGAGGGATCGGGGACGAAATCGTTTTCGAGGGAGGTGTCCGAAAGGCTCGAAGTCACGTCGGCGACATAGGGATTGGCCTGGATCGCGGAGACGATCTCCGAATTGGCCTTGAGGAGAAGGTCCATGCTGAAGGCCACGACGCTGAGCGAGATCGAGGAGCCGCCGAAGCCTCCCCCCGGCCCGCCGCCGCCGAAGCCGCCGGTGCCCACGGAAAGTCGCGCCGTGGGGAATTCCTTCATGATGAGGGGCGCGAGGGCGGCTCGGTACATTTGCGAGAGTTGCGCGACGCCAGGTCTATGTTCGATGGGCACGAGGGTCAGGGTCTCGCTCACGCGATTGCTGATTTCGGATTGGACGGACGCGACCTCGGGGCGCGTCCGAAGGTAAGCTTCCACCTTGGCAGCGACCTGGTTGGCGGTGTATTGCGAGCTCCCCGGCGGAAAGAAGACGTTGACCGACATGGTGCCGGAGTCCGAATTGGGAACGAAATTGAAGGAGATGTGCGGCGCGACGATCACGATGATGGTGATGAAGCCCGCTCCCGCAACGCCGAGGACGACGGCGCTCCATCTGAGCATCCTGCCGAGGACGTTGACGTAATGGTCGCGCACGAACTCCACGAAGCGTTCGGTCCAGCCGTGGAGGGTCTCCGAAATCGACTCGAAGAGGCTCAGGCCCATGAAGATGACATAATTAGCAAGACCGAGGGCGAGTGGATAGAGGAGGAGGGAGGGAAGCCAGATCGGGTGCTTGGTGACCACCATGGCTCCGGCGAGGGCGAGGGCGAGGATGATTCCTGGTCCCTTCCTCCAGGCCTTGAGACCCCACTTCATAGCCTCGCCGAAGCGTCCGAAGCTCCGGAAGAAATCCTTCCAATGGAGGTCGCTCGCGTCGGGGGTGTAGGCGAGGCGGACAGTGAGGAAGAGGACGGCCTCGAGGAGGGAGAGCACGACAGCGGCAGCCAGTCCGAGGGAGAATTGCTGGATGTACATCCCGATGAAGCCGCCGATGAAGCTGACCGGCATCAGGACCGACAGGAGCGAAAGCGAGGCCGCTATGACGGCGCTGAAGACCTCGCTCGCGCCCTTGAGCACGGCCTCCTTGAGCGAAAAGCCCATAGCCCTGTAACGATCGACGTTTTCCGCGATGACGATTGAATCATCGACGACGATGCCGATGGCGGTGACCATCGCGAGGAGGGAGACGAGATTGAAGGAAAAGCCCGCGAGCTTGTAGAGAATAGGAGATGCCGAAATGGCGATGGGCACCGCGAGGATGACTGAAAAGGCCATGTTCGGCTTGCCGATGAAAAGAAGGACGATGATCGCCACGACGATGAGGGTCATGAAGAGCTCATTGAAAGTGTTGGATACCGAAGCCCTGATCGAGCCCGTCGTGTCGTTCCCGATCAGGATGTCGTAGCCCTTCGGCAAGGGCGTCCTCGCGAGAAGCTTCCTGACGCCGTCGACGACGGAAATGGCGTTCGAGTCGGTGGTCCGTTGGATCGAGAGCTGGACGACGGGAATGCCGTTCACCCTGACGTAATCTTGGTCCGTGGCGACGTCGCGCACCGCCGCTATATCGCCAACCGAGACCCCTCGAGTCGAATCGACAAGGATTCGCGAGATCGAGCCAACGTCCGAGGGGGTGTTGCTCGTCGAGAAGGTGAGCGACGTGCGATTCGTCGTAATTGTTCCGATAGGTTGGTTGAAGGCGTTCCCGACTATGGCGTTGACCACCTGGCTCGGGCTCAGCGAGTAGAACTTGAGTTTGTTGGGATCTAGCAGGACCTGGAATTCCCGGGCGGGGGCTCCCGAGACATTGATGTTCGCCACGCCGTCGACACGCTCGATGAGGGGCGCGAGGCTGTTCTGTACGTAGTCGTTGACGTCCGAAAGGGAAGCCCCGCCGCCGGCAACGCCGAATTCGAGCACGGGTTGGGCGTTCGGGTCGAAGGAGCGGACCACGGGCGTCTGAACGCCCGAGGGAAGGCGGCGAACCGTGGCGTTGACCACTGCCGCCACCTGCTGGAGCACGACATTCTTGTCGACGCTCGTGTCGAACGACAGCACCACCCGGCTCACCCCGAGAGAGCTCGTCGAGTTTATGTCCGTGATGCCCGACACCGTCGAGACGGCGTTTTCGATTATCTGAGTCACCTGCTGGTCGACGACCGTGGGATCGGAACCGGAGTAGGTGGTGAAGACGGCGACGACGGGAATGTTGACGGTGGGCATGAGATCCACGCCGAGCTGCGAGGTGCTCACGAGGCCGAAGGCAACAATTGCGACGAAAATGCCGATGGCCAGCACGTAGCGTGTCACCGAGAATTTTACGGCGGGATTTACCCGCGTGAAGATCTTGCTCTCGAAATTCCGCACCGAAGTCGAGGGGACCTCTGCATCCCCGGCTTTCTCCCGCTTCACCGGAAGCTTTCCGTTACCGTCGCTCATGGCTTGGCGCTCCCCGTGCCCGAGGAGGAGTTAGCGTTCGCGCCCGAGGTCTGGTACGACGAAGCGGTGCCCTGTCTCTGTCCCGAGTAGGTTCCGCTTCCGGAATAGTTTCCGCTCCCTCCCTGGCGCTGGCCTGAATATTGGCCGCTGCCCTTTTGGCCGCCCGTTCCCATGCCGCCCTGCGGGCTGCCCGGCTGCTGAGCGGCGGGGGCAGGCGCCCCGACGGAGCCATCGGCGGCGATCATCGTCGCCTGCACCTGCGATCCGGCGAGGAGGCCGGGCGGCGGGCTCACGACGATGACCTCTCCATCCGAAATGCCTTCGACCGCCGCCGTCGTCCCCGACTCGGCGGCTATCGTCACGGTCCTCATCGTGACCTTGTCGTTCTCGATGACGTAGACGAAGTTCTGGTTCTCAAGGGTGCCGAGGGAGGCGAGGGGAACGATGGCGCCCCTGGCGAGGGGTATTCGATAATTGATCTCGCCGACCGTTCCATATTGCAGATTGAGCCCCGCGGCAGAGGCCATCATGGGAAGGACGCCGGAAATCGGCGCGGCTGGAGCCTGGCTGATGCGCACGGTGTGGTTTGTTCCCTGGAAGTTGAAGACGATCGGCATCCCCGGCCTGAGGAAGGGAGCGTCGGAAGGCGGCACGTTGAACGATATCTGCTTGCCCGCGCTCACGAGGGTGAAGACCGGGCTGCTCACGCTGGCAGCCATGCCAGGCTGCACGTTGATAGCGGAAATCTGCCCGTCGAAGGGAGCCCTGATGCTTGCGTTCCGAAGGTTGAGTTGGGCCTGATCACTGTTGTTCTGCGCCTGCTGCACGGCGATCTTGAGCTGGGCTATCGTCTGGTCGCCGGAATTGTTGTTCTGATCGAGGGAGGTCTTCGCGCCTTCGAGATTGGCCTGGGCCGCGGCTAGATTGCTGTTGGCCGTGTCGAGAGCCGAGGCCGAAATGCCGCCGAGATCGAAAAGGGCTTTCTGCGCGTCGTAATTCTTCTTGGCCGAATCGTAGGCGGCTTGGGCCGACTGGACCTGGAGGGCGAGCTTGGGATTGGCCTGGTTCGAGGTATCCTGGCCCACCGACAGATTGATCTTCGCGTTTTCGAGGGCGGCCGCAGCGGTCGCCGCGGTCAGCTTGAGCTGCGAGTCGTCGAGCTGCACGACGACATCGCCCTGTTTGACCCAATCGCCGACGAGCTTCGGAACCTTGGCCACGAAGCCGGCTACCTGGGTGGCCACCTGGCTCTGGACGAGGGGAACGATGACGCCGGCCGTCGTCCGGTCGGCATCAAGCGGGCCGACCTTCACGGCGGTGGCTTGGACGGGGATGACCGCGGAACGGCGGCCACCATAGGAACCGCCGCCCGCCGCCCCGCCCGCTCTCGTTCCGCCCTGCCCGCCGTATTGTCCCGACTGGCCGCCGGTCCGCGCCCCCTGGGCGGCTCCGCCTTGAGCCTTGGAGCAGCCAGCGAAGGAAAGGAGGGCCGCCGCTCCCAGAATTCCGATTGCAACAATTCGTATCTTATTCATCATCTGCTCCTGCGAAGCCCTCGGGGGCCGCGTCATAGTCCCATCGCGGTCTCGAGCGTGAGCTCCGCGAGCAATTGATTGCTTTTCGCCGTAAGCCATGCGACCTCGGCGTTGGCGGCGTTGACCGAGGCGGTCAGCATGTCCTGATTGGTGGCGGTGCCGAATTTGACCTGGGCCTGCATGAGCGCGAACTGGCTCTCGGCGAGATCGACGCTCTGGGCCGCGAGGTCGCTGCGCTCGGCGAGGATCTGGAGGTTCCACCAGGCGTCTCGGATATCGGCGGCGACGCTCTTGCGCAGCTGGGCCGCCTGGGTCGCGGCGACCCGGGCCGTGGCCTTCGCCGCATCCTCGGCGGCCTTGGCCGCTCCGGAGTCGAGGATCGGCAACCCGAGCTTGAGACCGAGGCTGATGGACTGACCGGTCGTCGCGTCGACTGACTTGACGCTTTGCGAGGGATCGGCGGAGGCGCCCCAATTCAAACCAACCCCGATTCCGCCGGTCGCCAAGAGCGAGGGCTGGGCCGAGCCGCCGGCAACGGCGGCGCTTATCAAGGCCGAGCGCTGGGCGATGTCGTATTGGGCGATGTCCGCTCGCTTCGCGAGGCCCTGGGCGATCGCGTCGTCGAGGGAGGCGGCGGGGAGCTTCGGGACGTCGATCTCGGCGACCCTGTAATTGGCATCGGGCGCGAGGCCGATCAGAAGGGCGAGACGCTGGCGCGCGAGCGAATAATCGTGTCGGCTCGTCTCGACGTCGAGTCCGGCGCTTTTCGCGTTGATCTCAGCGGTCTGGAGGTCGATGGCGCTCGCCTGCTTGATGGCATAGGTGGCCTGCAATTGCTTATAGAGGGAATTTAACTTGTCGAGGATGCCCAGACGAAGGGCGAGGGTCCGCTGGGCGACGAGGGCCGTGATATAGGCTTGTTTCACCTTCGTGGAGGCTGCGGATCGGGCCTGTCGGGCCGCGAGCTCCTTGCCTTTGAGGGTCAGAATGCTCTGATCGACCAGGGCTTGGGTCTGGCCGCCGACATAGCCGTCCCAAACTGTCTGGCTGATTGTCGCCGCGACGACCGTCGTTTGGGGCACGGCCACGCTGCCCGAGCCGCTTGCTGATATCTGGGGACTCACGGGAACCGTCTGCGTGGCGCTTATCCCTATCCTTGTGCCTGAGGTCGCATTCGCCGTGCCGATGCCGAAACTCAAGCCCCCGGTGAAGGACTCGCCGAGTCCGAGGCCGCTGGCGCCCGTGGCCTTCGCCATCGTCTGGTCTGTGAAGCCGTCGGTTATGCCGGCCTGGCCGTTCGCCGACAGGCTCGGCTCGTTCTTCGCCAGATTGGCCTCGTGCGTCGCCTTTGCGGCGGCGAGATTGCCCGCGGCGATCGCGAGATCGTCGTTCCCCGCCATGGCCGCGGATATGGCCTCGTCGAAGGTGATCACCCGGCTCCCCGCCTCGGAGGAGGGCAAAGCCGGGAGAAGGCTCGCCTGCGCCGCCGATTCAATCGAGGAGGCGGGCGCCAAGTTGCCGGAGTTCGCGCCTACCGTTCCGGTATCGGCGGCCGCCGCGACCGCAAGGCTCAGGGCGCAAATGGCTGCGCAGATGGTTTTCACGGACATGCCACGATCATAATGATCGATGGGGAAAGAACCTAGTTAAAAATGTAAAAGCCGGGATAATTGGGGGTTAAACTGACAGGACCGAAAGCGACGCTGGGATCGGGCTAGAAGCAGGAAAGGACGTACATGCCGATCACCGTCTCGATGGTGAGAAGCTCATCGGAACCGGCATCGGCGCGAACCTGCTCTTCGATCTCCTCCACGAACCAGAAGAAGAGACCGAGCTTCGGATCGATGCGGAAGGTCCAGGCGAGAAAGTCGTCCGCCCGGCTCTGAGCGCCGAAAAGCAGATGGGCGATGGAATGACAGAGCAACACGAAACGGCGGAAAGATGCCTTGATGTCCCCTTCGCGAAACTCGCGCTCGAAGGCCACGATTTCCTCGATCAACCTTTCCTTGCGTTTGTCGTCGCTCTTCTCGACCCAGGTCTTGTGCACGAGGAGGGCGGAGTTTTCGAGGAAAATCTTGAGAAGATGGTCGATGCGGGCGAGGCGATCGGCCATGCGACCCTGGGCGTATTGCTTGAATTCCCCTGGATTGCCGAGGATGTCGGCGAACTCGATCGCCGCCGCCGCGAGCTCGTCGGGGGATTTCGCGGCGACGAGACGCGCAAAGGCCTCGAAGGCCGGTTTTTCGGCCTCGGTAACGAGTTTTTCGTCCGTCGCGAAATCTGGCAGCGCCATGGCGTACCATGTCCCGAAGCGAAGTTCCTTGTCAAGTCGGCGGCGCTCGCGGGTCGGGGCGGATCAGGGCGAAACTGGGGGGGCGGGAACTGTTCCGGCGCTCCTTGCGCGAAGGCCGGGACGCGGGTAGGCTTCGCCCAACATGAACGACATACGGCTCCTCCCCGCGGACGCGATCGGCACGGGCTTCGTCGGTCCCGGGTCCCTCGGCCCCGACCGCGACGAATACGCGATTCGCGATTCCCAGCTCGCCGAAACCGGCAAATCGCCTTCCGCCTATCGCAGGCTCCGTCCTTACGAAATCGAGAGCCTCGTCAAAAACGAAAACAGCTGCCCGGACTGGAACTCCCTCCTCGTGACCGAACCCTTCAATCCCGAACTCGTCAGGCAATCTTCCTTCGACGGTCTCGTCAGGATAGGCCGTCTCGAACGCGCAGTGCTCGAGCATCACGACACGAAGGTGCCCGTGGGCATCTACCGCTCGCGCATCATCGCCTGCGACATCGGCGACGACTGCGCCATACTCGATTGCGCCTACGTCGCCCACCAGGTGATCGGCGACGGCTGCATCCTCCTCAACAACGACGAGATCGAGTGCTCCAACCACGCCAAATTCGGCAACGGCATCGTCATGGAAGGGGAGGCGGAAGAGGTCCGCGTGGAGCTCGACGTGATGAACGAGGCGGGCGGCCGCTCGATCCTGCCCTTCGTCGGCATGCTCGGAGCCGACGCCTATCTCTGGGCCCGCCACCGCGGCGACGCGCGACTCATGACGGCCTTTCGCTCGATGACCGACGCGATGTTCGACCATCGCCGCGGGCGCTACGCCAGCATCGGCGCCTACTCGGTGCTCAAGTCCAACGGCATCATCAAGGACGTCGCCATCGGTCCCTGCGCCTACATCAAGGGCACCAACAAGCTCAAGAATCTCACGATACGCTCGAGCGACGCCGCGCGCACGCAGATCGGCGAGGGCGTCGAGCTCGTCAACGGCATCGTCGGCTACGGCTCCCGGGTCTTTTATGGCTGCAAGGCCGTGCGCTTCGTCATGGGCGACAACTCGGCCCTCAAGTACGGGGCACGCCTCATCCATTCGGTGCTCGGCGAGAACTCCACCGTCTCCTGCTGCGAGATCCTCAACAACCTCATCTTCCCCGCCCACGAACAACATCACAATACGAGCTTTCTCATCGCGAGCCTCGTGCGCGGACAGTCCAACATGGCGGCAGGCGCCACCATCGGCTCGAACCACAACTCGCGCTCCAACGACGGCGAGATCGAGGCGGGCCGCGGTTTCTGGCCGGGGCTTTCGACCTCGGTCAAGCATTCCTCGCGCTTCGCCTCGTACTGCCTTCTCGCGAAGGGCGATTTCCGTTTCGAACTCGACGTCCCCCTCCCCTTCTGCCTCGTCGACGACGACCGGACGCTGGACCGACTCGTGCTCGCTCCCGCCTGGTGGTGGACGAGCAACATGTACGCGCTGATGCGCAACGAGGCCAAATTCCAGGCGCGCGACCATCGCGTCTCGAAGACCCTGCCGATCGAGTTTTCCCCCTTCGCGCCCGACACCGCCGAGGAAAGCGTCGCCGCGATCGGCCTCCTCGAGGAATGGCTCGGTGCCTGGGCCCTGCGCAATGAAGGCCGCGACACGGCCGGGCTCGGGAGGGATGCCTTGCGGAACGCCGGCCGCGCGGCCCTCGCCGATCCTCGCTTCGCCGCACCCGCCGAAATAGACGCGAGCGGCGTCGAGAACTCTCGTCGCCGCGTCGTCGTCACGAAACCCGCGAGGGCATGGAAAGCCTACCGCGAAATTCTCCTCTGGTACGCCGCCTCGACCCTTTCGTCGCTCGACCCCGAGCCCTTTGCCTCGCTGTCGCTCCGCCTCGGCGGGGCTCCGCGCGAAAGCGATTGGGAAAACCTCGGCGGGCAGCTCGTGCCGAACGCCAAGGTGAAGGCCCTTCTCGCGGAGGCCCGTGAAGGCCGATTGCCCACCTGGGACGACATGCACGCCGCCTACGAAGGCTTCGCCCGCGATTACGCACTCGACAAGGCCCAGCACGCCTGGGCCATCCTCGCCTGGCTCCTCGGGAAGGCGCCGGCAGATCTCGTCGCCGCCGACCTCCGCGAATCGATAGATACCTTTTCGCGGCTCTGCGACAAGGTAGCCGACGAAGTCTGGAAATCGCGGAAAAAGGACCACGACAACCATTTCCGCAAGACCACCTTCCGCAGCCAATCGGAGCAGGACGCCGTCGTCGGCACCGCCGAGCGCAATCCCTTCGTCCTCAAGACGCGAAAGGAGATGGCCGCTCTCAAGGAGAGGGCAGCGGCCTTCGTCGCGACCCTCTGAAAAGATCGCAGCTCAAGGGGGAAGGGCCGGACCGAAGGACAAAAAAGGCCGTCCGCCGGGGAGGGTGGCGGACGGCCGGATCGAGTCTGCCGTGGCCTCAGGGCAGGCTGATGTTCTCAGTTGTTTCCTTTGCGCTCTGGACGATGACGCCGGTGTAGGTAGGCGTCGGACTTGCGGAGGTCGGGCTGCTGACCACGGTCGCCGCGGTCGTATCGACGACGACGAGATCGTAGGTCCCGGCCTCAAGGAAGGCGAGGGTATACGTGTAGCCGCCCGCGCCGTCGGACTTGACCGCGGCACTCGTGATGGCGTTGGTGAAAGAGGTGCCGCCCGCGGTGGCGGTCGCCTCCGCGTCGGTGTAGGTGCCGGCGGTATAGGCGTAGATCGCATAGCTGTCGGACGCATTCGTCGTCGCGACGAAGCTGCCGAGAATCTTTCCGGCTTCGTTATCGACGACGGCGCGAAGGACGGGCAGCATCTTGTAGCCAGTGCCTGTCGCATAGACAAGGGATTTGCCCACGTTGAAATCCACGGTGAGCGAAAGGGTCCCCGTGAGGGGAACGGCGAAGGAATTCACGATCTTGAGACTACTGGAATTGACCGTACAGGTGAGTTCGGTTGTCGGATTGGCCGTCTCGACGATGGACACGGTCGGATCGGTGAACCTGATCTGATTGATCTGCGTCCCGGCCGTCAAGGGCACGTTGCCGAGAAGGGCGCTCACACCGTCGCTCAGCGCGAGGAGATCGTAGCGCTGCGTCGAGTCGATGGGCACGGTTATCCAGGATGCGGCGCTGTCCGCGGCGCTGTCCGACTCGTTGATCGCTAGACCTCCGAAGGTCACATAGACATGGCTGATGGTCGAGGCGGCGACAGGCGCGTCCGTCAAATTGAAGGAAACCGTCGACGTCGCGCCGCTCGTGGCGCTCGTGCAGCCGGCGAGGGCGAGGGAGACCGCGGCGACCGCGGCAAGAATCTTAAGTATTCTCATAAAAAATCCTCCTTGGATCGGAAAAAGAGAGCTGCGAAAGCCTCGGCCCGGAGGCGGGCCCAGCCAATCCACGCCGGGCTTTCACGAAGGGCTACCCCCCGCGCCTTGTCGGGGTTGCGCCGATTTTCCGCCAAATTTCGCGAATCGCAGCCCGACATCTTCGAGCCGCGCGGGATATAATCGGGGGCCGTGGAAGATCGTGACGCCCTTGCCGACCTCGCCGACATCCATCGCGTGCTCGCGGGGGACAGCCGCGCCTTCAGGCCCATCGTCGAGCGTTACGCGGACAGGGTCCTCGCATTTTGCCGATCGCGCAGGCTCGACGAAGACGAGGCCGCCGATGTCGTCCAAGATGTCTTCCTGCGAGCATTCCGCTCCCTCGGCAGCTTCAGGCTCGGCGAGAGCTTCCCTTCATGGCTCTTCGCCATCGCGGCCAATAGGCTTCGATCACGCGGCAGCAAACGGAGCAGCGAAGAAAGGAAGATTGAGGCGGTCGCCGCCGAAGAAGGGGCGAGGGAAGGCCCGGACGCCCTCGCCGAAGCCGAAAGGGCCTTCGAGGCCGAGGCGGTGCGAAAGGCCGTGGCGACCCTGCCCGCCGAGCAGCGGAGCGTCGTGGAACTCTACTATTTCGCGGAGCTCTCCGTCGTCGAGGTGACAAAGGTTCTCGGCCTAGGAGAGGAGGCCGTGAAGTCGAGGCTCTTCCGGGCGCGGAAAAGACTCCGCTCCCTCCTCGAATCCGAATATCACGAGCAACCTCGCGGGGTCGATGGGGGTATCGCTTCATGATGAACGCCTGTGATAGGGCCGAGGCCCTGGTCAAAGCCTGGGAGGAAGGCGACGCGCCCTCCTCCGCCGACATGGTCTTCCTCGAGACTCATGTTGCGACCTGCGGACCTTGCGGGTCCCGCTTTGGCCGACTTCTTCCCCTTATGGGGAGGGATTCCGAGACCGCAAGGAGGAAGGGGCCCTCGAAGGCCGCCCTCGAAATCGCCGACGGGGTCATGGACGCGATACTCGGCGGCGAAGTTGCCCCGCCCAAGCCGGATCTCCGGATGGTTTCGCGAGGCACCCCGCTTCGCCGAAGGATTCCCTTGATCGCCGCGGCGGCCGCCGCCGCACTCGCCCTTCTTTGGTTCGTCCCGACGATGACAAGGAGCGGCGACAAGGTGGTTGTGCGATTCATCGTCGCCGAGCCCACGGCGCGGTCGGTCAGTCTCGTCGGCGATTTTACCGACTGGAAGGCCTCCTCGAATTATTTGATGCATGCCGATGCCTCCGGCCGGGTCTGGGAAATCGATGTGCCCCTCCAAAGGGGCAAGGTATATCTGTACAATTTCATCGTGGACGGCACGAAATGGACCGTCGATCCAGCAGCCCTCGAAAAAGTAGACGACGGATTCGGAGGGTCAAGCGCCCTCCTCAGACTCTAGGAGGTCAGTCATGAAGACATCGCGAATTCGTCGAACCGGCTTGCTGGCGCTGATAGCCTCATGGGCTGCGACGGCGGCCTTCGCCGCGGATGCGCCTCCGCCTTACGAGGAGATCGTGGCGATGGCGCAGAAAGCCGGCGAAGCGACACCGAGCCAGTTCGCCTATCGTCTCGTCCTCCGCTATTCATTGAAAGATGCCCTCGCCAATCAAGACGAGACCTATAGCCTCGTATCAGAGGCCGATATGGCTATCCGTTTCGGAACCTCCCCGCAGGAGGCCGGTTTGATGGTAAGGCGGATTTCGATTATCGCCGAGAGGCAAGGGATGGTAGCAGAAGGCATGGCGCGCCTGATGCACGAGGAATCCATGCGCGCTCGATTCCCGGGAAACGGCTTCGGCGGACCGGAAAGGGGAGCGGGATTCATCGGCCCTGGCCTGGGACGCCTCTCCTGGTCGACGGGATCGGCGGCCGGCGGTCTGTCCGGCATCGGCCCAGCCTCGCAAACCCCGGGAGCCTCGGGTATGGGCGGATCCGGCTCCCCAACAGGCGCGGGATCGGGCAAGAACGGCGGGTCGCATTGACGAGACGGATGAGGCGACACAGATGAACCGCGCACGGGCGCTTCTGATCGCGGCAATGCTCTGCCTCGGCCTCGCGTCGGCGACGGCCGAGGTCAAGGCGAGCATCGCCGAATGGCTTGCGACGCCCATCGCCGCCCCCTATAGCAGCATCGGCGCCGAGCTCCTCGACCTGGGTGCCCGAGCGCGTTCCCTCGGGGTTCCGGAGCGCCTCCTCGTGGAGCGACTGGACGAGGGGGCGCTCAAGCGCGTTCCGCCGCAGCAGCTCGCGATGGTCATCGCTCAGGATGTCGGACGCTTCGCGACCATCCTCACCATGATCGTCCCGGACGGAGCCCGGCCCGGAGATCATGCGGCCTTGAGTTCCCTCCTCCGCCAAGGCGCGATTATGCTTCGAGCCGGTTTTCAGGATTCGGAGCTCGCGAGCATCTTCGCGAAGGCAAGATCAGAGGCCGCAGGTCGGAACAAGACGCGATCTTCCATGGATATTGCAGCGAGGGCCGTCAACGCAGCTGCGGTGAGCCTCGACGCCTCCATTCGCTTCGGACTCTCGCCCGCCTCCCGTCTCAGCCTCGGCGAGGCCTTGGCCGCCTCGATCCTGCCGGAGCTTCGCTTCGAAGCCGTACTTTCAATGCTCACCCGCGCCAGGGGACTCGGCCTACAACCCGACGCGACAGTCGCCATTCTGGCGAACGGACTCGAAAAGGGCGCCTCGATCGACGCCCTCGATCGTGAAATCTCGAGGAGGGCCGCAAGGTGATGGGAAAGAACATAAAGTGGGGTAGACCCTGCGCGGCGCTTCTCATCGCCCTTGCAGCCGCGACAGGTATCGGAGCCCAGAGTTCGACCCAGGTTTCGATGGAAGCGGGAGGGGCACTCCTCGATCTGAGTCCGGCAGCCGCAAGTTCGCTCTCGGCCGCCTTCGAAAAGACCGGGAACTTCACCGCCTTCCGCGCTTCCTGCACCCTTCAAGGCAGGGCGAACACGGGGATGTATGGTTCCGCCGAGGGCCGCGGCGAATTCTCGTGGACGCCCGGAGGCATTTCATCCCTCCTCGTCGTCGAGGGAGGGGCGTCGGGAGGCGACTCGACGGCACTTTCCTGGCGCGGCTCGGGATCGTTGGCCCTCACCCTCGATGGTCTCGACCTTTCAGCCGATTTCAAGGCAGGCCTCGAGAGACGTTCCGACCTCGGGGTTCTCTCCACCCTTGCCACCTCAGGCCTCGGCGCATCTTTCGTTGCGGGCGAGTTCCTCCTCAAGCCCCGCTTCGACGCCTCGGCCTCCTTCGCGGATCAGGGCACGACTACCTGGACCTTCCTGCCGGGCCTCGGTCTGTCGTGGTACCCCGGCCTCCCCATTTCGGCGGCCTTCGCCGCAGGCTGGAGCAGAGCCATGGCCGGCAGTTCGGCAACCGATAGCCTCGTCGGCGCGGCCTCCCTCTACGCCGCGGTCGGCCCCGTTTATGGAAGCCTGGATGGCTCCGCAACTATCGGAGCGGGGGGAGTCACCGCGGCCTCGGCTGCCCTCGGACTTTCGCTCGACGCCGGGCGTATCGGAAACGCCCGGCTCGGGATTCCGACGCGCTTTTCCTACGTACTCGCTGGAAGCCCCGTCATGTCGCTTTTCGCGGGCATTTCCCTCGCCTTCGACTAACCGTTCTTTTTCTTGAAGTCTTCCATGAACTGCACGGTCGTCTTCACGGCGTCGAGGGTCACCGCGTTGTAGGCCGAGAGCCTGATGCCGCCCACGGTGCGGTAGCCCTTGACTTGGATGATGCCCGCTGCCTTGGCGTCCTTGACGAACTTGTCATCGAGCTCGGGCGTGGGCAGCTTGAAGACCACGTTCATCCAGGAGCGGTCGCCGGGTGCCACGGGGCAGGAGTAGTAGCCGCCCGAGCCGTCGATGGCCGAGTAGAGGGCCTTCTGCTTGGCGTCGTTCACCCTGCCCATGGCCTCGAGGCCGCCGTTCTTCTTGAGCCAGCGGAGGACGAGGTCGAGGATGTAGATCGAGAAACAGGGCGGGGTGTTGAACATCGAGTCGTGCTCGTTGAAGACCTTGTACGACATCATCGTAGGTAGGTCTTCTTTCGCGCGGGCGAGGAAGTCCTCCTTGATGGCGACGACGGTGACGCCCGAGGGGCCGAGGTTCTTCTGCGCCCCGGCGTAGACCAGCGCGTGCTTGTTGAACTCCATCGGCCTCGAGAAGATGTCGCTCGACATGTCGGCGACGAGGGGCTTGCCCTTGGGGTCGGGGGTGTAGTGGAACTCCGTGCCCTCGATGGTGTTGTTCGTCGTGTAGTGGAGGTACTCGGCGGCCGGGTTGAGCTTGAGCTCGGCCTGCTTCGGGATGGCGTTGGGCGCCCCGCCTTCGCGCTCCATGTTGGCGGGGAAGCTGATCGCGCCGAAACGCTTGGCTTCCTTGATCGCGGCCTTCGACCAATTGCCCGTATTGATGTAGTCGGCCTGCTTTCCGTCGGCGGCGCCGAGGAGGCCGAGGTAGTTCATCGGGAGCATGAGGAACTGGGTGGAAGCTCCGCCCGTGGTGAAGAGGATCTTCCACTCGGGGCCCATGCCGGCGAGCTCGCGAAAGAGGTCCATTGCCCCGTGATGGAGGGCATCGTATTCCTTGCCGCGGTGCGAGACTTCCATCACCGAGCAGCCGGTGCCCTGCCAGTCGAGCATCTCGTCGCGTGCCTGCTCGAGGACCTCGACGGGGATGGCAGCCGGGCCGGCCGAGAAATTGATGACGCGTTTCATTCGGTATTCTCCTTCATTTTCCGGCGTATTTCGCGAGCCGGGAGACGATCGAGTCGCCGAGGCGGAGGAGATTTTCTTCCGTCGAGGCGCCGAGATGGGGCGTGAGGAGGACGCGGGGGGCGGTGAGGAGGGGCGAGCCCTCGGGCGGCTCCTTGAGATAGACGTCGGTCGCGTAGCCGCCGATCCTGCCCTCGTTGAGGGCGGAGGCCACATCCTCCTCGACGATGACCTGGCCGCGGCAAGTATTGACGATATAGACGCCCTTCTTCATTTTCGCGATGGCCCCGGCGTTGATCATGCCCTTCGTCTCGGGGGTGAGGGGCACGTGGAGGGAGATGTAGTCCGAGCGCTCGTAAAGCCCGTCGAGATCGCACATCTCGTCGGTGTCGGAGCAGGACGAGACGAAGCGGTCGTAGGCGATCACGCGCATCCCGAAGGCGCGGGCCCTGACGGCCAGCTCGCGGGCGATGCGACCGATGCCGATGAGGCCGAGGGTCTTTCCGTTGAGCTCCGTGCGCTCGAGATCCTTCTTGAGCCACTTGCCCTGTTTCATCGAGGTGTCTGCCTCGACGATATGCGAAGGCATGGCGATCATCATCGCGAAGGCGAGTTCTGCAACGGCCACGCTCGAAGCCTCCGGCGTGTTGTCGACCTCGATGCCCTTGGCCTTGGCGTATTCCACGTCGATGGTGTCGACGCCGACTCCGCCTCGAATGATGTAGCGGAGCTTCGGAGCCTTGTCGATCATGGCCTTGTCCACCCGGGTCTTGGACCTGACGATTATCACCTCGGCCTCGGCTAATCGCGCCATGTCCATAGTGACCTCGCCGAAGGACGAAAGCCTCCCCGGCAGATCCTCCGCGAAGGCGTCTGGAAGCAGAATGACCATGGAATCCTCCCGATTGCGTATGAAGAGCGGATCAGCGCCCGAGTCCCCGGTCGCGCCCGATTCGGCCATGAGCGGAAACGCAACCATTGTATCACAAGGCCCTAGGGTGTCAAGTTTGAATATCGAAACCTGGTTTCAATATTCAAAACAAGCGCAACCTAAAGCTGGCGCGGGCCGAGCAACTCAACAGCCCGGGGCCTAGACAATGATGCGCCTTGCAACTCATCAGCTCGGCGCTTAAATAATTATGCGCCGAGCTTCAACATAAAAGCGCTTTTCGGGGGCTTCGCCCATCGAGAAGGTCTTGCGGGGCATGACGCCGTCGCGGATGACGGTGGCGAAGAAGCTCGACTTGTCGATGGGGGGAAGGTAGAGGCCGAGGTTGCCTTCCTTCGTGGCGAGAGCCTCAAGGCTGCCTGTGCCGTGGATGTAGTCGATAGCCACGCCGGGAACCTCCTTGAGCCTCGAGTCGAGGAATTCCTGGATTGTGCCCGCGGCGAGGCGATGCGTCGGATTGGTGAAGGTGATGCAGATGTTCACGTTCTGCGTGACGACGCCGATCTTGTGCGTCCCGGGCTTGCCAGGCGCGTCGACCCGCTCGAAGACGGCCGCCGGTGAGGGCAGGCGCTCGCCTTCGTGGGAGACATGCCATTTCGTGAGACCGTCATGGATGAAGGGGATGCCGGCGCCGAAAAGCACGCGGTGGATGGGATGGAAGGGCAGTCCCTCGTCGTAGATGTTGACGAGTTCGACGAGGGCGAAGCGCGCGGGGTGATTCTCGCGGAGGGGGTCGCCGGCCGGCAGTTTGGCCTTCGTCTCCTCCCAGATCGCCTTGGCCGTGGCGAGGGAATGATTGCCGTCGCCCACGGCGAAGAGGAGGACATCGTCCGTTCCGTATTTGGCGCGGAAGGCCTCGAGGTCGGCAAGCTTGTCGAGGGCGGCGGCGATGCCGGCGAGGCTCGCCTCGTCCTTGACCTGCCAGCCCCTGATCCGCCCCGAGCCGAGCATGAGGTCGAAGTCGTAGAGCTTGGGCAGGCGCTCGCGGCGAGCGTACAGAGGCTCGATCACGCTGCGCGAGGGATCGTCGACGAGGAGCATGATGTGGGGCAGTTCGACCGGGGCGCCGCGGCGGATGTCCATGCGGGGGGGCAGGCGCTCGACGATCGTGCCCTCGGTCGGCCTGATAAGGGATTTCGAATCCTTTCCGTATTGGTACTTTTCGAGATCGACGGCCATCACGAGGCCCTTGCGGGGCTCCTTTTCGTAGGGCGTAAAGCGCTCGACGAGGACGAGGCCCGTCCCGCGGGAAGAAAGGATTCCGCGGGCGAGGTAGTCGCGCATCGCCGCCTGGATGCGGCCGACCCGCTCTCCCTTGTCCGCGTCCTCGAGATAGCACTCGGGATAGATGAGATTGAGGGTCGAGGGGGAGGAGCCGACGGCCGAGGCCGCCTTCTCCCAGTACTCGCGCTCCGAGGAGTACTGGTCGCAGGCCACGACGGCCCACTTGTTCATATCGCTTCCCTCGGCGGGGAGAAGAAGCTCGGGTACGCGGACTCCGAGCTTCGCGAAGGTTTCGTTCGTTCCCATGTTCACGCCTTTCTTTTGCCGATTCCCTCGTCCTTCATGAAGACGAGGGTTATCGCGAGGAGTATTACCGAGCAGAAGGTGCTCATGTCGGCCACGTTGAAGGTGGGCCAGCGCTCGAGGCCGAAGAGGCCGTAGAATTTGAAGGAAAGGAAATCCACCACGCCGAGCGGCCTGAAGATCCTGTCGATGAGGTTGCCGAGGCCCCCCGCGACGATGCCGGCGATGAGCCAGCGTTGGAAGGCCGTCGGTTCGTCGGAGCGGAAATAATAGATGACGAGGCCCACCACGAGGATGAGTGGTAGGGCGATGAAGAGGGCAGTCCGCAGCTGCACCCCGAGGCTGTCGCCCATGGAGAAGGCCACGCCCGTGTTCTGCTGGCGCACGAGCCAGAAGAAGTCGCCCAGGGCCGTCCAGGCTATGGTCCCGAGCTTGATATTGGCGACGATGAGGGCCTTCGTAACCTGGTCGAGGATCACGATGGCGAGGCTCATGACGAAGGGGAGGAGAGACTTGCGTGAATTCGACATGTCGCATCCTTGAGTCTGAACTGACGCGGCGGTCATCCTGGGGAAGGCCGGCGAGGGCAGTACTATACCCGAAGGACGCCGACTGGGTAAGGGTCAGAGCCCCGTCGGCAGTTCCACGAAGAAGGTCCCGAGGCCCGTTTCCCTTGCGAGCCTGGCGGCGACGGCTTTCACTCCATGCACCTCGGTCCGATAGTGGCCGGCCGCCACGAAGCTCGTGCGGCTCTCGACGACGGCCCCATAGACCGCGTGGCTCGCCTCGCCGGTGACGTAGAGGTCGATGCCTGCAGCGATGGCCTGGTTGACCTCGAAGGCGCCCCCTCCCGAAATGACGGCTGCGGTATTTATTGCCGCCGGTCCCGAGGGGATGACGCAGGCGGCGGGACTGCCGTCGGGATTGATCCGCGCGAGCGCCGTCGCCAGATCGATGGGTTGGGCAAAGCGCCCCGAAAAGCCGAGCTTCGCGCCGTGGTAAGCGCCGAAGGGCTCGCGGTCGACCAACCCAAGCATGTCGGCGAGGACGACGTTGTTGCCGATCTCCGGATGCCGATCGAGGGGAAGGTGGCAGGCCCAGAGGGCCAGGTCCGAATCGAGAAGGAATTTGATGCGCTCCCGCATGAAACCCTCGATGCGAACTGCCTTTCCCCAAAAGAGGCCGTGGTGAACGAAGAGGAGCTGGGCGCCGCCCTGGGCCGCGCGGCGGATCGCCTCGAGGCTGGCATCGACGGCGAAGGCCACCTTCGTCACCTCGGCTCCTGCTCGAGCCACCTGCATGCCGTTAAGGGAGTCGTCGACGCCCGAAAGTGCGTCGGGGTCGAGAAGGGAACGAAACCAAGCGTCGAGCTCCCCAACTTTCATCATTGCCTCCACCGGAATTGACGAAGCGCTAAGCGCATTTTATTCCGCTTCGCCAATCGCGAAGCGATTGGCCAGACGAAGCGCGCAGCGCTTCGTCAAGGGACCTTCGCTATCATTTCCTTCAAATAGGGCTTTCTTTCCAGGTCGCGGGCGAGGCCTTCGGCGCGGGACTTGTTCGAATAGTCCCTGGTCTGGAAAATATAGTTATATCTAGTATGAACGTCGTAGCAGCCGGCCATCAGCGCGTAGGAATCCTCGGTGATGACGAGCTCCTCGTCGGTGGGGATGACGAATATCTTGACCTTGGAGCGGACGGAGGTGACGTCCAGCTCGGCGTTGCGGCACTTCGCAAGCTCGTTCTTCATCGTGTCGATCTCGATGCCGAACTCCTGGAGGCCTTCGATGGCGAGCCTGCGCGTCATCGGTCCCATTTCGCCGACGCCGGCGGTGAAGACGATCGCGTCGATGTGCCCGAGGGCGGCCATGTAGGAGCCGATGTATTTCTTGATGCGGTAGCTTTCGATCTCCTGGCAGAGCTTGGCATTCTCGTCGCCCTTCTCGGCCGCCATCTCGATGTCGCGGCGATCGGCCCAGCGCCCCGTGATGCCCAGGACCCCCGATTCCCTGTTGAGTTTCTTCTCGACCTCCGAGGCCTTCATGCCCTGGGAGCGCATCAGATGGAAGACGATGCCCGGATCGATGTCGCCAGAGCGCGTGCCCATCACGAGGCCCTCGAGGGGAGTGAGGCCCATCGAGGTATCGAAGGAAATGCCGTTCTTCACGGCGTTCACCGAGGCGCCGTTGCCGATGTGGCAGATCACGAGATTGACGTCGGTGGGCGCCTTGCCGAGGAGGACTGCCGCGCGCTTCGTGTTGTACAGGAAGCTCGTGCCGTGAAAGCCGTAGCGGCGCACCATGAATTTCTCCGACCACTCGCGCGGCACGGCGTAGGTGTAGGCCATCGGCGGCATGGTCTGGTGCCAGGCCGTGTCCATGACCGCGCATTGGGGCACGCCGGGCATGACCGCCTGGGCGGCCTCGATGCCCATGAGGTTGGCCGGATTGTGCAGAGGCGCCAGATCGCTGATCTGGCGGAAGGTCGCCATCGCCTCGTCATCGATGAGGACGGAGTTGGCGTATTTGGGACCGCCGTGGACAATGCGATGCCCGACTGCCTTGATGGTGCTCATGTCGTCGATGACGCCGTGCTCGGGATGGGTGATGGTCTTGAGGATCAGCTCGATGGCCGTCGTGTGGGTCGGGCACTCGTAGGAGGCCGCGTATTCCTCCATAGGAAACTCGGGGCTCTTGCCCTGGGCGGCGAGGTTGGCGTGGAGCCGCGGCTTGTGGCTGATGGAGGAGTTGCCGAGGGTGACGCGCTCGACGAGGCCCGTCGCGAGGATGTTGCGCGAATCCCAATCATAGACCTGATATTTGACCGAAGAAGAACCGCAATTGAGCGTTAGGATAACCATGAAAGCTCCTTGTCCTTAGGACAGCAAAGCTACGGTAACATCGAGCGGCGACGAGCTTCAATACGGCAAGCGAGCATAAAAGCACGAATTGGATTTCGAAGCGCGCCTGCCGCAGGCGCCTCAATCGCCCATGCCGCCGCTAGTCAAAGACCGAAGGACCCCGTCGAGCTCCCCCCCTTCGGTCAATTTCGAATCGTCCGACGAAAGAACGAGAAGTCCCCAGACCCCTCCATCCTCGAGCACGAGCCTGAGGCGGGCGGGGGCGCTGCTGCCGTCCGCCGCGCTCAGGTTGCCTCCATACTCGGCAAGCTGCCAGTCTTCCCAATCGGCGAGGGGCAGGGTCTGGCTGGCGTCGAAGTTCAGCCCGGCCTGACTGGAGAGGAGCTCCTTGAAGGAAGCAAAGCCCTTCGCCATCAGGGTCGAGGAGTCGCGACTTCGATCGAAGCGCTGCGATAGGTCGAGGGACTTTGCGAAGAACACTATGGAATCGTCGTCGGCGCCGTATACCAGGGCCTGCCCCTGGACGGGCCCATCCTGGAATTCCCATTCGCCGGGATAGTCGAAGCTCAGGCCAGAGGCATCGTCGATATGGGTCTCCGTCGATGCGTCGTAGGACCCGTAGCTCTGATCCGAGCTCCGGTCGACCGAGTCGAGGGCCCAGGATTCGTCGAAGCTGCTCGACTTCCACTGGCAATCGATCGTTTCGGGCAAATTCGAGTTGCCGACGAAATTGTCGAAGTCCTCGTCAATGAAGCTGCAGCGGACGAAGCGCACGCTCGCCGTCTCGCCCCCGTCCTCGGCCGGCCAATTCTCGAAAAAATTCCCGCCGCTGTTGTCGGCGAACTCGGTGCCTTGGAAAAGGATCGGGCCGCTCTGTTCGGCATAGATGAGGGGAAAACCCGCGATCTCCCGCACCGATCCACCGGTTACCGAAAGGTCCCCCACCTTGCCGATGCCCATCGCACCGTCGCGGCCGCCGCTGAGGGCCACGTCTTCGAGCGAGACCTTGCCGCAGTCCCAAAGCTCGAGGGGGAGGCCCGAAGGACCGCCGAGGGCCGCGCGCGAAAGGGAGAGGTCCGCCACGGATTCGGCGTAAAGGAGCCCGGCCTCGGGCACCGTTCCCTCCCCCGCATCCCGCAGGAAAGAGATATTATCAATTGTTATTTTCGAGGATTTATAGAAACCGATGAGATAGCTCTTGAGGGAATCGGTCAGGATCCGCGCGCCGTCCATCCCCCTGAGCGCGAGATTGTCGGCGCCGATGACCATGAGTTCCGCGCCGTCCTCCCCCTGGAGCCAATCGAAGCCGGGCCCGCTCCTCCCGTAGACCGAGGGGAGGGAGTAGTCGCCCTTCTGGAGGATGATCGTGCGATCCGGTCCGAGGCGGTCGAGGAGCTCCCCGACCGTGGATACGGTGTATACCGGCCGTGCCTGGGCCGCGAGGCCGAAAGGAAAGACAAAAGGCGCGAGCAAGAGGGCCAGCAGACCGACGAGGCGACCTCCCATGACTTCCTCCTTGTGCGACAGGCTCAAGTCTAGCGCTTTTCCCCGGCCTCTGCATCGAAGGCGATCGGCAAGACCGCCCCGATCCCCCCCTTGCGACTCCCCTCCGCCTATGCTAGAGTCCCGCCCCAAGAAGGAGGCGCCGGAGGATGATCGGTCACGCGACCACGCCATTGTTCCGAGGGGATCGACCTTCCGGTATTTCCGGAGGCCGCCCCCGCCGCCGCCATTTTTGCAATTCGTCATTGACGCCGCCCATTCGGGCGGCTTTTTTTTCGCCCGAGCCCCCAACCCCCAGGAGGACACAATGCTGAAAGGAAGACACCTCATCGGACCGAGGGACTTCACCGTCGATGAGCTCGAGGGACTCTTCATCCTCGCCAGGCGCATGGAGGAAAAGCCCCGCGACTGGCTGGACGCGGCCAAGGGGATGCTCCTCGCCTCCCTCTTCTTCGAGCCGAGCACGCGGACGAGGCTCTCCTTCGAGGCCGCGATGCTCCGGCTCGGCGGTTCGGTGATCGGCTTCGCCGAACCCGGCTCGAGTTCGGCTGCGAAGGGCGAAAGCCTCGCCGACACGATCCGCACCGTCTCCGCCTATGCCGACGTGATCGCGATGCGCAATCCCAAGGAAGGAGCCGCCCTCCTCGCCTCCCGCTTCTCGACCTCGCCCGTCGTCAACGGAGGCGACGGCGGCCATCACCATCCTACGCAGACCCTCACCGACCTCCTCACGATCCGCAACATCAAGGGGAGGACCGAAGGCCTCACGATCGGCTTCTGCGGCGACCTCAAGTTCGGGAGAACGGTGCATTCCCTCGCCCAGGGCCTCGCGCGCTATCCGGGCAACCGCTTCATCCTCGTCTCGCCCCCCGAGCTCAGGGTGCCAGACTTCATCACGAAGGAGGTATTCGAGAAGGAGGGCATCGAGTACATCGAGACCGAAAATTTCGAGACGGCCCTGCCTCAACTCGATATCCTCTACATGACGAGGGTGCAGAAGGAACGCTTCTTCAACGAGGAGGATTACCTCAGGCTGAAGGACAGCTTCATCCTCGACGGCGCGAAGCTCCGCCTCGCCAAGACCGATCTCGCCGTCCTCCATCCCCTCCCCCGCGTCAACGAGATCGCGGTGGAAGTCGACTCCGACCCGCGCGCCGCCTACTTCGCCCAGGTGCGATATGGCATGTTCGCGCGGATGGCACTCTTCGCCTCGATTCTGGGAGTGGCATAATGCTGAACATCGCCAAGATCAGGAACGGCCTCGTCATCGATCACATCAGGGCGGGCTTCGGAATCCGCATCTTCAACTGGCTCGGCCTCGACAAGGCCGGGGTCCCCGTGGCCTTCATCGTCAACGCCCCGTCGAAGGAAATGGGAGCCAAGGACATGCTCAAGATAGACGAGACCATCGCGATCGACTACGACGTCCTCGGCCTCATCGACCACAACATCACGGTCAACGTCATCGAGAACGAGGTCATCACCGAGAAGATCCACATGACCCTCCCGGACCGCGTCGAGAACGTCCTCGTTTGCAAGAATCCTCGCTGCATCACGCAGGTCGAGAAGTCGGCCCCCCAGGTCTTCGTGCTGTCTGACCGGACGAAGGGCGTCTATCGCTGCGAGTACTGCGACGAGGCCCGCGGGGAGATCGACCTCAGGTGAGGCTGCTCTTCCGGAATGCGCGGCTCGTCGGCCTCCCGCCCGACGAGTCCGAGGCGACGGGCGACCTCCTCGTCGAGGACGGCCGCATCGCCGACCTCGGCCCTGGTGCCGCCTCGCGCGCGGAAACCTCGCCGTCGAGGGCCTCGCCGGAGAGGGCCTCGCCCGTCCTCTCCATCGATTGCGCAAAGTCCGGCTCGGGAAGCGGCCCCCTCGTCCTCATGCCCGCCTTCATCGATCTCCACGCCCATTTCCGAGATCCAGGCTTTCCGGAAAAGGAAACAATTGAATCCGGTTGCCTCGCCGCCGCCGCGGGAGGCTTCGGCACGGTCGTCGCCATGGCCAACACCAAGCCTGCGACGGACGACCCGAACCTCGCCCGCGACGCCAGGGTCCGGGCCCTAGCCCTGGGACTCATCGATTATCTTCCGGCGATCGCCGCGACCAGGGGCCTCGAGGGCCACGACGTCTCCCACCTCGACGCGCTCGAGGCCTTCCTTGCCGCCGACCCCTCACAGCCCGAAGCTCCGCACTATGAAGATCGAGCTCGGATCTGGCTTCGCGTCATTTCGGACGACGGCCGCGACGCCGCCGATGACGCGACCCTCTTGGCCGCGATGAGGAAGGCCGCCGACCTCGGCCTCCTCGTCGCCTGTCATTGCGAAAGGGGAGCCTTCGGCCTGCCTCCTGGCCACGAGGCATCCGGGTGGTATTCCTCACCCGAAGGAATGGAAGCCGACAGGTCGGCCGAAATCCGCGGCGTCGGGCGCGCGATTCGCCTCGCAAAGGTGTCCGGCTGCGCCCTCCATCTCTGCCACCTTTCGACGCGGGAATCGGTCGAACTCGTTCGACGGGAAAAGCGCCGCGCCATCGACGAAGGCGGAGCCTTCCGGTTGAGCTGCGAGGTCACGCCCCACCACCTCGCCCTCGGTGCGGCGGAAGCGCGGGCAGCTGGCGCCGCTGGGGCCGGTCGCGTCAATCCCTGGCTAAGAGAGGAAGACGATCGCCTCGCCCTCCTCGAAGGACTGCGTGACGGCACGATTGCCGCCATCGCCACCGACCACGCTCCGCACGGGATCGCGGACAAGGCAGGCGGAGCCCCGGGTTTCTCCGGTCTTGAAACCGCCTTCGCCCTGGCCCATACCGGCCTCGGAAAGCTCGGCCTCGGCAAGTTGTCGACACTCATGAGCGCCGCCCCCGCCTCGATCCTGGGTCTGAAGGACCGAGGGCGACTGGCAATCGGCCTTCGCGCCGACCTCGTCCTCGTCGATCCGGAGGCCGAATGGAGGGTCGACAGCTCCCGCTTCCTCTCCCGAGGAAGGAACAGCCTCCTCGAAGGCCGCCTTCTCCGCGGCCGCGTCCTCATGACCATCCATGAGGGAAGGATCGTTTATGACCAATTATGACAGACTCTTCGACGCAGTGGCCGCCAAGGGCCCCGTCTGCGTCGGCCTCGACACGGCCCTCGAGCACCTTCCGCCGGCGGTCCGAACCGCCTTCTCCTCGCCTGCGAAGGCGGTACTGGCCTACAACAAGGCCCTCATCGCATCGACGGCCGACTATGCCGCCTGCTTCAAGGTGCAGATCGCCTACTACGAAGAACTGGGGCTCGAGGGCCTCCAAACCTACGCCCAGACCCTCGCCGCCATTCGCGCGGCAGGCCATATCGCGATAGCCGACATCAAACGGGGCGATATCGCCGACACGGCTTCCCGCTATGTCCGCGCCCACTTCTCGGGCGAATTCGAGGCCGACTGCGTGACCATCAATCCTTACATGGGCCTCGATTCCATCGAGCCTTGGCTCGAGGTCGCCGAAAGCCTGGGCAAGGGTCTCTTCGCCCTCGTGCGCACCTCCAATCCGGGTATGCGCGACTTCGAGGGGCTCGAGCTCCAAAAGGGCGGCCGCGTCTACGACGAGGTGGCCCGACGCGTCGCGAGTCTCTCGGACCGGGGTCGCGGCATAAGGGGCTACGGGGCCCTCGGAGCCGTGGTCGGCTGCACGGAGCGCGAAGAGGCCGCCGCCCTTCGCGAGCGTCTTTCCGGCGTCTTCATCCTCATCCCCGGCTACGGAGCCCAGGGAGGAGGGGCGGAGGATGCGGTCCTTCTCCTCAAAGATGGCAACGGCGGGGTCGTCAACGCGAGCCGTTCCATCCTCAAGGCCTGGGCCGTCTCCGGCCTTCCCGCAGGTTCGATCGGCCTCGATGAGGCCGCCGCCGCTGCCCGTGAGGCTGCGCGCTCGATGCGCGACGCGCTAGCAAAGGCGATCCGCGATTCTGAGGCGTCGAGCCGGACAGGGAAGCCGTGAGCTGCCGCGAGCGCCTCTACCGGCGTTGCGAAATCGTATCCACCAGGCGGCTCGGCAGGGATATTTTCGAGCTCGCCGTCGCATGGGAGGGACCGAGGCCGGAGCCGGGCCAATTCTACATGCTTCGCGCCGAACGCTCCGCAGTCCTTCTCGGCAGGCCGATTTCGGTTTTCGCTGCCGACGACAGGGCGCTCTCCTTCGTCGTCGCGGAGAGGGGCTCCGGAACACGAGAGCTCGGAGAGCTGCGCGAGGGGGACGGCATACTGCTCGAAGGACCTCTCGGAAGCGCCTGGGAAACAGCAGCGTTTGAAAAACCCGGCACCTCGCGGGCAGGCCCTCCCCTCGCTCTTCTCGGAGGAGGCATCGGCCTCGCGCCCATCGCCTTTCTCGCCCGAGGCCTACGCGCAGGGTCATTCGACCTATTCGCCGGTTTTCGCTCCGGCGCCTGGGGCCTCGACGGACTCTCGCCGCGCGAACTTCGCGTCTTCACCGAAGACGGAAGCCTCGGCGTCCGAGGCCGCGTCCTCGACGGCTTCGATCCATCCAATTACGCGGGCATTTACGCCTGCGGCCCCGAACCCATGCTCCGCGCTCTCGCGGGAATCGCGAAGGACGCCGGGGTTCCCGCCTGGATCAGCCTCGAACGGCGCATGGCCTGCGGGGCGGGCGCCTGCCTGGGCTGCACGGTGCGATGCAGGGGCGGCAATCGCCGGGCCTGCGTCGAGGGACCCGTCTTCCTCGCCGAGGAGGTGATCTTCGATGAATGATCTTTCCCCTTCCCCCTCCCAAGCGGAGGCGCCTCCCCTTCCCGACCTGTCGGTTTCCTTCGCCGGTTTGAGGCTGAAAAACCCGGTGATAGCGGCCTCGGGCACCTTCGGCTATGGCCATGAATACGACGGCCTCGTCGACGCCTCGGCACTTGGCGGCATCGCAACCAAGGGCCTCACCCTCGAAGCGAGGGGGGGCAATAAAGGAGAGCGGCTCCATGAGACGCCCGCCGGCCTCATCAATTCCATCGGCCTCGAGAACCCGGGCATTCCCGCCTTTGTCGAAAAGGAACTCCCCGGTCTGCGAAGGCTCGGCACCGTCGTGTTCGCCAATCTTTCGGGCGGAAGCCTCGAGGGATACGAAGAAGGCGCGGCCCTCCTCGACGCGGCGGAGGGGGTCGACGCCATCGAGCTCAACGTCTCCTGCCCCAACGTGCGACATGGCGGCATGAACTTCGGTCTCGATCCTGACGTCGCCGCCGAGGTGGTTCGCCTCGTCCGCGCGCGGAGCGCCAAGCCCCTTGTGGTCAAGCTTTCGCCCAACGCCCCCGACCTCCTCGCGGTGGCGAAGGCCTGCGAGGAGGCTGGGGCCGATGCCCTCAGTCTCGTCAATACTTTCAAGGCCATGGCCATCGACATCGACCGCGCCCGCCCCGTCTTCGACAACGTGACGGCCGGACTATCGGGACCGGCGATCAGGCCCATCGCCCTGCGCATGGTCTGGGAGGTCGTAGGGGCAGTCGAAATCCCCGTCGTCGGCATGGGCGGCATCGCGACGGCGCGCGACGCCATCGAATTCATCATGGCCGGTGCGGTCGCCGTCGAGGTCGGGACGGCCACCTTCCCGAACCCGAACGCGATGCGCGACATCATCATAGATATGACGACTTTCATGAGGGTTCGCGGATTCGGCTCGCTTGCAGAGCTCCGAGGGCTCGCGAGAAAGGCTGCGAGCCCTCGATAAGGGCATCGCGGATTCCATGCCGCCCGAGGCCGGATCGGCCCGCGATTAAAAGGAGATCAGTATGCAGAGAATCGTCGAATTGCTCAGGGACTCCGAGGCCATGCTGGAAGGCCACTTCCTCCTGAGTTCGGGCCGCCATTCGGACCGCTATTTCCAGTGCGCCCGCCTCTTCCAGCACCCGGACCGGGCGGAGGAGGCCATGGCCGAGGTCGTCCGGCGCCTCGCCGTCGAACGCGAAGCCGGCCGCCTCGATTTCGACCTCGTCGTCGGGCCGGCCATGGGGGGCATCCTGCCGGCCTTCGTCGTCGGAAAGGCCCTCGGCCTTCCCGCCATCTTCACCGAGCGCGACGACGAACAGAAAATGAGCCTTCGGCGCGGCTTCGAGCTGCGGCCAGGGCAGAAGATCCTGATTGTCGAAGACGTGGTCACGACGGGCAAATCCTCCGGCGAATGCGCGCGCTCCCTCGAGGCTGCCGGAGGCAAGGTCGTCGCCCTGGCCTGTGTCGTCGATCGGCGAGCCAAGGGAGTCGAGGTCGAGTGGCCGATCTTCGCGGCCGCCACCCTACCCGCCGCGAGCTGGGAGGCCGTGGAGTGCCCCCTCTGCAAACAGGCCCTCCCCATCGTCAAGCCCGGGTCGCGCAAGATGGCCTAGGCGATCGACGAAGCCCGCGCCGGGCCGGCCACCAACCCTCTATCCCTTGGCCTTGTTAGCCCTCAGGGACTTTGCGAAGAACCAACCGACCACCGCGAAGGTGAGAAGGGGCGTAAGCCACTCCGGCAGCTCGACGCCGAAGGCTTCGGCGACCATCACCCCGCCGAGACCGAGGATCGAGTACATGGCTCCGTTCTTGATATATATGAGCTTTTTGATCCGCTCGATGTTGCCGACCGTGAGCTGACGCACGACCACGGCTCCGAGGCCGTTGCCCAGGAGGATGAGGGGCACGGAAAGGGTGAAGGCGAAGGCGCCGAGGACACCGTCGATGCTGAAGGTGAGGTCGATGGCCTCGAGGTAGAGGAGTTTCGAAAGATCGGAGAGGGCCGATCCGGCGAGCCCCGACTCCTGCCGTTCCGCAGTCTCCTTGAAACCATGAATTATGAAGAAGGCGGTCGAGCCGAGGACGGCGGCGAAGGCGAGACTACCCGACCGCAGCTGGGCGAACCAGACGAGGGAGAGAAGGCCCACCGACCCGATCGCGTAAAACCAGGCTCCCTGTCTCGAAATGAATCGCTCTCCGGGCAGGCCGAAGTGTTTCTCCTCGAGGAAGAGCCAGTGGAGGAAGAGGAAGACGAGGAAGACGCCGCCCGCCATGAGGAGGGCGGGACGGGCCTCTTCCACCGCGGTCAGGACGCGATGATCGTTGGAAAAAGCCGCGAACAGGGCCTCGATCGGCCCGATGCCCGGCGTCGCGAGCCAAATGATGAGCCAAGGCATGAGCCCGCGGACGAGAAATACGGCGAAGAAGATGCCCCAGGTGAGGAACCATCGCCGGGCCTTCTGCCCCATCGTGCCGAGAACCTCGGCGTTGATGATGGCGTTGTCGATGCTCGAGACCGTCTCGAACAGCGCGAGCCCCAGAACCGTGACCAACATCATTGCCAGCATGAAAACCCTCCGAAAGACTTGCTATAATAATATAGCCGCCATGGCCTGCAAGGGAAGCGCCGTGGGCCTTCCGGCTTACCGGAGATTTTCCGGATTGAGCCCCGCAAGCTCGGGCACGACGAAACGCCCGTCCTTCCTGACGAGGCGGCCGTCGAACCAAATCTCGCCGCCGCCCCACTCGGGCGTCTGGATGAGGACGAGATCCCAGTGGAGGGCGGATCGGTTACCGTTGAAGCAGTCGTCGTAGGAGTTGCCCGGGGTAAAATGGATCGATCCGGCGATCTTCTCGTCGAAGAGGGTCTCCTTCATCGGTTTAGTTATGAAGGGATTGACACCTATGGCGAACTCGCCGACGTAGCGAGCTCCCTCGTCGAGATCGAGGATGCGATTGATCCGCTCCTCGTCGTTGGCCGTCGCCTTCACGATCTTCCCCTTGGCGAACTCGAACCTGATCCGCTCGAAGGTGAAGCCGTCACGCTCGGAGGGCGCGTTGTACGAAATCGTGCCGTCCACCGAATCGCGGACAGGCGCCGTGTAGACTTCCCCGTCGGGGATGTTCATCGAGCCGTCGCACTTGATGGGCGACAGCCCCTTTATGGAGAACGAAAGGTCGGTGCCGGGACCGACGAGCCTGACCCGATCCGTCTTCGCCATCGCCTCGACCAGGGAATCCATCGCCAGGGACATTTTCGCGTAGTTCATCGTGCACACGTCGAAATACCAATTCTCGAAGGCCTCTTCGCTCATCGAGGCGAGCTGGGCGAAAGCCGGCGAGGGATAGCGGAGGACTACCCAGCGGGTCTTCGGCACTCGAACATCGTGATGCACCTTCTTCTGCACAATGCGGTTGTAGGCGTCCGCCCTGTCCCCGGGAACGTCTGCCCAGGCGAATTGGTTGCGCAGGGAGGTAAAGCCGATGTAGCAGTCCATCTCCTTCATTCGTTCGGCCTCGAAACGGGCCTGGAGCTCGAGCTGCTCGTCGCTCGCCCGGGCGAAGAGGGCCCGATCAACCGTGCGGTCGCGGAGGGTCACGAAGGGCAGGGCGCCGGCGTCGTGGATCTCTTCGACGAGGGCGCGGACGAACTCGGGTTCCGCGTTCGTGTCCTGTACGAGGACCTTCTCGCCCTTCTTGGCCTTGACTGAATAGGCGACGAGGATGTGCGCGAGCTTTCGGATGCGCGGATCTGTCATGACGGCTCCTATTAGGGGCTATTTGATGAGGAATACCTGCATGATCTGGATGACGGGAAAGACGATGCAGACGACGATGAAGACGATCTCGAGGGTAAGGATGACGCGCTCGTTCGAGGCCGTCTTGACCATGTCGTAGACGTTTTCGAGGATGTCGAGGCGTCTCTCGACGGACCATTTCCAGCCGTCGGTATTGAAAATATCGCATAATTGCGAATAGACTTGGCCGAGGTAGTAATCGCCGATTATCTTCGAGGAATTCTCGAGGTTCTCGAGGATGAAGAGGGCGTCGAAGCGGAGCGATTGGAGGCGTGCCAGCTTGGCCTGGGCCGCGCTCGCCCTCCCCCGGGCCGCCCGGCGCTTCGCCTTGCCCGACCTGAGACCCTGCACCTCGTCTTCGGCCTCGTCCAGCCAGCGATCGAGGAGCTTGTCGAGGACCCTGAGCTCGAGGAGCTGCCAATTGGCGTGTTCGATGATCAGGAGGAGATCCTCGTAATCCCGCCCAGGGTCGATGATGAGGCAACGGTCGAGATCGAAGATCGCGAGGTCGTCGCGGTGATACGAGAGGGGATGGCCGAGGGTCTCGAGTATCTGGCTCGGATGGAGGTCGGCGCCGTCGGCCTCGCCTATGAGAAAAGCTGCAGCCGCCTCGCGATGCGTCTCGACGAAGGCCGCAGGATCGCCCGGGCACTCGAGGAGGCACCAGGCCGCGTAGAATTCGCGATCGCATTCCTCGATGTCGCGGGGATTGTCGATCGCCGGCTTGATCGCCGCGAAGGTCTTGCGAAAACCTTCCTCGGCCCAGGATTCCAGACTGAGATGGCGGTCGCCGCTCACGATGATGGTTCCCCGGACGGCGGAAAGATCCCCGAAGGCCACCCGGAGCTTGACGCGGACGAGGAGGACGATCGCGCCTTCCTCGTAGATCTTCGCGTGCGCGGAAAAGCAATCGAGATCGCTGTTTTCGAGGCAGTCCCCATCTCCTAAGGCGAGGGTCAGTGGCCGCGGGAGCTTGAGCGAGGCGGGCGTGTCTCGTCGCTTGACGATGTCGAAGTCCTCGTTCGCCGGAATGAGGGCCGCGACCTTGCGCAAGTCGACCGAACGGCCGACATCGAAGAGATGGTAGAAGACGATCTCGGAAAGGAGTTCGGGCTTGATGCCGGACTTCGCGCGCGACTGGGCGCCGCGCGCGGTTCCAACGCCGCGGCGGACGGGCTTCGCTGTCTCTTTCGGGCTGCGGCTCGGCGCAGGAGTCCTGCGCGGCCGGGGCGTACGAGGCGAGCCAGCGAGACCGCTCATTGCTTGCGCACCTCGATGCGCGTCACTTCGTGGCCGAGCACGGACATGATGAGGACGGTCCCGTCCTGCACGGCATATGGTACGGCGATCTTGCCGCCCGGTGTCGCGACGCGGAAGATGACGCCGCGTTCGCCCGTGGGCTTGACCGCCTCGATGCTCATCTTGAGCGGATAGGGATAGGTCGGGAGGTCCTGACGGAAGACCCCCGCCACGAGGTTCTGGTCGGCGGCGGGCGGGGTCGCGACGATGTTCAGCGTCGAGGCGGCCGGAACCTCCATCCCCGCGGCGGGGCTCTGGCTCACGATGGTCCCTGGCTTCTCGCCTCGCTGCGCATTCCTCATAGTTGCGACGATAGGCAGGTCCGATTGCTCGATCAGGGCGTAGGCCGAGGCGAAATCGAGGCCCTGGAGCTTGGGCACCTGGGTCTTGGCCTTTTCGGGACCGCGGCTCACCACGAGTTCGAGCTCGATCGGCCCGGTTATCTCGCTGTCCGGCAGGGGCTTCTGCTCGAGGACGATGCCGGGCGCGGCCTTGTCGAAGACGTAAATCGGAGGATCCCTCACCGTAACGAGGGGGCGACCCGAGGCGTAGAGGGTCTGGAGCTGTGCGCGAAGGTCGCCGAGGTCCTGCCCGACGTAGTTGCCCACGCGGTCGATGATGGGTCCCCGGGAAACGACGAGATTGATCCGCCTGCCCGCCTTGACGATGGAACCCGGCAGGGGTCTTTGCTCGAGGATGGTTCCGCGATCCGCTGCGTTGTCCGTTATGCGGAGGGCTATGCGCGGATAGAGTTCCTTTTCCTGCAGGGTGACGAGGGCCTGGGCCAGTTCGATGCCGCGCACGTCGGGCACGAGGGTCTGCTCGCTGCCCCTGAGGGCGAGTCCGAAGACGATAAGGCCGACGAACAGCATGAGGGCCAAGACGGCGACGAGGCCGATCACCATCATGCGGTAGTAGCGACGGTCGAGATTTTCGACTTCCTTGAGATCGAGGGGAAGGCGGAATTCGCGTATCGCGGTCCAGGCCCTGGATCCGGCGTCGCGGATACCCGACCAGGAAATCGAGATTCTGGGAAGCTTGAAAGGCATCTTCATCGAAAGGTTCCTCGGATCGCGTCGGCGTAACCGTCCCCAAGACGTGGCATCCATGCCTTCGGAACGGAAGGGAGCCCCGCCCGATCAGCCGAGCCGTTCTCCCGCTAGGTCCCGCATCCCGTTCGCGAACTCGCGCCAGGCGAGGGCCTTCTTTTGCTGGAGCTGGAGGCGCCTTAGGGCTACGAGGCCATCACGACCTTGTACCACCAGCCCCAAGGACTTGTCCATACCGAGGATATGCCCCGGAGCTACCTCTGAAGCTGGATTTCCAGCTCCTTCAACCCTTTGCGTCGCCGGTTGCCAAGATCTTCCCGGGTAGCCGACGGCCTCGAGAACGGCCAACCGGAGTCCACGCAAGCGCGTAAAGGCGCCCGGCCAGGGATCGAAGGCCCGTACGAGGGCGTCGATTTCAGCGACGGGGCGGCTCCAGTCGATCAGGCCGTCATCTTTCATGAGCAAGGCAGAATAGCTCGGCTCCCCCTCCTGAGGCCTGTCGACGGCCCTTCCCTCGGCGATCGCCTTCAGAACACCGGCAAGCAATCGGGCGCCGACCTCGGCGGCCTTTCGGGAAAGACTGGCCGTCGTCTCTCGCTCCTCGATCGGGATCCTTTCCACCGCCAAGAGGTCACCCGAGTCGACCCCCGGCCCATCGGCGCCGGCCAGGGCGAGGCGCTGCACGCTCACGCCGCTTTCGCTGTCGTGATGAAGGATGGCAGCGGGAATGGGTGTCGGGCCCCTCCACCGTGGAAGGAGGCTCGGATGGACATTGATGCCTCCGAGCGGGAACAGCGCGAGGAATTTCGGCCCGAAAATGCGGCCATAGGCGAAGCTGACGAGAAGGTCGGGGAAAAGTGCGGCGACCGACTCCCTGGCCTCGCTGCCCAAATGGTCGAAGGCGAGGATCGGTACGCCATTGCCGATCTCCCGATCGGCCGCGGCGAGGGCCACGGGCGTCGCGGAGGCCGCGAGCCCTCTGCCCTTCTGGCTCTCGGGATTGGTGAGGACACCGACGAGTTTCGCCGACTCGGCGACGGCGCGAAGGCTCGGCACCGCGATCTCGGGGCTTCCGGCGAAGAGGACGCGCATCGGGCACCTACATCCTGATTTTCTTGAGATAGGCGGCCAGGGCTCGTTCGCGCCGCGCCGCGCTCAGGCGGTCGACGAAGAGTATCCCGTCGAGGTGGTCGTACTCATGGAGGATGACCCGCGCCAGAAGATCGCTCGCCTCGAGGGTGAAGGGCCTCCCGCGCTCGTTCCAAGCCTGGATGCGCAGTGAGGCCGGGCGGCGCACGTTCGTATAAAGCCCGGGGATCGACAGGCAGCCTTCCTCGTAATCCGATTCCTCCGGCGAGGTCATGATAACCTCGGGATTGATGAAGGCGCGGGGCTGGTCGCCCTCCACGTGGGTGACGAAGAGGCGAAGGGGCCGGTCGACCTGGGGGCCGGCGAGGCCTATGCCCTTGCCGTGGAGCATTGCTTCGTGCATGCCCTCGATGAGGGCCCTGATGTCGGGGCCGATCTCGCTTACGGGCGAGGCCTTCGTATGGAGGATCGCATCCTCAACTTCAGTGCCGAGGGTAACTATATCGAGCATGGGGGACTCCGGAATGGATCGGTATCGCGGGCGCAGACCGCCCTTTCAAAGGTACAGGCCGCGGCTCTCCCGGTCAACGCCAGGTTTGGGAAACCCGAGGGCTCAGGGCGCAGCCAGACCGGACGGAAGTTCGACCTTGTCGCCGACCTTGACCCCGGCCCGGTCGAACCAACCCCGGGGCACCTCGAGGGCGTAGCGCACCGAGCGATCCGAACCCACGGGCCCGAGAGAAAGGGCATCCATGTCGGCGAGGCCCTTGACGATCCCGTCGAAACCTATCCAGGCGATGGAAAGAGGGACGTAGGTGTTCTTCATCCAGAAGGTGAGGACCTGGTCGTCGTCGAAGACGAAGAGCATGCCCTTGCCGTCGGCGAGGGATTTCCGGAACATGAGGCCCCTCTCGCGCTGGTCGGCCGTCAGGGCGAGTTCGGCCGTGATGCTCGCGGAACCGATCTTGAAGGTCGCCGTCTTCAGCGTCGGGTTCGGCGAGGTGGGGATGCCGTTGGCGTCCTTGCCCGAGCCCGCGCAGGCCGACATGGCCATGGTCGCCACGGCCAGCAACGTGACCGATATTCTTCCAATTAGACGCATATTCGCACTCATCCTTGCATTGTTGTTCCGCCGGCCCGGCAAGACCGTGCGCCCGGCGCGCTCGATCGGCTTGCCGCAAGCGGGTCCGCGCCGCCGGGCGCATCAAAAAAAACCGCAGGCCCTGGGCCTGCGGTCATTCTACCCGATTCGGGATTCGAAGGGATCAGTAGCCGCCCCTGGAATCGCGGGGCTTGCGGGCTTTCTTGAGGAGCTTCCGCGCGAGGGCCTTCTTCTTGCGGTTCTTGATGGTGGAAGGCTTCTCGAAATATTCCCTCTTTTTCCACTCGCGGATAATGCCCTCTTTCTCGACCATTCGCTTGAAACGCTTGATGGCCTTCTCGAGGGGCTCGCTCTCGTCCACGACTATTTGCCTGATTGAAATCACCTCCCTTCAAAATCGACCAATCATCGCAGAGGGGGTGTCGATGTGTCAAGCCAGGGGAAGGGGGGCATCCCCGCAGCGAGGAAGAAATCCGGATCGACAGGCACCTCCCCCGCCCTGACCTCCCAGTGGAGATGGGGGCCGGTGGCGAATCCGGTCGCCCCCGACAGGGCTACGACGTCGCCCGCCTTCACCATGCTTCCCTCGGCCGCGATGCCCTTGGAGAGGTGCATGAGAATGGAATAGAGGCCCGGATCATGCTCGATCACCATCGTGTAGCCCGTGACGATCCGCGGTCCGGAGAATATGATCCGCCCGGCGGCAGGCGCATGGACGGGCGTGCCCACGGGCACCGCGAAGTCGATGCCCGAGTGCCACGCCGTGTCGGAGCCGCCTCCCGCGTACAGATAGCGTCGCCGGTCGCCGAAGCCTGCCGATCTTCTGGCCTTTCCCACGGGCGCGACGAAGGGAAGGGAAGCCCAGAGGGCGCCAGGGTCCGTCCGCGCATAGATGGCCCAAATCGCGAGGGCCTCGGCCGTTTTTTCCGGATCGGGAACGGCGCGGATTTCGGTATTCGCCTTGTCGAGGGGAATTTCTTCGAGGGCGAATTCCCTCGCCTCGATGAGAAGCGGCGCCGTGACGATAAAGGGCCTGCCCTCCTCTTGGCCTCGCAGCTCCGCCACGGCAGGCCCGGCTGCGACATTCCATGCGATGCCCGTGACAGCTCCCCAATGGGTGCCGGGCGTCGCGGAGAAAAGGGCGAATAACTTGCCTCGGGCGAGGATGAAGCCGCGAGAGTCCCTCAGTTCGAAAACCGGATCCGTGACAGGCTCCTCGGCGACACACTCGGCGAAAATGGGATCGCCCTGCCTGACGGAGGATGCCTGGAGGACGAGAGCCGGCTGAGGCGGCTTCAGCTGGGCGTCCTGGGCAGAGGAAGGGGCTAACGATGCGACAAGTGCAAGCGAGGCCACGACGATGCTGGAGCGTAGGAAAAAAATGATGCGCACGCGGCGAGTATATCGGGGCCTGTCCCTAGCCTACAGCCCTTCTACCAGCTCCGCATCGAGACCGGTCGCCTCGGCGATGACGGTGAGCGACACCCCGAGACGCTTCAGGTTGCGCGCGTCTTCAACCGCCTTGGCCTTTGCCCCTTCGGTCCGCCCTTTGGCCCGCCCTTCGGCCAAGCCCTCTTCGAGCCCTTTTGCCCGCCCCTCTTCCAGCCCCTTGGCCAGACCCTCCGCCTGGGCGGCATGGATTTCCGAGATCCGCCAGGCCTGGGCGTCGAAGCGGCTCAGGTAGATAGCCCGTTCTTCCTTGCTCATGTTGATCTCTTCCATGATCATCAAGGCCTCCTTGCGCTCCGCGTCCGGCTCCCCTTCAGGATCGAGCCCCTCGCCTTCACAGAGAAAAGATAGCCACTTCCCAACCCCTTCGTCGATACCAGCCTGGCTCGCCCCCACCAGGGAGCGCCGAAAGTCACCAAGCCCTAGCACCACGACGAGAAAGTCTTCCGAGAATAGCCCACCCCCCGGGCTGACTCGGGCCTCGACGAGATGAAGCCATGCGTCGTCCCGAAAAAGCTCTTCCTTCAAAATCCAGATCGAAATGACAGGTCGGTGAACTTCATAGCCATCGCCCTTCGGCAGCTGTTCCGCGTAGACCCGCGCCCAGTTGTCGAGCATTCGGCGCTCGAGGGGCCCGCCCGTTTTCACTTGCATCTCGACCTGGATGTCCCTGCCCTCGGAGTCCTCGAGCCGGAGATCGAGGATGACCTCCTTGCCTCCCGCAAAATCCGAAAGCACGAAGGGATTTTGGATCCTGAGGAACGAGGCTGGCTTTCTTCCCACTAGAGGCAATATGGAATTTACGAGGCTCAAGGTGAGCCCCGCGTGGCTCGGCTGGCCGAAGATTTTCTTGAAGGCGAAGTCGTTGGTCGGGTCGATGCCTGTTTTCATGAAGGCCTCCCGAACCGAGAACGCCCGGGGGACAGGGAGACGCTTCAAGAAGAGGACTGTCCCTCCGAGGCTCCCTCCCATAAGAGCTGAACTTGCATATGACTTCCTGCTTCAACTATCGCTCTATGCTGCATTCTCCCGATCGCAGCGCAACCTGGGGATCTGCAATCGAGACGGGCACTTCATCTGCCAACCCGGGTCGAACTCGCCTTCTTCGAACAATGGTGAAGAAAATGCGTCCGCGCCTCGGCACTTGAAAGGGTCTTTAGAGCGCGAGGGATCGTAGCGAGTATCCTTCAGGCGCGCAGGCGCCTGAAGATACTCGCGGAGAGCCCGGTCGGGGGGGAGGGAACGAGGTTCCCTCCCCCCCGACGCGCCCATTTATTGGAGAAGCCCGGGGAAAATCTGGCGTCTCTTCCGTTCATCGCCCAAGTACGCTAGACTCGGCGGCATATTCGGCCAAATTTGGGGAGCCCTGATGCCCTTCACTGTCGGAGACCTGCTAACCCTCGGAATCGTCATCGCGACCCTCGTCGCCTGGCGCTTCCTCGACCGCGACAACCGAAGTCTCGAAAAGGTAAAAAAACTCGGGGATAGGCTCCAGGGCGAGCTCGGCGCCTATGTCGACCGAAGGGCCGAGGACCTCAAGCAATACGCCATCGATCTCGACGTGCGGAACAAGTCGGCGAAGGAGGTGCTCCGTCGCCTCCAATCGGCCGAGGAGGGGCTCAACGCCCGCGCGGCGGACATCGCGACCATCGGGACCCGCATCGGCGAGTACGACGAGGCCCTCGCCCGCCTCATGGACATGAGCGCCCGGGTCGACGAAAACCTCGCACGCATCCAGGCCGAAAGCGAATTCACCGACGGGGTCGCCCGCAAGATCGAGGCGGCCTCGAAATCCCTGGCGGGCGTGGAGGCGAACATCGCCGTCCTCCGCGACGATTTCGCCCGCGACAACCTCGCGGCCTTGGAGACGGTCCGCGAGGGGCTCTTCGCTGACACCGAAACGCGAATCGCCGGCATCCGTGAGCTCCTCGTCAAGGCCGAGGCCGACGCCGAACTCACCGTGTCGAACGCGGCCGCGGCCAAGCGCGAGGCGGAACGCGAGTTCGCCAAGGCCTTCGAGAGGGCGCGCTCGGAATCGGAAAAGCTCGAGGACGTCACCTTCGAGAAGCTCCGCCAGGCCTCCGAAGCCAAGGCCGCCAAGCTCAAGGAAACCGTCGAGGACAAATTCGCCCAAATCGGTCAGCTGGCCAAGGACAGGGCCGCGGAAACCCAGGCTCTCGCCCGATCCTTCAAGGCCGAGTGGAAGGCCGAATCGGAAGGGCTCGTGGCAGCTTTCAAGGCCGCCCTGGCCGCGGAGACGGAGGCGGCTTCCGAAAAAAGCGCCAAGGCTCTCGAGGTCCTCGACGGGAAGGTGGCGGCTACCGGGGCCGGACTGGCTTCCCTGGCAGGCTCCCTCGAAACGGCCCGCGATCGCGCGGAGAACCTGGCCGCGGCGGCGATGGCCTCGACCGAAGCGCGGCTCAGGGCCGTCGCCGAAAAGGCCGAAGCCTCCGCGACCGAGATCGAAACGAGGCTCGGCGCTGTCGAGGGAGTCGTCGAGCAGCGCCTCGGCATTCTCGCGAAAAAGGCCGACGAGGTGGCCCTCGGTCTCGGCGAAAAACTCAAGACCCTTCTTTCCTCCCAGAAGGAGGATTTCGCCCAACGCGCAGCCGACGCGAAGGCTGCCCAAGCCGCCGCCATCGCAGAGCTCAAGGCCGGCGTCGACGAGGCGAAGGACATCCGAAGCTCCGCCCTCGCCGAACTCAGACAGGCCTTCGAGACCGCCACGGCGGAAAGGCAGGCCCTCGAGACGGGGCTCATGGCCGCCATCGCCGCGGCCAAGGAAGAGGCTGCCGCCATCGGAGCCCGCCTCGCACAGGAAGGGGAATCGCGCAGCCTCGAGGTCCTCGCCGCCGTCGAGCGACGCCTCGACGACTACGGCACCGAAGTCGAATCCAAGTTCCGCAGGCTGGAGGCGGTCAACGTCGACATCGGCGTCCTCGAAGGCGCACTGCGCGGGGCGATGGCCGACGCGAGCGGCCGCATCGAAGGGGAGTTCCTGTCCTGGGGCCGGGCACTCACCGCGCGGCAGGCGGAGTTCGAAGGCGGCTTCGCGAAGGAAGCCGGACGCCTTTCCGATTCGATGCGTTCGCTGGAAACCGAACTCGACGCCCTCAAATCGCGGGCCTACGACAATGTCGCGCAAAAGCTCAAGGTCTTCGAAGACGAGTTCTTCGCCGACCTCCGCACGCGCAAGGAAGGCGCCGACGCGGCCCTCGCGTCCTGGAAGACCGAACGCGACGCCGCCCTGGCCGAGCTCGGCAAGGCCTTCGCCAAGGAGGAAGAGGGGATCCGCAAAGCGGCCGAAGCCGGCATCGCCTCCCTCGGAGAGCGACTCGGTCGCGACCTCGAGGAGTCGCGCCGCGCGGCGGAAGAGCGGCTCGGCGCCGAGATCGGCTCCTTGAAAAGCGGCCTCGAGGCCCTCGTCTCCACCGCGAAATCGGACTACGAACAGCAGCACGAAGCCTGGATCGGGCGTGCCATCCAGGAACGCGACGGAATCCGCAAGGACATCGAAACCCTCCTCTCCCGCTCCAGGGAGCTGGGGGACAGCCTCGACCGGCGCGTGGCCGAGGCCCTCGGGCAGATCGATTCCGAGGCGAAGCGGCTCGCGAAGGTCGTGGCGGACATCGATCGCGAGCAGAAGGCCTTCGTGGCCCAGACGCGCATCTTCGAGCGGAGCGACGAGCTCGTGGCCAAACTCTCTACCGCCATCGAATCGATGAAGGGCGAGCTTTCCGCCCTCGACGCCAAGAGGCAAGAGCTCGCCGAGATCGACGATCGCCTGACCAAGGTCAGACGCCTCGAGGAGGATCTCGGCCAGCGCATCGCGAAATTCCTGTCCGAGAAGAAGCGGGTCGATTCGTTGGAAGAGGGCTTCGCGAGGCTCGCGACCGTCTCGGAGGGCGTCGATCGCAAGTTGGCCGACATCACCGGCCAGGGCGACGCCCTCACCGAGGCCCAGGCGCGAATCCGCAGGCTCCTCGAACTCTCCTCCGAGGCGGAGGCCAAATATGACCGCCTCGAAAAGAAGGGGGAGGTCATCGACGCCACGGTGGAGATGGTCGACAAGAATTTCCGCAACGTCGCGGACATAGAGAAGGGCGTCACCAGTCTCGGCGCGGAGCTCAAGCGCCTGCCCGATCGCCTGGCCGAGGTCGAGCGCGGCCTCGTGGCCCTCTCCGCTGGCAAGGAAAGAGCCGACGAAGCCGCCCGCAAGTTGGGCGAACTCGATTCGGTGATGGCCGACGCCGAGCGCCGTATCGCCGAGGCCCAGAAGGTGCGGGAGTGGCTCGCGCGCTCGGAAACCAGGCTCGAAGAGATCAATCGGCAGGTCGAGGAGCAGCTCAAGCTCATGTCCACCCTGCTCAAGGACGAAGGCGGGGACAAGCGCGGACGCGGCGCCCCTCCCGGCAGCGTCCAGGACACCGTGCGAAAGCTCGCGAGGCAGGGCTGGAGCGCGGACGAAATCGCCCGAACGGTCAAGATTTCCCGCGGTGAGGTGGAGTTGATTCTCGAACTGGGCGCGAAAAACTGATCGAAACCTCGGCGTCGTACATCGATCCGACTCATATGTTCTTGCACTGACGAACAATAGCGAGGTAGTGAAGATGAAACGAAGAATTACAAAGGGCCTGCGCCTGTTTGCCGGCCTTGCAGCGACTTATCTGCTCATAAGCTGCACCGGCCTATCGGATACACAAACCGTGGGGGATAGTATCTATGTCGCCGGCTATAGCTCAGCTCGCGGAAATGTCTCAATTCCATGTTTCTGGGCCTATGGCCAGGAATACACGCTTATAAATGTCCTGGATGCTTCAAAACCCGGCCAAGCCTACGCGATCGTCAATACCGGCGGCTCCACCTATATTTCCGGATACACATGCAATACTTCCGGGGCCAGGGTTCCATGCTATTGGAAGGATGGGGTCAGGACGGATATTTCGTTGCCGGCTTCCAGCAGCGCGGGAGGCTGGGAAGCCGGATTGGCGGTGTCGGGCGGCTCGGTTTATACCTCAGGCTATTACATCGATTCCTCGAATATCGCGCATCCATGCCTCGGCACCAACGCCAGCTGGGCAGATCTCCCCGTCATCGATACGAATAAAGGCGGCCAGGCCAAGGGCGTCCTAGTTTCTGGAAGCGACATCTATGTATGGGGAAACGTGATAGATGCGAGCGGGGTCACGGTGGCTTGCTACTGGAAAAATAGCAGCCTGATACAACTGCCGCCACCCATCGGCTCTACGGGCTCGTGGATCGATGGACTGACGCTGGACAGCAGTGGAAACGTCTATGCGGCAGGAGCCGTAGTCACCTCCGGAGGCGTGACTACGCCCTGCTACTGGGACGGCAGCGGCGTTCCGACCACGTTGACGGTGCTGGATGGCACGCAGGGCGGCGAAGCGACAGGCGGAATTATCCTCGATGGAGCGCATATCATAGTCGCCGGTCGAAATGGCTCCTCCTCGGGAGTATCCGTCCCCTGCTACTGGTTGGATGGCAACCGCAGCGACCTCCCCATGCTCGACGCAACAAAGGGAGGTGAAGTTGAAGGCATGATCATGTCAGGAACCGATACCTATCTTGCCGGAATGACGATGGATAGCTGGGGATATAATGTACCCTGCTATTGGAAGAACGGAACACGCGTGGACCTGCTCGCCCCTTACTCAAGACTGCCGGGTGTCGCCTACGGACTCGCCCTTCCGCCACAGTGAAAAAACCAGGGCGGCCGTCTTTCGCAAAGACTCGGCCGCCACAGCTCCCGATCAGGGAATCAGAGTCTTCAGCCCCACCTCGACCATCGCCTTGAAGCGAGTCTCGCGCTCCGAAGCGGGGGTGGCCTCGCCCGTGACGAGATGGTCGCTCACCGTGAGAATGGCGAGGGCCTCGGCGCCGAACTTGGCGGCCAGGGTATAGAGCTCGGCGCTTTCCATTTCCACGGCGACGATCCCGAAGCGGGCCCAGAGTTTCCACTGGTCGGGATCCTCGGTATAGAAGGAATCGCTCGAGACGATGGGGCCGACGTGGGCCGACAGGCCCGCAGCCTTCGCCGCCTCGTAGGCAGCGGAAAGCAGCGTGAAAGAAGCCGCAGGAGCGTAGTCCATGCCAGCGAACCTGACTTTGTTCACGGCCGAATCCGTCGAGGCGGCGATGCCGAGCACGAGGTCGCGGACCTTCACCTTCTCGGTGAGACCGCCGCAGGTGCCGACGCGCACGAGACGTCTCACCCCGTATTCCCTGAGGAGCTCGTTGACGTAGATCGAGAGGCTCGGCATGCCCATGCCCGTCCCCATCACCGATATGCGCTCGCCTTTGTAGTGGCCTGTGTAGCCGAACATGTTTCGAATCTCATTGAAGCGGACTGGCTCCTCGAACCAGTTTTCGGCGATGAATTTAGCTCGAAGCGGATCCCCCGGAAGCAGAATGGATTCGGCGATGTCACCCTTGCCCGCGGCGATGTGAATGCTCATGCGTGTGCTCCTTGCGCTCGGCGATCGGGCCTGGATGTAGCGGCCGGATCGCCCGACTGGGGGCTTAGTATGCCAGACAAAAGGCCGTCACGGAATCGGCTATGGCCAAACTTATGGTCGCCTTCCCATGCGCCCTCATGCAACGAGGTCGATCCTTGCGCCGGGCTCCGCTTTGCCTGCCTGGTCGAAGGGATCGGTAGAGGCCTTCGTCGAAGCAGGGGCATTATTCTGGGGGGCTGTCGACTCAGCCGATGCTCCCGTTTCTGAAGCCTTCGCTCTATCATCCGCTATTTCGGCCATCGCTTGTGACATGGCCTGGGCCGCGGCTCCGGCCACCGAAAGGTCGGCTCCTGAGGGATCGGCGGGAGCGAGGGCAGCGGCCCGGACAATCGTCATCTTGGCGATGGTTTCTTCGGGCTTGCCGGGAACGGGGGAAGAATCGATGCCGACCTCGCCCCCGATGGCATAGCTGGCGCCATCGGGGCCTCGCTGATAGCTATAGCTCGCTCCCCCCGTGATATACCGCCCCCCGGCGGCGATATGGGCGGCTTCATGGGCTTTCACCTCGCCGTCGCGAGCCTTGAGCTGGGAAATCACGGCCGCCTGCTCGGCATTCCTCCCCGCGGCCGCGCTGGTCTTTTCCCTCTCCTGCGCTCCCTTTTCGGCCTCGAGTTGGGCTAACCTATCCTCAATCTTATTCCGACTGGGTTTCTGCTGGCCCTGGGCGTCGAGAGCTTTGGATGAGGACGATGCGGCAGGCCCCACTTGGGGTTCTTGGCTCTGGGCATCCTTCCGTCCCGCCGCAAGGGCTGCCGCTCCGGCGGGCCCAAGATCGAGGCCCGCTGGGTTTAGTCGATCGCGGCCGATGATGCTCTCGGCGGAGCGCCTGTCGAGGGCCGGCGCCGATCTTCCTTGAACCGCAGTATCACCATTTTCGCGATTAACCGCCTGCTCCGGTTTTTCGCCGAAATCGCGAAAGACCGCCTCGACGGATCGAAGTGGGGCTATGCGCCCGATCTTTGCCCACATGAGGACCGGCCCCACGGCCGGTAAGGCTCCAAGCGAGGTAGCTGAAGAAACGGCTGAGATAGCCATCTTTTCCAGGATACTTCCTGGCATGCCGAGGGGCAATAGCGGGGCGACGAGTCAGTCCTCCTCGTGCTACCTTCATTTTGATGGAAGAATCTCCCGAATCCTGGCTCATCCTCCACGAGGACGCCGACATCATGGTAGTCGACAAGCTCGCACCCTTGCCCGTGCAGACGGAAAAGTCGGGCGACCCCGCCCTGCAGGACATCCTTCGCGCAAAGCTTGCCGAACGCGGGGAAACCGAGGCGGCCGGTCAACTCGAGGCTGCTCATCGCATAGACAGGCGCGCCAGCGGGGCGATCATTTTCTCGAAAACGCGGCGCGCCCTCGAGACCCTCGAAGCCGATTTCCGCGAGCGTCGCGTCTCGAAGCGCTACATCGCCTGTGTCGAAAAAGAGCCCCCCGAAGCGGCCGGCTCCCTCCGAAACCGACTTGCCTGGGATCGTCGACGCAACGTCGTTCGAGCCTACCCCGTCGATTTCGAGGCCGCGGGCATGGAACCCGGGGAGGCTCGTCTCGACTACCGCCTCGTCTGCCGATCGGAACGGTATTTCTTCCTCGAGATCGAACTCATAACCGGCCGCCACCACCAGATCAGGGCCCAGCTCGCGGCGGCCGCCTGCCCCATACGCGGAGATGTCAAATACGGGGCCAGGCGCACGACCCGCAACGGCCTCATCATGCTCCACGCGAGAAGGCTCGAGTTCGTCCAACCGAAAAGTCGGGAAAATCTTTCGATCCTTGCTCCCTTCCCCGCGACCGAGCCGCTCTGGGCAGCCTTCACGGAAGCCTGAGCGCCGCGATCGAAACCTTCGACGAAGGGCCCGGTCCGATAGCCGCAACTAGGGCCGAAGCCGCCTCGCCGTCGGCGCCGATCGGCCGCCTCAGTTCGCGTTCCGCTGCGGAAGCCTTCCCAGATAGGCCCAGGCGAGCACGGGTGTCGCCCTACGTGTCGAGCCGAAGACGACATCGGCTATGGCGAGATTCTCGAGCCCCGTCGGCCCGGCGGTGAGGGCTGACAGCCCGACAAAACGGGCGTCGGCTATGGGCTCCGCGTTGCCTATGCTAAAGGACAGGTCGCTATCCTTGACGCTATTGAACCAATACGCATAGTCCACGTCATCGGAGGCGGCGGTCGGCTTTTCGCTCCACTGGGCGACCCCATATTCGGGCTTGGTCTCGAAGGCCCCTCGCCTGACGACCAGGTCCTCGTCCGTGAAGACAGCCTGGCCATTTGGCTGGTAGCGTTCGGAATGGCGACCGCCGTAAATCTCCCGGTCGATCGCGAGTCCACCGTCGGGAGCCTGTCGATAGGTATCCTCGGATCCGACGGTTTTCGCGATCCAGGCATCGCCCGATCGAACGAGTGTGGCTATAGGCACGGCGAAATCATCGGCCCCGGTCTGTTGCCTCGAGACGATGATGAGGTCCTTGCCGCGCATAAATAGGTAGCTGGCCAGCTCCCGGGGAGGGGTCTTACCGCGGACATATTCAGTGATCGACTCGATCCCCTCCTTCCCCTGATTGAACACGAGAAGCCAGGTGTTGAAGGGGGAATCCGCGTAATCGCTGAGCTTCTGCGATTGCCATTCCGCCGACATCGTCGCCCCCGACTTCCACGCCTCCCAGCGGGCGGCGGCGAGGGCGGCCTCGGCCGGCTCCGCGCTCGCGCCGGCGTCGCGCCATCCTGCCATCGCCACCGTGGCCTCGCTCGACGCGATATCCCCGCCCAAATGAAAGCCGTTCGCGCCGGCGTCGAGCCAGGGTTCCTCGGGCCCGGGAACGGCCGCTTGGGCCATCGTCGCGGCAACGAAGAATGCAATAATTGCTACGATTGTTCTAGTTCGCGATGAAGACTTAGAGATCATGGATACCTCCTTTGAAATGCGACCGGCGCGTGCCGGTCGCCTCGTCATGCCGGCCTTAGCCGGCGATCAGGGCCTTTCCCACACATGGAACAATTGGACGGAGCGCCCGCTTGGCCTGTTGTTCGACGCGTCTTCGCGATCGGCGCGGAGTACGCCTGCAATCGCCGAGTTGGCGGTCTTCGACACGATGACGCAGCCGTTCGACCTGGAAACCGAAAAGTCGTTCACGTTCGAATGGATCGCGTATCCGACGTCGCTGTAGGTGCCTACAGACTTTCCTTTCGCGTAGACTTCGACCCTGCCGACGGCATCGGTGGAAATCATGTTGGGACCGTACTTGCCTGAGGTTTTGGTGATGGCGGACACGTTCGAGGTTCCCGAGGGGAATTGGGCGGGTTTCGAGGTGAGATTCGACCCGTTCGCCTTGGCGGCGCCAGGTGCGGGCATATAGGGCGCCTTTGTCGTTTCTACGATCCGATTGTGCGCATCGACCTCGAAGGTCTTGATCGGCGTCGGCTTGAGGCGCCTGAGTTCGTCGTCGTTGGTGTAGACCTTTACCCTTAGCCTCGTCCTCTCGGCGTTCAGCTCCATGAAGACATCGCCTCCGGCGATGCTCGAAGCCTCGACCGCCGAAAGCGGGGCGCCGGGAAGTCCGGTGGAAAAGAGCGCCGCCATCGGGGGGTAACCGAAGGCGACGGCCGCGGGAGTGGTTGCGCTCAGTGCCAGGCCCCAGGCGCAAACGAGAGAAAGAAACAATGCTCTTTTCATGAGCACCTCCTGCGGACCCTACGTCCTCGGGAGGCGCGAATGCTTCAAAACGGAGGCAGAATTCCTCAAAAAAGCGGCGCTACCGCCGCGGCGACTCCAGGCGCCTGCCAGTCGATACGTCGCCAGTTCAAAAGGACGCCGCCCCCCGGCTGGGGCGTCGCGTCGAATTCGCTTACGCCGCAGTTGCTCATCGGGAAAAGCGGCATCCATCCCCGCACACCCATCGTCGCCTTGATGAGCCATTGCAGAAAGCCGCCGTGGGTGACGACGACGACCGTGCTCGCCCCGCCGAGGGCTTCCTCTCTGAGAAGCTCCCAAACGCGGAGCGCACGGGCATAAAGCTCGACCGAAGCCTCTGCCCCGGGAACCCCGTCCCAGCTTTCGCGAAGGAAATTGGCGTGAGCCTCGGGATGACGGAGAGCAGCCTCATCGAGGGAAAGCCCGGTGAAGGGTCCTGTATCCAGCTCCGCAAGGAGGGCCTCATTTCGGAAACGGGGCCTCGGCGAACAACCGCCGAGAAGAATACGCGCAGTCTCATCCGCTCGGACGAGGGGGGAGGCGAGAATGACCGCAGGCTCTTGCGCCCCTATCCAGGGAGCGAGGGCCCCGGCCTGGGACCTTCCCTTCTGATCGAGGGGAAGGTCGAGCCTGCCCTGGACGATCTGACGAGCGTTGCCCTCGCTCTGCCCATGGCGCACGAGAAGAAAGCGGCAGGATGCCGGCAGCAACGAAAAGAATTCTGGGCCGGCGACCCCGGGATCGGCTTCGAAAAAGGTGGTCGTCATGGGGCGATCCTACCCGAAAAGAGGGCCTCGCCGCAGCAGGCCTTTGCCTCGAAGTCCCGTCGCGATTACCTTCTCGATGTGCGCAAACCAAGCTTCCTTGCCCTCGCGGCCCTCCCCTTCCTTCTCACATCCTGTTACATCACGAACGAAGGATTCCATTATCTCGGCCTTCTCGCAAAAGGGCGGCCGATCACGAAGGTTCTCGCCGATCCCTCCAGCCCTGCGGCGACGAAGATCCTCCTTCGGAACGCTGAGGACATCGAGGATTTCGGCCAAAAGACCCTCGGCGAAAGACCGACCCGCAACTTCCGCAAACTCGTCGAGATCCAGGGCGACACCCTCGTCCATGTCGTCCAGGCCTGCGCCTCCCTTTCCTTCGACCGCTATCTTTGGAGCTACCCACTTGTCGGCAAGCTCCCCTACCGCGGCTACTTCGACCTAGTCGGGGCGGAAAAGGAAGCGGCCCGCCTTCGGGCCCAGGGTCTCGATGTCATCGTCCGCGACGCAGACGCCTTTTCGACCCTGGGCTGGCTTTCCGACCCGCTGTGGTCCTTCATGGCCGATTACAGCGAGGCCGATCTCGCCGATCTCATCCTTCACGAATCCATGCACGCGACCGCGTTTAGGGGTGGTTCCGACGATTGGAACGAGGGCATCGCGACCTTCGTCGGTCGCCAGGGTTCCCTCCTCTGGCTCGAATCGAGATACGGTGAGGGTTCGCACGAAGTCGCCGACGCCGTCGCCGCCCGGAAGGACGCGGAAACCTTTTCGGCCTTCCTCCGCGAGACCGCGCGACAGCTCGAGCTCGTCTATTCCTCGACAAAGAGCGCCGATGAAAAGCGAAAGGCCAAGGCCGAAATAATCGCCGCCCGCGCCGCGCTCTACAAATCCGACTACGACAAGCTCTTCCTCTCCGACCGCTACCGCAAAGTCGCGATGGAAAAGATCAACAACGCCTGGCTCGATCTCTACCGCCTCTACGAAGGGGAACCGGCCCTTTACGAGGATTGGTACGACAAAGTCGATCATGGGGATCTCAAGGCTTTTGTCCTCGACATGACGAAATTAGCCAAGGCCAAGTCAGATCCCCTCGTCGCGATGCGCGAAAGGCTCGCCGATATCGGCTCGACCTCCTGATCGAAGGCGGGGAAGCCTCACGCTCCGCAATTCCCATGGCGCGGGGCATGCCTCCCGACTACACTTCGAAGGGGGGAGCCGCCATGAAACAGCACTACGATATAGTCGACGGCAAGATCGTCGCCCGTGAGGACTCGCCTCGCGAGGGCCGGCCCGGCGAGGGCTCGGCTCACGAGGACGAAGGCCGCATCATCACGTTCATTTCGCCGGACGCGGGGGAGAAAAAGGAACTCGTGGAAAGCCTGGGTGTCGACCCCCACGATCTCGGGAGCGCCCTCGACCCCGACGAACTCGGCCGCATCGAAGTCGACGGCGAGAATCTCAACATCATCATGAAGCTGCCCCGGAATTTCACCTCGGAGAACCAGCTTCTCTTCACCGTCACCTCCGCGGGACTCTTCCTCTCACCCGGCCGCCTCCTCGTGGTGACGACGGATGACGCCGACCTCTTCGAAGACCGCGTGATGAAAACGGTCCGCAGCCCCCGCGACGCGATGCTCAAGATCTTCTACGGCGCGATCGGCCATTTCCTCGGTCATCTCAAGGTCATCAACATGCTGCAGGAGGCCCTCGAGAAGCGGGTCAACGCCTCGATGGGCAACCGCTACCTCCTCGACATGTTCACCCTCGAAAAGAGCCTCGTCTACTTCGTCAACGCCATCGCCTCGAATGAGACCGTTCTTGAAAAACTGCGCGCCAACGCCCAGAAAACCGGCCGCCCGGTGGAGGAGATCGACCTCCTCGATGATATCGTCATCGAGAATCAGCAGTGCGGCAAGCAAGCGGAAATCTATTCCAACATCCTGACCGGCCTCATGGACGCCCGCGGCTCGGTGGTGAACAACAACCTATCGATACTGATGAAACGTCTCACTATCGTGTCGATCGTGTTCATGCCAATGAACGTCCTCGCGGGCGTCGGCGGAATGTCCGAGTTCTCCGCGATGACAACGGGCATTCCCTTTTGGCTTTCCTATCCGATATTCCTCGGATTCCTCGTCGTCACCGGCTTCGTCACCCTCTGGATACTGCGTAGGACAGGCCTCGACTCCGCCGACAACATGATCGCCGCCGAGGGAGGCCGGAGGCAGCCCCGCTGGTACGGGGTCATGCGCAAGGAGCGTCGCAAGGCCAGCCGCGACTAGGGAGTCGCCTCCGCCTTGGCCCGGGCCAATCCCGCCGTCGCCTCTTGCATGCCCGGGGACAGAGAGAGAGCCTTGGTGTAGTCGTCGACCGCCCGTCGCCAGTCGCCGAGATTCTCGCAGACCTGGCCGAGGCGGTACCACCATCGCGCCATCGAGGGCTCGAGCTTCACGGCCGTGGTATAGGCGATGTCGGCATGCGACCATTTATGCATCCGAAGATAGATTTCCCCGAGGAAGAAATAGGCCGTGGAGATCCGGTCGCCGAACTGGCCGGATTCCAGGTATTTCGTGAAAGACTGGATGGCGAGATCATCCTTCCCGAGGAAATAATAGGATTCGCCCATGGCCTCGACGATTCGAGCGTCGAAGACGATCTTCAGGGCTGTCGTGCCTGTGGCGATGACATCCTGGTGGCGATTCATTCTGAAAAGAGACCAGCACTTGACCGCGTAGGCGTCCATTCTCCGGGGATCGGCCGCTATTTCCCCGTCGCAGATCGCGATCGATTTGACGTAGAGCGCCTTCGCCTCGTCGGTTTTGCCGGCGGCATCCAGATCGCGGCCTTGGCGAAAGAGAAGGAGAGCGTCGGCCTTCTGTCCCGAAGTTCCGGAGGTCTGGGTCTGGATGACGGAGCCGGTGCCGACGGTCTGGCCGCCTGAAGAAGTCGAATCCGTCTGGGCGGCCTGGGCAATGCGAGCCGGTTGGGTCAACGAGGCTTCAGGATCGGTTTGACCGAAAAAAGGAACGGCGGCGAGCGCCAGAACAAGACTGAAGAAAAAACTTCGAAACCATAGGGGCATGACTGACTCCAGAGACGAGCTTGTCGCCTTGCTGCGGCAAAGGACATTGTAGTATTGATCCAAGAGCTAAAAACCGACAAGTACGGGCTTCGCGTGGATGCATCGCACTTTCCCGGGATAAAATCCCGTGTTCCAGCAAGTATTTCGTCCATATATTATCGATTAGACGAATATCTACAAGCTTTTGGCCACTTAACGCTTGATAAGTACTTCGAGCAGGTCTAGCCTCCTTTTGTGAGCACGAACGAAGGCCGTCGTTCGGCGAACAAAAGTAAAAAGAATGAAAAATGAAGGAAAAAGTAGGAATGCAAAAAAAGGCAAGGTAAAAAAATCTGGAAGTAAAAAAAGAGAGCAGGTAAAAAAGCGGGGAGGTAAAAAAGGTCGAGGGCGTCCTGACGGGGACGCCCTCGGTCCATTTTTAGGGTTTTCGGCCAGCGGCTCCATCTATTCGCCTGCATTCCAGCGATGAGCCCAGGCAGAAATCGAATCGAGAACGGGAGCAAGCCCTCTTCCTTTGTCGGTCAGTCGATAGAAGACCTGCGGCGGCCTGCCCCCCTGCACCTCCCGAGAGAGCATCCGTTCATCTTCAAGCTCCTTCAGCCTTTCGGCGAGAAGTCTGTCGCTAATGCCCGGAATGGACGCCCTAATTTCGGAAAACCGCTGCGCTCCGGCTAGCATTACTTGAATCACCGCCCCCGTCCACCGGCGACCGATTAGTTCTACCGCACGATGAAAAACCTCACAGACCTGAGGACTGGGACGTGGCGCGGCTTCTTCGATTTCAGCCACTCTTATCGACTTACTATTAATAACCTGCTTGACTTCTGTAAGTTCCATATCTACCTTCTGCTTATAGCTTACTGAAAGTAAGCAACTTATTCAAATGCGAAGCGATGCTGGCAATCCACAATCGCTTTGCAGAACTTTGGAGGTTCTTATGGCGCTTTCTTCAATCGGCCTGTTGATTCTTCGCCTCGTGCTCGGCCTTGTCCTCGCAGCCCATGGTTCGCAGAAGCTCTTCGGCATGTTCGGCGGCTTTGGCATCAAGGGCACAGGCGGATGGATGGAGTCCATCGGCATCAAACCGGGCGCCCTCTTCGCCACCTTCGCGGGCCTCGGCGAATTCCTCGGCGGACTCGGGGTCGCAGTCGGACTACTCACCCCCATCGCCGCGGCGGGAGTCATCATCGTCATGCTCGTGGCGATCGCTAGCGTTCATATAAAGAAAGGTCTCTGGAACACCAATGGCGGCTATGAATACCCCCTCCTCGTCATCGCCGGCGCACTGGCCCTGGCCCTGACAGGCCCGGGCGCCATTTCCCTCGACGCCGTCCTGTTCAAGTAGGCAGCGTCGCCGGCTGGACCCCAGCCGCTCAGCCCGCGCAACCCGCCGCCGTCCTTCAGACCACTATTTCATGAGTAGCCGCGAGGACGGCGAGGCCGGTCGAGTCCTCTACCGCGAGCTTCTTGCAGGCTCGGGCGATCGTGTTCCGCACCGTCGATTCGCTGACCTCGTAATCGAAGGCGATTTCCTTGACCGACTTGCCTTCGATCATGGCGAGTGAATATGCCCGTTCGGCATGGGTCAAACCCCTTGCCGACAGGGACACCCTGGCCTTCGGCTCCTTGAGCGAAACGACGAGCCGATCTTTGTAGAGGAACCAGAGAAAGACGCCGAAGGCGGTGATGAAAAAGGTCGGTCCTACCGCCTTCGTCATCGGCTGCCTTGATACGACAGCGGCCGCGATCTCGATCGCCAATAAGTACGAAATGAAGCCCATCACCTTGAGGAATCGATGGCGCTGGAAAAACCCCGCTCTCTCGAGCAGCAGCCCTCCCATGATGAAAAAGCCCAATCCATAGATGTCCTCATAATTCTGGATGACCGCAACAGGGCCCAAGGCGAGAAATACCGCGGGTTGGATCCAACGCAACGACGCGAAAATGGCGCTCAATCCGAAGAGGGCGATGCTTGCCAGGAGGCTCAATTGGGTGATGTTAAAAAATATCCACCACGGCGAACGGCCACGCTCCAGGCCCAAGGCGACATTGAGCAGGTAGCCCAGGGAAAAGACCGCGGCGAAGAGGATTCCGGATGCCCGGAGTTTGCTGCTCATTTCATCGCATCTCCCTTGTTGCCGTTACCATGTCCGAAAAAGGGCGAGGCAACACAACAGCCATACACCCATTGAACCGATTCCGTAAAGTTCTCATCGGTCGCATTCCGGAATCGGAAGGCGAACGTGATAAAATATTGATATCCTTTAATTGGAGAATCGACGATGAAACGTGGCAGCCTTTCGCTCTTCTGCATCCTGGCCCTGCTTTCCGCCGCCGTACAAGAAGGCGCTGCGCAAAACGGCGCCGATTCCACCCAGATCGCCTATCGGCTTCTTGCGACCTGGGCGGACAAGGGCTATGCCGACGCCTGGCGCGGCAAGGCGATTGCTGCCGGGGTTTTGGCGGGGAGCGGCGGTCTCATGGTCGGTTCGGCCGCCCTGACTTGGTTCGCAGGCGACGCGATTTCGCGCGAATTCTCAGGCACAGCCATGAACAGCGACCTCAAACTCAATCTTTCCCTCGGCCTCGGGGCAGGAGGTCTGGCCCTCGTCGGTGCCGGCGCCCTCGTCGCGGCCATTCCCATCCAGGATCCCCACCTCGCCTGGGCCGATGTCTTTGAGGAAAACAATGCGGACCTCCGAGAAGCGATGGCCGTTTCTGCGCTCCGATCCCTGGCCCAGCAAGGGAAGGAAAGGCGCGTCGCGTCCTTTATCAGCTCCTTCCTGGTCCCCGTGCTGACGGGCGGCATCCAGGTGGGCCTCAACCTTTCGCAGGACAAGACCTGGAGCGATGGACTCCTTCAATCCCTCGGCTCCTCCTCCTGGTCCATCGCCGCAGGCCTGACGAGCCTCTTCTCCACCACGCCGGAGGAGAGGCTCTACCAGCGCTATCTCATCGCGAAGCAGGCCTACCAAAGCTCACCCTGATCTCCGTGTGGCCGGGGGAGCGAATCCCTATTTCTTCGAGATGACGACGCCTTCCGCGTAGTTGTCCACCCAAATGCCCAGTCCGAATGAGACGGGAGCGAGAACGGACCAGACCGAAGGCTTCCAGTAGAAGGTGATATTTGTGATCCCGTCCACACCCGGGGTGCCCGAGGCCTTGTCGATCAATTGCTTGTAAAGGGAATCCCGAACCTTGCCCGCGTCGTAGAGAACGAGAAGGGGAGTCCAGGTCATCTGGTGAACCTGGATGATGCCCTGGGTCTTGATCCCTGGGACATAGTCGCCTGTCGAAAAAAACATGTTGTCGGGTGCCTTGACCGCGAGGATCGAGGCGCATCCGGATAGCAGGGCGGCGAGAACCACAGCGGGCAGGGCAAGGGCGAATCGTTTCATGACAGCCTCCACGGGAGAGCGAATGCGTCACTATTGCGCATCGGGCATCGCTCCGCAAGGGCGCCCCTCGCGCCAGGCCGCCCGCGGCGCCCCGGTCTCAGGCACCGCCCTTTGGCAGGATGGCCGACATGGCGTATTCCGCGAGCGCCGCGATCGACAGCGAGGGATTGACGCCTGGATTGGCTGGGATGATCGAGCCGTCGACCACCATCAAGCCGGGGTAATTGTGAAGGTTGAAGCGCTCGTCGACCGCGCCCTCCGAGGCTCCGGCGCCGATGGGTGCGCCGCCGAGGATGTGGGCGGTCGTCGGTAGGTTGAAGGCGTTCTCCGCCACGGAGCCGAGATTTACGCCCCCGATCCTCTTCGAGAACTCGCGCGTGACCTGGTGCCCCGTCTCTACGCGGGCGGCCAGGCCGGTCGTGCCGTCTTCCGCCTGTCCGTACTGCTCCGCCACGAGGCCCCGCCGCCAGCCGGTCAACCAGCTGCGCCCGGTTTTCAATCTGAGGCCGTTGTCGACGTTCTGCATTATGAGGAGTATCGTCGCGCGCTTGGCCCAGCCGGGGAGGACGATCGCGCGGAGGAAATCGAGGGGATTGGTGAAGACCCAGGCGAAAGTCCGCAGGAGGCGGGCCGGCACGCTGGTAGCGTCCGAGATGAGGGGGGCGCCGATGAATCGCATCAGATCGGAGCCCGCCGGATAGCGCACCGGTTCGACCCGCGTCACCTCATCGGCGTTGAAGATGGAGGAGATCGCCACGCCCTCGGACCAGTCTGTCTCCCCCGAGCGGGCGACGGAGCCGAGGAGGGATTCGCTGTTGGTGCGCACCTTTTCGCCGAGCCTGGGCGATAGGTCGGGCAGCGAACGCTTGACGTCGCGCAGCTTGAGGAGGAGTCCCATCGTGCCGAGGACTCCCGCCGCGAAAATGACATTGCGGGCCCGCACCCGGCGCGGTGCGAGGGACGGACGCATCGAGGGGCGCCAGATCACCTCATAGCGCTCATCACCGCCCACTTGAGCTCCGGCCGGGCCCCGGCCTTCGGCGAGGGGCCGGACATCGAGCACCTTGGCGCCATGCCTGATCTTCGCGCCGAGGCGCTCGGCGAACCAGAGATAGTTCTTGGGCAGGGTGTTCTTGGCATTGTGACGGCAGCCGACCATGCAGCCGCCGCAGTGGGTGCAACCCTCGCGCTCGGGGCCCTCGCCGCCGAAGTAGGGGTCGGGAACGCGAACGCCGGCTTCGCCGAACCACGACCCGACCTCCGTGGCTCGGAAGCTGTCCCCTCGGCCCAGCGAAACGGCGATGTCGCGCAGGGTTTCGTCCGCCTTCCAGAGCTTCGGATTCCGCGTGACGCCGAGCATCCTCTTGGCCGTGGCGTAATGCTCCGCGAGAACCTCGCCCCAGGGAAGGGGCGCGTTCCAGGCCGGCGTCGCGAAGGTCGCGGCGTTCGGCACCTCAAGGACGTTGGCGTAGCCGAGGCTTCCGCCGCCTACTCCCGTGCCGTGCAGCACCATCATGCCCTTGAGGAGGCTGATCTCGAGGACTCCGTGGCAGCCGAGCTTGGGTGCCCAGAGATATTTCCAGAAGGCCAGGTTCGATCGGGCGAAATCCCGATCGCCCAAGCGCTTCCCCTTTTCGAGAACGAGGACCGAATAACCTTTTTCCGCGAGCCTCATCGCCGACACGCTGCCGCCGAAACCCGATCCGACGATCACGTAATCCCACGTCTGTTCCATCAAAACTCCCCCGAATCCGGTTTCAAGTCCTGAAAGCGCCTATGAGATTCGCCACTCGCGCGTTTAGGTCGGCTGCCTTGGCCGAAAGCCCGTCGACTTCGCCCACCGCCGCGCGAAGCTCGGCGTTGCGTTCGCGCATGGCCCTGGAAAGGCCGCTCGCCTCCCGGGCGTCCTCGGCGGCCTCGCCGAGCTGGTCTGCCATCGCGGCCGCGATGCCGTCCACTGCCCGAGCCGTCTCCGACACTGAAGTTGCGAGCTTTTCCGTGTCGCCGAGAAGGCCGAGGATCTCGGCGTTCTTGCGCCCCTGCTCGCCCATCGAATCGGCGATAGCCGAGGCAACGCGGTTGAGTTCCTCCACCGACTGCCTGATCCGCGAAAAGGTGGAGCCGATGGATTTCGCCGAATCGAGGGCCTTGGCGATGAGGCCGAGAATCTCGTTGAGACTTTCCTTGCTGCGCCTCGTGTGAACGGCCGTCGATTCGGCCAGGGTCCTGATCTCGTCGGCCACGACGCTGAAGCCGCGTCCGTAGTCTCCGGCGTGGGCCGCCTCGATCGAGGCGTTCATCGCGAGGAGATTGGTCTTCGAGGCCACCGCCGCGATGAGCTTGTTGATTTCGACGAGGTCGGTCGATCGGCTCGCCACGGCACCCACCGATTCGATGGCCGTCGAGATATCGGCCTCTCCCGCTCGGAAGGTGGTCACGAGTTCCGAGGTCCTCGTCCTCACCGCCTCGGATTCGCCGCCCAGCCTGCCGACGGCATCCATCGCCGTCTGCACCCGCTCGACCGAACCCGACAGGCTGGCCGATTGATCCCTCGCAGCGGTGGAGAGGCCCGCGGCGTGCACCGACAATCCGCGAGCGCTCTCGAGGCCGCCCCGAATCGCCTCGTCCTCGCGATCCATCATGCCGAGGACCTTGTCGAGGCCATCGGCGATGTCCCCCGCCGAGCTCGAGGAGGTCGCGATACCGGCGAAAAGTCTCGTCTGCAGGCTCGAAAGCTCCCCGTAGATGGCCCCGATCTCGCGCATGCTTTGGGAAAGCGCGTCGCTGAATGCGTTCACCATGCCCGCGATCGAGGCGATCTCGTCGACCGAGGCTATGGAAATGCGGCCGGATAGGTCCTTGTCCGCCGACGAAAGCCTGTCGAGCTGCGCCAGCACCGAGCGGAACAGAAGGGAGGTGCTCGAGTTCCAGCTGATCATCAGCGCTATGATCACCGCGAAGAAGGCCCCGCTCAAACCGAGGATGCGCGGGATGAACCAGCCGAAGCGCCCGACCTCCATGGCCGTTTGCGGCGCCCTTCCCGCGAGGATGAAGGCGGTGGAGAAGGCGAAAATCAGGGACATGAAGGCCATGAAGAGTGGAATTATGAAGTTCTTCCTCTGTTGGCGCCCCTCTTTCAGGCTCGCCGGGTAGCGGAGGAGATTGCGGCCGAGGAGGGTCGTGAGCGTGAGCCTGTCGGAAAGGACGTAGAGGAAGGCGGAGCTCAGCATGGCGATGGACACGAGGAAAAGGATGAGGGCCGCTCTGTCGCTCTTCGGCATCCCCGCGGTATCCCCGGCCAGGGAGACCCCGCCGACATAGGCGAGACCGAGCAAAAGGTAGATTATAAGGGAATCGAGGGGTGTGGCCCCGAGACTCGCGAGGGCCTGCTCGTACTCCGCGGGCTTTTTCTCGAGGGCCACGAAATCGGCGCCGTAGACAGGGGCCTTGCGACCAAGTAGCGCCATCGCGAAGATCAAGAAGAAGAGCCCTCCGACGCCCCCTATCATCAGCGGCCCCCAGGCTTCGGCCTCCGGAGCCCGAAACGAGAGAAGGGAAAAACAAACGAGGGCGACCAGGGCGAGGCCAGAGCCGGCGAGTATCAGCCTATACGCGAGAGGCTTACTTTTCATGATCCTCCGGCGGCGCGACCGGAATGCGCCCGCCTCATTGGATGTTAAAGGCAGGCGCCCGCCCTGTCAAACTCGGCGCCTCGCGGAAACTTGGACTTCCGCCAACCCGCGCCCCTTCCGCCCTACTGGGGAAAGGCCCCGAAAAGGAAAAAGGTCTTGGTGAAGCTGGGCTTGAGCCGGCCGAGAAGGTCGCCGAGGGCCTTGTCGTCGCCTGCGTCGAGGGCCCCGCGAATCTCCGTCATGGTCGAAGCGACCACCTGCCACTGCGAGGAGTAGGCCGCGAGGGCCTTGGAAGAGAGCCCGGCCTCGGGGAGGAGGCCCTCCATCGCCTTCACCTTGTTCCAGCGCGCGATGCCGATATCGAGGTCGGAGACGAAGGAAAGTCTTTCGGCAGCGCTCCAGTCCTTGATGGATTTCGCCGGCCTGCCGTTCAGAATGTCTTCCATGGAATTGTGATAGAGCGTCACGTAGTCGAGGAAGTAGGGGACCTTCATGCGTTGTCGCGCTTCGAGGAGGGTGATGCGCACCGCCTCGAGGGCTTCGTGGGCCTTGGCGCCATCTCCTTCGACTTTGAGCGCGTCGGTTGCCGAGGCGATGGCACCGTCGACCTCCTCGAGGTCCCGACTCCATTTCTCGTCGAAGCCGGGACCCGCTGCCGGGCCATCCTTGAACCCCTTCCATGCAGTGATGAACCCCGCGAGGGCCTCCTTCGCCTTGGCCGCCTGATCCGGCTGCCCCGACAAGGCGAGGGCCGGAATGTAAGCCTTGTCGACGACGACCATGGCGGGTATCAAATCGGCGGAGACTGCATTGGCCGCTTCGGCCGAACCTTGAAAGAGGGCCAATCCGGTCAAGGCGAGAGAAAGGGCGGTGATCTTGATCTTCACGAAGAATCCTCCAGAGAAATTATTGCGCAAGCACTATTCGCCGACGCGCGAGTCGATCAACCTATCGATCAGGCAAAGTGCTTCCTGCGCGATAGAAGACATGCAATTTTCGTGCCAAATATCGCGCGCGAGCTAAACCCAAGAAGGTAAAGACTTTATAGCTAATTGTCGGTCACGCGGGCTAGGGTATTGGGCCAAGTTTGCCCATATATGGGCAATATTTACCCGAAGCATGAAGATGGCATCACGCCGCCCACTCTCGTTTTAGCCGTCGTTGCATAGCAACTTTTGCACTTTGTGCAGGTTTTTCCCGAACGAATCTTTTTCTTTCTTTGTTTTTTTCTCGGTGTTGGCATATAGTGCTGCGACTATTCTTCGCTGCGCTCTCCTCCCGTGGCCTCAGGTTCGTCCGTTTCGGATCGATTTCCCGGCATTGCGGCGGTATTCGAAACGGCAGCGACACGACAAGGGATGTGCATGCAAGGCGAAAACCCAAGCCAACTGGACGCGCAGGCGATGCTCCAGGAGATCCTCGATCTCAAGGCCGAGTGCGAAAATCAGCGCGGCAGGATTGCCGACCTCGAGCATCGCATAGCCATTCAACCCCAGACCGGTCTTCCCTCGCGCTACAGACTGGAAATCGAGCTCGACGAACTCATCGATAGGCTTCGGGTGGAAGAAGACAAGAGGGGCTTCACCCTCCTCATCCTCCAGCTCGGGGACGACTATACCAACATCCGCAAGACCCTCAAGGCCAGCGTCAGCGAATGGATCCTCTATCAGACAGGGATGCGAATGGCGGGCATGCTTCGGCCCCAGGATCTTCTGTTCCATACCCACGAAAACGAGTTCGTCGTCGCCCTCATGGGCCTCAAGGGGCCGGAATTGGGCTCCTTCCTTCGACCCTTTCTCACGCGCCTTTCCGAAGCCCATATTTTCGCGGGGCTCAATATCGCCCTCAAGGTCACGGCCGGGGCGGCCTACTGGCCCGAACACGGCGAAGGCCGTCACCAGATACTCCAGAGCGCGGACATAGCCGCAGGCGACTCCCGCGTCCGGCATCGCGGATTCTCGCTTTTCAATCCCTCGCTTCTCGCCCGGGCCGTCGAGAAGGTCGAGCTCCAAAATGCCATCACCAAGGCCTTCGAGAACATCGACGAGCAATTCTTCCTCCTTTTCCAGCCCAAGATCTTCGTGAGCGAGCTCGAAGGCAACCGTCTGCGCATCAACACCGTTGAAGCCGAGGTCCTCATCCGATGGAAGCACCCCGAGCGTGGCGTCATCCAACCTGACGACTTCATCCCCCTCGCCGAAGAAACGGGACTCATCATGCCCCTCGGTAAGTGGCTCATCTACCAGAGCACCCGAAAGCTCGTCTCGACGAGGGCGGCCGCGCGCATCTGCTCGGGAATGTCGATCAATCTGTCTGCCCGGCAGTTCCATAGCGACGACGCCACGCGAATTCTGGCGACGGCCCTCGCCCGCTCTGGGGCCCAGGCCGAAGACCTCACCATCGAGCTTACGGAAACCGGGTTTTTCGACGATCCGCAGGCCGCCGCGCGCACCATCGCCAGGTTCAAGGAACTCGGCGTCAGAATTTCGATGGACGACTTCGGCACGGGCTATTCATCCCTCTCCCACCTCCACCGCTTTCCCCTGCATGAAATAAAGATCGACAAGCAGTTCGTGGAGCACCTCGACTCCTCGAGCGACGACCGGGTCATCGTCCGGTCCCTCGTCTCGATAGCCACGGGAATGAAATTGGCCCTCGTCGCCGAGGGTGTGGAAACCTCAGAGGCGGTTAAAATGCTGTGGGAAATGGGCTGCAAGGGCTTTCAGGGTTTTCTCTTCGCCAAGCCCCTCGACGAGCGCGGCTTTATCGATTTTTGCAATAGGATCGCCGACGCGAATATGGTCTGGGACCTCGCCGCCTGAGGCTCCTTTACAAAGAATCAAAGAAATGTAACTGACGTTACAGTCGTTTTCGTATAAACTCCCGATATTGGACCAAGCTACTGCAGTCGGGAGGTTTTCGTGGCCGAATCAGTCGTCATCGATCCGGAAAGGCAGGCGGGGCTTGCCGCCATCATCAAGAGGCTCCATCAGGGCGAGGCGCCGGAAATCGTCCGCAAGGATTTCGCGAAACTGATCGCCGGAGTCTCGGCGCCCGAGATAGCCGCCATGGAACAGTCCCTCATCGATGGGGGCATGCCCGTCGAGGAGGTCCAGCGCCTCTGCGATGTCCATGTCGAGGTGTTCCAGGGTGAACTTCGCAAAGGCGCCAAATCCAAGAATCTTCCAGGCCATCCGGTCCATAGCTACCTCGCCGAAAACCGCGCCGCCAAGGCGCGCATCGCAGGGCTTCTCCGCGAGGCCCGATCCCTCGCCTGGGGCGTCGGAAGCCCCGAGGCAGCGCGCTCGGCCCTCGACGAGCTTTCGCTCATCCTCGTGCACTACGCGCGCAAGGAGAACCAGCTCTTCCCCTGGCTCGAGCGCAGCGGCTTCACCGGACCATCCAAGGTGATGTGGGGCAAGCACGACGAAATCAGGGCACAGTTCAAGGCGACGCGAGAAGCTCTGGACGCCGTAGTCGCGGGCAAGGGCGTCGCGGGCGACCAAGGGAGTGCCGAAACGCGTCGAAAGGCGAAGGCATTCCGGGCGGCATCCCGCGATCTCGCGGGCAGGATGCGTCGCATGATCTTCATGGAGGAGCGCATACTCATTCCCAACGCGGTGGCTCGCCTATCCGAGTCCGATTGGGCCGATATCCGTCGCGGTGAGGATGCCATCGGTTTCGCCTGGATCGAGCCGGGCGCCGTGTGGGATCCCGCATTTGCCGGAGGCAAGGCCTCTCCGGGCCTGGGAGGCAAACCTGCACCCAGCCTCTCCGAACTCATCGCAAAGGCCAGCCCAGGGCAATATGACCAGGCTGCCGGCGCTCCTGGACCTCGAGACATCGCGGCAACCGCAGCGGAAAAAGGCGCAATCCCTCTCGAGGTGGGTTCCCTGTCGGCCGAGGTCATCAACCTGATCATGAAGCGCCTTCCTATCGATCTTTCCTTCGTCGACGCGGAGGACAAGGTTGCCTGGTATTCCGACAGTCCCGATCGCCTCTTTCCGCGCAGCCCCGGCGTCATCGGCAGGGACGTGCGCAATTGCCATCCGCCGAAGAGCCTCGCCGTCGTGGAGCGCATCCTCCGCGAATTCCGAGAGGGAAAGAAGGACGAAGCCCGCTTCTGGATCGAGATGGGCGGCAAGTTCATCATAATTGAGTATTTCGCCGTCAGGGACGCCTCGGGTCGCTATCTCGGCACACTCGAGGGAAGCCAGGACGCCACGGGGATCCGAGCGCTCTCCGGTCAGCGCCGCCTTCTCGATTGGGAGGCGGCGGGCTCCGCCTAAACCTCGAGGGAGAGGGCATAGGAAAAGCCCTCTTCGCCGCCCATGGTCGAGACGCCGCCGAGCTGTTTCGCCAGCGCGGCGATCAGGGTCATGCCGAAGCCGGTCCCCGACACATCTCGAGCGCTCGAGAGGCCGATGCCGTTATCTTCGTAATGCATTTCGAGCCTTGCGCCGTCGCGATATGCCCTGACGCGGATCGAGCCTCCGCACCGGCCGGCGAAGGCGTACTTCATCGAATTGGTAAGGAGCTCGTTCAGAAGAATACCGAGCCTCGAAAGCTTCTCGGAATCCAATTCGATTTCTTCGAGTTCGAGGCTGAGCTCGATATGCTCATGGCCGGGGAAGCTGCCATGGACTTCCTTCAGGAGAGTGAAAAGATACTCGCCGAGAGACGCGCTCTTTCCCGCCTCGGTCCGATACAGCTTATCGTAGAGCACCGCCATGCTCTTCACCCTGTTCGAGGCTATGCGGAGAGTCTGCGACGCCGGACCTTCCCGTTCCGCCTCGGCCTGAATGTCGAGAAGGCTCGCGACGACCGCCATGTTGTTCTTGATACGATGATGGACCTCCTTGAGGATGAGATCCTTCTCCTCGAGGAGCGCCCGTATCCGCTCTTCGGCCTCCCGCCTTTCCGTGATGTCGCGATTCGTGCCCCGGGTGCCGAGCCAGGCGCCTTCCTCAGAAAAGACGGGGCGGCAGAGATGTTCGATCCATCTGATTTTCCCGTCTGCCCTCCGAATGCGAAAGCTCAGCGTCGCGAAGTCGTTGCCGGGTTCCGAAAGATGCCGATGGGACCTGTAGATTTCGCGATCTTCGGACAGGATCGTCGTCGCAAAAAAAGCCGGATCGAGGTAGAACTCCGACGGCCTGTAGCCGGTGATCCTCTCGCAGGAAGGCGAAACGTAGAAATAGGCGCCATTCGCGTCGATCCAGAACTCCCAATCGTATGTATAGTCCGCAATAGTACGGTATTTCCGCTCCTGGGAGGCCAGGGCCCGCGCCGCGGTCCGCGAGCGTTGGGCGCCGTGGTAGTAGAGTAGGGCGAGGAGAATCGACACCGCGAGGAAAGCGAAGGCGGCCGCGACCGCAGCAAGAGCCGATCGATACCAAGTCTGTAGATAATCGCGCCTTGCCAGTCCGACGGTCACGAAAAGCGGAAAGGTCCCAACCTGTTTGTACGATACGAATTTCGTCACCGGGTTTCCGTTTCCGCGAGGCAGAGTGAAATGACCGGAGGTCGCTCCCGTGCCGACTCGCGAGGCGAGGTTCTTGCCGATGCTGGAATCTCCGGAACGCGCGGAATCGGAGGCGATGGGGTAGCCGTCCACGACCGCGAAGGCGTGATCCCTGAGCTCGATGGAGCTGTGCTCTCCCAGGTCGAAGGAGGCGAAGTCCTTGGTGAGCCAGAAGAGGCCCACTCCCGCGGCGCTCAGTCCCCCGAAGGAACCGTCGGGCCTGTCGATGCGACGGGCGATGAGCATCATCCATTTGCCCGTGATGCCGCCGATGAGAGGATCTGAAAAGACGAGTTCGTCGGTCTTGGTATCCCGCAAATACTGGTAATACTCCCTTTGAACGATGCTCCGTGTCGTCACTACGGGCAGGTCCGCGCCGTAGATGGACTGGCCTTCGGCATTCGCCGCCCTGAGGGTCAGGATCTCGGGAATTCGCGTTTCTTCGCGGACGATGAAGGCGTCGAGCCGCCGTTGATCGATCGCGCCGGAGGAGAGTTCGGCCTCGGCCTCGTCCACGACGGCGTGAAGGCCGAGGTCGATCTTGCCGATGATGCCCAGGAGATTGGTTTCGCTGAGCGCGGCTATGCTTTCCGCCATGGAAGCTGCGTGCTGCTCCGCCTGGAATCGAGAAAGGCCGAGGTGCGCCACGGCGAGCGAAATGATGAGTAGATTTGCCGCCGCCACAATCGCGATGAGGCGGAACCGTATGACATCGAGAGGTACCAACACCGGGGAATCTTCATGTCGATCCCGCTTCGCCCTATCCATTTTTTCCCTTTTTGGAAGCTCGGCCGACGTCACCAATTCCCGTGATCTCGGCGCGCTGAGACACAGTTGCGATATTATGCGACGTCGTCATAGGGAGCGCAATCGCAAAATCATCGGCGGCGCCGCCGCCGATTCCGCAAAGCCGCGGAACAGCGCACCGATCGATGTGGGCGGCTATCGCAGAACTTCGATCGCGGGGCCCGAGCGGCCGGGCCGCAGCCTGATCCGGGAAGGCCGCGGTTTGCAGAGCCTCGCGAGTTCGCGCAGCTCCGCGCAGGGCGGATCGGCGAAGGTGTCGGGCCCGTAGGCGAGTTCGAGGACGGAGGACTCTCCCTCGGCGACCGCACGCGTCCAGGCTCCCTCGAAGCGGACGCTGTCGCGGAGCAGGGGCCACAGGGGTTCCAGGTTCCGCTCCCGATACTCGGCCTCGAGGAAGGCGAGCTGCAGGCTTTCGATGGAGCGATGATCGCTCCGGTTCGATTCTTCGGCCACGCCAAGCGCTCCCGCTTTCGGGCCCTGGCGCCCAAGCCAATCGCCGAAGCGCGCGAGGAAGGTGGAGGGCCTGGCCTTGAGCGGCGCGAGGGCTCGGAGAAACCAAGCGACGGCCCTTCCCTTCGAATAGAAAAGATCGCAGGCGATCGCGATGTCGCGAGCCCTCGCCATAGCTTCAGCGGGAAAACCCGGAGCCCCGAGGAGAAGATGGGGCGCCTCCCGGTCGACGCCGAGCCCGAAGCCTGCCGCCTCCTCGGCCAACTCCGTCCCCGGCAGAACCGTGAGGGGGAAGATATCCAGGTGATTTGGGGCGAGTCCGAGGGCGTAATCGACGCTTTTGGCGAAGCCTCGAAGGGTATCGCCGGGCAGGCCGTAGATGAGATCGAGACCCCAGGTCAGACCTTCGGCGTCGAGGAGGGCGACCTTGGCGGCGAAACGTTCGGCGTCGAAACCGGGACGACCCACCTTAGCGAGGACTTGGGGATCCGAACTCTGGAGGCCTATTTGTATCGAGACGTCGAGGCGGGCGAAGGCCTGCGCGAGGGCGCGGTCGAGAAGCTCGGCCCTGACCTCGAATTTCCAGGCCATCCCCTTTCCGCGAGCGGCGAAAAGGGCGAGGAGGTCGAGGGCCCTTTCTCTTTTCCAATTGAAGGTCGGGTCGAGGACGAAGATCCTCTCCGCCCCGCCGCGGGCGAGGAGTTCGAGCTCGGCCTCGATTCGGTCCTTCGGAAAGACGCGGACGCCCCCTTCGCCCCTCCCTTCATAACAATAGGTACAATGAAAGGCGCAACCCCTCGACAGCTCCCAGACGACCTCGTCGCGGCCTCGTGGCGAGGCCGTCCCGGCGAGCCAGGGGGAGGCGAGGGATTCGGGACCGGGCGCTTGCCTTCGCTTGAAGGCTTCCTTTTTCCCGGGCAAGGCGATCCCCGGCAAGCCATCGAGGTACGCGTCCGTCTCCATCCGCCCCTTCGTTCGCCTAAGCCCGCGCTCTGGCCCGAGCAGGGCCTCGAAGGCCGCGACGCTGCTCTCCTCACCCTCGCCCACGACGGTGAAATCGAGGCCGAGCTCGGCGATGATGTCGAAGGGCTCGGCGCTCGCCTCGGGGCCTCCGGCGAATAGGGGACCGGCGAAGCCCTTCGATCCGAGGGCCGCGACGACGTCGGCCATCTTCCTTCTGTTCCAGGTATAGACGGAAAGACCTATGAAATCGGGCCGCTTTTCGAGAAGGCGAGACGCGACGAGCCCAGCTTCGTCGGTCGGAGAGGCTTCGGCAAGGGAGACTACGAGCCTCGCGCCAAAGGCCTTCGAAAGGGCCGCGGCCACGCTGGCCGCCCCGAGGGGAATGGTTTCCGAGGGTTCGCCTACCCCGATGGACAGGATTGCGAGGCGCGGGGGCGACAGGGCCTGCCCGCCGGCCTTCATCGTTCCGGCCCCGCCTCCGCCTTGCCGGAAAATTCCTTCAGCATAGCGTCGGACACGAGAAGGTCGCCGCCTTCTTTCGTCCAGGAGAGGAGGCTGGCCTTCGCGAGGCGGGCTGCGGTCGCGTCGCATTCCTCGAGCGAAAAGCCCAGGCGCGAATTGGCCCAGCTGCGGAACTGGACATAGGGCACCTTGACGCGGCCGTCGAAGATCTTTTCGCCTGACGAGGCGGCGTATTCGACAAGACCGCGGATGAAGCGTTCCTTCGGCGTCACCTCGTGCAGCGACTCGATGGTCGAATTCGAGTTGCGGATACGCTCCGACAGGACCTTGATGATCTTGAGGGCGAATTTACCGTTCGTGAGGATCATATTTTCGAAAGTTGGACCGTCGATCACGAGGAGACGCGTCGGCTTGACGGCGACGGCCGAGGCCGAGCGGGACCTCCCGTCTATGAGGGCCATTTCGCCGAAAAAGTCGTTGACCGTCGAGACGGACTTGAGCACCGTCTCCCCCTTCCCGACCTTCTTGCGCAGCTCGATGACGCCCTCGAGCAGGATGTACATGAGCTCGCCCACTTCGCCCTCAGCGAATATTACTTCACCGCTCAGGCAAACCTTCGTTTTTCCCTGCTCCATGCTTTGACCTCGCTCCACCATGAAGCCATCGGAAGGCCTCTCTCGGCAAGGGGATGAGCCGGGGCTCCGATTGACCCTTGCGCATTTCATTTGATAATGATAATCATTATCCTATGCCTAACGATTTCTCCCTCAGCCAAGAATACGGCCTTTTCTCGACCTATCTCAGCAAGGGTGGGTTGAAGATGACGACGGCGCGCGAAGCCGTCCTCAAGGCCTTTATGTCGCTCGAGCGCCACGTGTCCGCGGACGAGCTCCTCGCGGCGGCCCGGCGCATCGATCCCACCATCGGCCAAGCCACGGTCTTCAGGACCATCAAGCTCCTCGAGGATTCGGGCCTGGCGAGAGAGGCTCGCCGGGACGACAGCTCGCGGCTCTACGAGCATGCCTTCAATCACGAACACCACGATCACCTCGTCTGCGTACTCTGCGGACGCACGATTGAGTTCATGGACGAGGGTATTGAGGAGGCCCAGCGCAGGGTGTACGAAGCCTCGGGTTTCGAGATCGTCTCCCATCAACTCGAACTCCGCGGAATCTGCCCCTCATGCGTCAGGAAAAAAGCAATTTCGCGGCGACAGGCCGAAACCCTTCGTTAGCCGCCCATATTCGCAAGGAGCCACTACATGCATATTTCTGAGCTTCCGGTCGGCGCGGAATTCGTCGTCGGGAGGGTGCTTTCGGGGCGGGAGGTCGGCAAGCGCCTCGTGGACATGGGATTCACCGAGGGTGCCGACGGCAAGGTGCTTCGCAAAGCCTTTCTGTCCGGGCCCCTCCACGTCGAGATCAGGGGCTACGAGGTGATCCTCAGGCGGAGCGAAGCCGCGATGATCGAGGTGCGCGAAAGATCGAAAGATGCGGTCCCCCATGTCTGAGAATACTGGAAGGCTCGTACGCATCGCGTTGGCGGGAAATCCCAACGCCGGCAAGACGAGCCTTTTCAACGCCCTCACGGGAGCCCACCACAAGGTGGGCAACTATCCCGGCGTCACGGTGGAAAAGCGGGAGGGCTCGCGCGCGCGAGGCGACAAGGAATATCGCTTCCTCGACCTCCCGGGAATCTACAGCCTCACCGCCTATTCGCTCGACGAGGTCGTCACCCGCGATTGCCTCCTGGACGAACCGCCCGACCTCATCCTCGACGTCCTCGATTCCACGAACCTCGAGCGCCATCTCTTCCTCTGCCTCCAGTTCCAGGAACTCGGGATCCCCGTCGTCGGAGCCCTGAACATGAGCGACGAGGCGAAGGCGAAAGGCATCGAGGTCGACGGGACGGCCCTCGGAAAGCTCCTCGGCATTCCCATGGCGAGGACAGTGGCCACCAACGGGCAGGGACTCGATGCCCTTCTCGACCTCGTCGACGCTTCGGTCTCGGGAAATGCGGTCGACGGCAGGAGCCTCGATTACGGCTCGGAGATCGAAGCCCTGCTGGGGCCCATCGAAAAGGCCATCGCCGAGGACGCCGATTTCGCGAGCCGCCATCCGCCCCGCTGGCTCGCGGTAAAGCTCGTGGAAAAGGACGAGGACGCCTTTGCCCGACTCGAGGCCCATCGCGAGGCGGGCAAGGTGGCCGTCCTCGCGAAGAAGGCCTCCGACTGGATCGGCAGGCATTTCGGCAAGGATTCCGAGATCGTAATATCAGAACAGCGCTACGCCTACATCCACGGAGCCTGCCTCGAGGCGGTTAAAAGAAAGGAGAAGGGCGCGCCTTCGCTTTCGGAACGGATCGACAGGGTCGTCATGCACCCCGTCTTCGCCCTTCCCTTTTTCATCTTCGTCCTCTGGGGAATTTTCCAGCTCACCTTCAGCATCGGCGCCTGGCCCATGGCCTGGCTCGAGGCCTTTTTCGGCTGGCTTTCGGCCCAGGTCGCGGCGATCGTCCCGATGGGGCCCCTGCATTCGCTCCTCATCGACGGGGTCATCGCCGGCGTGGGGAGCGTGCTCTCCTTCGTTCCCCTCATAATTATTCTTTTCTTTCTCCTCTCCGTCCTCGAAGACACCGGCTATCTCTCGCGGGCGGCCTTCGCCACCGATAGGATCCTCCACGGATTCGGGCTCCACGGCCAGTCGATCTTCCCCCTGATGCTCGGCTTCGGCTGCTCGGTGCCGGCAATCATGTCGGCGCGGACGCTGAAGAGCCCCAGGGACCGGATACTCACGGTGCTCGCCATCCCCTTCATGAGCTGCGGGGCGAAACTGCCTGTTCACGTCCTCTTCGCCGCCGCCTTCTTTCCGAAGAATCCAGCGGCCGCGGTGTTGGCCGTCTACGGCACGGGAGTCGTTCTCGCCCTCGTTTCCTCCCTGGTTCTGCGAAACACGATCCTCAGGGGCGAGCCGACCCCCTTCGTGATGGAGCTCCCGCCCTGGAGGGCACCGACCCTTCGCGGCCTCCTCTGGCACGTGGGCGAGAAGACGGCGACCTACGCCCGCAAGGCCGGCACCGTCATCCTCGCGGCCTCGATCCTCATCTGGGCGGTGACCAATTTTCCCGCCTATTCGCCGACGGCAACCGAGAGACAATCCGCGGCGGCCACCTGGAGCAAGGCTCATCCCGGTGCCGATCAGGCGGCCCTGGATCGCGGCGTCGCCGCCGCCCTCGCCGGCAAGGCCCTCTCCGCGAGCGCCGCGGGCAGCTTCGGTCACCTGATCGAACCCCTCATCAGGCCCCTCGGCTTCGATTGGAGGGTCGGAATCGCCACCGTGACGGGCTTCGCGGCAAAGGAGGTGGTCGTGTCGACTTTCGGCATCCTTTATGGGGTGGGAACGGATGACGGAGGCTCGACGAGCCTCCGCGCCAAGCTGGCGGCCGATCCTTCCTGGAGCCCCCTCGCGGCGATCTCCCTCATGCTCTTCGTCCTTCTCATACCACCCTGCTTCGCGGCCCTCGCGACCCTTCGGGCCGAACTCGGCTGGAGCTGGCTGGGATTTTCCATCGCCTTCCAACTGGCCATCGGCTGGCTGGTAGCCTTCGCCGTCTTCCAGGTCGGCACACGGCTGGGCTTCTCCTGATGGGCGCCATCGGCCAGGAGATCGCGGTTGCCCTGATCGTCGGAGTCGCGGCGCTCTGGATCGGGCTCAGGGCCTTCCGCCGAGCCAAGAAGGGAGGAAGCGCCTGCGAATCCTGCCCTTCGAAGGGAAGCGGCGCGAAGGCCTGCGAGGGTTGTGCGGCCATGAAGGGTGGAGCGAAGGGCGCTTCGAAGGGGCGCTGCCCGGGCTGCGGTTGAGCGCCTCAGGTCGGGCCGGAGGCCTCGCGAGACGCGATGCGGCCGCGCTCGCGTCGCCCTTCGGCGACGCGCCACATGAGGATCGCCCCGGCCGCGGCAACGTTGAGCGAATCGGGTCCCGCGGCCATCGTAATTGTGATTTTTTCGTCGCAGAGCGCGAGCCAGTCGTCGTCAAGGCCGGCGTACTCGTCGCCGAGGGCGAGGGCTGCGGGCTGCCGAACCTCCCAGGTCGCCGCGTCGCTGGCGCCCGGGTCGATAACCGCGCCGGCAAGCCTATAGCCCCGTTCGGAAAAGGTCCGCCAGTCGGCCGACGAATCGAGGCGCAACATCGGCAGGTCGAGAACGGCCCCCATCGAAACCCTGAGCGTCCTGCGAGAGAGAAAATCGGGGCAGGCCCGCCCGACCAGCAGGGCGCCGAAACCGAAGACCGCCGCGCTCCTCGCGAGGGCGCCGAGATTCTCCGGATCGCGGGTTTGGGGAAGGACGAGAAGCGGGGGCAGGGCCTTCGCTTCGAGGGAGGCGGCGAACGCCGCAACCGAGGCAGGAGAGGGCCTTTTCGCGAGGGCGATGACGCCGCGATGGAAGGGAAAACCGGCGAAGGTTGAAAGCTCGGCCTCGCTCGAAATGAAAAGGGGCCAGGACTCGAAGCCCGGCCCCTCGAAGGCTGTGGCCGTCTCGGGCGTCGCGAGGAGGGCGAGGGGCACGAAGTCGGAGCGAGCGGCCAGTCGCTGCGCGACCAACCGCCCCTCGGCCACCACGAGCCCCTCGGCGGCGAGGTCCCTGTCGCGCAGGGAGCCGAGCCGCGAGAGCCAGGGCGGTATCATCGGCTCGAGGGCCGAGCGACGCCGCCCCGGCCGGATTTCATGCCTTGCGGCTCCCGATCGGAACGTATTCGCGGGCGGCCTCACCGATGTAGATCTGCCGCGGCCTGACGATCTTGAGATCCTCGTCACGCATCATCTCCATCCACTGGGCGATCCAACCCACCGATCGGGGAATCGCGAACATGACCGTGAAGATGTTCGTGGGGAGCTTCATCGCCTGGTAGATGAGGCCCGAGTAGAAATCGACGTTCGGGTAGAGCTTGCGCGAAATGAAGTATTCGTCGCTCAGGGCGATGCGCTCGAGTTCGAGGGCGATCTCGAGGAGGGGATTCGCGCCCATCTCCTTGAAGACATCGTAGGCGAGGGCCTTGATGATCTTTCCGCGGGGGTCGAAGTTGCGATAGACGCGATGGCCGAAACCCATGAGCTTGGCCTCGCCCTTCTTCACCTTGTCGATGTAGGCGGGCACGTTCTTCACGCTGCCGACCTGCTCGAGCATGAGGAGGACTGCCTCGTTGGCTCCGCCATGGAGAGGGCCGTAGAGGGCGGCGGCGGCGCCGGCGAGGGAGGAGTAGGGATCGGCGTGGGAGGAGCCGATGAAACGCATCGCGCTCGTCGAGCAATTCTGCTCGTGGTCGGCGTGAAGGATGAAGAGGACGTTGAGGGCCCGCTCGAGAACGGGGTTCGGCACGTACTTGTGCTCGGTCATCTTGAACATCATCCGGAGATAGTTGCCGACGTAGCCGAGCTCGTCGTCCGGATAGTTCATCGGCCAGCCCATGTTGAGGCGGTAGGTGAAGGCGCCGATCGTCGGGACCTTCGCAATTATGCGCTGTGCCTGGAGGAGGCGGCATTCGACGCAGGAGGCGTCGCGGGCGTCGGGATAGAGGGAGCCGAGGGCGCTCATCGCACCGATGAACACGCTCATGGGATGGGCCGAGTGGCGGAAGCTCTCGATGAGCTTCTGCATGTTCGTGTGGAGGAGAGAGTGATGGCTGATGTCCCACTCCCACTGCTCGAGCTGGGGCGTCGTGGGGAGCTGGCCGAAGATGAGGAGGTAGGCCGTCTCCATGAAGGTGGAATGCTCGGCGAGCTGCTCGATCGGATAGCCGCGATAGCGAAGGATGCCCTTCTCCCCGTCGAGGAAGGTGATGGCCGACTTCGCGGTGGCCGTGTTGAGGAGGGCCGGGTCGTAGGTGAGAAGGCCGAAATCTTCCTTATCTTTCTTGATCGCGCGAAGGTCGATCGCTCGGATAGTGCCGTCGACGATCGGGATCTCGTACTTCTGGCCTGTCCTGTTGTCGACGATGGAAAGCGAATCGCTGCCCATGGTATCGGTCCTCCTGAATAAGGGCTTTTCGCGCCGCCGAAGCGCGCGCGCTATGTATGGAGCCATCAATCCGCCTGCCTCATGCCGCGTCGGCGCGGTCCGAGAGAACCGAGATGTAGCGAGAATTCCTGCGATGCCTGACGGTGAGGATTGCGGCTGACGAAATCCGGTTTCAATATAGGTATACGGCACGTTTACAGACCGCGCAAGAAAAAAGTATCGGAATGCCCGCGGCGCCTTCGTGCCTTCGCCTTCGACAGCCTCGTTCTTGCCTCCCCGGCCTTCCTCGGCTAGATTGACGCGGAAAGAAGGCTGTCTGAAATGAAATTCGACTTTGATGAACTCGTCGATCGTCGCAATTCAAATTCGGTAAAATGGAATCGATATAATTCGGACGTGATTCCCCTATGGGTCGCGGACATGGACTTCCGATCGCCCAAGCCCATCGTCGAGGCATTGCGGCGAGCACTCGACCATGGCGTCTTCGGCTACCCCGGCGACGCGCCTTCGCTGCGCGCCGCGGTGGCCGCGCGCATGGACAAGCTCTACGGTTGGAAGGTAGACCCCGATTGGGTCGTCTCGACGACGGGACTCGTGAGCGGCTTCAACGCCGCGGCCGCCGCGGTATGCAAGCCGGGCGAAGGCTACCTCATCCAGCCGCCGGTCTACATGCCCTTCAACGACCTGGACGCCCATCTCGGCCTCGTCAGGCAGGAGGCGCCCCTCGAGGAAGGCCGCGCGGGCGGGGCCCCGACATATTCTATCAATTGGGATGTTTTTTCCGCGGCCTTCGGATCGAGGGGAGCGCGCAGCTCCATGTTCCTCCTCTGCGACCCCCACAATCCCGTCGGCATCGCCTGGGACCGCGCGACCCAGCGCCGTATGGCCGAGATCGCGGTCGAAAGCGGCGCGGTCATCGTCTCCGACGAGATCCACGCCGAGCTCCTCCTGGACGGGGAGGCCCATGTCCCCCTGGCCTCCCTCGATCCGGCCTTCGCCGCACGGAGCGTCACCCTCGTCTCGCCCTCGAAAACCTTCAATATCGCCGGGCTTTTCTGCGGTTTCGCGATCATCCCGAACGCGGAAATCCGATCGGCCTTCGCGCAGGCGCAAGCGCGGATGACCCTCCACGTCTCGAGCCTTTCCCTCGTCGCCGCCGAAGAAGCCCTCTCGGGAAGCTGCGACGAATGGCTGGCGGAAGCCCTCGCCTACCTGCGCGCCAACCGCGATTTCGCCCTCGAATTCATCGGGAAGCGCATGCCCGAGATCGGCGCGATGCGGCCCGACGCCACTCACCTCATGTGGCTCGATTGCAGGAGACTCGGCGTCGAGGCGCCAGCCGACTTCTTTCTCCGCGAGGCCAAGGTCGCCCTCAACGAGGGAGCCGCCTTCGGAACCGGAGGCGCGGGCTTCGCGCGGCTCAACTTCGCCTGTCCCCGATCCCTCCTCGCCGAGGGGCTCGAAAGGATGGCGAGGGCCCTCGAGGGGCGCTAGGACGGAAGGTGCGTCACGTCGCCCTCGGCGACCGGTCTGCCCACGAAGAGGCTGATGTAGCCCCCCTCCCGCGGCACCGCGCCGTCGGGGCGCATCCAGCGTTCCTCGAGGAGCAGAAGGAGGGAATTGGGCGAATCGTCCTCGGTCGCGTACTCGACGAGCTGGACCGGCAGGTCCTCGCCCCCTTCTCCAACCATGAAGCCGAAGACCGTCTGGCCGAAGCCGGCGGGCCCCCAGTTCCTCTTCAGCTCCACTCCGTCGCCGGCGTCGAAGGCCGGAAGGTCGGGCCAGGGTGCCCATTCGAGCTCCGAGGAGATGAAGTCCTCCGGATCGGCGGGAGGGAGGAAAAACCAGGTCTGTCCCCGATCGACGAGATTGTCGCGCGTGCCCCGCGCGAAAAAAACCGGCGCGAAATAGAAACGGAGCTCGAATTCCTCGCCCGAAGCAAAGACGGCGAAGCGGCAATCGCCGCGGTCCGGAGCCTCGAGATCGTAGAGGGTCCACGTCGCTATCGGATTCCCTGAATCTCGGTCGCGGGCCTCGATCGCGCGAAGCGAACGCACGCGATAGTCCATGCCGCCCATGCCTCCGGCGACGAAATTGCCCGCGTCGCGGAATGAGAGCCAGTCGCCGGGCTGGATCGACAGCCACGTTGCGGGACCCTCACCGGGCGTTTCCGGCGCCTTCGCGTGCCCGCCCAATCCCATCATGGGCCCCAGCCCCCGTGGCGTCGTCCGGCGCGGAAAGCGATCAGCATGACGACGACGAGCAGCACGGCTGCTACGGTGATGAAACCGGGATCGTAGGCCGCATAAACGGGCGGCGGACCCCAGTAATAGCCGTTGCCCGCCATGAGTCGGTCCATCATGGCTGCGTCCCGCATCGCGTCATAGAGCAACCAGGTACCGAGAATTGGATCGAGATATCCATAACCTCCCAGAGCCGGATTGTAGACGATGTTGACGCTCCGCCCTCCGATCAAGGACGAATTCGGAATCCAGTTCGGGCGCGTCGAGGGCTCGCTCGAAAAGGTCGAGCCGTAGCGCGAGCCGAGGCTGCGCCCGAAGGAGGTCGTCGCCTCGTCGCGGCTCGCGAACAGAGTGCCCTTGCTTCTCGCCGCGTCGTAGACGCTCCGCGCCGAGGCGGCGCCCGAGGCGCCGAAGGATCGGGGTACGGCGGCGCTGCCGGAGGGCTGCAAGCCCGTCGCGGCTTTGGGCTGACGCGAACCCCAGGTGAAACCTGAGCGCGGGCTCGACAATTTCGGCATGGAGAAGGACCGCGCCGAGGTCGATCGAAAGGAGGGCGCGCTCCTGAAACCGCCCCCCGAAAAGCCGCCGCGAGCGAAGGCCGCGCCTTCGCAGAAGAATACGAAGGCCGCTACGGCGAGGGCAACGATCGCGACCCTCTTCGACAAAGGGCGTCCGAACGATCTATTGGTACGCATTATGACGGCCCGTCGGCCTAGCCCAACCTGGCGCCGACGAGGGCAGCGTACAGGAGAGCCACGGCGATGGGCGCGAGGGCCGAAACTGCCCCCGCGGCGAGGTTCTTCTGCTCGCCAATCTCCGCGCTCATGCGCGCATTCCGGATGAGGAGGGCCGAGGCGAGAAGGCGCGAAAGGGAGAGGAGGGCGAGACCGACCGCCCCCACACCCATGGCGACGAGGAGTTCGGCCGCGCGATCGCTGCCCGCGCCACGGAGAGCCGCGAGAAGAATGATGCCGACCGCGATGAAAAAGCCACCGAGGCTTAGGCCCGCGGCGGGATTATCGTCCACGGAGATGGCACGCTTCGCATCGTAGAGGGAGATCGCCATGAATAGATACCAAGAGACGAGGAGAAAGACTTGGCTGGTAAGCCAGTACACGCAGATATCGATGAGGAGGTCGGCCGGCGAGTCGCTCCGACCTGTCATGACACCCATGATGACGAGACCGTTGGCGACGAAGAGGCCGGCGAAGGCGAACCCGACGCCGAGATTGCGATGCGCGACGATTTCCGTCTCGAACCGGAGCTTCGGAAGGATCAGTCGTTCGCCGAGAAACATGCTGGCCCGCATGAGAAGAATGCCGGCCAAACCCGACACGCCGATATTGAGGAAGTTCGCGCCGATCGAAGGCCCGAGGGCCGAGAGCGCCCCGCTCATCGCGAAGCCGAGGCCAAGCATGTAGCCCGCGAAGACGGCGCCGAATGCGGGGTTGTCCCGCTCGGTTAGCTCCCGATCATCCTCGATACGAGGGGTCGACCAGTCGAAAACGAACTTGCCCGCGACGAACAGGGCGAGGGCGAAAAGGAAATAGGGTACGAGGGCCACGGCCCCGAAAAGAGACGAGACCAGGTACTCCATCGAGATCCTCCGTTCGCAAAGTATGGTCGACCGCCGCGCCGCCCGCCTACTTCAAATTCAGGAGCTCCTTGGCGGCCTTTTTATTTCCCATCGCAACGGCCTTCTCGAAATCGGCTCGGGCATAGTCCTTGCGGCCGGTGTCTCGAAATAGTTCGCCACGATAGAGCCAGGCATCGGAATTTGGATTTTTCGAATTCGCGAAAAGCCCTATGTACTCGTTGTACAATTTCTCGGACTTCTTGAGATCCTGACCCGCGATTCCGGGGATCGACTGCCAGAAGCGACCGAGGGCGATGATCGGCCCCCCGTTATCGTACATCTTGTCGAATTTGTACGCGTTCTCGAAACCCTGCTGGGTCTTGCCCTTGAGCCCCTCGGCCAATGCGCTAAAGATGCTCACGCAGTCGGAATAGGTGCCGACGCAGAGACCATACCAATACCAACCTTCAATTCCCGCCGGATTGAGCTTGAAGGCGAGTTCGCCGTATTTCATGCCGTCCTTGGCGATGACGCGAGCGCTGTCCTTCCAGCCCTGCACTTCGTCGGTCTCGAGCTGGTCGCCGTATTTTCGAGCCGCCTGCGCCGCCTTCCAGTTCGCCGCGTAGTCGGCCGGAGCGGCGGAAGCGGCTCGTACCGCCGATTCGTAGCTCGACTTCAGCTCCTGCAACGACTGCGCCGCGATGTTCGCCGGCACGACGATAGCCGCGGCGAGAGCGAAAGCGAACATAAGCGTCTTCCTCGACATCAAGCACCTCCAGATCGGTAGCGATATGATTGCAGGAGGGTAAACCCGCCACCGCGCGCGGTCAATGGCGAAGACGGGTGAGGCACGACCTGTCGGCTAGATACTCGGGCGGAACGCATCGTCCCGAAACGCCAGGCGGCACGAAAAGCCTCGATCCGTCTCGAAGGTGATCTTACCCTTCAACTGCTCCTCTCCGAGGGCGAAGATGGTTTGCATTCCCATCCTCCCGTTCTCGCGCGGATCGAATCCGGGAGGGGGTCCGATCCCGTCATCGGCGACCTCGAGCCGGATCAGGCCGTCCGGGAGTCGACGGAGCCCGAGAAGCAGAGTGCCAGAGGATTGGCGAGGGAAGGCGTGTTTGAGGGCGTTCGAAATCAGCTCGTTCAGGATGAGTCCGCAGGGAATCGCCGTGTCGATGAGGACGAAGACATCCTCCATGTCGGTGTCGATCGCTATCGTCCCTTGGTCCACCCTATAGCTCGCGGTGAGCCTATTCGCGAGATCCGCAATATATTCCCTCAAGTTGATCCGAGAGAGATCTCCTGATTCGTATAACTTCTGGTGAACGAGGGCCATCGAGCGAATGCGATCCTGGATATCGGAGAAGGCCAACCTCAGACCGTCGTCGCGAGTCCCTTCGGCTTGCAGGTCGAGAAGCCCGATAATCACGCCCATGTTGTTCTTGGTTCGGTGATGCAGCTCCCGAAGCAAGGCCTCCTTCTCCACCAACGAACGTTGGATCCGATCCTCCGCCCTTCTCCACTCGGTGATGTCCTCGCCCGAACTAAGGAGACCGGTGATCGTCCCGTTCGCGTCCCTGAGGAAGGAATTGTGCCACCGGATAAGCCTTTCCTTCCCCGACTTCGTGAGGATGAAATTCTCATAGACCTCGACATCGCTCGTTTCTCCCGCCATTAGCCTGATGTGAATTTCGCGGACTTCCCGCTGAGCCGCCTCGGGGAGGCAGAGCGCGAACCAATCGCGGCCCTCGAGCTCTCCCTCGCCATATTCGAGGATCTCGCGGCCGCGCCGATTTAGCCGCGCGATCTTCGCGTCGCGGTCTAGCGCGACCATGAGGACCGCCGCGCTCTCGAAATACTGATTCGTCCTCTCCCGCTCGTGGCGCAGCTTTTCCTCGGCGCTGCGCCGTTCAGCGAGTTCGGCGCGCAACTGGCCGACCACCGTGCGCAGACGACCCGTCATCAGATTGAACGCGATCGCGAGACTGCGGAGCTCGTTTCCGCCCCTGACCTCGACGACTTGATCGAGATCGCCTCCGGCGACTTGTTCCGCCGCCGCGGAGAGATCCGCCAGAGGAGCGGAGATGCCCCGCGCGAGGATCGATGAGGCGAATGCGGTGACGAGAAGGGCGGCGAAGGCGATAAGGACGTCGATCAGGATGAATGAGGTAATTGATCCGAAGACTTCCGACTCGTCCTGCTGAACGATGAGCGCCACCTGCAGCGTCGGCAGCCAAGTGTAGCTTTCCAGTACCCTCACTCCGCGAGAATCGGTGCTCGTGCCGTGCCCGCGCAATTTGCTTTCCAGCGCGAGCCTGAGCCCCCCTCCGTGCGCGAAGGCAAGCCCCGGTTCGCGCGAGAAGCGCAAGTTCGTGATAGCCCGATAGTCCGAGTCGGCGAGAAAACTCTCGCCCGTCCGACCGAGCCCCGCGGGTTCTGAAAGGATGCGGTTGATGACATCGATATCGCTCGCCGAGGCGAGCACGCCGATCGCGCCTCGCCCGGGCGCGACAACCGGATGCGAGACGACGATCACCGTACCCCAGCCCGCCCTCTCGTCGCGATAGGGCGGGGAGACGAAATTCCTCTGCACGCCCTGGCGAAAGAAGGGGGCCGCGCCGAGGTCCTCGCCTTCGAGCCCGGAGTCGGTAGCGGCGAGAACCTTCCCCTGCTCATCGAGGAGTGCTACCCACCTGAATACCTTCGTCTTCGCCATCGAGGCCTCGAAGCCGGCCACCAGACTGTCGCGGAGCGATTGTCTCAGCGCCTGAGACCCCGACTCCGCCAGCAGCGGCTCGACGAACTCCGCCTGCTCTCGTTCGGTCAATAAGGTGTCGAGATCGACGGTCATGTCTCTCGTCCATTCCTCGATCTCGGATGCCCGGAGCGCGACCACCGAATCAAGCTGATCGAAGCCGCGCTGGCCGGCGATGCGATAGCTGGAGAAGGCTGAGGTAAGGATTATGACGAGAGCCGGAGCCAGCGAAATGAGTGCGAAGATCCAAAGAAGTCGGCTACGGATGGATGAGGACGAACGGCCGCTTTCCATCAGAGAAAGGCCTTTCCGTCTTTGCGCACCAGTCGCTTAAGAGTCCCTTCTTCCTTGAGAATCCTTGCGAGCAAGGTTAGGGTGCCCTCTCCCGACAGATAGTCGACGGGACGCCCGAGTCGTTCCATATTCGACAGGAACTCGGGGTCCGCCGCCGCCCTGTCGAGAGCCCTCCGCAAGATGCCGAGACGTTCGGGATCGATGCCGGGGGGACCGAATAAGGTGCGATCGAGAGAATAGAGGGCTATGAGCGATTCCATGACCTCCTTTTGCGATGGAGGCATGAACTCGAATATGGTCGGCGTCGAGGGCAAGGCGGCCAGTCTGACAGTGTTGAAGACGACCATGGGCCTGACGGTGCCGACCTCTATAAGCGGGAGAAAATTGGAGGTCGAAAGGAGGGACCCGTTGATTTCGCCTTTCACGCAGGCGAGGGTCAGGTCATTCGAACTCGCGAAGTCGGTGCGAGCGTCCAGCGCGAGACCGAGGAGGTCGGCTGTCAGCAGCGCGACGAAATAGTCGTCGGAGCCTTGACCAGAGAACCCCATCTCGATCCTGCCCTCACGCAGTATCTCGGCGAAGCTCGCGTAGCGGGATTTGGCGGATACGACGAGCAGGTGGTCGTCGGCATCGATTCGACCGAGAAACGAAAAGGAGGATGTCTTGAAATGAAGGTCCGGCAGCCCGGCCCATTCCGCGAGTAGCGACGCGGCGCTTGTCGCAAAGCAGAGAGTCAGGCCGTCAGCCTTCGCCGAGTAAACATAGTTCTTGCCGACGATACCGCCCTCGCCCGGCATATTGCGGACGACGACCCTCGATCCGTAAAGGTGTTTTTGGAAGAAGGGAGCCAAAGCCCGCGCATAGTCGTCCATGCCTCCAGCGCCGTAGGGCACGACGACCGTCACCGTCTTGCCGCGAAACAGCTTGTCTCCCTCCGAACAGGAATTCAGGATGAACAAGCAGACGCAAAAAAAGGCGACGAAAAACCATGCAATCGCGATTTTCGGAAGCCTTTCCCCGAACCCTCCGCCTCGAACGCCCGAACCGCCGAATTTACTTTTCTTTTCATACATGACAGTATTGTAGCCCATGGTCGGCGAGGGCGCCATCTTGTGAAGAGGATGATGCCGCTGCTCCCGCCGGGCGGAATCGACACTCGGAGCCGCAGGCTGCGTGGCCCCGGCTCTCGCCCGCTCGCATTCGCGGACAGCCGTCCCGCCCTTTCGCCAAAGGCTTCGGCGGGCGAGGTCATTCGGGACTTGCGCTCTGGAAATGAGAAGACCCGCCGAAGCGGGTCTTTTCATAATGGGCGATACAAGAGTCGAACTTGTGACCCCCAGCGTGTCATACTGGTGCTCTAACCAACTGAGCTAACCGCCCGAACGTATCGCGAAATTGTATAGCGGAAACCGGATGCCCTTGTCAATACTTTCGAAATATGTCGCGAGAGAATCCGAGCTCCCCTTGCCGCTCCGCTCCATATACAATGAGCCGCCATGGACCAGGAGGCCGCATCGATGACCGAAACCCAGTCCTCCAGCGCAAGCGCCGTATCTGCGCCGCCGCCGAGCCGAATGGCTACGCGCGGGCTAGTTGCGGAGGGCCTCATCATCATCCTCGGCGTCGCGATCATCGCCGCCAGCCAACTCTGGGGCCATCTTCTCTTCCACTGCCTGGCGGAACTCGCCGGGATATGCGTCGCGGCGTCCTCCTTCGTCATCGCGTGGCACACGCGAAGGCTGAACGAAAATCCCACGATTGCCGTCCTCGGCATCGCCTATCTGTTCGTGGCCATCCTCGACCTGTTCCACATGCTCGCCTATGTCGGCATGGGCGTATTCCCCGGCTACCATTTCGCGGCAAGTCAGCTCTGGGTCGTGGCTAGCGCGCTCGAAGCGGCGAGCCTCCTCCTTTTTACCTACATTGGCCTCGCGAAGGGGCGCACCCTCGCCGTTCTTTTCATCCTGGCCGGGCTCTATACGATGGCCGCAATCGCGGCGGTCTTCGTCTTCCGGATTTCCCCCGCCAGCTACGCCGAGGGTCTCGGGCAGACGCCCTTCAGGATCGGCGCTGGAATCGGCATAATGCTGATCCTCATCGCGGCTACCCTGTCGCTCTGGGTCCGTCGAGCCCCCTATCCCCGCGATGTCCATATCAGACTGCAACTTTCCATCGGGGCCGCCTTCCTCTCCGAGCTAGCCTTCACCGTCTCCAGTTCCAATCATGCCTGGGTGAACATGTCAGGCCATATCCTCAAGATCCTGTCGTTCTATTTCGTCGCCAAGGCCGTCATCAACACTGGTCTCGAAAGGCCGCAGAGCCTCCTCTCCCCGCGCGCCGGCGAAAAGAACCGGCAACCGACACCTTCCGACACGACCCAAAGCAGCTTCATCTCGGTACTGTCGCACGATCTCAAGAGCCCGGTCGGAGGGATTCAGGCGGCCGCGGCCTTCCTTTCGAAGAACCATGGGAGTCTGGAGAAGGATGAGCTCGACGAAATGCTTGCGACGATAGCCGCGACGGCGGCATCGACGCTCACCCTCGTCGAAAATGTCGTCGGTTGGGCGCGATGCCAGAGCGGGGCCATGGTGCCAAGACTCGCCCTTCTGGACGGAGAAAAGGCGCTGCGTCGGCAGATCCTCCTCCTCGCCGAGGCGGCGAAGAGCAAGAGCGTGAGCATCGATGTCGAGGTCTCCGCAACAGGGTCCCTTCTGAGCGACGACAGCATGCTCTCGGCGATCCTGCGCAACCTCCTCCAAAACGCCATCAAATTCAGCCATATCGGCGGCAGAATCGCGACGAGAGTCTCGATTCAGGGGAATCCCTGCGTCTTCGTGGTAAGTGATTCGGGTGTCGGAATAGGGCCGGAGACCATCGAGCGGCTCTTTCGTATCGATGGAAGGCTTCGGAGCGTCGGTACGGCGGGGGAGAAGGGCAACGGTTTCGGCCTCATCCTCTCTCAGGAATACGCCCGAAAACTGGGCGGCGCGATCGAAGTCGAAAGCGAAATCGGCCGAGGTTCGACCTTCCGCCTCATCCTCCCTGCCGGCTGACGCCGATTTCGCGCCGGCTTGCGCCGGCTAAACCAGATGCCGGGCCGTCTTACATCTCAGCGCAGTTGCAGGATATCAAGCGCGCTCGCGAATAGCGACATTGATCTCGATCTTGCCGCAGCCTGTCTCCATGGGAACGATGAGGGCCTCGACATCCGAGTCGTGGATTTCCATGTTATCGCCGGTGAAAATGGCCGGCGGCGTGAGGTCGAAGCGGAAGCCGAGGTCGTGGAGCTTGGTAACTGCCTGGGCGGTGATCATGTTGGCGAGTTCGGTGATGGTGGCCTTGACGAGGTCGTCGAGCTGGTTGAGCTCTTCGGCGTTCATCGCCGAGGCGATCTTGAGCGCGGTGGGACGGTCCATGTCGAAAAGGACGCGGCCCTCGACGTCGCCGGCGAGACCGACGATGGCGGCCACGCCCATCACCGGGGTCGCGGTCGACTTAAGGTAGAGCTCTCCGCGGTGGACGTCGGATTGAAGGACTTCCTTGAGCACGTTGAAGGCCGACTCTACGAAGGGATTGATATATTCGACTCGCATATCCTTCTCCTAAATCCGCGTGAAGCCGGCTTTTTAGTCCTTGCGGAAGGCCCGCACGGACCCCGCTGCGCCCCCCGCCGTCGCCCATCCCTGCCCCGGAGCCTCATTGGCGCCGAGAATGAGGATGCCCGCCGGCTTGAGCTTTTCATAAAAATCGTCCAAAAGCCGGTTTTGGTCAACCGGCGATAAAAGCGAGAGGAGGTCGCGGCAAAGGATGAGGTCCAGAGGAGGCAGGGGGTTCGAATTGAGGACATCGTGAAACTCGAAGAAGATCGAATCCTTGATCTCCTGGATGAAGGATTGTCCGTTGCGGCCCTTTACCAGGAATTGCCTATAGATATCTGGCACATTATCGGAGAAAACCATGTTGGGCGCCATCGAGATGGCGAGCAGATCCGAATCGTTGGCCCAGATCTTCACCCTCGCCTCGGAATAGGCGCGTCGGAGACCGATGGAGAGCGACCAAGTTTCGTAGCCCTTGCCGCAGCCGGGATTCCAGACATTGATGTTCTTGCTCTCGTTCTTCGGGAGGAGGGAGACCACCGCGGAAAGGTATTCCTCGTCCCAGAGACGCCCGGCCATCGGCGACCAGAAGCCCTCGAGGAAGCTGTCGGCCTCCGAGGGGTCGCGGATTTGAACGTCGCCGCCGTGCTCGCCGCGCCATTCGGCATAGCGAGTCATGAACCAGGCTTCGTTCACGGGCGTGACATGGAAGCTCTTCAGGGCGCCGAGGCTTTCGCGGATGAAGGCGGCCGCCATGTCCTCGACGCCGCTCGAACTCGAGGAAATGGCTATCTGTTCGGGCTTCGCGACTGCGGGGGAGGTTCCCACCGAAGGCTGGCCGGCAGCGGCGCTCCGCGGCGCCTCCTCCTCGACCTTCGCGGGGGCGAAGATCTTGTCGACATCGAGGATGATGTAGAGTTTTCCGCCGTTCTCGACGATGCCCTTTATGTACTTTACGTTGATGTCGCCGAAGATCGGATGGGGCGGCTGGATGGCCGCGGCAGCTATGCCGACGACCTTGTCGATGGCGTCCACGATGACGCCGAAGACGTGCTCTTCGATGCGGAGGATGAGGAGGCTCTCGAGGGCATCCTCGATCTTGCGCTCCGAGGGAAGGTGGAAGAAGGTGCGGAGGTCGATGACCGAGATGATGTCGCCGCGCAGGTTGTACACGCCGCGAACATAGGCCGCGGCGTTCGGCACGTAGGTGAACCGGCCGGCCTTGGCGATCTCCTTCACGCTCATGATGTCGATGCCGTATTCCTTGCCGGCAAGCGAGAAGGTGATCATCTTGAAATCGATCTTGTCGGCCGCCCGCTTGATCTCCGCGGCGTTGGCCTGGACCGTCGTTTCGCTCTGTGCCATGGTCCTATCCTCCGGTCCTTGCGCTTCGCTGATTCTTGATGTTACCGCGCTCCGCAGCTCGCGTTAACGGATACTGCCCTCGAGACGCCTGCGTTCCTCGAGTTCGCGCTTCTGGCCGAGCTCGAGGAGCTGGCTCACGTCTATGATGAGACATACCGACCCGTCGCCCAGGATCGACGCGCCGGCGATGCCGGGCGACACGGTGAACTGGTCGCGGAGCGGCTTGATGACGACGTCTTCCTCGCCGATCAGCGAATCCACCATGAGGCCGACCCGCTTGTCGGCCGTACCAACTATGACAATGAAGGCGTTTTCCCTCTGCTCGTCTGTGTCGATGCGGAAGAGCCGGTTGAGCCTGAGGAGGGCGACGACGTCGTTGCGGATGTTGAAGACCTCGTAGTTGTCGATCATCCGTATCTCGGCGGTCTTGATGCGATGGCTTTCGATGACGCTCGTGATGGGAATCGAGTAGATCTCCCTGCCGACGCGGACGAGGAGACCCTGGATGATGGCGAGGGTGAGGGGCAGTTTGATGGTGAAGCGGGTACCCTTGCCGGGTTGGCTCGACACGGTGACGGAGCCGTTGAGCTTTTCTATCTGACGCTTGACGACGTCGAGGCCGACGCCGCGGCCGGAGATGTTGGTGACGGACTTGGCCGTGGAGAAGCCCGCGTCGAAGATGAGGTTGAAGGCCTCGACCTCGGTGAGGATCTTGCTGGGGTGCACGAGACCACGCTCGACCGCCTTCTGGCGGATGGCGTCGATGTCGATGCCCTTTCCGTCGTCGGCGATCTCGATGATGATCATGTTGCCCTCGTTGGAGGCACGGAGGAGTATGCGACCCTCCTCGGGCTTTCCGGCGGCGAGGCGGGCATCGGGAGTCTCGACTCCGTGGTCGAGGGCGTTGCGGACGGCATGCATCAAGGGATCGAGGAGATCCTCGATGACCGATTTGTCGAGTTCGGTATCCTCGCCCTCGATGACGAGATTCACCTTCTTGGAAAGGGTTTTGGAGAGGTCGCGCACGAGTCGGGGGAAGCGGCTGAAGATCTGGCTGATGGGCACCATCCGGATCTTCATGACGGCTTCCTGGAGTTCGCCTGTTATCCGGCCGAGGTTCTGGGCGGTGGAGCGGAACTTGGCGACGTCGTTCTTGAGGTTGCCCTCGAAACCATCGAAGGTCGAATAGAGGACCCCGTACTTCTCGGTGACCTCTTTCTTGATTTCCTTGGCCGACTTGCCCGACTGGATGGAATCGAGCATGTCGGGAAGTTCGTCGAAGAGATCCTTGATCCCCTCGCGGAACCTGGTCTGCGAATTCTGGAGAAGGGTCTGGAGTTCGCCGAAGCGCGTCGAAATTTGGTTGAAGGTGGCCTTGTTGATGACGGTCTCGGAAACGAGGTTGAGGAGGTTGTCAATGCGCCGTGAATCCACGCGGAGGATCGAACCCTGCTGGACGGCCGCTTTGCGGGCGTCGGGATGGGCTCCATGGACCTCGCCTTCCTCTTCGGCATGCTCGGGCACGAGGGCGACGTCAGAGCCGGGGTAGGCTTGGACCTCGGCGGCAGGCTTGGTAGCCTGGGCGGTCTGGGGAGCCGGAGCCGTCTGCGCGGCCGGTCGGGCGGGAGCTTGGGAGGCGGAAGCGGGCTGGGCTTGCTTCGGAGCGCTGGGTGGGGCCGCCGCGGGAGTCGCCTCCGGCTTGATGAGGGGGATTTCGAGGAGATCGATGGAATCGACCACTTCCGGGATCATGGCCTTTCGGCGCAGAGCTTCCTCTTCTTTGTCCGAGGCGATGAAGTACTCGACCTTGGGATAGAAGGCATCCTCGTAGAGCTTCTCGAAATCGGGAACGGTCTTGAGGATGGTTCCGACGTCGCGCAGGGCCGCGAAGGCATGGATCGCGGAAACCGTATTCATGAGATTGTCGGGATTAAAGGAAAGAATGAGGCGCCAGATGCGCCTGTCCTCGCCCGCGGCCTCGCGCAGCTCGAGGAGTTCGTATTCCGTCAGGCCTTCGAGTGCAGCGGCCGCCTTTCCCGAGACCGAGGAACTCGCCGATGCAGGGGCTGCGGCGGGCTTGGCGGCCGGGGCCGGCGCGGAAGGGCTCGCAGCGGCCTTGGCGAGCTTGGCGTGGGCCTTGGAGCCCTCCGGAAGGAAGCGCGCCAGTCGGGTCTTGATGGTATCGACGTCACCGTCGTAGGCCCCACCCTGGGCCCGGGCATCGAGCATCGCCTTGATGACATCGATGGCGGCGAGGAGGGCGTCGATGACTTCCTCGTTCACCTTCGCCTTGCCCGAACGAATGCCGTCGAGAACATCCTCGACGATGTGGGTGAAATCGGCGAGCTCGGTCATTTCGACCGTGCCGGCTCCGCCCTTGAGGGTATGGGCAGCCCTGAATATCTCGTCTACCGCGTCGCGGTTGCCCGTATCGTTTTCGAGAACGAGAATGCTCTGCTCGAGGGTCTCCACCTGGGACTGAGCCTCGGCGAAGAAGTCTTTGAGGAGTTCCTCGTTGTTGGGGTCGAGATAGTCACTCATCGTGGCTTACAGCATTATCTACCCTGCCTGTCGCGTCAAGGTGGGGAAGGACCGAATGCCCGATCAAAGACCCTATGATGGAAGGCGCGCATCGCCGATAATGATTTGAGAAGCCGACGGATAGGCGATAGAATTCGACCGAAACGAAGCGTAGCGAAGCAGCAGGAGTCCCCGCGATGCATAGACGAGCCCCCGTGCCTCTTTTACCGATCGCAGCTCTCGGATTGGCGTTTTTCGCGAGCGCGGGGCCCCTCTTCGGCGCCAACGTCGTCGTCGACAACCTCGAACTCGTGAGCTACGGCAACTACGACGAGGCCACGGGGAAGTTCCCCGTCACCTCGCGGCTGGCCTTCGACCTCTCGGTGGGCGGCGGCGAGAAATTCGCGGGACTCATCAGGCTCAACTTCCTCTCGACCCAGGTCGAAAGCGATCTGGCGACCTTGCAGGGCACCCTTCCCTCGACCGCCTCCCTCGTGGATGTCATCACGAGGGCGAACGCGCCGGGGTTGGGCATCAAGACCGTCGCCGTCACCGCCAAGCGGATCGGCGGCCTCCCCCTCGACGCGGAATACTTTCTCGGCAATCTCGACACCTTCTGCAACGGCGACGACTTCGTCACGCTTTTCGGTGCCGCTCCCTTCGCCACCGAGCTCCGCGGCCCCCTCGTCTATCCCGAAGGCATAGCACTCAATCCGACTGTCTCCTGGGATGGCATCTACTCGGTGTATGGAACCGGGGCCAGGCTGGGTTGGAGGACAGGCGATCGCTCCCATGTCTATTTTTATGTCTATCAAGACTCGAATCTCGGCACGGGAACGGGCGACTGGTCGAGCGACCTCCGCGGCCTGGTCGACTTCGGGGCGATAAAGCTCGAAAGCTTCGCGGGAGGCTCCTGGGATCCTTCCCACGCCTACGGCCTCTACCGCGGCGGCCTCCTCTTCCATGTCGCTCCGGGCAACCTGGGCGAATTCTTCGCCCAGGTCGGCGTGCCGGAATGGGATCCGACGACGACCTTCGGCGTCAACGACATCTTCTTCCTTTTCGAGCCACGCGTCGACTTCGGAAGTTCGGGCCAGCTCGCGCTATCCGTCTTCTATCATCCGGCCTACTACCAGCAAAAGGCGACGGGCGAGGGCGGATCTCTCGATGTGGGCTTCAATCTCCGATTTGGCCAACTTGCCGATTCGGGGATGCAAGGCGGCGTCGAAAGTTACCTTAAATTCAAGCCGGTGGCGACCCATCCCCTCACCGCAAGCCTCTCTCCCTATTATGAGGCCATACTTTCGGGAGTCGCCTGGAGTTTCAAACTGGGCATGAACCTCTTCCCCTTCCCCTCGACCTGGTATGGCATTTTCCAGCCCTTTGTCGGCGTAAAAACTTCCTTTTGAAAGGCGAGACGAGATGCACAGACCCGGCACGGCCATCTTCGCCATTTTCGCCTTCCTCTCCGCCCGCGGCCTCGCAGCCCTGGACATCGGCATGGAAGCGAGGGCGGGAAGCCTCCAATTCCCCTGGAACCAGACGACCGAGACGACAGGAACGACTCCCTGGTCATCCGACATCACTCGCTGGTTCGAGGGGGCCGCCGCCTGGGTCGACATTCCCATGGGCGAGGACTTCGAAATCCACGTCGGCTATGAAACCGATCCCGTCATCCGCAATGTCCTCTCGAGCCTCTTCCGCTTCGATCGCGGCATCGCGAGCGTCGGCGTCGGCCCCTTCATCGGCTTCCTCAATTCGGACAACCGGATCGCGAGCTTCGGCCTCTCGACAGCCCTGCAGGTGCAATGGCCGGGCATCGCTTATCTTTCCGCGCAATCCGACGGCGGCCTCGCCCTCGGGCTCGTGGCCGGGCTTTCCTCGGTGCCACAGACCCGAGCAGAGCTTTCGGCCGGTTTTTACACGCCGAACGCCATCGTGTCCGCAGAGTTGAGCGGCAAGCGTTTTTCGCAAACGGATTCGGCGGGAAAGCTCATCGATGACGATTTCACCCGCTACGCCCTCGTCGTCGACATCTACAAGAAGAACATCCCCTACCAGCTCAGGACGACCCTCGGCTACGAACTGCGATCGAAGTACTGGGAATCGAGCGCGCTGACCGACAGCCTCGGAAGCGCCATTCTCGGGCTCAAAATCACCGTCGAAGCGACCGAGGACCTCAAGGTCTATGGCGAATTCACCAATGCGGTCTTCACCTTCGGCATGGACAACTTGGCGGGTCGCAGCCCCGCGACGAGCGACCTTCTTTTCACGGCCACCCTCGGCATGGTGTGGACCGTCGATCCTGCTTCAGCGGCGAGCTGGGTAGGGAATTTAATTAAAGGAAAAAAGAAGGTCGCGGAAACGACAACTCCGTCGGCGGGGGAAACCACGGTCGCACCGGCACCGACGACGAGCCCGACCGCGGCGCCCTGAAGCTATCTCGCCGACCGTAACAGCTTTTTTACGATTGTCCGCTGAGGCAAGGGAGGGCATACTCCCTGATCGTCTGTAGTTCGATTCAGAACATATTCCAGCCCGCGAACCGGGGCAATGGGAGTCTGAGTCGTGGCCGGGAGGGAAATCATGACAGAGAAAGTTCGGGCTGGAGCCCAGGCCGATGCGCCGATGGGCACGATACGCTTTCGCGTCAACGGCAAGGAGGTCGCGCTCGGCCCCGAATCGGGGCTCACGGCTTCGATGACACTGTCGTATGTGCTGCGCGAAAAGCTGGGACTTACCGGCCTGAAGGTGTCCTGCGACGAGGGCGCCTGCGGAGCCTGCACGGTGCTCCGCGACGGCAAGGCAATCCTTTCCTGCATGAGCCTCGCGGTCGAAGCCGACGGCCATGACTTCCTGACCATCGAGGGCCTCCCCGCCGACGATCCCGTCGTCGAGGCCTTCGCCGAGCAGAGCGAACCGGGCCACGGCACGGCCCTCCAGTGCGGCTACTGCACGCCGGGCTTCGTGATGACGACACGGGCCCTCCTCAACGAGAATCCCCATCCCAGCCTCGCCGAAGTGAAGGAAGCCCTCTCGGGCAACATCTGCCGCTGCGGCTCCTACCAGGCCATCGCCCAGGCCGTGCTCCACGCGGCCGAGAAGATCGAGAAGAGGAGGGTCCGAACATGATCGTACCCTTCACCCCCCGCGTCGATCGGCAGTTCATCGGCAAGTACCGGCCCAAGGTCGACGGACGCGAAAAGGCCTCGGGCAAGGCCGTCTATGCCGACGACCTCTCGCTCAAAAGCAAATTCCCCGGCCTCCTTTACGCGAAGGTCTTGAGAAGCCCCTACGCCCACGCGAAGATCCGCTCCCTTGATCTCCGCGCCGCCCTGGCCTATCCCGGCGTCGTCGACATCCTGACCTACGCCGATCCCGACGTGGCCTCGCTCAAGAAAACGAATGCCGGCTGGACGGACGGAGTCGATACCGTCTCCTACCGCAAGATGATGTGGGGCACCTTCCGCGACCGCTTCGTCCTCGGCGACACGGCCAATTGGGTGGGCGACGAGGTGGGCGCCGCCGTCGTCGCGGAAAGCGAACTCGCAGCCGAGGAAGGGCTCAGGCTCATAAAGGTAGATTGGGAAGTCCTGCCCTTCGTCCTCGATCCCTACGAGGCGATGAAGCCGGGCGCGGCCCTCGTCCATCCTGACATCACCCAGGACAACATCTTCCCCCCCGACCCCTTCGGCGGAGAGGAGGTTTTCGTCGACAAGGGCGACGTCGTGGCGGGCCTCGCCACGGCCGAGGTGAGGATCGAGTGCCGCTCGGTCTATCACAACGCCACCCAGGGCTCCCTCGACAACTGGTGCTGCGTCGTCGATTGGAAGGAGGAGGAACTCGTCGTCTGGTCCAATTCCTACGCGGTCGACCAGACCAGGATGCACGTGAGCCAGATGCTCGGTCTCCCGATTCATCGGGTCAGGGCCGTCAGCCCCTATGTCGGCGGCCAGTTCGGTCGCGGCGACACGGGCGACCAACCCTTCTTCCTATTCACAGCCATCCTCTCGAAGCGGTCAGGCAGGCCCGTCAAGTTCAAGCACACGAGGCGCGAGAGCTTCCACGACTCCAGGCAGCCCGCCGACTACTCCGCGAGGATCGGCGCGAAGCGAGACGGCACGATCGTGGCCATGCACTTCAAGTCGGTGGGCAACGCCGGGGCCTACGCCGACCATTCGATGTTCGCCCTCAAGTACGCGCCCAAGGAGATCACCGAGGTGGCCCTCGCGCACATACCCAACGTGCGCTTCGAGACCCGCGGCGTCTACACGAACAAGCTTCCCGCCTGCATGATGCGGGGCGTCGGCAATTCACAATTCAACCTTATTTTCGGCCAGGTCGTCGACGCCCTCGCGGAGAAGCTCGGCATGGACCCCGTCGAGCTCGCCATCCGCAATTTCGGCCACGAGTGGGAAAGCCTGCCCGACGCGAGCCTTTCGAGCGTCCTCGGCTCCGGCGCCTCGCGCATCGGCTGGAAGGAAAAGCGCCACGCCCCCGGCAAGGGCCCGGTCTTCGGCGACCGTAAGCGGCGCGGCGTCGGCTTCTCCTTCCATCCCGCTTGGCACGCCGAATGGCAGGAGGTGAGGCGCGGCAAGGTCCAGGTCTCCATCACCCTCAATCCCGATTGCACGGTCCTCCTCAACGCGCCGAGCGTCGAGACGGGCAACGGCTCCAACACCTGCAACGTCCTCGGCTGCGCGGAAGCCCTCCGCTTCCTCGGCGTCGCCCTCGAGGACATCCGCTGGGGCTCGACGGTCGACACGGCCATCGGCCTCAAGGACTGCGTGCAAACCGACAGCGCCGTCTCCTTCCTCCAATCGGAGGTGATGGCCGTGGCCGCCATCGACCTCAAGGCCAGATTGGCCGAAATCATCGCCCCCGTTTTGGGCGTCGCCGAGTCCGAGGTCGAAATCGTCGCGGGCGAGGCCTTCGCGAAATCGGCGCCCGGCACGCGGATGGCGGTCAGGGACATCCTCCTCCAGGGCGACCTCGCGCCGATCACGGTGGTGAAAAGCAGGAGCCCCCTGGCCACGAAGACGGGCGTGCCCTACATCGCCAACTTCGCCGAGGTCGAGGTGGACGAGGAAACGGGCAAGGTCGAGGTGCTGAAGCTCGTCGTCATCAACGACTGCGGCACCGTGATGTACGCCTCCGGAGCCGAGGCCCAGCAGATCGGCGGACAGGTGATCGGACTCGGCGAGACCCTCACCGAGGAGATCGTCTACGACAAGGCCACGGGCGTGCCCCTCAATTTCAACTGGATCGACTACCGCATCCCGACGATGGCGGACATGCCCGACATCGAGCCCGTCCTCCTGGAAGTCTGGAAGGGCGCGGGCGAATACGGGGCCTGCGGCATCGGCGAGGGCACGGTCACCTGCACGCCCCGCGCCATTCTCAACGCCATCTACAACGCGATAGGGGTCAGGGTCGACGAGATCCCCGCCACGCCCGAGAAGGTGCTCGCGGCCTTGGCCGCGACGGCCTTGACCGCGACGGCCTCGGCCGCGACGGGTTTGGCAGCGAAGGCCGGAAGCGAGGGGCGATCATGACAATTGGCAATTTCGAACATCTTGGCGCCGGCAGCCTCGAGGAGGCCGCCGCTGCCTTCGAAGGCAAAAAGGACGGCGCGAGCATTCCCGGTGGCGCGGCAGTCTTCACCGCCGGCGGCACGGACCTCCTCGGCATCCTGAAAGATCGCGTGCACAAGCGCTATCCGGCGAGGATCGTCGATCTCAAGCAGATACCCGGCCTCGCCTTCATCCGCGAGGAGGGAGGCGACCTCAGCATCGGCGCGATGACGAGTCTCGCCGACATCGCCGCGAATCCGATCGTGCGCGGGCGCTACGGCCTCCTCGCCGAGGCCGCGCGCTCCGTGGCCTCTCCGCAGATCAGGAACATGGCCACGATCGGCGGCAATATCTGCCAGGAACCTCGCTGTTGGTACTATCGCAATCCCGACAATCGTTTCGACTGCCTGCGCAAGGGAGGCAGGGCCTGCGCGGCCCTCCTCGGCGACAACCGCTTCCACTCGATCTTCGGCTCGGCCAGGGTCGGCAGGCCCAGTTGCTCGGATGAATGCCCCGACGGCATCGACATCAGGGCCTACATGGGACTCGTCCGCGAGGGCGACCTCGACGGCGCGGCCCGCATACTCCTCGATCGCAATCCCATCGCTGCCGTGACGGGCCGGGTCTGTCCCCACTATTGCGAGCGAGGCTGCAACCGGAACCTCTTCGACGAATCGGTTTCGATCAGGGCCGTAGAACGAAGGCTCGGCGACTACATCCTCGAGAACGCGGACAGGTTGTACGAAATGCCCAAGGCGGCTTCTGGGAAAAGGGTAGCCGTTGTCGGGGCGGGACCGGCTGGCCTGGCGGCGGCCTTCTATCTCCGGAAGGCCGGACACGAGGTCCATGTCTTCGATCGCTTCCCCGAGGCCGGCGGCATGCTCCGCTATTCCATTCCGGCCTACAGGCTGCCGCCGGCGGTGCTTCGCTCCCTCATCGCCTCCTTCGAGCGAGCAGGCATCGTCTTCGAGCTCGGCGTCGAAATCGGCGCGGAAGCTGGAGCGGACGCGACCAGTGGCGGCCGCAGCCTCGCTAGCCTCAGGCGCGAATACGATTCCCTTTTTCTCGCCACCGGCGCCTGGGAACAGAAGAGCCTCCGCATCGAAGGCTCGGAAGTCCTCGAATCTGGCATCGACTTTCTCGCCACCGCCTCCGGCGGTGGCGACGCTGCCGCAGGCGGTGGCGACGCTGCCGCGGGCGGTGGCAGCCACACAGGCAGCGCTACCCGGCCCGGCACCTCCCTCGCCGGCGCCGAGGTCGTCGTCGTGGGCGGTGGCAATGTCGCCGTCGACGTCGCGATCACCGCGAAAAGGCAGGGCGCCAAGAAAGTGACGATGGTCTGCCTCGAGGCCCGCGACGAGATGCCGGCCTTCCCCGAGGAAATAGAAGAGGCCCTCCGCGAGGGCGTGGGCCTCCTTCCGTCTTGGGGCCCCAAGCGAGCCCTCCTCCAGGGCGGCAGGTTAGGCGGCATGGAGTTCGTCGCCTGCGCCTCGGTATTCGACAAGGAGGGCCGTTTCGCACCCGTCTTCGACGAGGCGCGGACCATGAAGCTCGACGCCGCTCGCGTCATTCTCGCAATCGGCCAGTCGGCGGAGCTCGGCTATCTCGGAGAGGCTATCCGATCCGAGAGGGGCAGGATCATTGTCGACGCGGAAGACCAGTCGACGGGAAGCGATGGCATCTTCGCCGGCGGCGACGCGACGACGGGTCCGGCCTCCGTCATCCAGGCCGTCGCGGCGGGCAGAAGGGCAGCTAAGTCCATCGAAATCGCCTTCGGCGGTAGCGGACGATTCGTCGCTCGCGACGAATCGGCGGAGGATGGGGAAGAGGGAACGCGGGAGCTGCGCGGCATCAAGCCGGCGGTGTTCGAGCACAGCGGTCGGGTCGTGGCCCGCGAGCTTCCACTCGACAAGCGCTGTCTCGACGCGGAGGATGTCGCCACACTCGAAGGCCAGGCGGCGCAAGAGGAGGCGGGCCGCTGCCTCGATTGCAGCTGCGTGGCGGTCAACGCCTCTGACATGGCGCCTGCCCTTCTCGCCCTCGGCGCGACGATCCACACGACGAGGCGGAGGCTCGACGCCGAGGATTTCTTCGCCGTTCGGAACAAGAGCACGACGCGACTTATGCCGGGAGAGATCGTCACGGAAATACGGATTCCGCCCCAAGGATCGGGCACCGGCTCCGCGTACCGGAAATTCAGGATCAGGAAATCTATCGATTTCCCGATCGTCAGTGTTGCTTCGAACATCTCGATCGAAAATGGAACCATCGTCGAGGCGCGCCTGGCCTTCGGCGCCGTGGCTCCCCTCCCCCTCCGCGCGAAGGAGGTCGAACGCTTCCTCGTCGGCAAGAGGCCGGACGAGGCTACCGCCGAGGAGGCCGCCGCCATCGCCGTCCGGGGAGCCCTCCCCCTCGCCTCGAACGGCTACAAAATCCAGATCCTCAAGGGCCTCGTGCGCAGGGCCGTGCTCGGAAAGGAATGAGAAGTGGGCGGAAATAAGAGCGTGCTCAACGTCGCGCATAGGGGCTTTCGCGCCATCGCTCCTGAAAATACCCTAGCAGCCGCCCGCGCCGGCCGCGCCATCGGGGCGGACTGGTGGGAGCTCGACGTTGCGGCGAGCTCCGACGGGGAGCTCGTCGTCATCCACGACGACACCTTGGTCAGGACGAGCGATGCCGCGCGGCTCTTTCCGGACCGCGAGCCCTGGTGCGTCTACGATTTCACGATGGACGAGTTGGGCCGACTGGACGCCGGCTCCTGGTTCGGTGACAAGGACCCCTTCGGCCAAATCGCCGAGGGGAAGGTTGGCGCTTCAGAGCTCGCCTCCTATAAAGGCGAAAAAATCCCCACACTGCGCTCGGCCCTCGAGTTCACGAAGGCCGAAGGCTGGAAGGTCAATGTCGAGATCAAGGACGCGAGCGGCAGGGCCTGCGATCCCTGGATCGTCGAGCGCACGGTCGAGCTCGTCCGCGAACTCGGCATGGTCGGGGATGTCTTCATCTCATCCTTCAACCACGAGTACCTCCGTCGCTGTAAGGCGGCCGAGCCCGGCCTTCCCCTCGGAGCACTCATCGAGCCGGGCGACCCGCGCTTCCCTCCCGGTTTCGACATTGTGGCCCTCCTACGCTATCTCGGCGCCGCGGCCTGGCATCCGGGCCTCGAGGGCTTGCGCGAGGCCGATGTCCGCGCCGTGCGCGAGGCGGGTTTCGGGGTCAACGTGTGGACGGTGAACCGGCCTGAAGACATGCGAAGGCTCATCGGCTGGGGCGTGACGGGCCTTTTCACCGACTTCCCCGACCGCCTCGTGCGAGTGTTGGCGGAAGAACACAACTAGTTCGTTGAGATGTCGGCAAAGGATCGACTCCCCTCGAAGGGCGGTGGGCCCTCACCGCATCCTGCAGGCCAGGCGGATGCGGCCGGCGCGTCAGCTTCATCTGGCGCCGCCGAAGCCCAAGGAGCGGCCCGTCTCGCGCCGGCCTGGTCGGGCCGCGACGCCTTCATCTATTCCTTCTTTTCCATCAACCTCGTTACCCTCGGCCTCTACATCGTCAGCCAGGCCTGGTACTTCCATGGCGGCATGATCCCCGCCCTCATCGTCGGCGCCCTCCTCGTCTTTTCGGAGGTCCTCGTCTACGCGGCCCTGATCGTGGCCATACCGGGATCGGGCGGAGACTATCTTTGGCAGAGCAGGCTTCTCGGCAAGGCTGCAGGATTCATTCTCGCCATCACCGGCTGGTGCTTCATCCTTTGGCTCTGGACTCCGATATACGGCGACATTCTCAGACAGGTCGTCCTCGTGCCCCTCGCGGCCGTCCTGGGCTTCGGGCCTGTTGCCTTGACGATCTCGGGGAGCAAGGTCGTCTGGTTCGCCATCATCCTCCTCATGGTCCTCTTCGTCCTCGTGGTCATAGCGAAGGGGATGGCCTTTTACGCGAAGGTGCAGCGTTTCTGCTTCTGGGCGGGGAACGCCGGCCTCCTCGCCGTCGCCATCGTGCTTTTCGCGGGCGACAAGGCGAACTTCCATTCAGCCTTCGACCTGGCCTCGCTCAAGCTTTTCGGAATACCCAATGCGTACGACGCGGTGAGGGCCGCGGGCGAAGCGGCCGGCGCCACGACCCCTCTTTGGGGAGGCGACCCGGGGCAGATACTCCTTCTCCTCCCCTTCCTTGCCTTCTTCAACCTCTGGCCCAATACGGGCGCGAGCCTCTCGGGGGAGGTACGAGGCGCCCACGAATTCAGGCGCAATGTCGCGACGATGGGCGGGGCCCTCGCTGCGACGACAGCCCTCCTCGTCCTCGTACTCCTCGCCATCGACCGCGGCATAGGCTGGAATTTCTATATGGACGCGAACGCAGCCTACTGGAGCGGTCGAAGCCACCCCGAGGCGGCGGCCGTCCAGCCCTATTGGCCCTACCCTGCCCTCCTCGCGGTCATGACCATCCCCTCTACCCTCCTCCGCGTCGCCATCCTCCTCGCGATGGGGGCCTGGTTCTTCGGCTGGGCCGGCACGATCTATCTATCTAGTACGAGGATTATTTTCTCGGCGGCCTTCGATCGTCTCCTGCCGGCGGGGCTCTCCCAAGTCGACGAGAAGTCCAAGTCGCCCTTCAAGGCTTTGCTTTTCATGGTTGTGCCCGGGCTCATCGTCTCGGCACTCTACGTGTGGAATGTCTTCGGTTTCGCGAGCCTCACCCTGATGTCGACGGCGGTGATCGCTATCACCTTCCTCGGCACGGCCGTCGCCGCGATCCTCTTCCCCTTCGTGAAAAAGGAACTTTACCTGGCTTCACCCCTCGCGCGCTTTCGGCTGGGGCCCCTGCCCCTCATCAGCCTCGCGGGCCTCGTCTTCGCCGCCTTCTTGGGATTCCTCCTCTACGAGTGGCTCGTCGATCCGGCCGATCTCTTCGGCATCAGCTGGCGGAACGCGACATCCCTCGCCTTCCTCGGGGCGATGTACGCGCTGGCGGCCCTTCTCTACCTGTGGCTTCGCGGGCTTGGGAGAAAACCCGCCGCCGACATCGACGGGATCTTCGAGGACGAAGAGTAGACCGCAGATACCTCGAGGAAACCGCGGCATCTCTCATGCGCTACTTCAGCCCTCTTCGTCCTCTTCCTCGATCGCGGCGACGGGGAGGGCGGCATCGGGCTTCGACAGCATGCAGGCCTCGGGCGCGAAGTAGAGATCGATCTCCCTGCCGATCGCGGGAGGCGGCAGACGCGGGTGATTGAATGCGTCCATCGAGAGCTCGTTCTCGCCCACCTTCGCCACGACGCGGACGATCGAGCCGAGGAATTTGACGTTGACCACCTTGCCGCGTAGTTTGTTCCCCTCCTCCGCGACAAGCGAAAGGGCCTCCGGCCTGAGGCTAAGCCTGAGTTCCTCCCCCGCTGCGGCTTCGAGCGGCTTGCCGGTTCTGACCTCCTGCCCGTCGACGAGGAGAATACCCTGCCGGGGATCCTTCACCCGCGCCTTGAGGACGCTCAGTGTACCGATGAAGGTTTCCACGTAGGGCGTGCCGGGAGCGTTGTAGATCTCGAAGGGGGCGCCGATCTGCTCGATGCGGCCGTCGCGCATGATGGCGACGCGGTCGGAGATCGACAGGGCCTCTTCCTGGTCGTGGGTAACGTAGATCGTCGTGATCCCGAGGCTGCGCTGGATGCTCCGGATGTCGTCGCGGAGCCTGACCCTGATCTTGGCGTCGAGGGCCGAAAGGGGCTCGTCGAGGAGGAGGGCCTGGGGCTTGCGCGCCAGCGCCCTGGCGAGGGCGACGCGCTGCTGCTGACCGCCGGACAGTTGGTGCGGGTAGCGCTCCGCGTATTCGCCCATGTGGATGAGCTCGAGCATCTCCTCGACGCGGGTGGCGATCGCGGCCTTTTTCTGCCCCGCGATCTTGAGGCCGAAGGCGATGTTGCGCGCCACGGTCATGTTGGGAAAAAGGGCATAGTTCTGAAAGACCATGCCGAGGTTGCGCCGGTTCGGGGAGACGCGGGAGAGGTCGGCCCCGTCGAGACGGATCGAGCCCTCCGAGGGCATTTCGAAGCCCGCTATCATCCGGAGCGTCGTGGTCTTGCCGCAGCCCGAGCCGCCGAGGAAGGAGACGAACTCACCCTTCTCCACCGACAGAGAGAGCCCGCGCACCACCGTATTGCGCCCGAAGTTCTTTACAACCCCTTGAAGTTCGAGGAAAGCCATTCGCCGTTCTCCTGTCAGTGAGTTCCGCCGAGATTCGATCCCTGGCCGGGCCTGCCCCGGCTCACGGCCTGTATGAGGCCGATAGCCCCCCAGGTCATGCCGAAGCTTAAGATCGCGAGCGCCGCCGGCTCGTAGGCGAGATTGCGGCCCATCAGCGCCATGTAGGGGCCGAAGGCGGGCCAGGCGAGTAGGACCGCGAGAGTGAGCTCGCCGATCACGATCGCGAAGGTGAGGAAGAGCGCCGAAAGCAGGGCCGTGCGGAGATTCGGCAGGATGACCTGGAAGAGAAGGGTCAGCCAGCCGGCGCCGAGACTTTGCGCCGCCTCCGTGAGCCCGCGCAGGTCCATCGCGCGCAGGCCAGCGTCCACCGATTTATAGATGTAGGGAAAGGCGATGATCACGTAGCCCGCCACGAGGAGGAGGGGGCTCGAGACGATCGCGAAGGGCGGCCGCGAGTAGATCCTGATGAGGCCGAAGGCCAGGATGATCGGCGGGATGACGAAGGGCAGCAGTGTGAAGAATTCGATGACGGGCTTGGCCTTCGGCAACTTGAGGTGGATCCAGATCGCCGTGGGCACGATGAGCGCCAGTCCGATGATGACCGTCAGGATCGACATCTCGAGGGAAAAGCCGAAGGTCTTGAGGAATTTCGGGTCGGCGAAGACGTGCTGGTAGGCGACGAAGCTCAGCACCCCCTTCTTTCCCTTGAGCGAAAAAAGGAAGGTCGCCGCGAGGGGAAGGAAGAAATACACGAGCCCGATGATCATCCACAGCCACGAGAAGGCCTTTCGGACCCCCGTGCCGTGCCGGGTCTTGCGGTTGCTCATTTGACCCACCTCGACGAGAGCCTCTGGAGCCACGAATAGGCGAGGATGCTTATCGTCATAACTATGACCATTCCGAAGGCGAGCGCGTAGCCGAGCTGCGAGTCGTGGAGGACGTTGCCGCGGATCTGCGCGCCTATGAGGATCGGCACCAGGTTGATGAGGCCGCCCGTGAGGGCGTAGGCCGTCGCGTAGGCGCCGAAGGCGTTTCCGAAGAGGAGGATGAGGGCCGCGAGGAGGGAGGGCAAAAGGACGGGGATGCCCACGCGGGCCCAGTACTGCAGCGGCGAGGCCCCGAGATTCTCGGCCGCCTCCCGCCATTCCTTCTTCATCCCGTCGAGGGCCGGCGTGATGATGAGGACCATGAGGGGAATCTGGAAATAGGTGTAGGTGAGGGAGAGCCCCCAAAAGCTGTAGAGGTTGAATCCGGCGCCGTAGAGATCGATGCCGAAGACCGTTCGCAGCAATACCGTGACGAAACCGACCCTGCCGAGGGTCGAGATGAAGGCGAAGGCGAGGGGGACGCCGGCGAAGTTGGAGGCGACGCCCGAGAAGGTCGCCATGAAGGAGCGGAAGGGCTTCGGAAGCCCGCCGAGGGTGATGGCGTAGGCGATGAGAAAGCCGAGAAGACCGCCGAGCAGGGCGGTGGCCCCGCTCACCTTGATGGTGATGAGGTAGGAATCGAGGATGTCGGGCCTGAAGAGATGGACGAAATTGTCCATCGTGAAGTTCCCCTTGCCGTCCTCGAAGCTGCCCGTGACGATCGAAAAGGTCGGCAGCAACATGAAGGCGAAGACGAACAGGAGGAATGGGACGAGGCCCAGCCACGCGAGGGGCCATTTACGCGGGGCGCGCTTCGCGATCGCGCCGCGCGGCCCCGGATCGTCTGGCGTCTGAACGACGCCAGGACGTTCCGGGGCCGCGCCGGGTCCCGTCGCCGGGACCCCCCGCTCGGGATGAGCGGTCATAGGATTCCTTCGCTTACTTGGCCTGGATGTTGGCGCCGACGATCTTGTCCCAACCCTCGGCTATGGCCTTGGAGAGCTGGCCCTGCTGATCGAGGGTGGGGAAGACCGCCTTCGCATAGGCGGAGGAAGGCGGAAGCTTGGCGGCCAGGTCGGCGGGAACGGCGTTGCGCTTCGCGAGGTCGTTAAAGCGGATCGGGTGTCCGTAGCCCTTGAGCCAGATCAGCTGACCCTCGTCGGAATAGAGGAACTCTTCCCAGAGGCGAGCTGCGTTGGGGTGGGGCGCGTAGGCGCTGATGCCCTGGATGTAGATGCCGGCTACGACGCCGGAGGAGGGAACCACGACGGCGATATTCGGATTGCCGGCTAGCTTGTCCCTGTTGGCCAAGGCGTTGTAGTCCCACTCGATCGTGATGGGAGTCTCGCCCGAGGCGAGGGTGCCGGTGACCGCGATGAGGGGCACGAGGTTGCCGGACTTGTTCATCTTGGCGAAGTACTGAAGGCCGGGGCCCACATTGTTGAGGCTGCCGCCGTTGGCGAGGGAGGCCGCGATGACGGTCATGTAAGCCTGGGCGGAAATGCGGGGATCGCCGGAGAGGGCGAACTTGCCCTTGTATTCGGGCTTGAGGAGGTCGGCCCAGGACTTCGGCACATTCTTGATGATGTCGGTGTTGACTTCGAAGGCGAGGGCGCCGTAGTAGTCGCCGTACCAGTAGCCTTCCTTGTCCTTGACGTCGTTCGGAATGCTGTTCCAGGTCTGGACCTTATAAGGCGAGAGGAGGCCGGCTGCGACCGCCTCGGGCCCGAACTTGAGGCCGACATCGATGACATCGGGAGCCTGGGGTCCCTTGTTGTCCTTGTTGGCCTTGATCGCCTCGATCTCCTCGGCGGAGGAGCCGTTGGGATTGAGCTCGTTGACCTGGATGCCGTACTTGTCGGAGAACTTCTGGATCATCTCGCCGTAGTTGACCCAGTCGTGGGGCAGGGCGATTACCGTGAGCTGACCCTCGGCCTTGGCCGCGGCGATCAGCGCGTTCATGTCCTTCGTGCTTGTCGATTGCGCGAAGGCGGCAGCGCCCAGGACGAGGGCGATGACGACGAGGAATGCAGACTTCTTCATGTTGCCTCCTTGAGAAAAAGCAGACCTGCGAAGATAGGCCATTCCCAAGGATAGTAATTCGGAATCTTTAAAAACGAAACAGCATTTCATCGATTTTGGATTAATCTGCGGTGCATAAAAATTAATTTTGAGCCGCCCCGGTTACGATCCGGGTACCCACGCCTTAAAAGGGCGTTGCTCTACCGACTGAGCTAGCGGCCCGCGATTGCCACGCCGCGCATGCGGCGAGACATGCGAGAGTACCTAAATGCGAGGAGCCCTGTCAATCGAGGGCGGGCGCACCTTAGTAACTGAATTCGAAGCCCGTCATCAGATTGAAGGCAGGACGGGAGCCCGGCTCGAGCCCGAGCTCGCTGCCCCACACGGCGAGGTTGAGCTTCATCACCGAAAGGTCGAGGCTGGCGCCGGCGTTAGGGTAGCCTTCGGAAATGCCGGCGCGGAGCGACACGATGTCGAGGAATCGCGTCTCCACGCCGAGGCCGAGGTCGAGGATGGGGTTGCGGGAGAAAGGCGTCCAGAGATCGAGGATGTGACCATAATCGACGGCAACCGTCAACGAATCGACGAGGCCCCAGAGTCCGCCGGGGGGCATCGACCAGGCGAGGCCCACATCGAGATTGCGGGGGATTTCCCCGGCGACGCTTCCAAGCGCGGAGGTTTGGGGATTGCTTATGAAGCCCTGGACGCTGGTATAGGAGTTGACGAGGACGGGGCTGTAGACATCGCGGCAAACGAGGGCGGCCGAAAGGCCGGTGGGCAGCCAGACCCAGCGCAGGCCGAGGTCTATGCCGATGCCGGTCTCGAGTTCGAAGGGTTGGTTCATGTAATTCGTGACGATATCAGCCAGCGACAGGGCATCGGTGGTCGTGGAAATGCCGCCGCGAGCGAAGCCCTTGGCGAGGAGCCCCGCCTCGATGCGATGCGATTTCCCCAGGTTGATGCCATAGGCGTAGCCGCCGACGAGGAGAATGTCCTCCTGCGCGAGGATGCCGATGTTCGTTATGCTCGCCGCGTCGACAACCACGTGTGTCCTGTTGAAAAGGCCGAAACCGATCCCGTCCCCGACGTAGCCGAAGGAAAGGGGCCCCGCGACGTCGGCGGCCGTGTAAAGCTGATAACCGTTGTTCGCCAGCACTTTGACGAAACTATTGATAAGGGCGTTGCTCGCGAAGGAGCTGTTGCCGAGGGTCGCGAGGGCAATGTCGAAGAGGGGCCCCGTCATTCGCGCGGAGAGCTGCGAGGCGAGGAGTTGGGGCTTGGCGTCGGCTAGCCCGGCCGGGTTGGCGAAGAGAAGGCTCCAGTCGTCGCCCAGGGCCGCGTGCGGACCGCCCATCGCGGCGAAGCGGGCGATGGGAATGTCGAAGGGCTCGACATCGAGGGCCGAGAGCGCTGGGATGGCGAGGGTCGAGAGCGCGAGGACCGCGAGGATGTGCTGCTTCATCGCCTACCTTGTCAGAACGTGATGTTGAGGGCGCCCTGGAGCGTCGAGAGAAGCGGATTGGTCGAACCGCTGGCCGCGGCGATGGCGTTCGCCCCGGACGCGAGGTTCGTGAGCGTCGCAGAGACAGAGGCGCTCGGTGTGTAAGTCACCGTCCCGTTTATGACGTCGGCCAGGGTCTGCCCCGCAGTCAACTGAGAAGTGGCGTCGTTGATCGCGATGGCGGCGGCGGCCACCACGAGGGTCTGCGCGCTCGTGCCGCTCGCCGCGAGGGCCGCCGCCCCGGAGGCGGTCGAGGCCTGGGTCGCGAGGGCGTCGAAGATCGTCGTCGTACCGGAATTGACGTTGCCGGCAGCCGTCGTCAACAGGTTCGAGAGGGTCGCGATGTCGGTCGAAGTCAGCGATGAGGGATTGCTGATCAGAGCATTCACGTCGACCGAGGCGATCGCCTGGGTCAGGGCCGTATCGAGGCCGGTGGCGACAACCGCTACCTGAGCCGCATTCGATACGACCGACGCTGACGCGGCATTCGAGGTTACGAGGCTCGCGAGGGCTCCGACCGCAGAGGCTGCCAAGGCCTGGTTCGGATTGGCCGCGACGAGGGCTGCCGCTTGGTCCGCCGTAATGCTCGTCAGTGTCACCGGAGGCCGGGAAAGGGGCTTGGCGAGAGATGCGGTGAAGAACTGCTGGCAGCCAGCCAACGAAAGGAGGGAGGCGACGAGGCCAGCGATGGCGAAAACCTTGAAACTATTACCGGACACGATTTCTCAACCTCCGAAAAAAGCCCCGCCCGAAGGCGGGGCTCCCCTTGATTATCGGCTCATCGGGGGTGGATCGCCACCACCGAATGCGCCGACCCGAACGCGGTTCTACGCCTGCCCGGTCCTAGAGATGCAGCCTGATATTCGCTGCCACGCCCGAACGGGGAAAATCGCCGGGGTGACTGCCGAGTTCCTCGGTAAAGAGGGCGCCGTCGATCTCGAGTATGAGGAGATTGACGCCGAGGCCTGCCGTGAGCCAGCCCTGATTGATACCGCCGCGGAGGTAGACGAAGCTGAGCAGCCTGAGTTCGCCACCGACATGGAGGGCATTCCAGAAGCTGTCATTTTCCTGCAGGACCCTGATCGGATCTTGCACCTCGAAGTAAAGGGAGGGATCTATGATGCCGGGGATGAAACGCGGCGAGTAGCCGAGGCCGAAGGCGATGTTGGGGAGGAACTGGCCCTGGTCCGAGGTCGTGTAGGTCGGGCTGCCCCCGCTCGACAGGATGTCACCCAAGGTCGTCTGGCCAAAGGCGAAGGAGGGAGCGATATCGCGGATGGAAAGACCCGCGGAAAGGGGCCCCATGGTAAAGATGGCGCCGAGATCTGCCGCGAGGCCGAGACCGAAGCGGGCATTGGCGTTGTTGATGACAGCGCCCGGATCACCTCCGGTAGCGAGGGCGGTGATCATATCGGTAGCCGGGAAGGTGGAGTCGATCCTCATGAAGGGTCGGAGGTCACCGCCGATTTTAAGGTTGAAATCCTGGGGCCCAAGGGTGATGGCCATGCCGGCTATCACGTTGATCTGGGTCACACTCTGAAATTGGGTTCCGAGGAGGGTGAGGCCGTGGGCGTACTCTTCGGTAACAGCCGTCACGCCGAGGCCGAGGCCGGCGCCTGTCCAGCCGAGGCCCGCCGCGGCACCTGCGCCGAGACCGTTGCCGGTGATGAGTTGGTTGGCGAATTTCAGATAGTCGCTAGTCGTCGCGCTCGAGGAAGTCATCGACTGCAGGCTGGCGATCTGATCAGTTGTCGGTCGTATGAAACCCCAGGTGCTCACGTTGGCGAGGGTGAGCATGCCCCTGCCGAGAGCGAAGCCCGCGGGATTGCCGTAGAGGGACTGGTAGCCCGAAGAAAGTGCGGTAAAGGCACCTCCCATCGCGATGCTGCGAGCGTCCTTGACGACGAGGGGCATCGGCGTGACCTGCGCGGCTGCGAAAACGACGGCGAGGAGAAAGCCGAGTATAGTGAAGGTTGTGCGCTTCATGCTGGTTTCTCCTTACTGTGCCAGAGCCGCGAGATCGATGCCGGCGGCGCTTAGAAGAATGCTCGCGGTTGAAGTGCTACTGTTCATGTCGAAAACGGCCGCGTCGGGCGGATTGAGCACACTCGCAGGGGCGTTCCCATTCACAATTGCATAAAGAGCATCTGCCGTCGACGCGTAACCGCTTGTGGTGGTTGGCGTAACTGAGGACACCGCTAGGGCAACAAGGCCGTAATATGCCGTGTCCTGCGAAGTCCCGCCTGGCACGGAGGGGAGTGTGCCAGATGCGCCAACGTAGTTAGCTACTGCGGTTAAGCTGGAGGAGGCATCTGAAAGCGCAGTGATAGCATTGGAAAAAGCGACGGGATCGCTAAGGACGTCAGCCGGTAGTATCGCCTTGATAACTGCAGAAACATCAAGGGTAGTCGTTGTACTGGCAATTGATGGCAGTTCCTGCGCGATATTCTTGACAATCGTACCTGCTTCGGTGGTATTGATCATGATCGCGGAGGCGAGCACGAGGTTGTCAGCTGTCGCCGTGCCAGAAGTGAGTGCGGCCTGAAGGTCTATGGCTGTAGGGACCGTCCCAGACGAATAGCCCGGCACGAGCGTGGTTAACATGTTGTCCTTGGTCGTCGCGTCCGATTTCAAATCGGTAAAAAATTGAGGCGAGGTTGCAGCGGCGGCTATCTCCGCCGGCGTACTGGCTTTAGTGATATCAACTTGCCCCAGCCCCGCGGCCTTGAATAAGTTCGTGTTGAACATCGCGTCGCAGGAACTCAGCAGGAGTGCCGACGCAAAAACCAAGAGTGCCGCCGTCAGCGCGGTCTTCTTCATATTTCCTCCTTCTCGGACTGCTTCGTCGAGCACTTTTTGCCTTAACAAAAAGGTAGCGCAAACCCGGGATTAATCAACATGTAAAGTTGCCTTAATGAGCGAATCTGTTGATATAAATAGCTTTAATATCGACAATTTCGTGCCCTTCTCCCGATTCCCCATTTTGGGAGCTGCCGGGATCGGCCTCGAGCCGACAGCGGATCGCAGCTCCTCCGGACAGTCCGGCAGGAAGGCCTTCGACTAGGAGTTTGAGATAATTGGCCGAGGTGGCATGGCCTTTCCCGTCCGATGCGATGGGACGCGAGCCCTCGAGAACGGCATCCACCTCGAGACCCGCCTGTCGGCCGATGTAGGCCTGGCGGCCAGCACGCGCGAGCTCGCCCAAGGCGCGGACCCTCTCGCCGGCAACTCTTTCTGGAACCTTCGGCCCCATGTCCCAGGCCGCGGTGCCGGGACGGGCGGAGAAGGGAAAGGCGTGGATCCAGGCGAAGTCGCAACGGCGCGCGAGATCGAGGGTGTCCGCGAAGTCCGCTTCGCTCTCTCCAGGGAAGCCTGTGATGAGGTCGGCGGCGATAAAGAGGTCTCCTTTGACCCTGCGCAGGGTTTCGCAGGCGGCTATCACCTTCTCGCGCCGGTAGGCCCGGGCCATGCGTCTGAGCACGGCATCCGAGCCCGATTGCACGGGAAGATGCACGTGGGGTCGCACTCGGGGATGGGTGAAGACCTCGAGGAAGTCCGCGTCGACGCCTTCGGGCTCGTAGGAGGAGAGGCGGATCGCGATAGTCTCGGTGCCTTCGATGAGAAAACGAAGGAGGCCAGGGAGGCGGAGCCCTTCGTCCCGGTACTGGAAAAGATTCACGCCCGCGAGAACGAACTCGGACTTCCCGGCGGCCTCGAGGGCGCGGAGGCGAGTCAGCACCTCCTTCGCTCCGAGGCTGCGGGCCGGCCCCCGCGCGATGCACACTCGACAATAGCTGCAGCGATTGTCGCAGCCATCTTCGATCTTGAGCGAGGGACGCGAATGGAAGGCGAATTCCTCAGGGCGAAAGGCGAAGGGATCGGCAGCGAGGCGACTGCCGTCGTCCGAGGCTTCGCCGGAGCGTTTCCACTGCAAAATCGCGTCGAGAAGGTCGCCGTGGCCCTGCCATTCTTCGGAGAGAAAGGCGGCGAGCCCGAGGAGACGGGATTTTTCGTCGCCGGGTACGACTACAGCCCTCTCGTGGAGGGCGGCGAGGGCCTCGGGCTCGACCTGGGCGTAGCAGCCGGTGACGATGGCCACAGCCCCCGGATTGCGCGAGAGGGCGAGCCTCACGAGATGACGGGCCTTCTGTTCGGCCTTGCCCGTCACCGTACAGGTGTTCACAACGACGATGTCTGCCCCTTCGCCTCCCGGACCGCGGAGGATCGCCGCTCCGCCCTTGCGAAAGGCGTCCGCAAGCGACTCCGTTTCGAGCTGGTTGAGTTTGCAGCCGAGGGTATGAAAGACGACAGAGAGTTCCATGGGAAAGCGAGGCCGCGCTCAGCCCCGGAGGCGGGCGAGTATCCTTTGGCGCCCGATCACGGCGTCATCGAGGCGGGGATCGATGCCGAGGGCCGATTCGTAGGACTTGAGGGCCTGGCGGTAATCGCCGGCCTTTTCCTGGGCCCAGCCGAGTCGGCTCCACCATCTCGCGTTGCCCGGCGAGTGATATATGGCCGTGGCGATGGCCATATCGGCGTGACCATAACGTCCCAATCTGAGGTAGATCTCCCCCGTAAGATAGTAGACGAGCCCCGCCCGCGGTCCTTCGGGGAGTGCGGTGAGATAGTAACGCAACCAGGTCAGGGCGTCATCGTTGCGGCCGGTATCGAAATATGCCTCGCCGAGGAGGGCGGCGATGCGAGGGTCCTTGTGGAGGTCCCAAGCCTTCGCCGCGTAATTCGCCGCGTCCTCGGGAAGCGAGAGTCCGAGAAGGCTTTCGCAGACGAGGATGCTCGCCTCGGTGTCGCCGGGGTTGGCGTTGAGGGCTGTCAGCCCCAAGGTCCTGGCTTCGTTGAAGCGGCCAGCCTGGATGAGGGCGTCGCCCTTTTCCCGCAGGTTCTGCGCGCTTAGCGGAAGGCAGGCTACGAGAAGGAATAGGGGAAGGAGAGGGTGCAGCCGCATGTCCGCCCCGCGGGCTAGACCAGGTTCGCCGCGAGACCGCCGACCTGCGTCATCCGACAGGCGCCGTTGAGCCGACAGCCCGTCTCCATCGTGATCTTGGGAGCAGTGATGTCGCCGTCCACGACCGCAGTGGAGAAGAGGTCGATCCGCTCGAGGGCGATGATGTTGCCCCGGACCCCGCCCTTCACCGTGACCACCGTGGCCTCGATGTCGGCGTCGACATAGGCGCCTTCGTCGATATGGAGATCGCTCGCGGAGACGATGGATCCCGTCACCTTGCCCTTGATCATCAAGGGCTTCCGCAGGTTCATTTCGCCCTTGAATTCGACATCCTGGGCGATGACCGTATCGATCAACTCCTCGTCGATCGCGCTTATCTGGACTTCCGTCATGATTGTTCGATAGTAGAGGCTCGCGGCCCTGACTGACAAGCATGTTCATAGAGGGCCGCCAGCCGTTCGGGCCCGAGGGCCTCCGCGCGGACGGCGCGGTCGCAAGCGGTAGCGTCAAGGGCCGCGTCGATCGTCGCCTCAGCCCAGCCGGCGGCCTTGAGATTGTTCCGGAGGGTCTTGCGGCGGGAGGCGAAGGAGTGGCGGACGAAGCGCGAAAAGCCGGCCCGATCTTCGGCGACGAGGTGCCGGGGAAGGGCTTCGAGGACGACCACCGAGCTCGTCACCCGTGGCGGCGGCCAGAAGGAACCTCCGCCGAGGTCGAAGGCGAGTTTCACCTTGCAGGAAGAGGCGCAGAGCACGGTGAAGGAAGAATAGTCCTTGCTGTCGGGTTTCGCGGTCATGCGAAGGGCCGCCTCTCTCTGCACCGTGAAGATCATTCTTCGCGGTAATGTTCCCGATTCGAGGAGGGCGGCGATGATGGCCGCCGCGGCATTGTAGGGCAGATTGCCGAAGATGAAGTCGGGAAGGCCCCGCGCCTCGAGTTCGCCCCTCCAGGTGTCGAGGAAGTCGCCCTCGACGAGGCGAAAACTCGGCTCGACGCCGAAAACCCGCTCGAGGAGCCTCGCGAAGCCGTGGTCGATCTCGAAGGCGCTGAGGGAAAGGCCCGCGTCGAGGGCCATAGCGGTCATGGAGCCTATGCCCGGCCCGATTTCCCAGGCCCGCTCGCCGGCGACGGCCCCGAGGGTCGCCATGATCTTTTCCCTCGCCCCGCGATTGACGAGGAAATTCTGGCCGAAGCGCTTCGACATAGCGAGGCCCTCCGTGTCGAGGAGGCGGGAAAGGGAGGCGGGAGAATCATATTCGGGACGACCCATCGAGGGGGCCGGCGGCCTGACCGGAGCGGCCGGGGAATCGGACATGGGGGACAGCATATAGGAAGGCGGCGAGAAGGACTATCGAGAGGGCGGCGATCAAGACTTCCGCAGGGTTGGCGAGTCTGATCGAAGGCAGGGCAGCAAAAAGCCGCATCGCCTCCTCGAGGAGTCTGAGCAGAAAGAGCTCGACGGGGGCTGTCACGAGAGCCACCGGCGGTAGGATGGCCACCACCAAGGCCGCGAGGAGGCCGCCGATCATAACAGCCTCGACCAGGGTTGCCGTCGCCAGGGTGGCGACGATGCCCACGGGTTGCACGATGCCGAAGGACAGCGCGATCCAGGGGGAAGTGGCGATCTGGGCCGCGAGCGAAGCGGCCAAGGCGGTCGAAAGTGGGGGCGGAACATAGGGGGCGAGGAGGTAGTCGATCCGCGGCGCCAGGATGACAAGCCCGCCAACCGCAAGATAGGAAAGGACGAAACCGGCCTCGCGGAGTTGATCGGGGAAAAGAAGGGCGTGGGCGGCAAAGCAGAGGCCGAGTATTGTCCGCCCGTCCTGCGGCCTGTCGGAAAGGCTCGCGAGGGCGACGAAGCCGAAGGAGATGAGGGCTCGCAGCAAAGATGGACCGGGACCGACGACGATGACATAGAGCCAGACGAGGCCGAAGGTGGGCGGCAAGGCGCGCAATGGTCCGATCAGCGGACGTAGCGCGAAGACCAGGCCGGCGGCGATGAGGGCGAGGTGCTGCCCCGACAGAGCGAGGATATGGGTGCAGCCAGCCGCTTTGAAGGCAGCGGCATCTTCGGGCGAAAGCTCGTCCTGCCAGCCTGCGAGAAGGGCGAGGAGGAGGCCGGCCGCCGCATCGAGCTCGGGCTCCGCTTCAACCGCAGCATCTATTCCCTCGCGGCTCCGGCCGAGGGCCGACAGGATGCTCGCGAGAAAGGCCTCATGGGCGAGGTTACGCAGCCGGGAAGGTAGGCTTCCCTCGTCGCGAAGAAGAAGATCGCGGCGCTGAGCGAAAAATATCGGGCTGCCATCAGCCGCGAGCCTGCCCATCAGCTCGATCTTCGCTCCCGCCGCAAGAGGAGGCCCGTCTCGAACGATGGCCCTGACCTTCGCCTTGGACGTATAGCTGCCGCTCATCGCCGGCGCCTCGACGAAGATCCTCTCCGCGTCGAGATCCATCAGGCGCTGGCCGGCTCGGGCGGGTCGAGAATCAGCGGCGAGGGTGGCGGCGAGGCCGACGACCTCCAAGCGCTCGAGCCGCCGGCCCGCGACATCGAGGCTCGCAAAGACCCCTGAGGACCTTTCTGGAGGTCCCCCGCCCTGGTTCCCGACTTTTCCGGGGAGACCGAAACCGAAGGCCGAGTAGAAGCACCCGACGAGAATGCCGAGGGCGAGGGCGGCGACGAGGAGGGGAGACCGAGCCGCGAAAGAGGGTTCTAGCTCGCCGCGATTCGATGCGCGCGGGACAGCGCGCAGGACCGCGAAAATGCCAAGCCCCAGACCGAGAAAAGCCCGAAACAACAAGGGCAGTACGAGGGGATAGAAGCCCAGGGCGAAGCCCAGAGAGAAGCGCCAGGCGGGGGAAAAGAGACGGGGTCCGGCCTCGAAAAAGCGCGACATTCATGCCTCCCGAGGGGGGTCGGGAAGCGGAAGGCACCTACCACTTCAATTGCTGCAGGGCGTCCTTCGCCGCGGACTTGATGGTATCGGGGTACTGGAGATAGCCGATATAAAGGAGATAATCGAAGGCTACCTTGTCCCCGAGATTGCCTAAGGCGTCGATGATCGCGAGAAGGATATCCTCGTCCCAGGGTTTGCCCTGCTCCGTCTGGGCATTGATGAGCTGGAGATTGAGCGCGAGGGCCTGGGCGGCTTCCGTAGAACCCATGGATCCCAGGGTCTGGATCGCGGCGACGAGGTCGTCCTTGGATCCCTTGCCCTTCTGCCAATCAGACCAAAGCAGGCGGAAATGCTTGATCGCGGAGGAAGCGGCGCGCTGCCATTTGAGGTCGCCGATCACCTTGTCGGCGGATACCCGCAGCTTGTACATCGCAGCCTGCTCGACGGGAGAATCGCCCGTCCAGTCGAGGGCGGCGTTGAGTGCGGCCTCCGCCAAGGCCCCGCGATCGTCATCCGACAGGCCCGCGCCCTGGCCGAGCTCGAAGGCGGCCGCCCTTTCGAGGGGCGGGTTGTTCGCGACGATTCCGCGCAACCAGGCGCCGAGGTTGCCCTTGAGCTTCGTGATGGCGTCGGCGGCCTTGGCCTTGATGACGGGATTGGGCGCCGCGACATAGGCGGCGAAGAGCACCGTATAGGAGTCCGAATTGGCCAGAAGGCCGAGGGCGTCCACGGCCGCTTCCATCGAAGGATATTCGGGCTGCATTCCCGAACGATAGATGCTGAGCTGGGAGGCGAGAAAGCCGCCGATATCCGTAACCGTCTTGGGGTCGCCCATTCCCGTCCGGGCATAGGCATCGAGAGCGGCGGCCCGAAGCTCCCCGTCGCCTGCATAGACGGTGAAGACGCTCCAAATGTCGTCGGAAGCCTTTGTGTAGCCGCTCTCCCCGGCCTTTTGGACCGCGAGAAGGGCGAGATCGCGAAGCTGGGCGTCGCCCGCCAAGAGTCCCGCGTTGTTGAGGACGAAACGGAGCGCCGTGTCGTAGAGCGGGGCGATGTCCGTCGCCTTGACCGTCCCGCTCGCCTCCTTGAGAAGTTCGAGCTTGGTAGCGAGGCTCGAACGGACGAAATTGCGCTGATACGTAAGAAGCACCGAACTCGCGTCCTGGGCGAAGGCCGCCCCGGACGCGAAGACCAGCACGGCGATAAACGTCAACCTGCTTTTCATCCGACCCCCCGTAACCATACGCGCGCGCCTCAGCCTTCCGCTTCAATCCGCGAGTCGCCCTTGCCCGCATTGTTGCCGTATACATAGGAGCGAAGGGCGTTGCGCATTCGCGGGCTCGGCGAGACGGCCTCCACATGCATCGTCGATTGGTTCGTCGTCCTGTCGTAGTCGACGCTCCTGACCGTGCCGCTCATCACGATCTGCCTCGCCCCCAGCGAAAACTGCGCCTTGACGAGGAGCCCCACCCTCGCCCTACCGCCGATGGTGAGGGCAAAACCGTCCTCCGAGAGGTCGGCGATCCGCGAGCGGAGACCGGGCTCGAGCTCCGGCTTTTCGAAGGCACCCTCGATGCGCTTGAGGAGATAAAGGTAGGCGGGAATCGTCGTCCTCGTGCGGACCGACTTGCGTTTTTGGGTACGCAGGAGCGACTCGGAGTGGGCGACGTGGATCACCGGGACATCCCTGATGCGGAGATCGTCGAGCACGTAGCTGTCGAAGACGTAGCCCGCGTCGTCGCGCCGCCAGAAATAGACCGACACCTTTTTTCCCTTCCACACGAAGCCCTTGGGCAGGTGGATGCCGAGGGGCCAGGACAGCACCATGAAGCGCGGGTTGTTGTCGATGAGGGTCGAATTGAAGACGCCGATGCTCGGCAGAAGGACGCGGAGTCGCTGGCCTTGGGCGAGGTGACGGCTCGAACGGATGCCCATGAGATAGCGGGGCTGCTCGAATTCGAGGCGCTTGCGGAGTTCGAAAAGCTTTTCGAGGAGCCTCGTGACCTCCCTGCTTCGTTCGCCGTCGACTCCCCCGATCGCCGCGATCACCTTGTCGAGATCTCGAGTCGAATGAAATATGAGACCATTGTCTTTAATTCCCGCGGCCTTGGCCGCCTCGCGGAGCCGGCTGGCCTCCATGAAGGAGAAGCCTGAGCTCAGCGACTTGCCGATGAAATCGAAAAAGGGCGTCCGCTTGCCGCTCCGCGCGAGGAGGACGAGCGAGACCGCGCCAAGGATGAGGACGATGATAATGAGGGGCAGAAGGCTGGGCATTACCCTCGTAATCTCCTTTTTCGGTTCGCGGGCCGGAAGATGCGCGGCCTCGCCTCTCAGTATACTTGCATCGAAGCCGCGCATGCCACCATGCCGGACTGAAAGGATGAGGATGAGAGACAGAGGTCAGACCCCGGGCCTCGTCGAGGCGGGGCTCCTTTATTCGGTATTCTGGCTCAGGGCCTTTTTCCCCGGCCTCGGCACGGGGGCAGTGGGAGCCGGCGGAGGGCTTGCCGCTCCGGCCTGGCATTTCGCCATCCTCCTCAATCTCGTTCCCGCCGGCCTTTTGATCCTCTGGATGATGAGGCGCGGCGAGGGATTCGCCGCCTTCGGACTTCGGTGGCGACCGCGCCGCGTCGAGATCGCCGGAGTACTCGCCGTCCTCGCCTTGCTCCTTTTCGCGGGTTTTCTCCCCGACGCCCTGCTCCGGCTCTTTGCGGGAAAGGCTCCCCTCCCCTCCTGGCTGGACAATCCCCTCCTCGACATGGTTGCCAAGCCGTCGACGAGCGGCTATTTGCTGATTCCCATTATCCTCGCTTCCTCCCTCGTCACGGGTTATGTCGAAGAGCTCTATTTCCGGGTCTACCTATCGTTCAGGCTTGAAAGGGTCGGCTTCGGCAAGGCGGCGCGGGTCGTCCTCACGTCGCTGATCTTCGGACTTTCGCACGGGGCAAGCCAGGGAATCGCCGCGGCCTTTATCGCGACCCTCCTCGGCCTCATCCTCGCCCTTCGTTGGGAGACGGCAAAGAGCTGGCACGAGATCGGATTCGGGCACGGTCTCTATGATTTCGTCGTCATCATGGCCTTGCTGTACTCCTGAAATGGAAGACTCAGGGTGAGTCCCGCGCGGTAGAGGTGGCAATTAGTACGGCGATCCTAGTATGATCGGCCCATGCAAGCGATAGACCGATGGAAGCGCGAACTCGATCAGAGTCTCGACCGACTCGATAGGAGCCTCGCGGGTGCCCAGGCTTCGGCCAGGCTCGGCGCCGCGATCAGGGAGCACTTCGCTCTCAGCTTCCGCGCTCTCCCCCGCGATCTCCTCGACGCCCTTCTCGAAGGCGTCGAAGCATGGTTCGCCGCGGACAGGGAGGGGGCAAAGGCCCGCTGTGCGACCCTCGGCAGCATCCTCCTCATGGACTACGATGGCGGGGCCCTCGAAGAATCCGATTGGGACGGCCTGCGAGAAGCTTTTTCCGACGCGGGCGGGGACGTCGATCTCGACCTCCTTACCTATGTAATGCAGCTCGTGCTCGACAAGGGCCGAATCTAGGTGGCCGGCTGGTTCGAGGAGGACGACTTCTGGGCCAATTTCGCGCCCCTGATGTTCGACGGAAAGCGTTGGGCCGAGGTTCCCGCGATCATCGACGGACTCGATGCCCTGCTCGCCGAGGCGGGGGGGCCGCGTATCCAAAAAGGCCTCAAGGTCTACGATTCCTGCTGCGGACCGGGCCGCCATGCCCTCGAATTGGCCCGGCGAGGCTGCCTCGTCACCGGCGTGGACATCACCGGAGCCTATCTCGACGCGGCTCGGGAAAGCGCCGAAGCCGAGAGTCTCGATGTCGAATTCATCCATGGCGATGTCCGCGAATTCTCGCGACCCGGCGCCTTCGACCTGGCCCTCAACCTCTTCACGAGTTTCGGCTATTTCGACACTCGCGAGGAAGATCTCGCCTTCCTCGCCAGGGTCCGGGAATCCTTGCGCCCCGGCGGCTTTTTCGCCCTCGAGGTCTTGGGCAAGGAATGCGCGGTGCGGGACTTCCTCACCACCGAATGGTTCGAGCGAGAGAATCGGCTCGCCTGTTCCGAATACGCCATCGAAGGCGCTTGGGAGTACCTCGTCAATCGCTGGGTCGTCGTAGCCGATGGAAGAATCTTCGAGCGACGATGGAAGCAGCGACTCTATTCGGCGGTCGAGTTGGGCGATGCCCTGAGAAAGGCCGGATTCGACGGCGAACTCCGGTTCTTCGGCAACATGGCGGGCATCCCTTACGACCATGAGGCCTGGAGCCTCGTCGCCCTCGCCTCGAGGCGCTAAAGAAGAGAGTCGCGGCGGCGCCACGGTTGCATTTAGCGCCGCGAGAGTCCAGACTGAAAGTCGATATATCGGAACGTCCTCCGAGTCCCACCATCCCCGGGGAAATGGGTCGCGAAAGGGCGGACAGCGAGGGCAGGGAAGCCATGGACAAGATCGGAATCAAGCTCGCGAACAGCGAATTCTACCCCATCCTCGATCACGGGATACCGGCGAGGAAGCGCCTCGTCGTCACCACGGTCAACGATAGCCAAAAAAGCGTGCAAATCGACCTTTACAGAGGCGAAGGTCCGATGATTACCGACGCCACCTATGTCGGCAGTCTTGTGGTGGAGGATATTCCCGAGGGGAAGGCCGGCGAGCCGGACATCAGGCTCGATCTCGAGCTCGACGAAGCCGACATGCTCAAATGCACGGCGGTCGAGGCGGAGACGGGCGCCACCCAAAGCCTGCGCGTATCCCTCGAAACCCTCGGCGAGGAAGATTCCTACGAAATCCCCGATTTCGATCTCGGGGAGGATGAGGGCGAAGAAAGCGATTCGGAGCCGACCGACAATCTGCCGGACGACGCCACGAGCCCGGAGGAAGGGGCCGGCCTCCTCGCGACCGCCGAGGAAGTCCTCGAGGGCAGGACTCGAAAGCCACTGCTGCCCTGGATCATCGCGGGTATCGTTCTCATCATCGCGATCGCCCTACTCGGTTGGTTCTTCTTTTTCCATTCGCTGGGCCAGCAAGCGGCAGCCTCCGGCGGTGAGACGGACATAGCCCGAACCGCGGCAGCCTTGGCGCCATCTTCATCCCCCGAAGCTCCGACATCGCCGGCGCCCGCCGCGTCGGCTCAAACCGCGCCGACGCCCGCAACCAGCGTAACAACCACGACGCCGATCCCTGCTGCGGAACCTACCCCGGCAGCCCCCCCGCCCAAGGCCGTGGCGGCAAAGGCCGGAACGAAGGTAGACGCCACCTCCGTCGCGCCGAAAACGACCGGAAAGCGCTATCGAATCAAATGGGGCGATACCCTGTGGGATCTGGCCTGGGTCTATTACCGCGACCCCTGGCTCTATCCGCGGATAGCCAAGGCCAACGGCATCAGGAATCCGGACCACATTCTTTCCGGCGCCTGGATCGTCATTCCGAATCCTTGATAGCTTGACCTTCGCCCGCCGGGCCGGGTAGTTTCCGCGGGCATGCACAGCCCCCTTCTCTCCTCCACCTTGCGAAGAATCGCGACTCTCATTCTCATGATTCTGACTGTCGGGCTGTCGTCGTGCGAGGCGCGAGGCCCCTTCGGCCTTACCGAACCCGCCTTCCGCAGCATCCTCGACCGCGACGATCGCGCCGCCATTATCGCCCTTCCATCCCAAGCCTTCGACAATCCCGGCCCCGCGGGACCCTCCGCCTGGTATTTTACCGCCCTCTGGCTTCTCGAAGACGACGCGAGGAATGGCGGGGACAGTCACTCGCAAGGCGCCCTCTCCGCGGACAGCGGCTCCCTGAACGGCGGCTCCCCGAACGTGGATCTTGCCTTGAATCTTTTCAACCGGGCGGCGAAACAAGCACAGGGTTTCGTCCGCGACGACGCGCGGCGACGACAGGTCGAAATCCTCGCCGACAAGGCGCGCGCCCTTCCGCAGGGTCCGGAAAGCCGAGCTGCCTGGGAAAAGCTGCTCGCCGCTTCGACAGGACCGGATTCGGGCCAGGAGGTGGAGGCCGCGCGACTCGAAGCCCTCGCGGGAATGGAAAGGTGGCCGGAACTTCTCGCGGCGGCCAATTCCCTTTTAACCGCGGACATCGGCGAACCCTCTTCCACCGATCAAGCCGCCCTTTATGCCCGCTGCCTCGCCGCCAGTCGCCTGGGCCTCGCCGGAACGGCCAAGGATCTCGCGGAAATCCTCGCCTTCGGGCAGGGCCCCTGGGTCGCGAAGGCCCTCAATCTGGCCGCCGAGTCCGAGAACGCGGGTCTCGTGCCGGAGCTCTTCCTCGCCAAGGCCCGGCTATTCCAGGCGATCGAGGCGCGGGATTACGCGGCAGCCTATCGGGCTTCTCTCGGGGCCCTTCCCGAATTACGCGCGAGCCCGACCCGTGCCCTGGTCGGCGCCTTCGGCAAGGCCTGGCTCTTTTCGGGCATGTCGAAGGAAGGCCTGGCACTCATGGACTCGGTCGCCGCGGCAGGCGGAACCGAGGTCGAGGGAGGGTCGCCGGCATGGACGGCCCTGTTCTACAAGGCTCGGATGCTCGTCGCCCTTTCGCGGCCCGAAGAAGCGGCCACCATACTCCTCTCCCTGGGCGGCAGCGCGATATCCGAAAAGGACATGGATTCCTGCCTTTATTACGCCCTCGACGCCCGCCTCAAGACCCTCGACAAGCCCGTCGTTCCGGTCGGCAAATGGGCGTCTAAAGCCCTCCGCGACAAGGCCCTCGCCGAGGCGCGGCTCGAGGCCATAGAGGAATCAGCTCCACGCTGGAGCGATCCCACTACCTATACGGACTTGATCGAGCCGCTCTTTCGCGATCTCGTCGCCGAGGGCGATTGGAACGAGGTCGACGCCTTCGCCTCGCGCCTCATACCCTTCGCCTCCCCCTTTCTGGCCTCGCGTCTCCTCTACGTATCGGCGAGGGCGCGGGAACTCGGCCTCGTCGACGCCGCTCCTTCTCTCCCGATGATCCTTCTTCCCGCCTTTCCGCCTCAGTATGGGCCCGCTCGCCAACCTGACGGAGAAGTGGCCAAGAATCGTTTCGATAGCCTTGTCCGCCTACGCGGGGCTCCGGGGTATTACATCCTCGTCGCCTCGGCCAGGCTCGGGATCGACATCAGGCCTTGGAATTCCGGAAGGCCCCCTTCGCGCTTCAGGCTTTTCGATCCGACGGCGAGCAAGGACGATCTCGCGGCAACCCTGCGTTCCCTCGTGGATTTCGGCCTCCCCGGAATCGCCTGGAACCTCGCCAACGGCTCCTCGGACGCCGTCGGCGACGAGGATCTCGCGGAACTGTCCAAGGAAAGCGCCAGGGCCGGCTCCTTCGTCTCCTCGATGCGCTTCGCCAACAGCCTCGCGGCTCGCTCGGGTTCCGGCTACGCGGGCCTCGAAAAGTCCGCGGAGGGAGCCAGTCTGCCCGCGAAGGATCTCTACGAGCTTCTCTACCCGCGGCCCTGGAAGAGAGAACTCGGCGCGGCCTTGAACGGCTCGGACATCCCCGAATCGGCGGCCTACGGCCTCATCCGCTCGGAGAGCTGGTTCGATCCCGCCGCGAAGAGCGGGGCCGGGGCGGTCGGTCTCACCCAACTCATGCCGACGACAGCAGCCGAAATCGCTCGCAATTTGAAAATTCGTATTTGGTCCCTTGTCTTGCCGGAGGACAATCTCCGTCTCGGCATGGCGATGCTCCATGACCTTTTCGACGAAAACGACGGACACCTTCTCCGGGCCGCCTTCGCCTACAACGCCGGCCGCGGACGGCTCAGACGCTGGCTCGCGGAGTCGGGAGGGTATCCCGACGACCTCTTCCTCGAAAGGCTGTCTATAGCCGAAACCCGAGACTACGGGCGCAAAATCGTCCAGGCGACCGCATGGTACGCGTCGCTCTATTACGGCAAGGGAAGCGCCGAGACGGTCAGGGAGCTGATCGCGGGCTATCCGACGGGCAAGTAGGGGAAGCTCAGGCGGCGAGGGAGAAGAGCATGCCGCTTTCGACCGGCGCGGTAAAGGAATAGGGCGCGACGGGAGCGACGACCTTGCTTCGAAGCTCGGAACCGTATTGCTGAATGAGGGCGTCGATGCGCTCGGAACTCATGCCGACGGGTCGCTCTTCGGCTATGGGAGGCGCGGACTTCATGTCGGAGAGTCGGGCGATGAGGGTGTCGAGGATCTTGAGCCGATCGATGCTCGCCACGGGCTCTCCGGGAGTGGCCGCGACGCCGCTGACATGTTCGAAACTCGCATAGAGAATCTGCGATGGCTCCACGGGCAGACTGACCCTCCCGCCGGCGCTCTGGGCGACGAACGCGTAGGTGAGGGGAACCGTGCTCGTTGCAAGCATTCCCGTCATTCATGGCCTCCACTTCCGTTATCGGATGAAGGCCCGCCTGGTTTAAGGAAATCCGCCCGATTTTCAGGCGGTGCCAATTATGTTACCCAAGCGTCATTCCTCCTCACCAGCTTCCTCGTGGCCCCGACGCGATTCACCGTAGACCTCGCCGAAGGAGCCCGTAGCCCAGGAGCTGCGCAAACTCGCCGAGTGAAGCCAGGCGGCTGCCAGGGAGATCGGCGGGCGATCGACGACGACGGCCGAGGCAGCCCGCAACGCCGGCGCCCTTCTCGGCCAGCTTGAAGAATCGCAACCTGCGATTCGGCGCGAACTGAGCTCGCGAAGGCTGGGAGCCGCTACACGAAGCCCTACCTCAGTTTCGCGACACGCCTTGCGTGTCGCACTGCAACTGAGGGGCTTAGTTCTTCGTCGAAGCCTTCCAGAGTCTGTCGTTGACGGCGAGGCCGAGGCCTTCCGAGGGAAGACGCTCGGCCCAGACTCTTTCCACTCCCTCGAGATCGAAGGCGTGGAGAAGGTCGAAGAGGGCGGCGGCGGCCTCCCTGAGGTCTCCGGAAGGCGAAAGGACCCGCTCCATCCGGGACTGGGCTTCGCCTCGAGCGGCCATAGCGAGATTACCTTCCCGGGCAGCGTGAAAGGCCCTGCGCGAAGCCTCGTCGAAAAAGAGAACTGCGTCCTCGGCTCCGATCGGGGCCGCCGCAAGGCCGCCGGCCTCGACGAGGTCGAGGCGGGCATGAGGCGCGTAATGGCTTTCGAGCTGGCCCGGACTCGTGGGTTGGGCGCTGACCCTGTCGATGATATCGACGGGGCCGCAGATCTCCTCGATCGCCGCGCGGGGTAGTCCGCCGGGCCTGAGAATCTTCGGTCTCTCTCCCGTCACGTCGAGCACCGTCGATTCCACGCCGATGTCCGAGGCCCCTCCGTCGACGATGAAATCCACCGCATCGCCGAGCATCCGCGCCACGTGCTCGGCCCTGGTCGGCGAGAGGTAGCCGAAGGGATTGGCGCTCGGCGCCGCGACGGGCACTCTGGAGAGGCGGATGATGGAACGAGCGACGGGATGGGCTGGCATGCGCACGGCCACCGAATCGAGGCCGCTCGTCACGAGACCCGGCACTCGTTCGCGTTTTGGCAGGATGAGGGTGAGGGGGCCCGGCCAAAAGGCTTCGGCGAGCCTCCGCGCGAGGTCGTTCGGGAAACTCGCGATCTCGTCGAGGCCGTCGAGCTCGGCTATGTGCACGATCAGGGGGTCGAAGGTCGGCCGCCTTTTCGCCTCGAAGACCCGGGCCACGGCCCTCGTGTCGAAGGCGTTCGCGCCGAGGCCGTAGACGGTTTCGGTGGGGATGGCGACGAGGAGGCCTTCCGCGAGGGCGCGGGCGGCGCGGGCGATGCCCTCCTCGGTGGGAGAGAGAATTTCCATGGTCGGGGGATTGTAGCGGGGGCGGGCCCCTCCGACTACGGGCTTTTCCGGTAGGGGGTCCCCTCGAGGGGCAATCGGGTACGCCACAGCCCGTCGCGCGCGGCATAGGCGGCGGCGACGGCGGCGGCCGTCGGAATCGAGGAAATCTCGCCGATGCCCTTGGCGCCGTAGGCCGAGGCGCTCGTGCCCCCATCCATGGCCGTGCCCGGTCCGGCGTGCCGAACGATGATGGTCTCGATCGGCGGAACCTCGGTCGCGCGCAATAGTCCCAATTGCCCGAATTTTGCCGTCGGCACGCAGTCCTTCATGGGGAAGGTCTCGGTCAAGGCGAAGCCGAGACCCATCGTCACTCCGCCCTCTACCTGCCCCTCGAAGGCCAGGGGATTCACGACGAGGCCGGAGTCATGGGCCGCCACGATGCGTTCGAGCCGGCCGTCGGCGCCGAGGACGGCGACATGGCAGGCGTAGCTATAGGCGACGTGGCGTACGGGATTGGCCTTGTCCGAGGGAAAGGTATCTGTCACCGCCTCGAACTCGGCGTAGAACTCGCGCCCGGCGAGTGCGGACAGGGGGAAGGCCGCGTCGACGGCGGAAGAGGGAGTCCCCGGCTGGCGTCCTGTTTCGCGCAGGGCCGCGGCGGCTTTCTCGCAGGCCCTCCTGCAGGCCTCGCCGGTGATGAGGGTCTGCCGCGAGGCCGTCGAGGTGCCGGCGTCGGGCGTGAGGAAGGTGTCGGGAGCCGGCACGACGATGTATTCAGGTTGCAGCCCAAGTACCGATGAAGCGATTTGCGTGAGGATGGTCGCCAAGCCCTGTCCGACGCAGGCGGCTCCCGTCCTCAATTCCACACGGTCCACGAAGACCGCGACGATGCAGCGGCCCGTGTCGGGGTGGCCCATGCCGATGCCCGTGTTCTTGAAGGCGCAGGCGATGCCCGCCCTGCCCGGCGCCGAGTCATAGGCCTCTTTCACGGCCTCCAAACATTCGACGACGGCGGTGTCGGGGCCGGCGAGCTGGCCGTTCGAAAGAACGTCGCCCGGCCTCGCCGCGTTGCGCATCCGGATTTCCCAGCCCGAGATGCCGACCATGGCGGCGAGCTCGTTGAGGGCGCTCTCGAAGGCGAAATTGGTCTGGGGGACGCCGAAGCCGCGGAAGGCTCCGGCCGGCGGGTTGTTCGTGTAGACGGCCTTGCCCTCGACGCGAATGTCGGGCACGACATAGGGACCGCCGAGATGGGTTACGGCCCGATGGAGGACGGGGCCGCCGAGCGAGGCATAGGCTCCCGTATCCGCAACGACGCCCGCCTTCGCGCAGAGGCCCCTTCCCTCGGCGTCGCAGCCCACTTCGAGCTCGACCTCCATCGGGTGTCGCTTGACGTGGACCCGCGTCGACTCGGCCCTCTCGAGGGTCAGTTTGACCGGCCGGCCGGCGAGCCAGGCCGCGAGGGCGGCGTGGTGCTGGACCGACTGGTCCTCCTTGCCGCCGAAGGCCCCGCCCACGTAGGTCGACACAACTCGTACCTTTTCGTCGGGAAGGCCCAGGGTCCGCGCGACATAGCGCTGGCCGTCGTAAACGTTCTGCTCGGCGGTGCGCACGAGGACGACGCCCGCCGTGTCGGGGGGATACGCAAGGGCGCTTTCGGTCTCCATGAAGGCGTGGTCGATGAAACCCGTGCCGTAGCGGTGCCGGACGACGTGGGTCGCGCGGGAAAGGGCGGCCACGGCGTCGCCGCGGATCAGGTTGATCTCGGTGAGAATGTTGCCGCCGGGATGGATCTCGGGCGCTCCCTCGGCAAGGGCCTCGTCGGGATTGCGGATCGGCCCGAGGACCTCGTAGTCGACCTTGATGGCGGCGAGGGCAGCGCGGGCTATGTCGAGGTTCTCGGCGGCGACCAGGGCGATGGCGTCGCCGATATAGCGGGTCGTCTCGCCGACGGCGACGAAAGTGGGCCAGTCGGCGACGAGGTGGCCGACGAAGCGGTCGCCTGGGATGTCCTCCCAGGTGGCGACGAGGACGACGCCCTCGAGGGCCTTCGCGGCGGCAATGTCGAGACTCAGGAGGCGGGCGCGGGCATAAGGGCTCCTGAGGACGGCCGCGTGCAGCATGGCGGGGGCGACGAGGTCGTCGACGTACTTGGCCTCGCCTCGTGCCTTGATGGCGGCGTCGACGCGCTTGAGCCGCGAGCCGAGACCGGCATCGGCGGCGGAAGTCGCCGCGGGGGCCGAAGTCAGTGCCGGCCCGGCGGTCTGTCCGCCTACAAAATCGGCGCCCTGCGCCACTTCCCTCCGTCTAGCCTCAGCGGCCCTCATCACGGCGTCCACGATCTTCGCGTAGCCCGTGCAGCGGCAGATGTTCCGCCTGAGGGCCGCCCTCGCCTCCTTTTCCGAAGGCTCGGGATTCTTGTCGAGGAGGGCCTTGGTGGACATCACCATGCCGGGAGTGCAATAGCCGCATTGGACGGCCCCGGCCTCGACGTAGGCGCGCTCGTAGAGCGACATTTCCCCGCGCTCGATGCCCTCAATTGTGAGCACCGATTTGCCGGCCACCTTTTCGATCGGCATGATGCAGGACGCAAAGGGGGCTCCGTCGACGAGGACGGTGCAGGCTCCGCAGATGCCCTCACCGCAGGCGTTCTTGGCGCCCGTGAGTCCCGCCGTGCCGCGCAGCCATTCGAGGAGGCTCGTGCCGCCCGGGGCTTCCGCGGGGCTGCCGTTCAAGGTGAAGGCGACGATCATGGGCAAGCGCTCTCCTCCGCGGAGACGCCGGAGCGGAGCTCCTCGAGCGAAACGCCGGCCATCATGAAACCGAGTTCCTCCACGCTCGCCGTTCCCCTGTCGACGATGCCCATGATCCCGCCCTCGTACATCACGGCGATGCGGTCGGAGAGGCTCCTGAGCTCGTCGAGATCCTCCGAGACGAGGAGGATGGCCATCCCCTTTTCGCGCTGCTCGAGGAGGCAATCGTGGATGTACTCGGTGGCGCCGATGTCGACGCCGCGCGTGGGCTGGGCCGCCACGAGGAAGAAGGGTTCGCGCGAAAGCTCGCGGGCCATGATGAGCTTTTGGATATTGCCCCCCGAGAGGTTCTTGATGGGCACGTCGAGGCTCGGGGTCTTGACCGAGAACTTGTCGACGAGGGAGCTGGAGTGCTCGCGCATCTTGTCGAAGGCGAGGAAGATCCAGCGCCGGAAACGTTTCGACATGTGGTCGTGGAGGAAGACGTTCTCACCCACGCTGAACTCGCGGATCGCCCCGTCGCGCATTCGCTCCTCGGGGATGAAGGCCATGCCCGCCTCGAAGCGCTCGTTCACGCTGGAGAGGGTCATGTCGCGGCCCTCCACGAAGACGCTGCCCGCGGCCAGGGGCCTCATGCCGGCCAGGCATTCGGCGAGCTCTTTCTGGCCGTTGCCCGACACGCCGGCGAGGCCGAGGATCTCGCCGGAGCGGATCGAGAGGTCGATGCCGCGCAGGGCCTCGAGGCCGCGATCGCCCATCGCGCGCAGGCCCGTGAGCCGCACGAGCTCGGGGCCGGGGGCGTGGGGCCTCGGATCGGGTTCCTTCACCTCGCGGCCCACCATCATCCGCACGAGGTCGCCTCGAGTGAGATCACAGGTGCGGCCCGTGCCCACTACCTTGCCGTCGCGGAGGACGGTGACGCGGTCGCTGATCGCCTTCACCTCGTTGAGCTTGTGCGAGATGAAGATGAGCGAATGCCCGGAGGCGACCAGGGTGCGCAGGGTCGCGAAAAGGGCGTCGACCTCCTGGGGCGTGAGGACGGCGGTCGGCTCGTCGAGGATGATGAGGCCGGCTCCGCGGTACAGTGCCTTGATGATCTCGACGCGCTGCTGCTCTCCCACCGAGAGCTGCCAGACGAAGGCGTCGGGGTCGACCTTGAGCCCGTAATCCTCGCCGATGCGGGCGACTGCCTTCGAGACGCCGGCGAGATCGAGGAAGGGGGCGCGGGGCGAGCGCTGGCCCAGGGCCACGTTCTGCGCGACCGTCATAGTCGGTACGAGCATGAAATGCTGGTGGATCATGCCGATGCCGGCGCGGATCGCGTCGGCGGGAGAGCGGAAGACGAGGGGCTTGCCGTCGACGAAAATCAGGCCTTCGTCCGGCTGGTACATGCCGTAGAGCTGCCGCATCAGGGTGCTCTTGCCGGCCCCGTTCTCGCCGAGGAGGGCGTGGACCTCCCCGGGCTCGACGTCGAGGCAGACCCCGTCGTTGGCCGTGACGCCGGGAAAGCACTTCACGATGTCGCGCATCTCGACGCGCCCGGTCTTGGGTCCTTTTGCTTGGCCTTCAGCGCTCATCGGCATGACTCCCGAGCCAATTTCAAAAGTCGGTTACTTTTGAAATTGGCTTTGCGATCGCTCGCGGTTGCCGATATTTGGCTGCAACCGCTGCGCCTATCGCGAATTTCAAGGTAACTATTTCAAAACGCGCCTGCGTTTTGAAAAAGTCTCTCCTAATTGCTCCGGGTTTTGGAAAGGAGGGGGCTTCGCGAGCCGGACTCGCGGGGAGGAAAACCTTTTGCCCGGAGCAAAAGGTTTGCCTCCCCAGTAGTCTTAGGGCTGGACGGCGATGCTGCCCTTCGAGATGCCCGCGATGGCATCGTCGGCGGCTTTCTTCGCCGCGGGGGCGAGCTTGTACGCGGGATTGAAGGCCATCTTGAGGCCGCCGTTGGCGAGGGTCAGGACGTAGGTCTTGCCGCCGAGGACGCCGGCCTTGTGCTGGGCGACGATCTCGCGGAGCATGCCGGTCCAGTCGTAGACCTGCGAGGCGACGACGAGGGCGGAGGCGAGGGAGGCCTGGTCGGCCTGGGTACCGAACCAGAGGACGCCGCCCTTGTCCTTGGCAGCGCCGATCGATCCGACGACGGACTGCGAGGAGCCGGTGAGGATGTCGGCGCCGTTGGCGATGTGGGTCTTGGCGGCGGCCGTCATCAGGGCCACGTCGGAGAAGGAGCCGGTCCAGGTCTTCGACACGGCGATGGCCTTGTTGACCGACTGGACGCCCTGCACGAAGCCGTCGATGTAGGTCTTCGCGTCGCCGACCTCGATGGGGCCGGTCACGCCGATCTTCTTCGACTTGGTGAGCCTGGCAGCGAGGACGCCGTTGACGAAGCCGCCCTGCTCGGCCGCCGCGGTGTAGGCGTAGACGTTGGGCAGGCCGAAGGTGTTGACGTCGGTGCCCCAGGCGAAGGTCGTCTTCGGAAAGTCGGGCGCGATGTCCTGCACCGAGGAGCCGTACTGCGACCCGTGGGCGATGACGATGTCGAAGCCCTGGCTCGCGTAGTCGCGGATGGCGGCCGCGGCGTCGGGCACGTTCCACATGTTGTCGGTGTACTTGAGCTGGAGGGCGCTTTCGCCGCCCATCTCCTTCTGGATGGTGACGAGGGCCGACCACATCGACTGGCTGAAGGCCATGTCGGTCGTGGCGCTCGGCATGATGACCGCGATGCGCAGGGGAGCCGCGAAGGCGCCCATGGTCAGGGCCACGATCATCGCAAGTGCGATCGCTATTCTCTTCGATTTCATCCCTATCTCCTTTTGCCCCTCAATTCTCCGACCTGTCGAAGGGCTTGTTGAGCGCGGCCGGCTGGCGCGCGCGGTTGGACGAGAGCATGAGCGCGAGAATGGTGAGGATGTAGGGCAGCATGACCGCGACGCTCGCGGGGAGGTTCACGCCGAGGACCTGCATCCAGAGCTGGATCGAGTTGACGGCGCTGAAGAGGAGGGAACCCGCCAGGACGCCGAGGGGGCTCCAGCCGCCGAAGTAGACGAGGGCCACGGCGATGAAGCCCTGGCCCGAGGTGAGGTTGTCCTGGAAGAGGTTGAGCAGCGAGATGGACAATGAAGCTCCGGCGACGCCGGCGAGGGCCGAGCCCAGACAGACGGCGAAGTAGCGGATGCCGACGACGCTGATGCCGAGGGAGTCCGCGGCGGCCGGGTTCTGCCCGACGGCCTTGATCTTGAGCCCGAGGCTCGTCTTTTCGAGAATCACCCAGGACAGGGGCACGAGGAGGAAGGCGCCGTAAACCAGCACCGAGTTGTGGAAGAGGATGGGACCCAGATAGGGTATCTGCGAGAGGAAGGGGATGGAGACGGGCTTGAAGCCCTCGATGGTCTTGACCGTACCAATTAGCACCTTAAAAAGCAGACTCGACATGCCGAGACCGAACATGTAAAGGCCGATGCCGCTCACGCCCTGCTCGGCCTTGAGGGTGACGCTGACGAGGGACATGACGAGACCCATGAGGATTCCGACACCGATCGCGGCGAGAAGTCCGAGCCAGAGATTGCCCGTGGTCAGGGCGACGAAGAAGGCGGCGAAGCCCGCCAACAGCATGATGCCGTCGACGCCCAGGTTCACGACGCCCGCGCTCTGGGCGAAGGTCTCGCCGATCGCGGCGTACAGGAAGGGCGTCGCCAGCGCGATCATGCTGTTGAGGATGCCCGTGAGGACGTTGAGGGAAAGCATGCCCTTCATCAATGGGCCTCGGTGGCGCGTTCGCCACCCGCGGTGGGTCCGCTGCCTGCACTGCGTCCGCTGCCTGCACTGCGCCCGCCGCCTGCGGTCCGCCTGCCGCCAGCGAGCCGCTTAGCCGACCATCGACGCGCCCAGATTCCCGCGCCCGACACGAGGAGCACGATCATGCCGAGGATGGCGGTGACGAGGGCGGAGGGGATCTGGACGGCGCGCTGCATCTTGTCGGCGCCCACGAGGAGGCCGCCGAAGAAGATCGAGGCGGGGATGAGGCCGAGAGGGTGGAGACCGCCGAGGAGGGCCGCGACGATGCCCGTGAAACCGTAGCCGCTCGTCAGGCCGTCCATGAGGCGGTGCTGGACGCCGATGACTTCGACGACGCCGGCGAGACCGGCGAAGCCTCCCGCGAGGGTGAGGGACAGCGCCACGTTGAAGGGCACGGAGATCCCCGAATAGCGGGAGGCGTCGGGGCTCAGGCCTACGGCACGGATCTCGTAGCCGATGGTGGTCCGCCAAAGAAAGATGTAGACGACGATCGCGAGGAGGATGGCGAGGATGAGGCCGGCGTGGAGGAGGGTCTGGGGGACGAGGCGGGGCAGCCAGGCCTGCTGGGGGATGCGCGCGGACTGGGCGAGGAAAGTGCCGCGCTTGATGTTCTCCGGGTCCATCAGCGGCCCCTGGAGGAGAAAGTTCATGAACTGCAAGGCGATGGCATTCATCATAATTGTGCTCAATATCTCGTTGACCCGCATCTTGGCCTTGAGGATGCCGGGGATGAAGCCCCAGAGGGCGCCCGAGGCGAAGCCGGCGACGCAGGCGGCCGTGATCAGGAACCAGCCGGGGGCGTTCGGCATGGATATGGGGACGACGGCGCCGGCGAGGGCTCCCATGATGATCTGCCCCTCCGCCCCGATGTTGATGACGTTGGCCCTGAAGGCGATGCAGATGCCCAATCCCACGAGGAGGAGGGGCGTCGCCTTGACGAGGGTCATCGTGAGGCCGAAGGTCGAGCCGAGGGCGCCGTTCACCATGGCGGCGTAGGCTGTCATCGGGTCCGTCTTGAGGAGGGCGAGGAAAATCCCGGCGATGGCGAGGGCGATGACGACCCCCGCGAGAGGGAGGGCGCCGTTGAGCAGAACCTTCGCCCAATCGAAGGTCGAGGCGGGCTTGTCGCCTTTTACGAGGTCTGATCCGGAAGCTGGCATCGTCGTGCCAGTCTAGCCTGCCGAATCCCCCTGTCAACCCTCAAGATTTGGACCCGGTGCCGGATCGGGCGGCAGCATCCAGGTCGAACGCGTCGCGCCGCATTCGTCGCGAAGGATGCTTGCGAAGAACTCGGCGCAGGCCTCGAGGTCGGAGCCTTCCCGGCCGGCCGGGGCGTAGATGACGGCGACGATCGAGCCGCATCCCTCGAAAACCTTCGTGGTCATCGCGTCCTTGACCGGATTGCCGATGGGACGCCAATCCTCGCCTTCCTTTTTCCAGACGCAGAGCAGGTCCTCGAGATCGATCTCCTGCCCCGAAGGGTTGAATACATAGGAATCGCCCGCGCCCCCGCGCTTGAGGAGGAGCTCTCCGCCCGATATCCCGAAATCGAAAATGCTTGCCGGATAACCGTATGCCAGGCTCGCGGCGTTGTTCGCGTCGACCGGCCCGTTCACGAAGGGAAAGCTCCCGTCGAGGGCGGCGGCCAGCAGGTATTCGCTCGAGGGCTTGGATCTTCCCGCAGGCTTGTAGGCTCCATGCCGGAGCATGTCGCGCACCGCGGCCTTGCGTTCGGGCCGGAGCCAGGCTTCGCCGGCCTCGCGGACGCGCCCGATAAGGCTGACCAGGGCAGGTCCCGCGGCCTCGCTGCGCGCGGTTTCGATGCCATCGGCCCGGACAATGGCGATGCGGGGCCGAGGGTCGATGGCCGGGTCGATCGAAAAGGCGATGTCGTCGTTCATGGACCGATAGTATGGCCCGCCATCCTCCAAGACTCAAGTCGAGTTCGCCCACCGCCGTCCGATCCGCCTCCTTCCGTCTTTTTTACCTTGCCCGCCTCGCGGAGCGGGTCCATGATGGGGCATGGACTACACCCTGGAATCCCTCCTCGCGGAGGAAGCGGGCCTCAGGCTCGGATCCTTTTCGAACGCCGCCGCCTGGCGTCTCGGCAATTTCGTCGTCCGGCGCGCCAGGGCCGAGGACCTCTCCCTCGCGGTGGCCATCGTCCGAGGCGGCCAGAGGCTCTTCTGGCACGCGACCGAGGGTACCTCGGCCGACAACGACTTCTGGCTCGAGCGCAAGATTCGCACCGTCCTCCGCTTCGGCCATTCGAGCTATTATATGGGAAGAAAACTTGCCTCCTCCGGCTCGACCCTGGAAGAACGCTACGGGGCTTCGAGCCTCGAATACGCCACCCACGGAGGAGCCGCTCCCATCTTCGTCAGGGGCACGGGCCTCGTCGGCGTCGTCGCCGTAAGCGGTCTCACTCAGGAAGAGGATCACGCCCTCGCGGTTGCCGCCCTCGCCTCGCTCAAAAAATGAAGGCCGAAACCAGCTTTCCCTGCTGGCTCGTCGATCGCGACGGGGCCGGCGAAATCGTCGGCGGTCCCTCCCGCAAGACCATCGACGAACTCCCTCCGGGGGACATACTCGTCGAAATCGAGTTGAGTTCGCTCAACTACAAGGACGGCCTCGCCGCGACGGGCAACCCGGGGGTCGCCAAGCGCCTGCCGCACATACCCGGCATCGATGCCGTCGGCACCGTAGCCGAGAGCGCCGATCCGGGCTTCCACCAGGGCGAGCGGGTCATCCTGTCCGGCGGCGAATTCGGCGCCGCCAATTGGGGCGGATGGACGCGCTATGCCCGACTGAACGCCGATTTCGTACTGCCCATGCCGCGGGGCTTGAACCCCGAAGAGGCCGCCGCCCTCGGTGTCGCGGGCTTCACCGCCGCCCTCTCGGTGCGCAAGCTCATCGCCCACGGGGTGAAACCGGGCTCCGGCGAAATCCTCGTGACGGGCGCGACGGGCGGAGTCGGCTGCGTCGCCGTCGCACTCCTCGCGAAACTCGGCTACGAGGTCGTCGCCGTCACGGGCAAGCAGGACAAGGCCGGATGGCTCCTCGATCTCGGGGCCTCCCGCGTGGTCGGCAGGTCCGAGCTCAAGGGCCTCGGCGATGCCCCCCTTCTCAAATCCAGGTGGGCGGCTGGCATCGACACGGTCGGGGGAGAGCCCCTCGCGGCCCTCCTCCGCTCGACGAAGACGGGGGGCTGCGTGACGACCTGCGGCCTCGTGGCCGGCGCAGATCTCGTCCTCACGGTCCATCCCTTCATCCTCCGGGGTCTCACCCTCTGCGGCATCGACTCGGCGTGGACGCCGAGGGACGAGAGGGCCGCCGTCTGGAAACTCCTCGGCGGGGAATGGAAACTGGAAAGACTCGATCGCATAACGCGCAAAGTCGCCTTGAGCGCCCTCGGGCCCGAGATCGAGGCGATTCTGGCCGGCAAGATCGCCGGCCGCAGCATCGTGGAGGTTGATAAATGAGAGAGGTTGTCGTCGTCGAAGGCTTGCGCACGCCCTTCGGTTCGTTTCTGGGCGGCCTGTCGGCACTGAGCGGGGCCGAGCTCGGCGCGAGGGCCATAAAGGCCTTGATTGAGCGCACGGGTCTGATCGGCGAGGCGGTCGACGAGGTCATCCTCGGCCAGGTCCTCCAGGGCGGCGCCGGCCAAAGCCCCGCGCGCCAGGCTTCGCGCAACGCGGGCCTCCCCGACTCGACGCACGCCCTCACCATCAACAAGGTCTGCGGCTCCGGCCTCAAGGCCGTCATGCTCGGCGCCGACTCGATCCGGCTCGGCGAATCCGAATTCGTCGTCGCCGGCGGCATGGAAAGCATGTCGCAGGCCCCCTACCTCCTCGCGAAGGCCCGCTCGGGCTATCGGATGGGCAAGGGCGAGATCCAGGACCTCATGGTCTACGACGGCCTCACCGATCCCTGGACGGGCAGGCACATGGGCGAGATCGCCGACGCGAGCGCGGCGAAGTACAACCTCAGCCGGGCCGAACAGGACGAATTCGCCCAGCGCTCCTACGAGCGCGCCCAGGCCGCGGTCCAGAACGGCACCTTCGCCGACGAACTCCTACCCATCATAATTGCCACGAAAAAAGGCGAGGAAAAGGTCGAGGTCGACGAGGAACCCTTCAAGGTGGACTTCTCCCGCATGGCCACGCTCAGGCCCGTCTTCTCGCCGAGCGGCACGACGACGGCCGCCAACGCCTCGAGCATTTCCGATGGTGCGGCAGTCCTCCTCCTCGCCTCGGCCGAGGCCGCGAAGTCGCGGGGGCTGAAGGCCAGGGCCCGCATCGTCGCCTCCGCCACCGAAAGCCGCCATCCCGACGAGTTCCCGGCCGCTCCAGTCGGGGCCATCGTCAAGGCCTGCAAGCGCGCGGGGCTCGCCGTGGCCGACATCGACCTCTTCGAGATCAACGAGGCCTTCGCCTCGGTGACCCTCCTCGCGATGAAGGAGCTCGGCCTCCCGGCCGATAAGGTCAACGTGAACGGAGGCGCCTGCGCCCTGGGACACCCCATCGGCGCGAGCGGGGGCCGACTCGCCGCGACCCTTGTTCGCGAACTCGGCCGTCGCCAGGCCCGCTACGGATTAGCGACCCTCTGCATCGGCGGCGGGGAAGCCGTCGCTATGATCATTGAAAGGATTTAAGACGGCTGATGAGTCGCCGTCGCCATGATCATTGAAAGAATTTGAGACGGCAGATGAGTCGCCGTCGCCGGCCATCGACCCGCCCGGTGCTGGCCTTTCATCAATTGTAAGGAGCTAGTCATGATCAAGAAGATAGGAGTGCTCGGCGCCGGCCAGATGGGCAACGGCATCGCCCACGTGTTTTCGGTCGCGGGCCTCGAGGTGAGGCTCTACGACATCGCCGAGTCCCAACTCGTCAAGGCAAAAGACACAATTGCGAAGAATCTCGAGCGCCAGGCCAAGAAGGGAGCCATCGATCCCGGCTCCATCCCGGGCATCATGTCGCGCATCGCGACGACGACCCGTCTCGAGGACATGGCCGACATCGATTTCGCCGTCGAGGCGGCGGTCGAGAACGAGGGCCTCAAGCTCGAGCTCTTCCGCAAGCTCGACGGGATAGCTCCCTCCCACGCCATCCTCGCGACGAACACCTCGTCGATCCCCATCACGAAGATCGCCTCCGCGACGAAGCGTCCGGACAAGGTCATCGGCATGCACTTCATGAATCCCGTGCCCGTGATGACCCTCGTCGAGGTCATCCGCGGCCACGCCACCGCCGAGGAGACCTTCGCGGTCACGGCCGAGCTCGTCGCGAAGCTCGGCAAGGAGATGGCCGTCTCCCAGGACTACCCAGGCTTCATCGCCAACCGCGTCCTCATGCCCATGCTCAACGAGGCCATCTTCGCCCTCTATGAGGGCGTCGCCAGCGCCGAGGATATCGACAAGGCCATGAAGCTCGGAACCAACCAGCCCATGGGTCCCCTCATCCTCGCCGACTTCATCGGCCTCGACACGGTCCTGGCGATTCTCCGCGTCCTCCACGAGGGCTTCGGCGATCCCAAGTTCCGGCCCTGCCCCCTCCTCGTGAAGATGGTGAACGCCGGGCACCTCGGCCGGAAGAGCGGACGGGGCTTCTATAAATACGATTGATCGTTGACGGTTCGCGGGCCGGCCTGTATATATACTTGACGTCAACGTCAAGTAATACCGCCCGGCCGATACGCCGCCCGCCCATGGGGCGCCCTTCCGAGACACGCTCATGCGCGGGTCGAAGGGGCACCTCGCGCCACTAGGCGAATTGGGCCGGCAGGCTATCCGGTCCCGGAAGGAGAATGAAATGAACACCGATACCCGCGAGATCTACTGGAACGTCGGGCACGGCGTCACGCCCTTCATGTACGCCCTCGCCTTCATCGCGATCGGTCTGATGGTCTGGGGCTTTCTCCCGATCTTCAAGAGGATGCGGCTAGGCAAGCCCCTCGATCGCGGCGACAAGCCGGTGCTGCGATTCCTCCGCGCCCTCGGCATCGATTTCGGCCAGATCCTCGTCGGCCGCACTTCACCGGGCAAGCTCCACGCGGCCTGGTTCTGGGGCTTCGGACTTCTCTTCATCGGAACCCTCATCGTCATGGCCCAGGCCGACTTCGCGAGCCCCGTCCTGGGCCTCGTCTTCATGAAGGGCGGTTTCTACGACTGGTACTCACTCGTCCTCGACATCGCGGGAGTCGTGGCCATCGTCGCCCTCCTCTCGCTCGCGGTACGGCGCTTCGCCCTCAAGCCGAAGAACCTCCAGACGAAGGTAGAGGACTGGCTCGTCCACCTCCTCTTCACCCTCATCATCGTGACTGGCTTCCTCATCGAGGGTCTGCGGATGGCCCTGACCGAAATCGGCGTCAATCCCAGTCTCGCCGCCTGGTCGCCCGTAGGCCGCCTCGTCGCCGGCCTCTTCGCCGGCATCGATCCCGCCGCGGCGAAGACGGCGCACGCCGCCCTCTGGTGGTTCCACTTCGCCCTCGCCCTCGGCTTCATCGTCGCCCTTCCCCGTTCGAAACTGAGGCACATCCTGACCACGGCTCTCAACGCCTACTTCGCTCCCCACGAGCCCAAGGGCTACATCCCGACCATCGATCTCGAGGACGACAAGATCACCGACTACGGCGTCGCCAAGCTCTCCGACCTCAGCTGGAAGGACATCTTCGACGGCGATGCCTGCACGAATTGCGCTCGTTGCACCGACCTCTGCCCCGCCTGGAACACATCCAAGCCCTTGTCGCCGATGAAGATCATCAACGACATAAGGAGCACGGCCGACAAGGGCGGCGATGCCGCCCTGCGCGACAGGATCGGCACCGACGAACTTTGGGCCTGCACCACCTGCCGCGCCTGCCAGGAGAACTGCCCTGCGGGCATCGAGCACGTCAACAAGATCATCGAAATGCGGAGGAACCTCGCCCTCATGGAAGGGGAGTTCCCCGACGAGGGCACGCGCAAGGCGAGCGAAAACCTCGAGGTCAACGGCAATCCCTTCGGCATGGCCTTCGCAAGCCGCGGCGATTGGGCCAAGGACCTGCCCGTCGTCGACGCCACCTCGAGCCAGGACTTCGACGTCCTCTACTTCGCCGGTTGCTACGCCTCCTTCGACGCGCGTAACAAAAAGGTGGCCAGGGCCTTCGTCGAATCCTGCGCGGCGGCGGGCGTCAAAGTCGGCATCCTCGGCGCGGCGGAGAAGTGCTGCGGCGAGCCCGTGCGCAAGCTCGGCAACGAGTATCTCTACCAGGCCCTCGCGACCGAGAACATCGAGACCATGAAGGCCACCGGCGCCAAGTCCATCGTCACGACCTGCCCACATTGCTTCAACACCCTGGGCCGCGACTACGCCGACCTCGGCTTCGAGATTCCCGTCGAGCACCACACGACCTTCCTGGCCCGCCTCCTCGACGAGGGGAAACTCCCCGTCGAAAAGGAAGAATTCGATTGTAGTTACCACGATTCCTGCTACATCGGCCGCTACAAGGACATCTACGACGAACCCCGCGACGCCATCGCCGCACTCGGCGGCAAGGTGCGCGAAATGGAAGCCCATCACGAAAAATCCTTCTGCTGCGGCGGAGGCGGCGGCCGCATCCTCGCCGAGGAAAAGCTCGGCACCCGCATCTCCGTCAAGCGCGCCGACATGGCGGCCGCGACAGGCGCCCCGAAATTAGTCGCCAATTGCCCCTTCTGCCTCACCATGCTCGAGGACGGGGTGAAGACCGGAGGACACGAGGGCAAGGTCGAGACGATCGACCTGGCCGAACTCGTGGCCTCGCGAATCACGAAGACCGCCGCGGTCTGAGCCTCCCGCTTCGGCGGGGCGGGCAGGGCGGCGGAAAAAGGACTGTCGATGGATTTCGCGCTTTCTGAAGAACAGAACCTGGTCCGCGAAACGGCCAGGGATTTCGCCCGCCGCGAACTGGAACCCCTGGCCGCCGCCCTCGACGCGAGTTCCGAAGGAACCGACGAGGCGGCGAGGAAGGCGGCCCGCGCCTCCTTCCTCGCCAACCTCCGCAAGTTGGCCGAACTCGGTTTCATGGGTCTCGCGGTCGGCGAAGAGTACGGAGGAACGGCCGCGGGAGCCGTGTCCTTCAGTCTCGCGATCACCGAGCTCGCCCGCGCCTGCGCCTCCACGGCCGTCTCCGTGTCGGTCACCAACATGGTCTGCGAGGTGATCCAGGCCATCGGGAGCGAGGAACAGAAACGCGCCTACATCCCCAAGCTCTGCTCCGGCGAATGGTATGCGGGCAGCTTCGCCCTCACCGAACCGGGCGCCGGCTCCGATCCCGCCTCGATGTCGACCAAGGCCGCCGATGACGGCGACTCCTGGGTCCTCGACGGCGGCAAGATCTTCATCTCGAGCGCCCCCTACGCGGGGGTCTTCGTCGTCTGGGCCGTCACCGACCCCGAGGCCCCGCGGGGCAAGGGCATTTCCTGCTTCCTCGTCGAGGGAGGGACGCCGGGCCTTCGAGTGGGACGGGAAGAGCGCAAGATGGGCCAGCGCGGATCGGCCACCTGCGAGGTCAGCTTCGAAGCCTGCAGGATTCCCAAGAGGGCCCTGATGGGCAGGCTCCACGGCGGCTACCACACCGCGGTAACGGAATTGGCCGGCGGTCGCATCGGCATCGGCTCCCTCGCCTTGGGCCTCGGGCTCGAGGCCATGGAGCGGGCGGCGCGACACGCGAACGAGCGCATCCAGTTCGACCGCAAGATCTCGAGCTTCGAGTCCGTCCAGTGGATGATCGCCGACAGGGCGACCGAGCTCGAGGCGGCCCGCCTCCTCCTCATGCAGGCGGCCTCCCGCAAGGAGAGGGCCCTGCCCTTCGGCAAGGAATCCTCGATGGCGAAACTCCTCGCCACCGAAGCCGCCAATCGGGCCTGCCAGGACGCGATCCAAATATTCGGCGGCTACGGCTACACCGAAGACTACGTCGTCGAGCGCCTCGCCCGCGACGCGCGCGTTACGACCATCTACGAGGGCACGAGCGAGATACAGCGCATGATCGTCGCCAGGGAAATACTTTCGCAATTGCGATAATACCGGATTGGAGGACTCAATGGATTTCGAACTCGACCAAGATCATAAAATGCTCCGCGACAGCGTCCGCGACTTCGTGACCAAGGAAGTGCGGCCGCTGGCCATCGACATCGACGCGAAGCACCGCATCCCCGACGAGCTCCTCGCCAAGTACGCCGAGATGGGCTTCCTCGGCAGCTACATTCCCGAAACCTATGGCGGGGCCGGCCTCGACATCCTCTCCTACGCCATCGTCGTCGAGGAGCTCTCGCGCGCCTGCGCCTCGAGCGGGGTCCTCGTCTCGGCCCACACATCCCTGGGCTGCGACCCCATCCTCCATTTCGGCAGCGAGGCGCAGAAAAAACGTTGGCTCCCCGACCTCGCCAGCGGCAAGAAGATCGGCGCCATCCTCCTCACCGAGCCCGAGGCCGGCAGCGACGTCGCCAACATCCAGTCCACCTACCGCCGCGAGGGCGACGAGTTCGTCATAGATGGGAACAAAGTTTTCATCACGAACGGGGGCTTCCTCGGCACGGGCATCGTCTTCGCCAGCCGCGACCGCGCGCTCAAGCACAAGGGTCTGTCCGCCTTCATCGTCGACCTCTCCTCCAAGGGAGTGACGGCGCTCCGCAACGAGGAGAAGCTCGGAATCAAGGGAAGTTACACGACTGCCTTCGCCCTCGACGGCCTCCGCGTACCGGCTGACGCCCTGTTGGGCGAGGAGGGCAAGGGCTTCAAGATCGCGATGGAGACCCTGAACGGCGGCCGCATCGGCATCGCCGCCCAGGCCCTCGGCATCGCCGACGGGGCCCTCGAACGCTCGATAGCTTACGCGAAGGAGCGCAAGCAGTTCGGCAAACCCATTGCCGACCTCCAGGCCATCCAGTTCAAGATCGCCGAGATGGCGGTCCGCGTCGAAACCTCGCGCCTCCTCGTCTACATGGCCGCCACCCGCAAGGAGAAAGGCCTCCCCTTCTCCACCGACTCGGCCATGGCCAAGCTCCACGCCGCGGAGACCGCCGTCGCCGTGACCCGGGAAGCCGTGCAGATCCACGGCGGCAACGGCTACACCGTCGAGTACGAGGTCGAGCGCATGTACCGCGACGCCAAGATCACCGAGATCTACGAGGGCACGAGCGAGGTGCAGAAGATCGTCATAGCGCGGGCCTTGTTGGGCTAGAGGCTGGATCGCCGGGCTGACGCCGCCGGCGGGACCGGCTCCGGTCTCACCAGCGGTGAAAGGCCGGGTGCCCCTCCTTGACGGCGACGAAGACGCCGCGGCAGGTGGCGCATTCGACGCCATCCACCTCGAGGACGCCTTCCACGATCGCCTTTCTGTCGGTGGACTCCACTACCCGAGCCCGCAAATGAAGCGATTTTGCGGGTGTCGGTCTCAGCAATCTTATGGCATACTCGGCGGTGACGGTGCAGGGCGGCGACGTGAGTCCGTTGGACTTCATGAGATGCCAGGTCGCCGTCCAGTTGCAGTGGCAGTCGAGGAGAGTCCCGATGATGCCGCCGTTGAGGGAGCCCTCGTAAGCTATATGGTGAGGCTGAGGAGTCCAGTCGCAAACCACCTCGTCAGTCCCGCCGTCCGCCGCCGGAACGACGCGGCTCTTGATGTGCAGCCCCTTCTCGTTGGCGGGTCCGCAGCCGTAGCAAACGCTTCTCGGCGCGTAGACATCCTGCAAAGCCCTCTCTTCAGACATTCCGAAACCTCCGTAGACCGTACTTTCTCGCCCGCCGGCCCCGATCCGTCAAGCGCTATCGCCCCGGAATCGATCGATGCCGATCCCCATTTCGCCCGGAGAAACGACCCATGAGCCAAGAGCGCCCCCGCTACAAGACGAAGCACCATGTCCGCGTCGTCACCGCCACCTCCCTCTTCGACGGCCACGACGCCGCGATCAACATAATGCGGAGGATCCTCCAATCCTCCGGAGCCGAAGTCATCCACCTCGGACACGACAGATCCGTCCGTGCCATCGTCGACGCGGCCATCATGGAGGACGCCCAGGCAATTGCCGTCTCGAGCTACCAGGGCGGGCACATGGAGTTCTTCCGCTACATGCTCGAGCTTCTCCGCGAAAAGAAGGCGGGCGACATCAAGGTGTTCGGAGGAGGCGGCGGGGTCATCGTCCCCGAGGAGAAGGCCGAACTCGAGGCCCTCGGCGTCGCGCGTATCTTCCGCCCGGAGGACGGGCGGAACCTGGGGCTCGAGGGCATGATCGACGGGCTTCTCGAGACGAGCGACGTCGCAACGGTCGGGCCCCTCGACTCGATCGACATCGAGGGCCTCGCTCCCGTCGACTGGTCGCGGATCGCCAAGGCCATCACCGCCATCGAGCGCGACTACGAAGCCGCCCCGGAAAGTCTCGCGAGGCTGCGCGAACGCCTCGTCGTGAAGGCGGCCGGGCGCGAGGTGCCCGTCGTCGGCATCACCGGCACCGGCGGCGCGGGCAAGTCATCGCTCTCGGACGAGCTCCTCCAGCGTTTCCTCCATGACCAAGGCGGAAAGACGGTCGCCATACTCTCCTGCGATCCGACGCGCCGGAAGACGGGAGGCGCCCTCCTCGGCGACCGCATCAGGATGAACGCCCTCGGCGGTCCCCGCGTCTTCTACCGCTCGATCGCGACGCGCGAATCCGGCGCGGAGATCGCGCCCTTCCTTCCCGACGCCATCCTCCTCCTCAAGGCCGCCGGCTTCGATCTCGTCGTAGTCGAAACGGCCGGCATCGGCCAGGGCGACGCGGCCATCGTACCAATTGTCGATATCCCCCTCTACGTGATGACGGCCGACTTCGGGGCGCCGACCCAGCTCGAGAAAATCGACATGCTCGACTACGCCGACCTCGTCGCCGTGAACAAATTCGACAGGCAGGGCTCCGAGGACGCCCTCCGCAACGTACGCCGCCAACTCGCGCGAAACCGGGGCGATTTCGCCTCCAAGCCCGAGGCCTTCCCCGTCTACGGCACCATCGCCTCGCGCTGGGCAGACGACGGCGTCACGAGCCTCTACGTCGGCCTCATCGAGGCGATACGCGCGAAAAAAAACCTCGACTGGAAGACGGGCCTCGTCGCCCGCGCCGACCGCCAGTCCTCCGGCAGGTCGGTGATGATTCCCCCGGATCGCACCACCTATCTCGCCGAAATCGCCCGTGGCCTCCGCGCCTACCATGCGCGGGCCAAGGGCGAGGCGGCTCTCGCGAGAAAGATCTGGCAGCTCAAGGCGGCTCTCGGGGAGCTCGGAGGCGAGGCGGGACGGAATGGCGGGGAATCGGGCTACGAGACGGCGATCTCGCCCGGACTTTCGGCCGCGCGCAACCAGCTGAACGCCCGCCTCACCGAGCTCGAAGCCCGTCTGTCGCCCGAGTCCAAGCGCCTCCTCGAGGAGTGGCCCGAGCTCGTCGAAGCCTATTCCAAGGACGAGTTCGTCTATCGTGTCCGCGGCAAGGAAGTCCACACCTCCATCGTCACCGAGACCCTGAGCGAACTCAGGCTGCAGCGAGTATTTATTCCGCATTATGAGGACCCGGGCGAAATCATCCGCTTCCGATCCCGCGAGAATTTGCCGGGCATGTTCCCTTTCACCGCGGGCTCCTTCCCCTTCAAGCGCCGCGACGAGGACCCGACGCGGATGTTCGCCGGCGAGGGAGACGCCTTCCGCACCAACCGGCGCTTCAAGTACCTATCGTCCGGCTACGAGGCGACGCGTCTTTCCACCGCCTTCGATTCGGTGACCCTCTACGGCAGAGACCCCGACCCGGCGCCCGACATCTACGGCAAGGTGGGCACCTCGGGCGTCTCGATCTGCAGCCTCGACGACCTTCGCGAGCTCTACGCCGGATTCGATCTCCTCGCGCCGAACACCTCGGTCTCGATGACGATCAACGGGCCGGCCCCGGCCGTCCTCGCGATGTTCCTCAACGTGGCCATCGAGTGCGGAGAGCGCAATTTCGCCGCTCGCGAAGGCCGGAAACCGACCGAGGCGGAAAGGTCAGCCCTCCGCGCCGAAGCCCTCTCGACCGTCCGCGGCACGGTGCAGGCCGATATCCTCAAGGAGGACCAGGGCCAGAACACCTGCATCTTTTCGACGCCCTTCGCCCTCAAGGTGATGGGCGACATCCAGGAATGGTTCGTGGCCAATCGCGTCCGCAACTTCTACTCGGTCTCAATCTCCGGCTACCACATCGCCGAGGCCGGGGCGAACCCCATCACCCAGCTCGCCTTCACCCTCGCCAACGGCTTCACCTATGTCGAATACTACCTGGCCCGCGGCATGAAGATCGACGACTTCGCCCCCAACCTCTCCTTCTTCTTCTCGAACGGCCTCGAGCCCGAATACGCGGTCATCGGCCGCGTCGCGAGGCGCATCTGGGCCGTCGCGATGCGTGACCGCTACGGCGCCGACGAGCGCTCGCAGAAGCTCAAGTACCACATCCAGACGAGCGGCCGTTCCCTCCACGCCCAGGAGATCGAGCTCAACGACATCCGCACGACGCTGCAGGCCCTGATCGCCGTCTACGACAACTGCAATTCGCTTCATACCAATTCATATGACGAGGCGATCACGACCCCCACCGAGGAATCCGTGCGCAGGGCCCTGGCCATACAGCTCATCATCAACCGCGAGTGGGGCCTCGGCAAGGTCGACAACCCCAACCAGGGCGCCTTCGTCCTCGAAGAGCTCACCGACCTCGTGGAGGAGGCCGTCCTCAAGGAATTCGAGCGCATCTCGTCGAGGGGGGGCGTCCTCGGCGCGATGGAGACCGGCTACCAGCGCGGCCGCATCCAGGACGAATCCATGAAGTACGAGCATCTCAAGGGTTCGGGCGAGTATCCCATCATAGGCGTCAACACCTTCACCGCGCCGGCGGGCGTCGCGCCCTCGGGCCCGATCGAGCTCGCGCGGGCCACCGAAGACGAAAAGCAATCGCAATTGCGACGACTCGCCGCGTTCCGCCAGGCCCACGCGACCGAGGCGCCGGCCGCCCTGGAGCGGCTGCGCAAGGTGGCCGCCGAGGGCGGCAACGTCTTCGCCGAGCTCATGGAGACGGTGAAGGTCGCCTCTCTAGGACAGATCACCGAGACCCTCTTCCACGCCGGGGGGCAGTACAGGAGGAACATGTAGTGCCCCTCCAGATCGTCAGGATTCCCATTTCGGGATCTTCGCCCGCGTACCATTGACGCGAATGCCATGCTCGGGCGAAGACCGCCAAACGCAGGCCAACCGACGCGGAATCCCGCTCCTGGATTCGGGCTAGAAGGACATGGTCGTGTTGACTGACTTGCCGGCGACCGTGCCGACAATCGTAAAGGCTATGGAAATATTCGAGTTCGCGTCCGTCGTCAGCGTCTCGGTTTCGGAGAGATCCATCGGGGCACTACCGCTGTAATCCGAACCGGAGATGGTAAGATCGGTGCTATATATATAAACTGTCGAGGTGGACGTCGTGGACGTGGACGAGTCGAGCACATAGGCATAGTTCAGGTTTCCATTGACGATATAGCTGTTGCCCGCGGCGTCGCTGCAGCTCGCGTTCGCATAGGTGATCGTCATCGATATGCCACCAGAGGACAAGGCCGCGCTCGCTTGACTCGCGAAGGCGCTCCCGGTGAAATCGGCCGTATTGGAAGAGACAGAAATGGTTCCCGAGCTAAGGTTCAGGATGGTCGCAGACCTCGTCATGAGGGCCGCCGCCGTCGCCGGGTCGTTTTGCGGAATCGCGGCCGCCGGTTGGCTGCAGGACACAAGCAGCGACGCTAGCGCGGCGACAAGGATGAATGCCGTCTTTTTCATGGTTGTTCCCTTCGCATGAAGAATGATGATAAAAAATATACCATGAATCCAATCGGGGTGGGGGAAAAAGCTGCCCATTTACGAACATCGAAAGGGAAAAGAGCCACCCTCGCGGCTCCAGCAGCGCCGAGGCGCCAGTAATCGACTCCTTCGCCTTCCGACGTCGAAGGAGCCCCAGCCTACTTGAGCCCTGGCGCCTCGAGCTTCGTCACGTCGGCTTCGAGGAGGTCCTTGAGGCTGCGCTCCAAACCCGCCTGGTCGCCGGCTGAGGTCACGCGCGCCCCCTTCTCCTCGAAGGGCTGGAAGTAGCCGGCGTCTGTGTCGAAGCCGATGAAGGACACGAGCTCCGTCGAGGTGCTCACCGGAAGCTCCGGTCGGGAGGCGCTGTTACGATTGGCGTAAATCGCGTCCATCACCTCGACCGGATCGGGATCCCGGTTGTTCTCTCCGTCGGTGACGACGATGAGGCTGCGCAGGATGGTGCCGGATTCGGCCAGCAGCTCCGTGCCCGCCTCGAGGGCCGAGCCGATCGCGGTGTTGCCCTCCGGCGAGAAGTTGTCGGGGTTGTCGGCGATTTCGCGCAACTTCCCGATCCCGTCGGCGTCCAGCGTGGTCAGGGGCATGATCGTCTTCACCCCGGTGCTGAAGCTGAGTACCGCGGCCCGGAGCACCAAGTCTTTTTGTCGAGAGCGAAGTCCGTCCAAATAATCCGCGATGGTGCGCAAGGCTCGCGTGGCTTGGATGTACTTGGCCTCCCCGCCCTGGGCCGGCGCGTCGCCCATCGAGCCCGAGACATCGATGGCGAGGACGATCGTAATGCCGAGGTCATCCACGGAATTCATGCCCGGGCGGAAGTCCTTGCCGAACTGGAGGGTGTAGCCCTCGGCCGAGCCCGCGGCCGAGCCTCCGGCGCGACCGCGGATCGCCGGCATGGCGACGACGACGAACAAGGCCACCACGACGAGCCAGAAGCCGCCGCGAAAGGCGCGACGGCCGCCCGATCTGCCCGATGAGCGTCCCTTGCCTGACATGCCTGACCTCCAGCCCTACTCGAGGGAGATGAACTTGACTTCCACGCGGCGGTTCTTCGAGGGATCCTTGTCGTCGATCGGATTGTCCCAACCCTTGCCCTCCGTGACGATGCGCTGGGGGTCGATCTTGTACATGGAAACGAGGATCGACTTGACGAACTCTGCGCGCTTCTTGGAGATCAGCTTGGCCTGGGCGCTCGCCTCGATGAAGGCCTGGGCCCCCTGGGCCTTGAAGTCGGCGACCTTGCTCGTGTCGAGGTAGCCGACGAGCTTGACCATCGTCGTGCCGAGGAAGCCCATCTGCTCGGCGACCTTGGACAGCATTGAAAGGTTATCCTTGATCTCCGGCTTGTCCGACTTGACGTCGAAGTCGAGTCGCTGGGCGTCGAAGTACAGTTGGATGCTGTTCGAGAGGACGACGCGCTGGCTCTCGAGGTCGCCGATGTCGTAGGCCGCCTTCTTGTTGAAGCTGTCCTTGATGGTGTTTTTCTGGCTGGCGAAAAGACCCAACTTCGCAATGCCCTTGATCGGCTGGGTCGCGAGGACTTGGTCGGGTTCGTAGCTTGTCGATGCGCCGATCGAGCCCAGCTGGCGATAGTACTCCTGCGAGAGGAAGAAGACCTTCTGGGCGCCGATCGGATTGTTCTCGTCGAAGAACATTTGGTTCTCGGGGAAGTTCGCGATATGGACATCGTCGAGCATGGCCTTGGCCTCGTTCGAGTCCTTGAGTTTGTAGAAGCTCGCCATCGCGTTGAAGGCCGCGCCGGAACCCTCAGCCACCAGCTGGGCCCCCTCCATCATCGACTTGACGAAGGCCTCCATCATGGCGGGCTTTTCCTGGAGGAGATCGTTGCGGACGATGTAGACGTCGGCGATGAGCTGGTTGGCGTCCTTGGAGGATATGAGGATTCGCGTGCCCGGAACATAGTCGGCGCTTCCCGACTGGACGACATCGGTGAGGAACGGCGTCCAGGTCACCCAGGCGGCGATGCGCTCGTCGGACTTGAAGAGGGCCTGGGCCTTCGGTCCGTCGTCGATCCACACGACCTTGACGTCCTGCCCCGTCAGGCCGTTTTGGGCGAGGTACCAGAGGAGGAGGAAGCTGAAGGGAGTATTGCTCGAGGTGAGGATGGTCTGGCCCTTGAGATCGGCGGCTTGCTTGATGCGGTCGCGCACGACGATCCCGTCGCCGCCTGTGGACCAGTCGAAGAGCCCGAGGACCCGCGGCAGGACCCGCTTGTCGGAACGCAGGGCGTCATAGAGGAGGGGGAGGCTGTCCATCCCCGCCCAGATGAGGGGATAACGACCGGCCGCGTAGCCCTCGAGCTGGGCCTGGGCGCTCTCCTCCGGCACGAGCTGCACGCCGAACTTGCCGTATTTATAGAAGAGCGAGTCCTTCGATGGCTTGATGCCGCCGTTGGCGGCGAAGAGGGCCGCGTAGCCGCCCCAGGTATCGAGGGGGATGGTGAGGACCGGAACCGGGCCGTCGCCGAGATCGGTCGTCGGAAGCGAGTAGCCTCCGACGGCGGGGATCTTGAGGGGCTCCACCTTCGCGTAGGTGAGCTCGCCTCCCGAAGCGCCGGCGCCGAAGCCCTTGGCGCCCGGGGCGAGGTAGAACTTGTAGGCGAGCCCCCCCGCCACCGCCAGGACGAGGATCGCGATGCCGATCCAGGCGCTCTTCTTCATTTCGCGATCCCTCCCGCGAGCCGGGCCTTGAGGTCCGACTCGATCTTCCTGAGTTCGGTCTCGGCCTGGGCCCGCTTTTCGCGGCCCTCGGCCTGGATCTTGAGCGTTTCCTCGATGGTCGCGATGAGGTCGTCGTTCACCTTCTTGAGGGTCTCGATCTCGACGATGCCGCGCTCTGACTCCTTGGCGATGCCGAGGCTGGAATCCTTGAGCAGCTCCGCGTTGCGCGAGAGCAATTCGTTCGTCGTGTCGGTGACTTCCTTCTGGACCTCGAGGGCCTTCTTCTGCCTGAACAGGCTGATGGCTATGACGATCTGGCTCTTCCAGAGCGGGATCGTCGTCATAATTGAACTCTGCACCTTCTCGACCAGGGCCTGGTCGTTGTTCTGGATGAGGCGGATCTGTGGCGCGGTCTGGACGGCGACCATCCTCGAAAGCTTGAGGTCGTAGAGTTTCTTCTCGAAGCGGTTCAGGAATTGATTGAAGTCGCTGAGACGCTGGGCGTCCATCGGGTCGGAGGAGGCCTTGGCCTTCGCCTCGAAGCCCGGCAGGCTATCCCGCCTGAGCTCCTCGATCCTGATCTGGCCCGCCGCCACGTAGAGGTCGAGTTCCTTGAGATATTCGAGATTCTTGTTGTAGAGGCCGTCGAGCATCGTGATGTCGCGGAGCAGGGTCATCCGCGAGTCCTCGAGCTCTTGCACGATCTTCTCGATCTGCACCGAGAGCTTCTCGTAGCGGGCGATGAATTTTTTCACCGAGTCGACGAGGGAGCCCAGGAAAGGGATGCCCGAGAGGAAGCTCGACCCGGAACCGAGGGAGCCGACGTCGACCTCCTTGATCTTGAGCACGAGGCCCGTGAGGACCTCGCCGACGAAGCCCGAATCCTTGGCGCGGATCTGGTCGAGCATGGTGTCGGCGAAGCCCGAGATCTTGCCCTGGGCCCCCACGCCGTACTGGACGATCGCCTGGCTGTCGTCGATCGAGATTCCCTTGGCAATCTCCTGGGCCCGCGCCAGGTCCTCCGGCGCGAGACGGGCGAGGTCGAGGGGGGCTTGGCTGGGCTGCAGCGCGGTATCGCTCATTGTGGACTCCTTGTTTCGATATCCGTCATGGACGCGAATGCCATCGCGATTCGTCGATCATCGTTTCGGGGGTGGCTCGGAATCCGCCCCGAGGCCCTCCATCTTGATGGTCTGCTCGAGGAGGCTGAGTTCGGTGTCGAGATCGAGGAGGTCGTTCGAGAGGAGCTTCGCGAATTGCTTCTCGAAGGCCTCGCGGATCGTGTCGAGCATGCCCTCGACGCGGCGCAGCGAAGCTTGGAGTTCGGCGTCCCGAAGACCTTGGGCCGTAAGCTCGGAATAGCGCGCGACGATCTTGGTCGTGGCCTCGAGATAGTAGCCGAGGAACTGGCGGGCGTTCTTGAGCAACTTGGGGTCCTGCTTGATCTGCGCGATGGCGCGGTCCACGATTCCCGCGATGGCCTCGACCTTGGCGGCAATGATCTTGTCCGGAATCGATCGCGCTTGGGAGCGCAGCTCCGCGAGACCGGACTCGGCCTGCCTGATCGAGGCCTTGAAATCCTCCGCCGCCTGGCCTTCAAGCCCCAGCTCGAGATCGCGGCCTTGCCGCCCGAGGAATATGCCGGCCACGACGCCGCCCAAGGCGCAGGCCAGCGAAACGACGAGGCCCGCGTCGATGAAGACGAAGAATAGCAGAAAGAGCAGGGCCCCCAGGACGCCGGGGAGGATGCCGCGCAGCTGTGCGTTTTTCGTTGCCATCGATCCTAATTAACCACCATGGGAGCGCCTTCGGTCAAGCTTGTCCGCAGCATGCCAGCTTCAGGAGCGCCGGACGCGCGAAGGCCAGAACAGGTGCACGCACAAGCCCCCGAGCACCAGCGCCGCTGCGAGGCCGTCGCGGGCTGTGAAACGCTCGCCCAGGAAGATCGCCGAGGAACTCAGGCTGAAGACCGGCACGAGGAGGGAGAAGGGGGCCACCTTCGTCGCCCCATGCCGCATGATGAGGGCGTTCCAGATCCCGTAACCCACCAGGGTCGAAAGGAAGGCGAGATAGAGCAGGGATCCTATCGTGATTGGGGCTATCCCGCCCAGGGCGACCTGTATCGCGGGCCAGCCTTCGAAGCCGAGCGAGAGCGCGAAAAGCGGCAGGGGCGAAAAGAGACTGGACCAGACCATGAGGCCGAGGGCGTCGCCGCCGGGCATGGCGCGCGCGACGAGGTTGGCGCCGGCCCAGAACAGGGCCGCGAGGAGAACCATCGCCCCGAGAAGGGGCGGGAGGGAGACGGCGCCGCCCCGTTCCGGCAGGGCGAGGAGGACGAGACCTGCCGCCGCGAGCAGCAGGCCCATCCAGGTCTTGGCGCGGACCGTCTCGTGGAAGAGGAGGGCCGCGAGGACGGCCGTCATGAAGGCCTGGGACTGGAGGGCGATCGACGCGAGCCCCGCGGGCGCGCCGAGTTTGATGGCGGTGAAGAGAAAGCCGAACTCGCCCACTCCGAGCAGGAGGCCGTAGGCCGCCAGCTTGCCCCAGGACACGGCGGGTTTCCGCACGAAGAAGATCGCTGGAAAGACGCTGAGCACGAAGCGCAGCGCCGCGAGGAGGAGTGGCGGCATCCCCGTCACTCCCACCTTGATCACGACGAAGTTGAAGCCCCAGATCGCCGCGACGAGGAGGGCGAGGGCGACGATGCCGAGGGGAAGACGGCCCGAAGGAGTGGAAGAATGGGACATGCTATCTGCCCTGCCTATCGTCGTGGTCGAGCGCTGAGGATTGCGGCGGTAATCAGAAATAGAAGCTCAGGCTTTGACCGCTGAGATTGCTGCCGCCGACATAGCCGTAGACCGTACAGCTCATAGAGGTCGTGCCGCTGACAATGGCCGTGTAGACCCCATAGAGATCGACTGACACATTGCCCGAATAGTCGGGGCCGCTGATGTTGATGTTCGGGGCGTAGACATAGATATTTGACTGATTACCGTTGACAAATGCGTAGTTCACCGTTCCAGTAAGGTAGTACACCTTGCCGTTTTGGGTGATGGGCTGGCTGCTCAGGAGGAAGGCGCTCTGCGTCGTGCTCGATGCGGCGATAGTGTTTTCGTAGTTGCTTCCGATGAAAGAAGGGGTAGCCGTATAGTAAGCGCGAGATGCGAGAGCGCGGGGGTAGGTATAGTACTCGCCCGTGTAACCGGCCTGAATGGCCAGCGAGGCCGCCGTCGACGTACTGTTAGTGTAATAGCTCGTATTTGGAGTGATGGTCAGGGTGCAGGCACCGAAGGCAAGCAAGGCCAACACTGATAATGCGATAATCGAAAGGCGCTTCATACAAGACTCCCGCAGGCATCGATAGGATATCGTCCAATCTATCACGCGCCAAACCTACTTTCAAGTTTGGCCCTGGCACCGACCACGCGCGATCGATTCGGACTCCTAGTCTTCATCCCTGCCCATCACCCGCTGACCCGGAACAGTCTCGAGGGACGAAACGAGGGGAGGGAGTCCCGAGGAAGCGGAGCCTTCGCCTCGGGCAGAATGGCCGGCGACTGGAAGCGGTCCGCCGTCGAGCACTTCCTCCGCATCAACCGTTTGTAGGCGGAGGGCTGCACGCGAATGCCCTGCCGAATCCCCGTTCGGGCCACCCATCCCCGTAATCGAAGGATTCCGCACGAGGTCTCGGGGCTTCGATCCCTGGGCCTTACCAACTATGCCTTTCTCCTCCATCAACTCGACGAGGCGTGCCGCGCGGTTGTAGCCGATCTTGAGCTTGCGCTGGATGTAGGAGGCGCTCGCCTTGCCCTGCTGGAGGACGATCTCGAGGGCCTGCTCGAAGAGGGGGTCCCCGTCGCCGTCGTCGAAGAGGTTGGGCTCGGCCTCGTCCTCGTCGTCGTCGATGAAGATGTCCTCGTCGATGTACTCGGGCTCGCCGAGGGTCTTGATGTACTCGACGGCCTTCTCGACCTCCTCCTCCGAGACGAAGGCTCCTTGCATGCGGATGGGGAAGGGGTCCCAGGCGCTGGCGAAGAGCATGTCGCCCTTGCCGAGGAGCTTCTCGGCTCCTACCATGTCGATGATGATGCGGCTGTCGAATTTCGAGGCCACCATGAAGGCGACGCGGCTGGGGATGTTAGCCTTGATGAGGCCGGTGATGACATCGATCGAGGGCCTTTGCGTCGCAAGGACGAGATGGATACCCACGGCCCGCGACATGGCGGCCAGGCGGGCGAGGGTCGACTCGAGCTCCTTGCCCGTCGTCGCCATGAGGTCGGCGAATTCGTCGATAATTACGACGATATAGGGCAGGCGCTCCTGGACGAGGGCCTTTTCCTTCACCTTGCGGTTGTAGCTCCTGATATCGCGTACGCCCAGCCGGTCGAGCATGGCGTAGCGCCGCTCCATCTCGCAGATGCAGTACTGGAGGGCCTGGAAGGCCCGCTTGGGCTCGGTGATGACGGGGGTGAGGAGGTGGGGCACGTCATTATAGAGCTTGAGCTCGACGATCTTGGGATCGATGAGGAGGAGACGGACCTCCTCGGGCGAGCGACGGAACAGTATCGAGAGAATGATCGAATTGACGCAGACCGACTTCCCCGAACCGGTCGAGCCGGCGATCAGGAGGTGGGGGGTCTGCGTGAGGTCGATGAACTGCACCTCGCCGGCGATGTCCTTGCCGAGGGCCACCGGCACCTCGGCCTTGGCGCCCACGAAGACCTCGCTCTCGACGATCTCGCGGAGGGACACGATCGATCGCCTCTCGTTGGGCACTTCTATGCCGACGGCGTGCTTGCCGGGAATGGGGGCCACAATGCGGACGCTCGAGGCCGCGAGCCTTAGGGCGATGTTGTCGGAGAGGTTGGCGATCTTCGAGAGCCTCACGCCCGGCGCGGGGAGGATCTCGAACATCGTGATAACTGGTCCCTTCCTTATCCCGGTGACCTCGGCCTCGATGCCGAATTCGGCCAGTGTCTCGCGAAGAACCTCCGCCGAGCGCCTCGTCTTGTCGTCGACGATCCAGTATTCGCCGTCGGGGTACTTGAAAAGGAGTTCGCCGACGGGAACCACGTATTCGGGCTTTTTTTTCCGCGCGAGGATCCTCTGCACGATCGCGGCCTTGCCCACCTCGGCCCCCGTCTCGGCGGCGGGCTGGGGCGGGACGGAAATGATCTCGATTTCACCGAGGGCAGGAGCCGCCGGGACAGGCAGGAACGATGGCCCTTCTTCTATGGCCGGGGCCTTCACACTCGAAACTGTGATTTCTTCCATTGTCGCCGGGGCGGGATCCGATCCCGATCCCGGCTCATCGCGAAAAAAAAGGGGGATGGGCGCCTCGGCCGCCCCGTCCGAATTCGAGCCTTCGTCGCTCGCCCTGACCTCGGTCTCCTGCGTGGCGATCTCCCGAGATTCATCGATCCGGCCCGCATCCGGCTCATCCGTCCGACCGGGGGCCGGCGTTGCGAAATTCGGCGTGACGGCGGGAGTCGGTCGCCCGGCCACCAGCGAACGCAATTTCAAGGGCGGGGGAATGTCGGGCAGGCTGAAGGGAAAATCCTCCCCGGGGCCTGTCGGTGGAGTCGGTGGAGTCGAAGGTGTCAGGGGTGTCGCGGCAGCCTGGACTTCCTCGGCTTCCCCAACGCGTCGCCCCGCCGCGATCGGGACATCGGAGGGCTCTCCGGATTCCACGCTATCCTCGGTCTCGGCGAAATCCAGCCCAGGCCTATGTCCCTCCTCGACGACGCCATCTCCTTTAACCGCGCTCTCATCGCGCGAAGCCATCGCGAACCAGGCGATGAGCACCGTCAATCCCGAAGCGGCGGCGACGAAACCGAGGGCTGCAAAGCGCGTCCGCGAGGGTCCCAGCGAAGGAAAGAGGGGATTGGCGAGATCGAGGGTCCGCGCGAAGGCGGCGAGACTCAGAAAGGGCAGGGATAGGGAGGCAAAGGCGAAGGCCCGTCGAATATCGACGCTTTGTCGATAGGCCAACCAAGCAGCCGCGAAGCTCCAGAGGGGGAGGATCCAGGCAGCCCAGGAAAATGCCGCGAAAAAGGCCTTGCCAATCTGTCCCAACGGCGAATTGGGACCAGCGAGCCCCGCAAGGAGCATCGCTGAAAGCAAGATGCCGAAGGCGATGAGGATTCCTCCGACTATGGCCAGACTCGGGCCGGCGCCGGCCCCGCGTTCCTCATTCGGTTCATCATGCATAGACAGGAAACCCTCCCCACCCTTCTCTATCGGCGCGTTGGAGGGGGAAGGAAAGCCGAGGATGGAGCAGTTTGCGGCCGATTGTCTCGGACCCTCGCTTACCTGTATATTCCTCCCCTGCCGTTCGTTTGGCGGCATCACCGGGATCGGGCGTCCGTCCGGAAGGAAGTCTCATGGTCATAGAAAAGAACCGCGTCGTATCGATCGACTACAAGCTCGTAGACGACGACGGCGATCTTATCGATTCCTCTGAGGAGGGCGAACCCCTCGTCTACCTCCATGGCAACGGGAACATCATTCCCGGCCTGGAAAAGCATCTCGAGGGCAAGAAGCAGGGCGATGCCGTCGCCTGCGTGCTCAACCCCGTCGATGGCTACGGGGAGCGGGACGAAAGTCTCGTGTTCACGGTGGGCAAGGACGAATTCGAGGGTTCAGAGGTCGATGTGGGGATGCAGTTCGAGGCCCACGGCGAGAACGGGGCCCAGATCGTCACCGTCGTGTCCGTCGAAGGCGATGAGGTCAAGGTCGACGCCAACCATCCCTTGGCCGGAGAAAAGCTCCATTTCGACGTCAAGGTCGTCGATGTCCGCGAGGCCTCGGCCGAGGAACTCGAGCATGGGCACGTCCATGGCGCCCACGGGCATCATCACCATGACGATTGCGACTGCGATGGGGATGACTGCGACTGCGAAGACGGATCCTGCGAGCATCACAACCACTAAAAGAGCGCCGAAGGACGGCCGCCAAAGCCAGGTTAGTCGAAACGACTATCGCTGAGCATTCAGGGCAACGGTTCGCCCTTGCCACGAATCGCGACGGCGGACCGCCCCGGATCCTCACCCTCGTTCTTCGCCCCCCCCCACGCTCCTAATTGCCGCGGCATCTCGTTTTGCTATAAATTATTAAATTCTCCGTAACCCTGCATTAAATCGGTTTTCCCCTTGCATTATCGCCAGCCCGGGTCCAAGAATGGCTGCCTGAACGGAACCGGACTGGAGCGGATCGGAGGCTTTGAGCCTCTACGGTAGCGGGCGGGGAGGCATATGAAACTCAGAACCAAATTCTATATTCTCGGCGCGCTGCCCTTGGCGATCGCCCTCGTCATCGGCGGCCTGTACGCGATCTTCCTTTCGGGAGACTACGCGAAATCGCGATCGACGGCGGATGATCTCGCCTACCTCGCCTCGATCGACGCCTACGCGACCCAGCTGCAGACGGAGCGAGCCGAGGCGGGCCTCATCTTGTCGGGGGGAGCCGGGCTATCCGCCTACCAGGATTGTTTCGCCAAGACCGATTCGGCGGGCAAGGCCTGGACGGCCGCGGCCCTGCGCATCGGCATGAAGGGCTCCAATCTCCTCGCGGCCAATGCGGCCGCCGCGGCACTCCCCTCGCTCAGACAAACGGTAATCGCCAAGACCGCGCCGAGCGACCAGGCCTTCGACGGCTACTCCACCCTCGTCGACGCCCTCCTCAAGACCGGACGCGAGGCCGCGGCGAAATCAGCCCTCGGCTTTTCCGACCGGCTCGTCTCCCTCATCCTCCTCGGGGAGACCAAGGAATGGATGGGCTACTGCCGCGCCCTCGTCTCCTTTACCCTCCAATCCGATGCCCCGATCAGCCAAAGCGCTCTCCTCGACATGATGGGTCGCTACGGCGCCGTCAGGGCCGTCCTGTCGAGCAACGCCCTCACGCTCAGTCCAAAAGGCGGAGAGAAGAGGGACGAACTCCTTCTGGCCGATTCCTATCTCCTCATCGGCGACTCCGTCGTGAACATCGCGCGCAAGTCCGCAACCGGCGGCTACGACGAGAGCGGGCAAGAGGCCTTCGACAATGCGACGAGCTACATCCGCCAACTCCAGGCCCTTATCGATGGGGAGTTCGCGGCTGCCGCCAAGGACCTCGGAGCCTCCATCAAACTCAAGGCCGCGGCGTACTACCTCTATCTCGGGATCCTCGCTTTCCTCCTCCTCGGCACCACGGCGGCCGTGCTTGCCACCCTGCGCTCCGTCTCGGGCGCGGTGCGACGGATCGCCGCGGCCTTCGGCGACATCGCCCAGGGCGAAGCCGATCTCCGCGCAAGGATCGCGGTGACTTCCCGCGACGAACTCGGGGCCCTCGCTAACCATTTCAACGGCTTCGCCGAAAGCCTTGCCGGAGTGATCGGGAAGGTGAAGGAGGAAACGGGCAACCTCTCCGCCGACATGGCGGCCCTGTCGGCCAACATGACGGAGACGGCCGGAGCCGTGCATGAGATCGCCGCGACCATCGATTCGATCCGAAATCGCTCGACGGAACAATCCCGGACTATCTCGGAATCGGCCGCTCGCGTGGAGGAAATCGGCGCGGGGATCGAGGCTCTCGCCCGCGCGGCGACCAGCCAGGAGGAGGAGCTCTCGGCCTCCTCGGCTTCCATCGAGGAACTCGTCGCCTCCATCCGCTCGGTGAACGATAACGTCGACAAGGCCGCGGAACTCTACGCAAGGCTCGAAGACGGAGCCGAGACCGGCCGAGAAGCCATTCGCACCGTGGCCGAACAGGCGATGGACATAGGCGCCCAATCAGCAGGGCTCAGCGAGGCCAACGATCTCATCAGTTCCATCGCATCCCGGACGAACCTCCTCGCCATGAACGCCGCGATCGAAGCCGCCCACGCGGGCGAATTCGGCAAGGGCTTCGCCGTGGTCGCCGATGAGATCCGCAGCCTCGCCGAAGGCGCTGCCGAGCAGTCCAAAGCCGTTTCTCGGAGGATCGCTACCATCGGCTCATCGATCGACGGGATCGTCGCATCGTCGAAGGAGGCCGAGACGACCTTCGACGCGATAGCCTCCCAGATTTCCGGACTCTCGTCGCTTCAGGGCGAGGTGAAGGCGGCCATGAACGAGCAAAGCGCCGGTTCATCCCAAAATCTCGTCGCCCTCGGCCGCATGAAAGAGGCTTCCGGTCTCGTCCGTCGAGAATCGGACGGCATGCGCGAGAACGCGCATGCCGTCCTCGGCCAAATGGAGAAGTTGACGGGAATCAGCCGTGAGCTCGACGATGGGATGAAGGAAATGTCCATCGGTGCCGTCGAGATCAGGGAGGCGACGGTCGCCACGAGCGACCTCACGGTCAAGGCGAGCGAATCGGTGAAGATCCTCGCCGATCAGATGGAGGGCTTCAGGGTCTGAGGGCGCGCCGGCGCCTCACCTCACCTTGAAGGGCTCCACCGCCTTCCTGACATCGATGATGAGGGTGGCCGTCCTCGACGCCGAGGCGAGGGCCTCGCGCACCGCATCCTCCATCACGGCAAGGGCGGCGACGACCGCATCCGAATCGCGCATCGTGAGATCGTTGGCCTTGGTGAGCCTATCGACGCGCTCGAGCACGCCCTCGTTGCCCTTCGCCATCGTCTCCGCCGTATCGGCTATCTCGCCCGCGATGTCGCGAAGGCGCAAGATGCCCTCGAGGGCGGAGGAGCCGCGCCGGCGTTGCTCGTCGAGATCGACGGCGATGCGCTCCACCGAATCGCCCAAAACCTTCGCTCTCCCGAGGATGGAGCCGAAGGACTCGCCGGCGGCGTCGCTCGAATTGCGCACCGTCGTGATCGAGGCCGAGACCCTGTCGAGATCGCCCCCGATCTCCCGGGCCTTTTCCGTGGCCTGCTCCGCGAGACGCCTGATCTCGTCGGCCACCACGGCGAAACCCTTGCCCGCGTCGCCGGCGTGCGCCGCCTCGATTGCCGCATTCATCGCGAGGAGGTTAGTCCGATCGGCGATTTCCGCTATCAATTTAGTGGCCTCGCCGAGACTCTCGGAGGAAGCGACGATCTCCTCGACCGCCGCCGACGCCTCCTCCATTCTTCCTCGACCGCCCTCGCCCTCGGACTGCAGGCGATCGCGCTCCTCGATGGCCTCGCGGGCCGAGGCCGAGGCCGACTCGACGCCTGCCATGATCGCCTCGACGGAGGCCGCCGATGCGCGAGCCGCCTCGTGCTGGCGCTCGAGCGACTCCGAGAGGCCCTCGACCCCTCGTGCGAGGTCCTGCATGGACGTGACGGTCTCGCCCACGAGGACCGATTCCTCCTCGAGGCGCGCTCGGGAACCCGTCGTACTTGTCATGATGTCGCGCATCGTGCCGCCGACCCTGCCCATGCTCCCCGAAAGGGTGACGCCGGTGAGGTCGAGCTCGTCGATCTGCTCCTTAAAGACGGAGACGAGGACTCCGAGACTCCCTACGAGGCTGTCGATCGAGGCGCAGAGCCTGCCTATCTCGTTCTTCCAGCGGATGCCGAGCTCGATGGTGAGGTCTCCGTTGCCCACCTTCTCGACTGCGGAGACGATGCCGTCGAGCACGCGGTTGATCGACCGCATCGCGAAAAAGCCCGCTATCAAGCCGAGAGCAAGGATCGCGCCGATGAAAGCCGGGAGGATGGTGCCGAAGTCGGACCTTGCCGCCGCTGCCGCCCGCACCGTCCGCCCGCTCCAGTCTTGGGCAAGCCCGATGAGTTTCCTCGTCTGGGCAGCTATCTCCCCGTATCGGATATTCGCGATATCGAATGCCTGGCCCTCCGACCCGTCGTGCGACGAGTACGAGGAAAACAGCACATCGACGGCATTAGCGAAATTCTGCGCCGTCTTGGTTGCGTCGACGATCGTGCTGCGAATATCCTCGCCGAGCCCCGGGTGAGTGTTGAGCTGTTCGAGACTGCGAAAAGCCCGCGCCCGCGCGCTCTGGTGCCCGGCGAGATAGACGCCGAGTTCGGGTGACTTCGAGAGATAGGCCGCCTTCGCGCTGTGCAGGGCGAGCATGCTTTCCGCGAAATCGTGATCGGCGCTTTCGCTCAAGATGGCGACATCGAGGGCCCCCGATTCGAGCGAAAGCGCTTCGCCTACGCGGTTGATCGCCACGTAGGCGATCGCTCCGACGGCGACGACCGCCACGAATCCCCCCGCGACGATCGCCGCGAACCTCATGGCTATCCCCGCCCGGGAACCCTTCCTCTGCATTACGCCTCCAGAAATCCATTCGACCCGTCGCTCAACCCTTCACGACGATATTGACCAGTTTATCCCTTACCGTGATGACCTTCACGATTTCCTTGCCCGCCGTCCACTCGAGGACCTTGGGAAGGCCCTTGGCCCTTTCGGCTAACGTGTCCTCGCTCGCTCCCGCGGTCGCGACGAAGCGCTCACGTATCTTGCCGTTCACCTGCACGACGATTTCCTTTTCGTCGTCGGCGCAGAGGGCCTCGTCCCAAGTCGGCCAGGGATGACGGGAGAGCCCGTCGGCGCCGCCGCTCGAGGCCCCGAGCCTCTCCCAGAGCTCCTCGGCAAGGTGGGGTGCATAAGGCGCGAGCATCAGGACCATCGACTCCCATAGCGAACGGGGCAGGGCTTCGAGCTTCGCCGCCTCGTTCGACAATATCATCATCGCGGAGATCGCGGTATTGAAATTGAGGGTATCCGTGTCGCCCGTCACCTTTTTGATCGTGCGGTGGAGGAGCTTGAGAATCTCTCCGCTCGGCGCCTCGTCGACCAGTCGCTTCGTGCCCTCGGCCAGGGCCTCGGCGATGGCCCAGAATCGCTCGAGAAAGCGCGACACCCCCACGAGCCCCGCCGTCGACCAGGGCTTCGAGACTTCGAGCGGCCCCATGAACATCTCGTAGACCCGCATCGAGTCGGCGCCGAATTGGCGGATGATATCGTCGGGGTTGATGACGTTGCCCCTCGACTTCGACATCTTCTGGTTGTCCTCGCCGAGGATCATGCCCTGATTGACCAGGCGGATGAAGGGCTCCTTCGTGTTCACGAGGCCGAGGTCGAAGAGGACCTTGTGCCAGAAGCGCGAGTAAAGGAGATGCAGGACGGCGTGCTCGACCCCGCCGACGTAGAGGTCGACGGGCATCCAGTACTCCATCCGGGAGCGTTGCACGAACTCATGGGCATTGCTCGGATCGATGTAACGCAGGTAATACCAGCAGGAACCCGCCCACTGGGGCATCGTGTTCGTCTCGCGATGGGCCGGTCCCCCGCACTTCGGGCAGGTCGTTTCGAGCCAGGCCCCCGTGTTGGCGAGGGGCGACTCCCCCGTGCCGGTCGGCGTATATGATTTCACCTCGGGCAGGACGAGGGGCAGGGTAGATTCAGGCAGGGCGACCACTCCGTCCTTCGGGCAGTGCACCACGGGAATTGGCTCGCCCCAGTAGCGCTGCCTCGAGAAGAGCCAGTCGCGAAGCTTGTAATTGATCGCTTTCTTGCCGATGCCCTTCTTTTCGAGCCACTCGATGATCTTCGTCTTGAAGAGGGCCGTCGGCGTGCCGTTCCACTCCCCCGAATTGACCGCGACACCGTCGGCAGCCGTGCAGGCCTCTGGCTCCGCCTCCGTCCCTCCGGCCCTCGCCGCCGCGCTCCCCTCCTCGGCCACTACCTGGACGATCGGCAGGCCGAATTCCTTAGCGAAGTCCCAGTCGCGCTCGTCGTGGGCGGGCACGGCCATGATGGCGCCCGTGCCGTAGGAAATGAGGACATAGTCGGAGATCCATACGGGAATCTTCTTGCCGTTGACCGGATTGATCGCGAAGGCCCCCGTAAAGACGCCCGTCTTGTCCTTGGCGAGGTCGGTGCGCTCGAGGTCGCTCTTCTTCGAGGCTTCCTCAATATAGGTCTCGACGGCCGCGCGCTGGGCCTGCTTCGCGATCTTCGCGACCAGCGGATGCTCGGGCGATAGAACCATGTAGGTCGCGCCGAAAAGCGTGTCCGGCCGCGTAGTGTAGACTTCAATGAAATCATTGGCAGGGCCCGCGGAAGGCTTGCCTTCCGCGACGTCAGGTTCGCCATCGCGCGCGATGGCGAACCTGACGCTGGCGCCCTCGCTGCGCCCTATCCAGTTGCGCTGCATCATCTTGACCGGCTCGGGCCAGTCCACCCCGTCGAGATCCTCGAGGAGCCGATCGGCGTAGGCTGTGATTTTCAGCACCCACTGGCGGATGCGTTTGCGCACGACCTTGGTGTGGCAGCGGTCGCACTCGCCGTCCTTCACCTCCTCGTTGGCCAAGCCCGTCTTGCAGGAAGGACACCAGTTGATGGGCATCTCCGCCTCGTAAGCCAGCCCCTTCTCGAACAGCTTGAGGAAGATCCACTGCGTCCACTTGTAGTAGTCGGCGTCGCAGGTCGAAACCTCGCGGTCCCAGTCATAGGAAAGGCCGAGAGCCTTGATCTGCTCGCGGAAACGCTCGATGTTGGCCTTCGTCGTCATCGCGGGATGGGTGCCCGTCTGTATCGCGTAATTCTCCGCAGGCAGCCCGAAGGCGTCGAAGCCCATCGGGTGGAGGACATTGTAGCCCCTCATGCGAAGGAAGCGACAATAGATGTCCGTGGCCGTATACCCTTCAGGATGACCGACATGAAGCCCCGCCCCCGAGGGATAGGGGAACATATCGAGCACATAGCGACGCCTCTCCTTAGGAAAGGTATAGTCCTCGTGCGCGCGGAAGGTTTTGTTCTCTTCCCAATGACGCTGCCACTTCTTCTCGATGGCGGTGAAAGGGTATTTGGCCATGACGGAAACTCCCCGGGAACGCGATAAGAATGCCAGCGATGATAGCAGGGAGGTTCCCGACAGACAAGGCTGGACGCCGCGGCGCCCTCAGGTCGCCGGAACTGCCCTGTTGCCCTCGCCCTCGCGGAACACCGAAAGTCTTAGACCGTAGAGCTCCGACAAGGATTCCGAGTTCAGCAGTTCCGCCTTTCGCCCGTCGGCGAAGACCCTGCCGCCCTTGAGCAACACCACCCGCTCGATCTCCGGCGGAATTTCCGAGATGTCGTGCGTAACGATGACGATCGCGTGGCCCCGCGCGGCGAGGGATCGCACGAGACCCGAAAAAACGTGCCGTGCCGCGATATCGAGGGAGGTGTAGGGCTCGTCGAGGAGGAGCATATCCGGCTCATGGACGAGAGCCCTGCCCACGAGGAGACGCCGCATCTCCCCCGACGAGAGCGTCGAACTCAGCCGATCGCGCAGGCCCGCAAGCCCCAGAAATTCCGCGATCTCATTCGCCTTGTCGCGCATCGCCGCCGTAGCCTCGACATAGAGCGGCAGGCCCACCGAGCCGAAAAAGGCCGAGAGCAGCACATCCATCACCTTCTCATCGCGGGCGTGCTTGGTCTGGAGACGATCCGACACGATGCCGAGTCGATGGCGCAGTTCGAAGAGGTTCCACAGCGATTGGCCGAAAAGCCGCACCGGGGCGGGTTCCCGATAATAAGCATAGAACTCGCCGGAAATGAGGCCGACGAGGGAGGACTTCCCCGACCCGTTCGGACCGAGAATCGCTGCATGTTCGTGTCGTCCGATTACCAGATGGAGATCGTGGAGAACCTCGGTTCCATCGCGAAAGAGGGTCGCGTGGTCAATTTCCACCGCGGCTACTGCCGCGCCGGCCGCTTCCGCTCCTGCTCCTCGCTCGACAGACTCATGGAATGACATGGCGGCAGACTATGCGGGAGCCGAGGCACTGTCAATCGGCGGGCAAGGCATGGTCCCCGCGCAGACCAGGACAGCATCGCGTTCCTGCTTCGTCGGGAATTGACCTGTCAATTGCTCGGATCGCGAGACCTCCCCGCAGCTCCTCCCGGACTCAGGGAAGCACGTCGACCGTCTTCCCCCCTGGAAGCGAAGCGACAAAGCCTTCCGGCCCCGGCGTGTAACCAACCGGGTAGTCCGTCGAGATTATTTGGGCACCGGAGGCAAGGGCAGCCTCGAGCATGCCGGGACGAAGGTCTCCCCCCGCCCCCGCCATCGTGCGCACGACGGTGCCCCTTGCCTCGGCCGCGGCGATCGGTGAGGCGTCCGCGAAGGGATCATTCAGGATCGCGAAGAAGGCGCCGGGAGCACCGCCGGGAAGGCAATCGAACATCGCGCGGCCGGCGAGATTCGGATGCCCGGCCTCGTAAATGGCGCGATAGTCTTCGTTCTCATGGAGGATGACGAGGAATCTTCCCCGCATTTCGCCCACGGTCGGCCAGGGGCGGCCACTTCTGTCGTCGGGGGAATAGAGCCTCGTCCCGAGGCCTGTGCGGATGGCCGCGTCGAGGCGGTCGAAGGCCGCCGCGTCCCAGGGGCCGAGAGTGGGGTCGAGGAAGCTGTAGTCGTTCTTGAGTTCGAAAAGCAGGACGATGGGCAGATGCCCGGGATTGCGGTCGGACCAGAGCGCGAGTTCCTCGAGCGCGAGGGCGAAGTCGGGCTCCCAGGTTCGGGGATCGACGAGGGGCACGTGTTCGAGGATGAAGCGATCGCCACGCGGCCTGAGGTCGAGTTCGAAGCTCCGAAGGCCGAGCTCGAGTTGGGCGGTGAGCGGCTTGTGGGCGTAGGCGAGATTGCGAGGCTCTCCCGGTTTTACGAGACCGATGAAGAAGAGTCCCAGGCTGTTCGAGCCGCGACGGTAGCTATTGTGCGTCGCGAGGAGGCGGAGCTTCGCGAAAGGAGTCGAGTCCGGAATGGCGCGATCGATCGAGAGACTCGGCGAGGGGCCGGGATCGTGCTCGCGAAGGCCTTCCATCCTCGTCACCTGGTTCCGCTCCTCGCTGGCCCGGTCGAGAAGGAGGGCGGCCACCGCGATCCCGAAGGCGACAATCGCGACTGCGATGAGGACGCCGAAGGCGATCGCCGCAATCGCGAGCGGGGCTCGGCGATGCGCTTCCTGCTGATTGCTCATGGAGGAAGTGTAGGACCGCCACGGAGACCTGGCAAGCGAGCCGCTGCCACTCCGCTCGTTGCCGCGTCCCTGCCCCTCGCGTTACTATCCCCCCATGCCACCGAGCTTCCTCTGGTACGACCTCGAAACCTTCGGCCTCGATTCTCGAGGCGACCGCATCGCCCAATTCGCGGGTGTCCGCACCAACGGGAAGCTCGACATCGTCGGCGAACGCATCGTCCTTTACATGAAACCGGGCGCCGACTGGCTGCCCAATCCGGAAGCCTGCCTCGTCCACGGCATCACGCCTCAGCACGCGGAGGAATCGGGGTTGAGCGAGTACGAACTCGCCCTCCGTCTCCGCGCCGAGATGACGGAGCCGGGCACGACCAGCGTCGGCTTCAATACGGCGCAGTTCGACGACGAGTTCGTGCGCAACCTCCTCTACCGCAATCTCCTCGACCCCTACGAACGCGAGTACGCGAAGGGCTGCTCACGATGGGATATCATCGATCTCGCGCGGGCGGCCCGCGATCTTCGGCCCGAGGGTATCGTCTGGCCGGCCGACGAGGACGGCAAGCCTCTATTCCGCCTCGAGGCCCTCGCCAAGGCCAACGGCGTCGCCCACGAGGCTGCCCATGACGCGATGAGCGACGTCCTCGCCACCATCGGCTTCACCCGGCTCCTCCGCGAACGCCAGCCCAAGCTCTTCGATTGGCATTGGAGGAACAGGGGCAAGCAGGCCCTCAAGCGCCTCGTCAGGCTCGACGAGCGAACGCCCCTCGTGCACAGCTCGGCCATCCACACGAGCGCCAAGGGCTGCACGACGCTGATAGCGCCCATCGCCTTCGATCCGGAAAAGGCAAACCACCTCGTCGCCCTCGATCTCCGCTACGATCCCTCGGCCATCATCGATCTGCCCGTCGAAGAGCTCAGGCGTCGGGTCTTCACGAAACGCGACGAGCTCGACGTGCCTCGCCTCCCTCTCGTGGACATCCAGCTCAACAAATCGCCCTTCCTCGCCGAGGCCAAAGTGATGGACCCCGCCACGGCCGAGCGTCTCGGCATAGACCTCGCCGCCTGCGAGCGTAACCGCGCCACCCTCTCGAGGAGCAGGGAGCTCCTCCAAAAGCTCGTCGCCGTCTACTCCTCGCCCGAGCCTCTCGAAGAGGCCGATGATCCCGACCTCATGATCTACTCGGGGGGCTTTTTCCCCGACGAGGATCGTGACCGCCTCGAACGCCTCCACGAACGTGTCTCGGCCCAAGGCGCAGCCGCCTCCAAACAAGAGCTCTATACCTGGCGCTTTATCGACGATCGGATCCCGCAGATGATCAGACGTCTGTACGCGCGCAACTTCCCCGAGACCCTCGGCCCCGAGGAGGCTGCGCGCTGGCGCGACTTCTGCGCGAGCCGCCTCCAGCACCCCCTGGCCCCGCGAGCGACGGGCCTCGCCGCCTTCTCCAAGGCTATCGACCAGCGCCTCGCGAACCCGGCCACCCCCGCCCGCGATCGGGCCGTCCTTCTGGCCCTCCTCGCATGGCGTTCGAAGCTCGAAGGAGAGGTGCTGTCGTATCGGGGCAAGTAGGATTCGGCAGGGCCGACGACAGGACTGCCATGCCGCGGCAGGCAGCGACCTCAGCCTTTGGCTGAAGCGGCTTCCGATGCCTGATTGACCGCCGCCCGGGTGGCTCTCACATCGAAGGCCCGCTGGAGTACGCAGAACACGAAGACGAGAAAGCCTATGGCGATGCGCGTCCACCACGAATTGAGCGTACCCTGAAATACGATGAGCACTTGGATCGTTCCGTACACGAGCACGCCGAGCATGGATCCGAAAACGCTGCCGAAGCCGCCCGTCAAAAGAGTGCCGCCGATGACGACCGAAGCGATGGTGTCGAGTTCCATGCCTTTGCCGTCCAGCGCATAGCCCGAGAGGGTGTAGAAGGTGAACACGATGCCCGCCAGCGCGGAGCAGAAGCCGCTCAAGGCGTAAATCGCCACCTTCGTCCTCCCCACGGGGAGCCCCATGAGGACGGCGGATTGTTCGCTGCCGCCGATTGCATAGACATTTCTCCCGAAGCCCGTATACCTCGCCACGAAAAATCCGGCCAGCACGACGGCCAGCGCGATGATGGCGCTCGGCGAAAGGAAACTATCGCCGATTTTAATTTGAGCGTGTGCCGCCTTCTCCCAAAAATCGTTCGTAATTCCTATCGTGTCGATGCTCACGACGTAGCAGAGCCCGCGGGCCAGGTAGAGCCCGGCCAGGGTAATGATGAAAGGAGGAAGATCGAAGGCATGGATGAGGTAGCCCATGAAGAACCCGAGGGCGGTTCCCGCGAGGAGGACGATGGGGATGACGAGGATCGGATCGAGATGTGATCTTTCGAGGAGACTCGAGGCGATCATCGTCGAAAGCGCGAGCATCGAGCCAACCGAAAGATCTATCCCCCCAGAAACGATGACGAAAGTCATGCCCACCGCAAGAATGAGCAGATAGGCATTGTCGATGAAGAGGTTCAGGAAATTCTGGAGCGAGAAGAAGCCGAAGAAGGCCAGCGAGCCCGCGCCGAACATCGCGACGAACAGCGCGAGGGTGACGAGTATGGGCAAGCTTCTCGGGTCGATCGCGTTCCTTTTTTTCATGCCTCGATCTCCTTCGCCCCGAATAGTCCCGAAATTTTCGCGCGGAATTTCCCCGACTGGAGAAGGCTGACCCCGTAGACGAAGAGCGCCTTGACCACCTGAGATATCTCGGGAGGAACGTTGAAGGCGTAGATGGTCGTGGTCAGGGTCTGGATGATGAGGGCGCCTACCATGCTTCCGAGGAGATAGAATTTTCCGCCATTGAGCGAAGTGCCCCCGAGGACGACGGCGAGTATGGCATCCAGCTCGAAAAGATTGCCCGCGTTATTGCCGTCGGCGCTCATCACCGTCGAGCAGACGATGAGCCCGGATATCCCCGCGCAGAAGCCGCTGAAGGTGTAGACCCAGAAGAGGATATTCTTGGAATTGATGCCGGCGAAACGGGCGGCGGTGGGATTGATGCCGACGGCCTCGATGAACAGGCCTATCGCCGTCTTGCGCGTGACGAAGGCCGTCAACAATACGAGGAAGGCGACTATGTATATCGAGAACGGCAGGCCGAGCCAGTAACCCTGCCCGAGAAGGGCGAAGGGTTTGGCGTAAAGCCAGACCACCATGGCGTTCGTCGTGACCATCGCTATGCCGCGACCGGCGACGAAGAGGATCAGCGTCGCGATTATCGGCTGCATGCCGATCCTCGAGACGAGGGTTCCGTTCCACATTCCCGCGAGGGTCGATACGAGGAGGGCCGCAGCCATCGCGACGAAGATCGGATACTTCGGCTCGCCCTTGAGATCTCCGCCGATGAGCATGGCCACCACTCCCGCCGAAATGGCGACGACCGAACCGACGGAGATGTCGATGCCGTGCGTCGCGATGACGAGGGTCAGCCCCACCGCAAGGATCATGATCGGTGCTGCGTTCTTGATGATGTCGATGACATTTCCGAAGAGATGGCCGTCGATGATCTCCAGCCTGAAGAAATTCGGCGTGAAGAAGAGATTGAAGGCCATGAGCACGGCGAGGGCGACGAGGGGCCACAGGATGGACCCGGAGGATGTTTTGGATGTCTTCATGCTTGCCTGCTTCCCGCGATCGTCTGCATGATCGCGCTCTCGGTCATGGCCGCGCCGCTGAGTTCGGTGATCTTGGCCTTGTCCCTGAGCACAGCCACGCGATCGCTGCATCGCAGGACTTCCTCGAATTCCGAGGATATGAAAATGAGGCCCATGCCCTTCTTGCCCAGATCGAGGATGAGTTCCATGATTTCGAGTTTCGCGCCGACGTCGATGCCTCTCGTGGGCTCGTCCAAGATGAGAAGCGAGGGATCGGTGGCAAGCCACCTCGCGAGCAGCATCTTCTGCTGGTTGCCGCCCGAGAGTTGCTGGGCTGTGGTCGAGGAACCCGGCGTCTTTATTCCGAGCGACTCGATAAGTCTGTCGGCGATCTCGGATTGTCTTTTCGCCGAAATAAACCGCAAGATGCCGCGCTTCGCCTGCAGGGCGAGGATTATATTTTCGCGAATCGAGAAATCGGCGAGGATACCCTCGGCCTTGCGGTCCTCCGAGCAAAAGCCCATCCCCGCCATGAGGGCGGCGTGAGGCGAACGGAATGGCCCCTTCTTGCCTTTGAAGGCAAGCGTGCCGCAGTCCGGCGCATCGATGCCGAAGACGAGGCGAGCCATCTCGGTCCTGCCGGAGCCGAGGAGCCCGGCGAGACCGACGACTTCGCCCTCGCGGAGTTCGAGGTCGAAGGGTTTGATCGACCCACGCAGACCCAGTCCCTTGGCGCTGAGCATGGCAGGGTGCGCCGCTGCGCCACCCTCGGGCTCCGTTGCCGCCAGGCCCCGTGGCGTCTGGCTGAATTCGCTGAGCTCTTTCCCGAGCATCTTCGCGATCAAATCGAGCTTCGGCAGTTCCGCCGTTTTGTACTCGCCGACAAATGCTCCGTTCTTCAGGACGGTGATCCGATCGGAGATGCGATAGGTCTGATCGAGGAAATGGGTAATGAAAAGAATCGCCATCCCTTCTTCGCGCAGGGTGCCGATCACCTTGAACAATTGCTCCACCTCGCTCTCGTCGAGGCTCGAGGTGGGCTCGTCGAGAATGAGGACCTTCGCGGAAGAATCGAGAACGCGGGCGATAGCGACCATTTGCTGGACCGCGATCGAGCAGGCGGAGAGGACCTTCGTCACGTCGAGATCGAGATTGAGGCGGGCCAATCCTTCGACGGCGCGAAGATTGATCGTCTTCCAGTCGATGCGACCCATTCTCCTCGGCTGCCGCCCGAGGAACATGTTCTCCGCGACGGAAAGGTTGGGGCAGAGATTGACCTCTTGATAGACCGTATGAATACCGAATTTCTGGGCCGCCTGGGGGGAATCGGGCCTGAAGGTCTTCCCTTCGAGGAGCATCTGCCCCGCATCCTGTCTGTAGACCCCCGTGAGCACCTTTACGAGTGTCGACTTGCCCGCGCCGTTCTGTCCCATCAGCGCGTGGACCTCGCCGCGGAAAAGCCGGAAATCCACCTCTGACAGGGCCTTCACGCCGGGAAAGACCTTGTCGATGCCTTTCATCTCGAGAATCGGGGCGACGTCTGGCATTCCCGCTCCTCCCTCCCGCGGCGGCTCGGAGCGCCGCGATATGCCGGCCACCCCGGTTCCGGGGTGGCCCTGTTCGATGTAACTATTATGTTCTATTTTCCCGCATCAATACTGGCGGCTCGGAAGGGCGGCTGCGGCGTTGGTCTGGTCGAAGATGCCTTCTATCGTGTAGATGCGAGCCGGCAGCTTCTTCCCGTCGCGGAGATCCCTCATCGCCTGAACCGCCTGCGGCCCCAGGAGCGGGCTGCACTCGACCGAGCAGTTGAGGTCGCCTGCGACCATGGCGTCGAAGGCGCCCTTGACCGCGTCGACGGAAACAATAATTATGTCTTTCCCCGGCTTGAGGCCGGCTTCTTTGATGGCCTGGATGGCGCCGAGCGCCATCTGGTCGTTATGCGCATAGAGGACCTGGATGTGGGAATCAGCCTTGAGGAAGGCTTCCATGACGGCCTTTCCCTCCGCGGAGGTGAAATTGCCGGTCTGCGAGCGCGTGAGCTGCCAGTTGGGATGCATCTTCATGATGTTGGCGAATCCGGTCTTGCGGTCGATCGCGGGGGCGGAACCCGTCGTACCCTGCAGTTCGACGATGTCGATGGGCTTGGCGCCGTCGTCGATGCCCTGTTTCTTGAGATAGTCGGCCAGCCAATTGCCCGCCTTCTCGCCTTCCTTGATGAAGTCCGAACCCATGATCGTGAGGCGGAGGCCCCTATCCGAAGCCTGGACGTCGCGGTCGATCATCACGACGGGAATTTTGGCGTTCTTGGCTTCCTGCAGGACGGGACCGTAGCCGGTCTCGACGAGAGCCGTGAAGAGGATCGCGTTGACCCTTCTCGCGATGAAGGACCTGATCGCCTTGATCTGGTTCTCCTGCTTCTGCTGCGCGTCGGAATAAATGAGGATGAAGCTTGGATCGTCGTTGAAGGCGTTCTGGACGGAAATCGTGTCGGCTGTGCGCCACTCGCTCTCCGATCCGATCTGCGAGAAGCCGACGACCCAGGTCTTTGGCGCGGCGAAAGCCGCCACCGAGCCCAGCACCATGACGGCCACGGTCAATCCCAGAACTTTTTTCCAGTTTTGCATGCAAAGCCCTCCTGAAGCACGATGGGCATCCTGCCTGCGGACGGGCCGCCGACGGCGGCTCGGGATGAATGGTTTCCGCGAGTCAGTTACCGACAACCCGCCCCTCCGGGCGGCATCCCAAGACGATTCCCCCCCTCCTTCCGTCCCTACTTCTGGACGTTGAGAAACTTGTAGAGATTCTGGTTCGTAAGCACCTTTTCCACGGCGAATTTGAGCGGGCCGATTACCGTCGTGACCGCGCCGGTCGCGTTCATGAGCGTGAGAGTGTTGTTGATGCCGATGATGCTCACCGTGCCCTTCGCGTCGAGCAGGGCCCCGTATTTGATGTCGCTCGAATCGCCGTCGGCCGTGAAGAGGATCTGCCGCCCGAGATACTGGACGACGACGAGCTTATCCTTGAATTTCGCGTCAGGAGCCTTGGCGCTGCCTTGAGGGAAAGCGACGGTCCTCGGCTTTTCTTTGAGGATGTCGGATACCTTCTTGATTATCTCGCCCGATTCCTTGCCGTCGATCTCGTATACGGCTCCGGGCGCGCCCGTTCGTATGAATTCGACCCAGTCCCGCTCCACGTTGACACGGATTTCGGCGGCGGCGGGAATGATTGCGCCGACCTTGACGACGGTCCACGCGCCGCTCCCCGTCCGGAAGCTGACGGAACCGGCGTCCGTCTCCGAGTAGAGCCCCACGCAGGTGAGGGTCCCCGCCTTGGCGTCCGCCGCGTAAGCGGCAGTAGCGACGAGAAGCGCGAAGGCGGCGAGGAAACCTTTTACCCAAGATCGTCCCTGCATCCTTTTCTCCTCCTCCCGCGCGGCACGGTGAACCGTGAAGGCGGGGCGTCCGGATCCGGGTGCGGCGGGTGCCGCCCCGGCTTCCCTTATACGCCCGTTTCGGGACTAGGAGTTGTGTACAATACGGACATTTTGTGCACTTTGGCCGCAGGTTTCGGCGAAGTGCTCAGTATTGCCGGCCGGCCATGTCGCGGCGGGCAGTCGCGGCGGGGAAGACGCCCTCCGCCGTTATCATCCGTATAGGAAGATCCTTGCCGTTCATGTAATCCTTGATGGCCTTCATCAGCTGAGGCCCCAGGAGAGGATTGCATTCCACCGTGCAATTCAGCTTGCCCTCGGTCATGGCCTTGAATGCCCCATGGGCGGCGTCGACGGAGATGATGGCTATGTCCTTGCCCGGGCGTCGTCCAGCTTCCTCGAGGGCTTGGATGGCCCCGAGGGCCATATCGTCGTTGTGGGCGAAGACCGCGTCGATCCTTCTCGGCTCGCGCGCCAGAATTCGTTTCATCACGTCGTATCCGCGATCCTTGAAGAAATCCCCGCTCTCCGAATCGATAATGTGATAATTGGGATAGTCCTTGATGACCTCGGCGAATCCGACGGCCCGGTCGATGGCCGGCGCCGATCCTATCGTACCCTGGATTTCCACGATATTTACGGGGGCACGAGTCTTCAGGTACTCGACGAGCCATCTCGCGGATCGCCTGCCCTCCTCGATGAAGTCGGAACCCATGAAGGTCAGCCATAGGGAATCGTCCTTGAGATCGACGGCGCGATCAGAGAGGATCACGGGAATGCCCGCCTTCTTCGCTTCGCGGAGGACCTCGTCCCATCCCGATTCGACGATGGGCGAAAAGGCGATGACGTCAACCTTGTCCCTTATGAAGGTTCGTATCGCCGCTATCTGGTTTTCCTGGCGCTGCTTTCCGTCCACGAAGCGAAGATCGATGCCGGCCTTTTCCGCGGCGGACTTGATGGATTTGGTGTTCGCGACGCGCCATTCGCTCTCCGAACCCACTTGGGCGAAGCCGAGCACGATTCGCCTGTCCCGGGCGACCGGTGCCTCATGGATGTAGGGCATGCCCTCCACCCTCGCGCCGAGAAGCTCCTTCGTCACCTTGCGCGGACGGAGATAGATTTTCTTGGGAATCCCTTCCTTGTGCATGAGGATATCCCGCGCGTAGTCGACGGCCTCCTTGCCTCCCGTCGAACAGGTGAAGGTCGCGGCGAGAATGCCTTGCCGGACGAGTTCGATCCCTCCCGTAGGCCCTGGCAGGCCGTCGATCCCGATGAAGCTGATGTCGCGCCGCCCGAGATCCCGCGCCGCCTTCCACGCTCCCCAGGCCATCGCGTCGTTCTGCGCCAGGACGACGTCGACGTCCGAAAGGGTCCTGAGGCGATCGACCACCTTGTCTTCGGCCGTATCGCGCAACCAGTCGGCGATTATCGTACCTACTATTTTGATATTTCGTGGGCGACGAGCACCTCCCTGAGTCCCTGGCTCCGAAGCAGTGACGGCGGAGATCCCGATCTCCCTTCGATTTCGAGCAGATTCCCCTTGCGGTCGCCGAGCAGTTCGGAGACGACTTGTCCCGCCTCGCGGCCCAGCCGCTCGTTGTCGGGCCCGATGAAAAGGCTATAGTCATAGCCTTCAATCGCGCGATCGAGGACGATGACGGGAATTTTCGAATAGACGTCGTGGACGATTGGCGTGAGCGCGTGAGACTCGGTGGGCGAGATGATGAGAAGATCGATGCCGTAGCCCATAAGACGCTTCACGTCCTCGATCTGTCGAGCCGGGGAATCGGCCGCGTCGGCATATACAATCTGCATGTCGGGGTAGGTCCCGATTTCGGCCTTGATTTCCTCGGTCATGGCCACGCGCCAGGGCTCGGAGATGTTCGCCTGCGAGAAACCGATGAGAAATCGCACTCTCCCCGTCGTGGATCCGCCGAAACCGCAGGAATTGAAAAGCAGCGCCGCTGTCATGGCTAGGACAAGGGGCGCGACGATGGCCGCCCCGGCGCGCAGGGCACGGGCCATCATGGCCGCGAACCCCGTCTGAATTCGGAAGGCGACGACCCGGTGACCTTTCGGAAGGCTCGGCTGAAATAGTGCTGGCTCCGATAGCCGCTTCGTTCGGCCGCTTCGGAAACCCTGGCCGAGGGATCCTTCATGAGTTCAATGGCCATCCCGATGCGTCTGCGGGTCAGGTATTCCGTGAAGCCGGCCCCTGTTTCGCGCTTGAGCAGCCGCGAAAGATGGCCGGGGCTGATCTTCAGCGCCTCCGCCGCCGATTCGAGGCTGAGATCAACTTCGGCACAATGCTTATCGATGTAGTTCCTCGCGAGAATGACCACGTCGTCGAGGCTGTCGCCCTCGGCCAGTTCGACCCTGAGCTCCTCATGGACTTCGATCAATCTCGCCACGGGATCACCGATGATTCGCGACGCCGTCAGCGCGGGACGGAGGGAGCGTTCCGCCACCCGCCTCGCGATCGCGTTCTTCGCCTCCGCTATCGCGTCTTCGCTCATCGCCGGTCCTATCGCCAGCACGGCATCCTCGTCATCCTCGAACACGCAGGTACCCTCGCGCGGCATCGATTCCTCCAGGATAGCTCGCAAGGCCACCTGTTCGAGTCTGTGCGAATAGACCACTTGTAGCCTCTCCCCGCGCTCGGCGAAACGCGCCGCGAGAAGGTAGACCGGAGCGGCGAAATCGAAACAGAGGAAGGCGAGGCCCTCCTCGATCTCCGAACGCGAGAGGCCGGTGCCGACCCAGTCCTTCAGGAAGCGCTCCCTGAGCACGGGCAGGTTCCGCTGGAGCTGCTCGCTGACCCAGGACTCCTGTCTCAGCGCATCCTGTCGCGCCTCGAGCTCGACGGCCACGCGGGCGACAAGGGCCGAAAAGGCCTCGACCGATACGGGCTTGAGGAGATAATCGAAGACATGGAGTTTGATCGCGGCCTGGGCGTACTCGAATTCGTCATGGCCGGAAACGATGACGACAAGCCTGCCGGGAAGGATGGCGTCGAGCCTGTGGATGAGTTCGATGCCGTTGATGAAGGGCATTCGGATGTCGACCATGAGGAGATCGGGCCTGAGCGCCGTGGCTCGATCGAGGGCCACTTCTCCGTCCTCGGCCTCGGCGACCACCTCGAAGGCATCGGAGTGACGCTCGAAGAGGGAACGGAGTCCTCGCCGTATCTTGGGTTCGTCGTCAGCGATCAGCACCTTCCACATCATTCGCCCTCCGCGTCCAGCAAGGGATGCCTTATCCGCGCCTCGGTGCCGCCTCCCGGAGCCTGCGCGAAGCGGAGACCGTAAGGCTGGCCGAAAGTCAGTACTAGGCGTTCGTGGACATTTCGGATGCCGTATCCCTTCCCGAGCCCGTCAAGGCCGAGATCCAGGGATTCAAGTGCGGCGTTCATGCTGGCGAGCCGCGCAGCGTCGATGCCGACGCCATCGTCGCGCACTATCAGGACGAGTTCTCCGCCGGCCTCGGAGACCTCCACGACAAGATTCCCCTTGCCTCTGCGCTCCTTTATGCCGTGGTAGATCGCGTTCTCGACGAGGGGCTGAAGAATAAGCCTGAGCACCTGCCTGCGCCCCAGTCCTTCTCCGGGCTTGATGGCGAAATCGAACTTGTCCTCGTAGCGCATCTTCTGGATCAGGAGATAGCTTTCGACATGTTCGAGCTCGTCGGAAAGATCGATGAGCTCCTTGCCCTTGTTGAGCCCGATCCGGAAAAGACTCGACAGGGCGCCGACCATGGATACGACCTCGTCGACGCGGTGTTCCTGCGCCATCCACTGGATCGTGTCGAGGGTGTTGTAGAGGAAATGCGGCTTGATTTGCTCCTGCAAGATTCCGAGTTCGGCCTCTCGCTTGGACTTCTGCTCCCGGTAGACCTGCCCGATCAAATCCTGGATGCGGCCGAGCATTTCGTTGAAACCATGGCCGAGCTCGCCGATCTCGTCGCCGGAGTCGAGGGTGTAGCGCACCGATAGGTCGCCCTCCTCCGCTCTCTTCATGAGGCTGCGCAGGGACAGGACCGGACGGGCCATCGAGGAGGTGAAGAAAATTGCCGCGAGAACCGCGAGAATCGCCGTGACCCCGCCGATCAGCAGCGAGAGATAGCGCACGGCGAGAACCTCTCGCTGGGTCTCGTTGACGGAAAAGACGCCCAAGGTTCGCCAGCCGGTGTAGGGCGAACGTTTGGCCACCACCTGATAGACGGTCCCCCCGATCTTCACGAAGGCCGAGGAGGAATCGCCCGCGAGCGACGACAGGGGAACCCGATAGACGACATCGTTGACCGGCGCGTAGACCATTTCACCCTGGGAGTCGGCTATGAAAAGGAATCCGTTCTTGCCGAGAGCCGCATCGCTGAATACCTGCTCGATGACCGAAAGCTTCATGTCGACGAGCACGACGCCGAGCACGGAACCGTCGCGAGGATCGACGATCGACTTGGTGACCGAAACGACCTCGTCGGCCCCGTAACCCAAGGTGCTGCGAATATTCCGGCCGAAGGGTCGCGAAACCAGCCTGACCTGCGAGGGATGTTCGCTTGCCGCCCGATACCATGGCTCTTCGGTGAGGGGGTCCCGGGTAATTCTGTAGAAGTCCTCGCTCGCCCAGCTATCGTTTCGGCTCACGAGAAGGATGCCCGCGATTTCCTGGTGGGTCCTTGCGACAACGGCCATGATGCCCATGCGGTCCCGGCCCCCTTCCCGCGCCGTCGCGCCCGACGTGAAGAATGCGGAGACTTCAGGGGTAGCCGCTATCAGGTCGATCAGTCGCTCGATCTCCTGCACGCGGGCCTCGATATTAGCCGTCACCTGGCCTATCATCGCGACCGTGTGGTCCAATGTCTGGCGCTCGATCGAGCGGGCGTAGAAAATCGGGCCCAGGATGCCCATGGTCAAGATGGGGATGAGAAGGAGGGCGAGAAAATACAGCATCAGTCTGAGCCTGATGCTCATCGTCGCCCGCCTTTTTACGGGCGTAGCGAGTCGATCATCCTGCGATTCTTCGGTCATTCGCCATCCCCGCGATCCCGGTGTGCGGCTTCCATTGTACATCCCGTCAGTTGGCTTGGCGAGCGATGAAAGGAAGACGGCATCGTCCGAGCCGCGGAGAGAGGCCGGAAGCGGGATGCCCCGTGGTTCGTGACTCATCTGGTCCGAGGCAAAGCCTCTCCCGCGGCGCTGGAATGCGTCGTAATGACCAGAAGAGGAATGGCCAGCGTCATGCGGCAAGCGTAAGAGCCTAGTCTCATCGACACCATGCTCCCATCCCGGTCGTCGGGCTCGGGACGGGAACAATGATGAAGCGGAAATCCCTTCGATTCAGTTCAGAATTCGATCAAATTGTGCACTTGCATGCCGGATGCTCCTCCGCAGGAGCTTTTCCGGTGTCAGCGTCGCGGCTGGGCGCTCAAGACGACGTGGTTCTTCGCCTTGACTCCGGTGGCGGGATCGACGCGGTAGGAGACCGTCCATGCGTAGCCGCCCGCCGATCGTAGGGCAGCGGCGATTTCGGCCGCATCATCGGCCCGGGCCTTCCCCGTCGAGACGCGTCGCGCGAGTTCGCAAAGGCCCCGCTCGAGGGCATTCTCGAAGTTCGCGTCCAGGGTCTGCGAAGGGTCGACATCGACGACAAGGTCGGCAACAGCCTCGGCCGCGAGAGGATCGTCGGAAGGAGAGACGAGAATCCAGTCGATCGCGCGGCCGGACGAGCTGAATTTGAATGCCGCGTCGACGAAGCCTTTTTGAGGGTTCATCGCAACGACGAAGGGCGCCGTCCCGGCCGTGCTCGCCGTGGGAATGGCCGCGTCCAGTCTATCGGCAAAGGGGGTCTTTCCGTCGACCACTGTGCGCATGGCGACGAAAGAAGGAAGTTTCGCGTTTGCCCCGTCCTGATCGGAATCAAAAAGAAGGATGATGTCTCGCCCCTTCGCTCCCGCATCGCCGGCGACACGCTGATTGCCGCAGCCCCAAAGCCCGATCGCCGAAATCGTCAGCGTGAGGGCGAGGATTCGAAAGGGTCCGCGGCCGCCCGGGGTCCTTGTGCGGAAACCCATCAGTCGAGAATGCAGGCCGACAGATGTCCCGGCGCGACTTCGCGGAGCGGAGGCCGACCCTCGCGGCAGGCGCTCGTGGCGTAGGGGCAACGCGGATGGAAATGGCAGCCGCTGGGCGGGTTGATCGCGCTGGGGATCTCGCCTGTCGGGAGATTCTTGGGCTTGCGAGCACGGGGATCGGGAATCGGCACAGCGGCGAGCAAGGCCTTCGAGTAGGGATGATGGGGCCTCGCGAAGAGCTCGTCGCGAGTGGCAAGTTCAACGATGCGGCCGAGGTACATGATGGCTACGCGATTGCAGAGATACTTGGCCGTGGCGAGATCGTGGGTGATGAAGAGATAGGTCAGGCCGAATTCCGCCTTGAGATCCTGCATGAGCTTGAGGATGAGGGCGCGCACCGACACGTCAGCCATCGCGATGGGTTCGTCGGCCACGACGAAGTCGGGGCGAGTCACGAGGGCGCGGGCGAGAACCACGCGCTGACTCTGGCCGCCGGAAAGCTGGTGGGGATACTTGCGATAGAGATAGGGCGCGGGCGATAGACCGACCTTTTCCATGATGGAGAGGACCATCTCCTTGCGCGTCGCGGCATCGCTCACCCCATGGATCTCGAGGGGATGGCTGATGGCCTGTCCGACGCTCATGCGGGGGCTCAAGGAGCTCACGGGGTCCTGGAAGACGATCTGGAGCTTCTGCCTGAGCTTCCGCATCTCCTCGTTGCCGTAGTCGGTGACGTTCTTGCCGCGGTACTCGACCTTGCCGCTGGTCGGCTCGATGAGCCGAAGGAGGAGGCGTCCCGTCGTTGACTTGCCCGACCCCGATTCGCCGGCGAGACCGAGGACTTCGCCCTCCTCGATCTCGAGGCTCACGTCGTCGACCGCGTGCACGACCCGCTTCGGCGAGAATATGCCGCCCTTCAGCACGAATTCCTTGACGAGGTGCTCGGCCTTTATGATCGTGGCCTTGGCCTCATTATTAATGGCCATATTACTTGTGTCCTTTGTGGAGATGGCAGGCCACGGCTCGCGGGACGGCCTGGTGCCCCTTGCCCTCCGAGGTGAACCTTTGGCCCGGCTCGGCGTCGTAGACGAGATGGGGCTCTTCCTTCAGGCAGATATCCATCACCTTGGGACAACGCGGCGCGAAGGGGCAGGCATTCTTCTGATTGACGAGGTCGGGCGGGCTGCCCGGCATCGCGGGCAGGTCCTTTTGGTCGAGGAGGATGTTCGGCACGCAGTCCATCAAGCCCTTCGTGTAGGGATGCCGGGGCTCCTCGAAAATGCCCTCGACCGAGGCGAGTTCCACGATGCGGCCGGCGTACATGACGGCGATGCGGTCCGCGATCTCGGCGACGAGGCCCAGGTTGTGCGAAACGAGCACGACGGTGAGATTGTACTTGCGCTTGAGCTTGGCGAGGAGTTCGGTGAAGCCCGCCTCGACGATGACGTCGAGGGCCGTCGTGGGTTCGTCGGCGAGGAGAAGCTTTGGATCGAGCACGAGGGTGAGGCCGATCATGATGCGCTGGCGCATGCCGCCGGAGAGCTGGAAGGGGTATTCGGAGAGCCGCCTTTTCTCGATGCCCAGGTCCTCGAGGATGGCCTCGGCCTTCGCGACCGCCGCCTCGACCTTGATCTTGGGGTCGTGGGCCTGCAAGGTCTCGATGAAGTGGTCCTTGATGGACATCAGCGGATCGAGGGATGTGAGGGGGTTCTGGAAGATCATGCCGATCTTGGGCCCGCGGACATTGCGGATGCTCTCGGAATCGAGGGCGAGGACGTCCACCCCGTCCACCTTGATCGAGCCGGAGACGATGCGTCCCGGCGGCTTCTGGAGATTGAGGATGGACAGGCCGAGGGTCGATTTCCCGCAGCCCGACTCGCCGACGATGCCGAGCACTTCCCCCTCGTAGACGTCGAGGTTGATGTCGTTGACGGCCCTGACCGTACCAATTGCGATCGGATAATGGATCGAAAGCCCTCTGATCTCCAGGAGGACCTCCGATTTCGCGGCGACTGGCGCCTCGGTGCTGCTTGCCATGATTCAATACTCCTGGAGCCGCGGGTTGAGGATCTCCGCGAGTCCCTCGCCGAGCATGGTGAAACCCAGGGCGAGCGTCATGATCATGAGACCGGGGAAGGTGATCATCCACCACATCCCCGAGGGCAGAAATTTCTTTCCCATCGAGAGGTCCATGCCCCAATCGGGGATGCCGGCGGGAAGGCCGAGGCCGATGTAGGAGAGGGCCGCCTCGGTCATGATCGAGTCGGCGATGTTGAGGGAGAAGACGACGACGACGGTCGCGATGACGTTCGGGAAGATATAGCGGCTGAGGATGGTCCGCTTCTTCGCTCCGATGGCCCGCGATGCCTCGACGTAGGGCTCTTCCTTTATCTGGAGGGTCTGGCCGCGCACGAGGCGGAAGTAGGTCGGGATGTAGACCACCGAAACGGCCATCGTGATGTTGATGACGCCCGGCCCGAGCATGGCCGCGAAGGCGATGGCGAGGATGAGGCCGGGGAAGGAGTAGACCGAGTCCATGATGAGGGAGAGGACCTTGTCGGCCCAGTTGCCGGCGAAGCCGGAGATGAGACCGAGGGGGATGCCGATGAGGGCGGACATAAGGGAGGCCGCGATGGCCACGCCGAGAATGGTCTGCGAACCGTAGACGACACGGGCCCAGACGTCGCGACCGAGATTGTCCGTGCCCATGAGGTGGGCCGCGCTCGGAGCTACCATCTGCGGGCCAGCGTTCTGGTCGACCGGCGAGAACCTTGTGAATAGGCCGGGGAAGATCGTCATGAAGACGATCGTGCCGATGATCAATAGCCCGGCGACGAGGATCCACCATTCCATCCGGTAGCGCTTGGCCGCCCCGGAAAAGGCGCCGATCGCCTTGGCGACGGCACCGGCCGGCGACCACTTCGCCGCTCCGACGTCGTCCTTGCGTTCGTCCGAATTATCCGTCATTGGGAGCCCCTTCAAAGTTTGACGCGCGGGTCGATCGCCGCGTAGACCAGGTCGACGAGCAGCGAGACGAGACTCACGAAGAGCGCGTAGATGATGATGACCCCCTGGATGACGGGGTAGTCCCTGAGATAGATGCGTTCGAGGAGGAGGCGGCCCATGCCCGGCCAGGAGAAGGTCGTCTCGGTGAGGATGGCGCCGGCGAGAAGGGCCGAGAACTGGAGCCCGAGCATCGTTACAATTGGTATGAGCGCGTTCTTGAGCGCGTGGCGGTAGACCACCAGCCTCTCCGCCACGCCGCGCGCCCTGGTGGCGAGGACGAAGTCGGACTTGAGGGAGTCGAGCATGTTTGCCCGCGTGAGGCGGATGAAAACGCCCGAGAGGGTCAATCCGAGGGTGATCGAGGGGAGGGCGAGGTGCCACATGACGTCGCCGAACTCAAGGAATTTCCCCTTCATGAGGGTGTCGAGGATATAGAAGCCGGTGCGGTCGAACTCGGAGGAGTCGATTCGCATGCCGATCCTGCCCGCTATCGGAAACACGTTCAGGAAGACGCCGAAAAACATCTGAAGCATGAGTCCCATCCAGTAGACGGGTATGCAGTAGGTGATGTTGGCGAAGAACCTGATCGCCGAGTCGCCGCCCGTGCGGCGCTTCCTTGCGGCCCGTACCCCGAGGGGTATGCCCACGAGGAGGGTGACGATCAGCCCCGAGAAGGTGAGCTCGATGGTGGCGGGGAGCTTCTGGAGGATCGGCGTGATCACGTCTTCGTTCAAGATCATCGATTTGCCCAAATCGAAGCGCGCGAGCTGCCCCATGTAGTCGATGTACTGGGCCCACAGCGGCTTGTTGAGGCCGAGGGCTTCCTTCTTGGCATCGATGACCGATTGGGGAGCATGGCCGCCGAGCATGGCCGAGACGGGATCGCCCGGCATGACGCGCAAAACCACGAAGACGAGGGTGAGGAGGACGAAGAGCATGGGGATCGTCAGGGCCACCCTCGCCACGAGATAGCTGAGGATACGTTTCATCGGCGCCTCTTCCGGCTGGGTTGTCGCCACGCGTCGAAGGATAGGGTCCGATCGACGGCTGCAACCGTCATGGTGCTTCGGGCGATGCGGGATTATCGACGCGGGGTGTCGAACTGTCAAGTTAAGCTTTCGACGGGGGCGAAGGGAAGGCGCCTTCGTGTTCGGGATCAGTCGCCTTGCTCTTGGTACTCGACATGGACTCCTGTAACAAAAGCCAGCTTCTGTATATATACTCCTGTTCTCGATCGCGCATTTCCGGGGGAGTCTAGACGAGCATGGACCATACAAGGATAGGAAAAAGCGTGTCGCCGCCGCGCCGCGCCGAGGGCTCCGTCGATTGGGGCAAGGCGTGTCGATGACAAACGCAAGCGTGAAGACTTCCTTACACGTCGTCGAAGCGGTGGGGATCGCCCTCGAGCGGAATCTGACTTTCGCGGCGTGGCGCCTACCCGACGCCGATGCGGCCCGACTCGCCGTGCAAAAGGACGATCGCATCGAGGCATTCGACGATCTCGACGCCTTGATCGCAAAGGGCGGCTTTGTCGTCGCGCCCTTCCGTCCCGACGCGGCGCGCGGACGTTTCGCCATCATGCCCGACATCTTCGCAGAAGGCGCCGCCGACGCCGAGCAGAGCGCCGCCATCCTCTCGCTCGGGAAGGCGGGACGCAAAGAAGCGAACCAGGCCGAAACGAGGGCTCCCGGTGAGGACTCGACCTACGAAGTCGGCCGTGCTGCCTATCTCGACCAAGCCAGCCGCGTGATTGCGGCGATCCGCACCGGCGATTTCGACAAGGTCGTCCTTTCGCGCGTAAAGGAAGTTTCGGGAGATTACCGATCCCGGCTCGCCGAGATCTTCGAAAGGCTCTGCGAGGCCTATCCGAGCGCCTTCGTATACCTGTTCAACGCCGGCGGCCAATGTTGGATCGGAGCGACGCCCGAGGCCCTCCTTTGCTCGAAGGACGAAACGCTCTTCACGGTCTCCCTCGCCGGCACCCGTCCCTACATCGAGGAAGACCTCGACGTGACCCGGTGGAACGGCAAGGAGAGGGCCGAGCAGGACTACGTCACCCGGCAGATCGAAGGAATACTGAAGGATTTTCACGTCGACGGCGTCGCGAAGAAGGGTCCATATGCGCGGAGGGCCGGAGCTCTCCTTCATCTGTGCAGCGAGTTTTCCTTCCCCTATCGCTCGATCGCCCCGAGACTCGGAGCCTTCGTCGACAGCCTCCATCCCACCTCGGCGGTCTGCGGCATCCCCAAGAAGGACGCGATGGCGCTCATCGCCGCCGTCGAGAGGCACGACAGGGGCTTTTACGCGGGCTATGTCGGGCCGGTCGACGGGCGGAACGGCGTCCAACTCTTCGTCAACCTCCGCTGCATGCGGGTTTTCCCCGACCGCCTCGCCCTCTTCGTGGGCGGGGGCATCACAGCGGAGTCCGTGCCCGAGGACGAATGGGAGGAGACCGAGATGAAATCGGGCACCCTCCTTTCGATAATCAAGGAGCTTTCCTGAATGCCGCATCCGCGACAACACGTCAGCGACTTGGCCGCGATACTCAAGGCGCGCGGCGTCGGTCGGATCGTCATATCACCGGGATCGCGCAACGCGCCTCTCGTCGATGCGTTCTACAAGAGCTTCGGCGAGGCCTGCTCGAGCGTCGTCGACGAGCGCAGCGCCGCCTTTTTCGCCCTGGGTTACGCGCGGCGGGCGCGACGGCCCGTCGTCCTCCTCTGCAGCTCGGGCAGCGCCGTGCTGAACTACGGCCCGGCTCTCGCCGAGGCCCGCCATCAGCGCATCCCCCTCATCGCGATAACCGCGGACAGGCCTTCCTCCTGGATCGATCAACAGGACAATCAAACCATCAGGCAAGACGGGGTCTTCGGGCAATCCGTCGTGAAAAGTTGGGCCCTCCCCCCCGCCATGGTCTCAGACGATGATCTCTGGTTCGCCCAACGCGTCGCCAACGAGGCGTATAACGCGAGCATGTCGCCCGTGATGGGACCGGTCCATATCAACCTGCCTTTCGAAGAGCCTCTCTATGTCCCCCTGCCCCCGCCTTCGCGGCCGCTCCGCATCATCGAGGAAACCGGCGGTCCCCGCGGGTCAAACCTGCCGGAAGCCCTCCTCGCCGAGTGGCGCGAGGCCACGTCGATCCTCATAGTGCACGGCCAGGATTTGGCGCCCTCCCCCTCGACCGCCGCCCTCGAGACCTTGGCGAGGGACCCCCGCGTCGCCGTAATCGCCGAGAACATCGCCAATGTCGCCGGCCTCGAAATCGTCGGCAATCCCGAGCTCCTTCTCGCCCGCGTCGGAGCCCCGCGGGCCCCCGAGCTCCTCATCAATTCAGGCGGCCATGTCGTCTCGAAAAAGCTGAAGGGCTTCCTCCGCAAGGCGGGACTTGGCCGAGCGTGGCGGGTGGGCGTCGAAGGCTCCATCATCGATACCTACCAGCAAGCAACGCGCGTCGTCGCCTGCCCCCCCGAGGACCTCTACGAGGCCCTCGCGACCCTCCCCCCCGCCGAAAGCGGCGATTACGGCCGACTCTGGCGCGAGGCCCAAGTCAAGGCGCGCTCGGAGCGCGAAGCCCTTCTGCCCGACCTCCCCTTCTCCGACCTTCAGGCGGTCGGGATGACCGCGGAGGCCCTGCCACCAGGCTCCGTTCTCGAACTGGGCAACAGCGCGGTCTTCCGCTACGCGCAGTTCTTCGATCCGAAACCGGGAATCGACTGCCACTCCAACCGCGGCGTCTCGGGCATCGACGGAAGCCTTTCCGCCGCCGTCGGCTCGGCCACGGCCTCGGGCAAACTCACGCTCTGCATCCTCGGCGACCTGAGCTTCATCTACGACTCGAACGCCTTATGGAATCGCGCATTGCCGCGGGGCCTCAGGGTGGCCGTTGTCAACAACGGCGGAGGCGGCATCTTCGGCCTCATCGGCGCGCCCCTCGAGAGCATGCCGCACCGGGCCTTCATCGAGGCGCATCATCCCGTCCGCATCGACAAGCTCGCCGAAGCCTTCGGTCTCTCCTACTTCCGAGCGACCGACGCCGAGTCTCTCGCCGCGATTCTCCCGACATTCCTCGCGTCGGGAGGCGGACCGGCCCTCCTCGAAATCGAGACCTCGGCCGAAATAAGCAGGGGAAACTACAAGAGAATATTGGGTACTTGAACCCATCACCACGAACACGGAGACCCAGGATGAGCGAGACGAGAACTTGGACGAAGATCAAGGACTATGAGGAAATCCTCTTCGATTATTTCGAGGGAATTGCGAAGATCACCATCAATAGGCCGCGTTGGCGCAACGCCTTCACGCCCGATACGACGAAGGAACTCTGCGACGCCATGACGATCTGCCGCGAGGATCCGGCCATCTCTGTGGTCGTCCTCACGGGCGCGGGCGACAAGGCCTTTTGCTCGGGAGGCGACCAGAACGCCAAGGGCCACGCCGGCTACATCGGCAAGGACGGGGTGCCGCGCCTCAACATCCTCGATTTCCAGAAGCAGATCCGCTCCATCCCCAAGCCCGTCATCGCGATGGTCAACGGCTACGCGATCGGCGGCGGCCATGTCCTCCACGTGATCTGCGATCTCAGCATCGCCTCGGAGAACGCCCGCTTCGGCCAGACGGGACCGAAGGTAGGCAGCTTCGACGCCGGCTTCGGTTCCTCCTACCTCGCGCGGGTCGTGGGGCAAAAGAAGGCCCGCGAAATCTGGTTCCTCTGCGAGCAGTACGACGCGAAGGAGGCCTTGGAAATGGGCCTCGTCAACAAGGTGGTTCCCCTAGCCGATCTCGAGGACGAGACGGTGCGATGGTGCAAGAAGATCATGGAGCACAGCCCCCTAGCGCTCCGCATGATAAAGGCAGGCCTCAACGCCGAACTCGACGGTCAGGCCGGCATCCAGGAGCTGGCGGGCGACGCGACCATGCTCTATTACATGACGGAAGAGGCCAAGGAGGGCCGCAACGCCTTCCTCGAGAAGCGCAAGCCTGACTTCAGTAAATACCCGAAGCTCCCCTGATGCGGCCCATCACCGCGCGGAAGGGAGTCGCGACCTTCCGCTTCGCGCGGCCGGCGACGACCTCGCGGGGAACGCTCTACGAAAAGAGAGTCCGCTACCTCATCCTCTCGCGCGAGGACGAAGCCGCGATCCGAGGCATCGGCGAGTGCTCCCTTTTCCCCGGCCTCAGCTCCGATGATCGTCCCGACTTCGATGACAGGTTAGACGAACTCATCCGCAATCTGAACGATGGCGGTCTGCCCGGTCCCGGTGAGCTCGACGCCTGGCCCTCCATGGCCTTCGCCCTCGAGACCGCCCTTGCCGACCTCGATGGCGGCGGTCGCGGCCTCCTCTATCCTTCGGCCTTTACAGCAGGCCTGGCCTCCATCCCGATCAACGGTCTCATCTGGATGGGGCCCAAGGAAGACATGGTCGCGCAGGTGGGCCGCAAGCTCGAAGAGGGCTTCCGCTGCCTCAAGCTGAAGATCGGCGCCCTGGCCTTCGAGGAGGAGTACGCCATCCTGTCGGCCCTCCGCGCGAATTTCGGCGAAGGCGAACTCGAGCTCCGCGTCGACGCCAACGGTTCCTTCGCGCCCGACGAGGCTCAGGACAAGCTTGCAAGGCTCGCAGAGCTCCGGCTCCACAGCATCGAGCAGCCGATCCGCGCCGGCCAGCGCGAGGCGATGGCGGCCCTCTGCGCGAGGAGTCCCCTTCCCATCGCCCTCGACGAGGAGCTCATAGGCGTCGTCGGCATCGATGCGAGGCGCAGGCTCCTCGACGATATCAGGCCGAGCTATCTCATCCTCAAACCAGGCCTCCTCGGAGGGCTCCGCTCCTGCGACGAGTGGCGGGGTCTCGCTGCCGAGTTCGGCATCGGTTGGTGGGCGACCTCCGCCCTCGAGACCGCCGTGGGTCTCAACGCCGTCGCCCAGTGGACCTTCGCCACGGGCAATCCGATGCGCCAGGGCCTGAGCACAGGAAAGATATTCGAGACGACCATCCCCTCGCCCCTCGAATTGGAGGGCGAAACTCTCCATTTCCGGCCGGACAGGGCTTGGGATCTTTCTGCGATAGACCATGGTAATTAATAAGATCAACGCGGGCCGCGACGCGGAGCCCCTGCCCCCGGGACTCAGCATCGACGGGTTCTTTCACCCCACGGAGTCCCTGCCGTCGTTCTGCGAAGCGGGAATCGCCTCTCCCGCGTCGACCGAATGGGAGAAGGCCCTGTATCGCTTTCTCCTCGACTGGATGGATGAGGGCGCCACCATCCTCCAACGTTCCTCGGGCACGACGGGAATGCGGAAGGATATCCTCCTAACTAAGGCATCGATGCTCGGCTCGGCGCGCAACACCCTCGATTTCTTCGGCCTCCGTCCCGGCGACAGCGCCCTCCTCTGTCTGCCATTGGACTACATCGCGGGCAAGATGATGGTGGTGCGGGCCATCGCCGGCGGCCTGGACCTCATTCTTACCGATCCCTCGGGCAACCCTCCGATTCCGGATCGCCGCGTCGACTTTTGCGCGATGGTCCCCCTCCAAGTGGCCAACAGTCTGACAGCGGGAGCGGGGCTGAGCCGCATCGGGAAGCTCATCATCGGCGGGGCGGAAATCTCCCCGGAACTCGAGGCGGCGCTTCGAGCCGAGCCGGTCGAAGCCTGGGCCACCTACGGGATGGCGGAAACCTGCTCACAGGTAGCCCTGCGCCGCGTGAACGGCCTCCGGCCGGAGAGCGACTTCACGGCGATGAAGGGTGTCGGGCTGAATCTCGACGAGCGCGGCTGTCTCGCCATCGACGCCGATTGGATCGGCTCGCGCGTGCAGACCAACGACATCGTCCGCATGACAGGCCCCGGCGTCTTCCGCTGGCTGGGCAGGCACGACAATCTCGTCAACTCCGGCGGCGTGAAGATAGCGCCCGAAGAGCTGGAAGCCCTCGTCGCGGCCAGGCTCGGCCGGGACTGCGCGATGCTCGGCCTGCCCGACGCCCTCCTCGGCCAGCGCCTGGTCGCTGTCTTCGAGGGCGAAGCTCCGACTCCGACCCTCCAAGAACTGGCCGCAGTTCTTGGACCCGAACTCCCCCGCAAGGCCCTCCCAAAGGAAATCATCCGCATTGCTACTATTCCGCGCAACGCCTCCTTCAAGATGGACAGAAAGGCGCTTGCGGCCCTGCTCGCGCGGCGGGTCGGCGACGGCCCCATTTGACGGCAGAAGAACCAAGGAGCGGGCCTGACGAAAGAAAGCCCGACGAAAGAAGAGCCGGCCCAGGGGGGCCGGCTCGCAGAGGCGCGTGGATGCGCGTCTCCGTTGTATCCCGAAAGACGATTACTTGAAGTACACGCTGTCGTAGTTGAAGATGAGGGTCGGGCCGATCTTGACGCCCGTCACGTTCTTCTTCGTGAAGACATTGAGGTTGCCCTGGAAGAGGGGAATGCAGGGGACCTCGTCGGTCCACAGCTTCTGGACCTCGGCGAAGACGGGAGCGCGAGCCTTTTCGCTCGTCGCGGTCTGCTCCTTGGTGAAGAGGGCATCCCACTCCTTGTTGGAGAAGAAGATTCCCTCGCCGGCCGAGGCGTCGGTCTGCGCGAAGGCGGCGGTGTAATCGTCCGGATCGAGGTAGTCGGGGTACCAGCCGAGAAGGAAGGCGGCCATCTGCTTGTTGTTGAACTGCTGCTTGTAGGTGGCCCACTCGGCGCTCTTGAGCGTGACCTTGATGAGGGGGCTGCGCTCGAGCTGGGACTTCAGGACCTCGGCGACGTTGACTTCGGTGTCGCCATAATGGCTCGTGGTGTACCAGAGGTCGAAGGCGAAGGGCTTGGCCTTGGAATAGCCGGCTTGCTGGAGAAGCTTATCGGCCTTGGCGACATTGCCCTTCTCGCCGTAGACGGTCTTGAAGTTGTCGGTGTGGTAGCTCATGCCCATCGGGATCATGGAATAGAGGGGAGCCTGCTGGCCGAGGAAGACCTTCTGGTTGATCTCGGGCCTGTCGATGAGGGCGGCGACCGCCTGGCGGAGGATCTTGTTCTTGAACACGCTGACATCGCAGTTGAAGTTGAGGAAGCGGGTCTGGGCTCCGGGCAGCTTCTGATAGCTGAGCTTTCCTGCCTTGGCGAGATCGGTGATGTCGGAGGGATTGAGTGTCTTGAAGGCGATATCGATGTCACCCTTCTCGATGGCGAGGCGCATGGTCGTCGCGTCGGCGAAGTACTTAATGATGACTTTCTTGACGGGGGGCTGCTTGCCGTAATAGGCGGGGTTGGCCTCGAGGACGACTTCCTCGTCGCGCTTGAAGGAGGTGACCTTGTAGGGGCCGAGGCCGACGAGGGCTCCGCCGGGGAGCTCGGAGGGATCGTGGATGATCTTGTCGACCGGGTAGACGTTGGGGCTGACCGGGAAGTAGACGGGGTCTCCGGCGACGAGGGCGGGGAAGAAGCCCGTCGGAGCCTTGAGCACGAACTTGACGGTGAGGGGATCGACGACCTGGACTTCCTTTACGAAGGTGGTCACGAGCCAGGAGGGATCGCCGTTGAGCTTGGCGACGCGATCGACGCTCCACTTGACGGAAGCGGCGTCGAAGGGAGTGCCGTCGGTGAACTTGAGGCCAGGGCGGAGTTTGAAAGTGTACTCTGTACCGGCGGTGTTGACCGTGTATCCGGTGGCGAGCCCGGGGACGATGTCGGTCGTACCAGGCGTATAGGTGAGGAGACCCTTGTCGATGTTCTGGAAGATTTCCCAGGTGTGGAAATCATAGGAACTCGCAGGGTCCATGTCGGTGACCTTGTCGGTCGTACCGTAGACGAGGACGTTCTGGGCGGCGACGGACGCTCCGGCGAGCACCATCGCGAGCCCCAGAGCGAGGGCGACGATTCGTTTCATTGTGCCTCCTGATCGGCAAAAGAAGAGTTGTGCAATTATTCGGCCCCTGAATTGCGGCGTCAAGCGAAAACGGAGATGGGACGACGGCTTTCGCCGCTGCCGGGCTTTCGTATAGAATAGAACGATTCGAGCCGGCCCCTTTCGGAGGCCCGGCGACGTCCGGAGGCGCCATGCGATTCTTCGCGAAACGTTTCGTCGAGGAATTCCTGCTCTATTCGAGCCAGTTCATCATTTTTTTCGTCGTGATGCTCGCGCTCATACCCTCCGCCGACGCCCTGCCCCCGTCGGGGCTCCTCATCATGTGCGCCTTCGTGCTCATGCAGATCGTCCTCCTCTCGATCCAAGGGCACGCGCCTCTTCTCAGGTTTCTGTATTCTTTTATAACCCCCGCGGGCTATGCCCTCGTCCGCAGCCTTTCGGGCGCCTTCATCCTCACGGACATGGGGAATCTCTTTCTCTGGGGAGCGGCCTTCTACGTCGGCCTCTTTCAATCGCTAGCTATCGGGCTCAGGGGGCGATTCGCCCAGGGGCTCTCGGAGACCATGCTCGCCGTGGGTTCCGTCATCGTATTCGTGTTCCTGTTTTTCTACCTGGATCTCAGGGTCACTCTCTCCTCGGCCATCGCGAGGGGAAACCTCGACCTCGCGGGATTCCGAAAGGCCCTCGACATCAGGGCCTTCCCCCGATCCTTCCTCGCCTTCGTGGTTTCTCCGCAGCATTCCTTCTTCGCCTTCGGATCGGCGATCTTCGCCTCCCTCCTCCTCGCGAACCGCGTCCGCGTCCTATCGCTGCGCAATCGCATCGCAGCGCTTTTCGGGGAAAACCGCCTAACCTCTCCCGTGCCGCGCCCCACGCCCGCCCTGGGAGAGGAAATCCAGGTCGTCGTCCTGTCCGCCGACATCCTCGATTTTTCCGGCTTCGCCTCGAGGCTCAGCGCGTCAAGGGCCATCGACGTTCTCAATCGCTACTACGCTCTTTGGGGTCTGGTCGCCGAGAGGCATCACGGCGAGATTGTCGGCATCACCGGCGATTCGATCATCGCCGTCTTCGGCCTCCTCGGCTCGAAGGAAGCCGCTGAGGAGGCCGCCGCCTCGGCCGCGGATTTCCTTGCCGCCATGCCCGGGCTCCAGGACGACCTCAGGGCCGCCTCCCTGCCATCTCTCCGCGGTGTCAGCGTAGGCATCCATTCGGGAAGCATCGTCGCGGGGGATCTCGGTCTTCCGGGACAGCGGCGCATCGGCGTCTTCGGCGACGCGGTATCGGTCGCGGCCCGCCTCGATTCGCTCTGCCGCGAATTCCAGCAGGACCTTCTCATCTCGCACCCGGTCTTCCGCCAGCTCGGCCTCGAGACCCAGGTGCGTTTCGTCCGACTCGGCGAGGTCCTGCTCCGCAACGGGGTCGAACCCGTGCCGATCTATGGTCTCAAATGAGGACAAATGAAACCAACTAGGCATTTCTGTATGGCCGCGGCCTTGCTCGGCGCCTTCGCCCTTTCATCCTGCTCGGGGCGCTTCGACGCCCGATTCGACGCGGGCGGCGGCGCGACGCTGGATGCCAAGGTGGCCCTTCCCTCCCTCGTCGGCGCCAAACTTCGAGCCCTCTCGGGCCTCGACGCCTCGACGCCCATCTTCGACCCTAAAGCGGTCTCGAAGGCCCTCCTCGTCCGGAAGGGAGTCTCCTCGGCCGCCGCATCCTGCCCCACCCCCGACTCCTTGTCGCTATCGGCCGAGATATCCGATCTCGGGGCCCTTCTCGCCTCGCCCGACCTGGCCTCTTTCATCCAGCTCGACGACAAGGCCGGCGCGAAGCGAATGACGATCGCACTCTCGAGGGATCATGGACAGGACATACTCGCCCTTCTTCCGGGGATCGATCCCGGCCTCGTGGAAGCCCTCTCGCCACCGGCTCTCGGCGGAGGGGACTACACGAAGGCCGAATACCGCGACGCCCTCCAGACGATCCTGGGCACGAAGGCCATGCCGGCCTTCGACGCCGCGTCGATCGATCTGTCGGTTTCCCTCCCCGGGGCCATCGTCTCGTCCTCGGGAGGAAGGGTGGAAGGCTCGACATGGAAGGCCACTATCCCCCTCCTCGATCTCCTTGTCCTCGAAAAACCAATAGTACTAACTTTTTCCTGGAGGTGACCGCATGCCCGCGATCCCGCGCCGCGCAAGCTTCCTTCTTTTCGCCGCACTGGGCTCGTTGACGATTCAGGCTCAATCCTCCGCCCAGGCGCAGGCGGCGGACTCGACGCCGGATGCGCCGGCGGCCGCGGCCGCGAAGCCCTTCGTCTTCGCCTACGATTATCACAAGGGAGACAAGTTCCGCGTCCTCTCGGAGGTGAGCGAGGATATCTACGTGAATCACGTCCTCGCCAAGAGGGCGGAGATCATGAACCGCATCGCCTTCGAGGTCGCCGACACCGCCCCGGACAAGGGCGCGGCCACCCTGGCGGGAACCTTCGTCACCTCGGAGCGGGCGAAGGGCGAAACGAACTATATTGTTACCGGTCAATACGACTCGAAATTCACCCAGAGCCGTCTGGGGCTCTATTCGATCGACGATAGCTACTTCATGCCTGTCGTCCGCGACGTGCCCAGCTTCCCGGACCACCCCGTCTCGCCCGGCGACACCTGGACGGCCCCGGGAGAGGAGCGCCACGACATGCGGCAGGGCTTCGGCATCCCCGAACCCTACGCGATACCCTTCGTAGCCGAGTATCGCTACGAGGGGCCCGAGACGAAGGACGGGCGCCCGGTCCAGCGGCTCTCGGCACGTTATACGATCTTTTACGAACCGCCGGTCCCGAGCCAGTACAACGACAGCTATCCCGTGCAGATCTCCGGTTTTTCCGACCAGAAGATCTGGTGGGACCCCGTCTATGCCCAGCCCACATCTTACGAGGAGCGCTTCAAGATCGTCCTCGACCTTTCGAACGGGACGACGATCGAATACCGGGGCACGGCTAAATCCTCCTTCGTCGAGGCGACCCTCATGGACCGCCAGGCGCTCAAGTCCGAGGTGGAAAAGGCCGTCGGGGATCTCGAGGGCGTTTCGGTCAAGACGGTGCCGGAGGGCGTCGCCATCACCCTCGAGGATGTGCAATTCACCGCCGACTCGGCGGCCCTCGACCCGGCGGAGCTCGGCAAGATCGCGAGCATCGCCGAGTACCTCAAGGCCCATCCGGAACGAGATATCATAGTCGCCGGTCACACGGCTCTCGCGGGCACGGCCGAGGCCCGGCTCGCCCTCTCCATCGCCCGGGCACGCGCGGTGGCCGACAGGCTGGTGACCCTCGGCGCCCGCGACCCCCTCCACATCCAGGTGGAGGGATTCGGGGCGGAGCGCCCCATTTCGGACAACTCGACGCCGGAGGGCATGGCCCGCAACCGCCGCGTCGAGATCATCATCCGCGAGAATTGAGGAAGGTCGCCATGTTCAAACTAGAGGGCATTGCGAAGACCTACGGCGGATCGGGGAAAAAGGCCGTCGACTCCCTCGACCTCGAGATCCGCAAGGGCGAGATCTTCGGCTTCCTCGGTCCGAATGGAGCCGGCAAGACGACGACGATCAGAATCCTCACCGGAGTCCTGCGACCCGACGCGGGAAGGGTGACGTTAGACGGCATCGACCTCGAGCGCGAGCCCCTCAGGGCGAAGGCGCGCTTCGGCGCAGTCCCCGACGATCCCGAGCTCTGGAACCGCCTCAAGGCCCGCGAATACCTCGATTTCATGGGCGACGTCTACGGCGTGCCGACTAAGGAGCGCAGGGAGCGTATCGCCGAACTTGCCGCCCGCTTCGCCCTCGCAGAGGTGCTCGGCTCCTCGATCGGGAGCTTCAGCCGGGGCATGAAGCAGAAGCTCTGCGTGATCGGCAGCCTCCTCCACGAACCGGCGAACTGGATTCTCGACGAACCTATGGTGGGCCTCGACCCCCAGGCATCCTTCGACCTGAAGGCCTTGATGCGGAAGCGCGCCGATGCCGGAGGCTCCGTGTTCTTCTCGACGCACGTCCTCGAGGTAGCCGAGAGAATCTGCGATCGCATCGGCGTCATAGCGGGAGGTCGCCTCCTCTTCGCGGGAAGCATCGAGGAGCTGCGCTCGCTTCGCGCGGCAACGCGGAACGGAGCCGCAATTGCCGGAGGTGACGGCGCCGGCAAAGCCCCCGCCGCGGCGGAGGGTACAGACGCCAGCCTCGAAAGCCTCTTCCTCGAACTCGTCGAGGGCGGCCCATCCTGATGCGCGCCTTCAAGGCCCTTCTCAGCATGGAATTCCGGTCGACCTTCGGTTGGAAGCCCTTGACAGAATATCATAATTATAAGGATTGGCTCAAGCTCGCGGGCGCGATCCTCGTCGGGCTCTTCGTCGCGGCCGACATCGGCTTCCTCTTCGTATCCTCGGCGATTTCCCAGTACCAGGCCCTCAAACCCCAGGGGCTCGAGGGACTCCTCCTCCTCAACGGCGCGATCACGGCGAGCGTGGCCGTCTTCTTCCTCGGCTTCATCATGATCCTCTCGGGCTTTAGCCTCTCGCCGGCGGAGGCCCAGCTCTTCGCCTTGCCCTTGACCGATCGATCGCAGCTCGCTTCCCGTTTCGCCCTCGTCTATCTTTCACAGGCCGCCTTCGGCCTGTTCATGTTCGGGATCAATCTCACCGTCTTCGGTATTGCCGAAGCCTCGCCCCTCGGATTCTGGCTGGTCGGCATTCTCGCCGCCTTCGCCCTCCCCCTCCCGCCCCTCGCCCTGGCCTGGTGCCTGGCAGTCCCCCTGATGTCGACCGCCCGCTTCATGCGCAGCAAGAATGCCGTCCTGGTCGCCTCGGGCATCATCGGGGTCGCCTTCGCCCTTGCCTTCAACCTCTATGTGCAGCAGTCCCTGCAAAAGCTCGGCGATCAGGCCTGGCTCCTCGCCAACTACGCGGGACCGGGAACCGTCCTCAATCTCGCCGGATCGGCCTGGCCCCCCTCCCAACTGGCCTGGAAGGCCCTCGAGGCGGCCAACGGTGGAGCCTGGGCCGAAGGGCTCATGCTCGCCGCTGCCCTTCTCGCGGGGGGGCTCGTCCTGTCGGCCCTCGCGGTAGTCTTGCTCGCGGGCGGCTGGAGGCGGGCGGTCCTCGCGTTCGGGGAGGCGAGATTGCACCGGCTCGGAAAGGCCGACGCGATCGCCTACATCGACGGCCATTTCCGACGTCATGGAGCCTTCCGCGCCCTCGTCCTCCGCGAATGGAGACTCATGAATCGCGAGCCGCGCTTCTTCGTCAACGGCCCCTTCATCATCGTCCTCCTCCCCTTCATCCTCGCGGTGACCTATGTCGCCCAACGCTCCGCTCTGGGAGAGCTCGTATCCATGCTCGGCGGGGCGCAGGGGGAGCGCTATGGATTCCTCGCGGCCGCTGGTTTCGGGGCCTTCCTCGGCTCCTCGACGAGCGTGGCCTCGACGGGCCTCTCGCGCGACGCGAAGGCCCTGCCCGCGATCCTGGGCCTGCCCATCGGGGCCTTCGAATACATGCTCGCGAAACTCGTCCACGCCTTCATCTGGGCGACGGCGGGGGCCCTGGTCGGATCGGTCGCGATCGGAATCTTCGCGCGACTCGCCCCCCTCGTAATCGTCGGCGCGGCAGCCGTCGCCCTCGGCCTTTCCGCCCTCGTCAATCTCGCGGGGCTCTGGCTGGACACCGCCCATCCCCGACTCGGCTGGGACAACCCGATGGCGGCCCTCAAGCAGAATCCCAACTCCGTCTATGTCATCCTAGGATCCATGGCCCTCATCGTCCTCCTATGCTGGTCGGTGATTTCCTTCGCCCTGGAACCTCGGATCTTCGCCCTCCTATTTATCTCAGCTTCGATCCTCATTTTCGCCGTGGGTATTGCGGCATATGCCCGCTTCGCCATAATGAAAATACGCGATATCGAAGCGCGCTGAGCCTCGGGGTAAGTTGCCGAATGGCTCCCCGAGACGGCTCGCCGATACAGAACATCAAGGAAAGTAGACATGGCAAGAAAGTCCGCAAAGCTCGTCACGAGAATCGTCCTTGGTATCGGGACACCCGTCCTCCTTGTCGTCATAGGCCTCGTGATAGTCGGGAGCCGCGAACTCTACAATCAGGTTCTCGCGAGCGCGACCGAGAACGCAGCCCTCACGGCTCGCGAACGCGCGGCCTCGGCCAGCGAGTTCCTCGCCTCGGGCATTCAAATCGCTCGTGATCTTTCGGCCTTCGCCTCCACCTACCCTTCGCTGCCTACGGCGATAAGGCGCACCGTCCTCACCGCGGCGCCCAAGCCCCTCGTCGACGAGGCCAAGGGCATACACGGCACCTGGTATCTCTTCGAGCCGAACGTCGTCGACGGGAGGGATGCCGAATTCAAGGGGAAACCGGGGCACACGAACGCGGGAGTCCTCGCTCCCTACTGGACCATGGACGCGGGCAAACCTGCCCTCGACTATTCGACCCTCGACGCCGACGGCAAGGTCGACACCTTCTACACCGAGCCCAAGCGCCTCGACGCCGACTATCTTACCGACGTCTATTCCTTCCAGGGGCTCCACGGCGAGCAGGTCCAGGCAGTCTCCTTCTGCGTGCCCATACACGTCGACGGCCGTTTTGTCGGCGTGGCGGGCGTCGACTACTCGCTCGCGCCCATCGAAGCCTTCGCGTCCTCGCTCACCAAGGGCGCCCGTTACGCCTTTATCATCTCCGGCGACAGGAAGGTCGTGGCCTATCCCAAGCAGGAGGAAGTCGGCAAGCCGATCGCGGATGTTCTCCCGACCACGGTAAAGGAACAGAGCCTCGCCGACCGGATGGCGCGCAACGAATCCATCCGCTTCGTCGACAGGTCGCCGGTCACAGGCAAGGTCTCGCTGACCATCGGCGAGCCGATGAAGTCGAACACAAATCAACCTAACTGGTACTTTTTCGTCGGAATCCCCTACGACGAGATCCTCGCCCCGGTCAAGTCGGCCACCATCCGCAGCGGACTCATGGGATTCGCCGCCGTCTTCGCCATCGTCGTCATCATCCTCCTCATCGCGAGACTCTCGCTCCGGCCCCTCACTCGACTCGACGAGGCCCTGCGCGACGTGGCGCAGGGAGACGGGGACCTACGCCGCAGGCTCGAGGCGCGGAGCGACGACGAGCTCGGCCATGTCGCGATATCCTTCAACAGCTTCGCCGAAAGCCTTTCCGGGATGATCCGAAACCTCCAGGAGACTGCGGCCGTCCTCGCCACGGACGGGCTCGAGCTCAGGCGCGAGGTCGGCGTCGTCATCGACGAGGTCGGAAGGATACGGAATTCCGCGATCGTGACCCGGGACCTCGCGGAGACGCAAAGCTCCGCGGCCGAGCACACCACGACGGCCATGAACGCCATCAACGAAGGCGTCGCGAGCCTCGGCGCCTCCATCGAGACCCAGGCTGAGGGCGTGTCGCAGAGCTCCGCCGCGATCGAGGAGATGGTGGCCAACCTTGCGACGATGAAGACCTCCATCGACCATGTGGCCGAAGAGCTCGGCCGTCTCGTCGATTTCTCCGAAGAGGGCAGGCGGACGATAGTCGGAGCCACGGAGGCCTCGTCGGAGATCGCCAAGCAGTCGCGGCATCTCGTCGAAACCAATACCCTCATCTCGTCGATCGCCGCGCAGACCAACCTGCTCGCCATGAACGCCGCCATCGAGGCCGCGCACGCAGGCGAGGCGGGGGCGGGCTTCGCCGTCGTCGCCGACGAGATCAGGAGCCTCGCCGAGCAGAGCGGCAAGCAGGCCCGGGCCACCGCGGCGGAACTCGCCAGCATACGCAAGACGATCGAGCGGGTCGTAGCTTCGCAGGCCGACGCCGAGACCACCTTCAAGGCCATAATCGCGATGATAGGCAGGGTGAACGACCTCGCGTCGGAGCTCCGATCCTCGATGTCGGAGCAGAAGGAGGGATCTCGCCAGGTCCTCGAATCCCTCGGCGACATCAAGCGCGAAACGGAGACGGTGACGAGCGCCTCGACGGGCATGCGAAACGCGACCACGGCCGTCCTCGAGGAGATGCGCATCCTCCTGTTCAACTCGGGCAAGATACTCGAACTCGTCGCCGATATGTCGAAGTCCACCGAATCGATCGGCGACATCGCCGAAGGCGTCAAGGATTCCACGAGACGCACGGGCGACAGGATAGACGAACTCGAGCGCGCGGCGGCCCGCTTCAAGATCTGACTCGGTCCGAAAGGCGCGCGCCGCAACGGCCCTAGTTCCGCGGCGGCGTGGGCCTCCATTCGCTCCAGGAGACCTTGCCGGCGCGCAGGGCGTCGCGCAGGCTCCGTTCGACGCGCGAGGGCGAGGAGGAGCCGGTCTTCACCTCGACGAAGACCACCTCTTCGATCTCGCCCTTCGAGGCGCCGCGGAACACGATGAAGTCGACGGGCTTGCCTATGAAACGAAGCTCGGTGGGGTCCCAGGGGAAGCCGGGAAGCCAGGGCGCGAGCTGCTCTGCCGCGAGTCCACCGAGGACCGCGCGCGAACGACGAACGGCGTCTTCACGCTCCCCTTCGAGGAGATCGGGCAGTTCCGAATCGGCCTCAGCGCGGCCCAGGGCCCGACCGGCGCGGAAGACGAGAAAAAGGAGAAGCGCGACGGCGACGATTGCGAGCGCCACCGAAGCCAGGGGTAGGGTGTCCATCGGGGAGATGATACTCCCTCCACGCGGCTTTGACAGGAAGGCTTCGAGCCATATACTGGGACGGAGGATGGCACCAGGAGGCGGAGGAAAGGCATGGAGGCCAGGCGATCGGTCCGATCCAGAATTCTAATTTCCTCCCTCGTCTCCTCCCTCATCGTGATCATCGCCTTCGTCGGAGCCATCGCGGCCCTTAACTCGCGGGCCTTCGCGGCGAACATCCAAGCGAAAACGGACATGGCCGTCGCAAGGCTCGCGAAGAGCCTTGCGATACCTCTATGGTCCTACGATATCGAGGCTTGCAACGGAATCATCAAGAGCGAGCTCGACGACAGGGATTTCGGCGCCATCTTTCTTCGCGAGGTTTCGGGAAACCTCCTATCGGGATACGCCTGGTCGGGACGCGACCTCGTCGCCCTCAAGGACGAGGCGAGCCTCGGTCCCCAGCTTGCGGCATCCCCGATAGCGAGGGGCACGTCGGCGATCACCTATCACGAAACGAAAATCGGAGAAGTCCGCATCTACGCGACGGGCCTCGTGTCGCTTCGGGCGCTCGAGGCGACCATTATCCAGCAGGCATTGTTCGCCCTCCTTCTCGGCGGCCTCATCGCACTCCTCGCCTTCCTCGCCGCTGACCGCCTCATATCCAAGCGAGTGCTCGCCCTGGGCGAGGAACTCGGCCGCTTTTCCGAACGAGATCTCGGCGCTCGGTCCGCGGACGCCGGCAATGATGAGATCGGGAAACTCGCCGGGGCATTCAACGCGATGGCCGACACCATCCAACTGCATTCCCGGGAACTCGAGGAGGCCGTGGCCGAACGGACCCGCGAGCTGGCCGAATCCAACGCCAGACTCTCGGCCACCGTCGCCGAGCTCCAGGCCGCCCAGGGCGAGATCGTCGAAAGCAAGAAGACCGCCGCCATCGGACAGCTCGTCGCCGGGATCGCCCACCAGCTCAATACACCACTCGCGGCGATCTCCTCGGCCAACCGCTTCCTCTCCGACAGCCTCAAGGGGCAGATACTCCGCATTACCAAGGAACTCGCAGGCATCGACGAGATCGACGCGGCCGTCCTCGAGGAGATGCTCGAGGAAAGCCTGGCCAGCGATGACGCCGTCGATTTCGCCATGCTTCGCGGCAAGCGGCGCGAGATGGCTTCGCTCTTCACCGAGGCTGGATTCGCCGACGGCGAGGATCTGGCGCGCATCGCCATCGAGGCCAATCTCCACGGTCTCGGATCGAGGCTCATCGAATTCATCGGAAATAGGCGGATCAGAAATCTCCTGTCGGTGGTCACGGCGGTCAACGACATAAGGAGCGCCGGCCTCGTCATCGACACGGCGACCGAGCGCGCCGCCAACGTCATCAGGGCGCTAAAGGCCTACATCGGAGAAGGCGAAGGGGAGATGAAATCGAGCGTCTCCCTCTCCGCCAGCATGGAGAACGTGCTCGGCCTTTTCCGCCACATGACCGGATCGGGCATAGCCCTGACGACGCGGTTCGATCGCTCCGCCAAGGTTCTCGGACGGCGCGAGCAGCTCGAACTCGTATGGATGAACCTGATCGACAACGCCGTCCGGGCGATGTCGGGCAAGGGTCGCCTCGGGATCGACATCAAGAGGGAGGAATCTCTCGCCGTCGTCACGATCCACGATACCGGCTGCGGCATCGCGCCGGAGATGCGCGATCGGATCTTCGAGTCTTTTCTCGCCGAAAAGGCCGGGCAGGGAAGACTCGGCCTGGGCCTCTCGACGGCGAAGCGAATCATCGAGGATCACGGCGGGACCATCGCCTTCGAGAGCGAGGCGGGTCGTACGATCTTCACCGTCACTCTGCCGCCCGAGGCCTAGACTGCGGAGTATCGCGCGCCTCACTTTCAACGCGGGGCCGCAAGTCGCTATCATCCTAGTATGGCATTCCTCCCCGCCTTGCCCGGCGATCTCGCCGACACCCGCGATTCTCCGACAGCCCGATTCGGAGGCCTGGGCTCCCTCGACTTCGTCTTCGTCACGGGCGACGCCTATGTGGACCATCCCGGATTCGCCGCGGCCCTCATCGGCAGACTCCTCGAGTCTCGCGGCTACAAGGTCGGCATCCTCGCCCGACCCGATCCCGACGATGCGGGAGCCTTCCGCCTCCTCGGCAGGCCTCGCCTGGCCTTCCTCGTGTCGGCCGGGGCACTCGATTCGATGGTGTCGAGCTACACCGCCAACAGGAAATCCCGATCCGAGGACGACTACGCGCCCTGGGGCCGTCCGGAACTCTGTCTCCGCGCCGACGGAAGCCTCGGACCAGGGGTCAAGGGTCGCAGGAACGCCCGTCCCGACCGGGCGGTCATCGCCTACACCGCCCGATGTCGGGAAGCCTTCGCCAGCAAAGCTGGCGAGGCCGGCAAAGCTGGCGGCGTACCTGTTATAATTGGTGGAATCGAAGCCTCCCTGCGCCGATTCGCGCACTACGACTACTGGTCTGACACCGTGCGCAAGTCGATCCTTCTCGACTCGAAGGCGGATCTTCTCGTCTACGGCATGGGAGAACGCGCCATCCTCGAGGCCGCGGCCCGTCTCTCGAACCTCGCGCGGGAAAGGGCGGGGATGGAGGGAAGCGAGCGACCACTCCATTCGACCGAGGTCCGCGAGGCCCTGAGGGGCATTCGAGGCACCTCAACCTGGTCGGGCTCGCGCCCCGACCTCGAGGCGGGCTCCTTCGTCGAGCTGCCGTCCTGGGAAGCCGCTTCCACCGATCCGGCCGCCTTCAACGAGTCCTTTCGCCAGGTCTGGCGAAACGCAGAAGCCAGGGGCGGCAGACGTCTTCTCGAGCGCACGGGCGAACGCTATGTCGTGCAAGAGCCTCCCGCCCTCCCACTCGGCGGCGAAGAACTCGACGAATTGTACGAATTGCCTTATTCACGCGAGCCCCATCCGATGTATGCGTCTTTCGCAAGCGAGAGCGGCGGGGCCAAAGGAGGGGAGCCGGACTTGGCCCGAGCCGTCCCAGCGATCGCGGAGATCCGCTTCTCCCTCGTCGCGAATCGAGGCTGCTTCGGAGCCTGCGCCTTTTGCGCCATCGCCCTCCATCAGGGCCGGACAGTCACTTCGCGGACCGTCCCCTCACTCGTGCGGGAGGCGAAGGTCCTTGCCGCCGCCCGGGGATTCAAGGGCTACATCCACGACCTCGGCGGTCCCACGGCCAACTTCTTCCGCCCGGCCTGTCCGAAGATGGAAAAGGCCGGGGCCTGCCCCGACCGCCGTTGCCTCACGCCCGAGCCCTGCCCATCGGCCCGCCCCGACCACTCGGATTGGCTGGCCGCGCTCCGCGCGGTGCGGGCCGTGCCGGGCATCAAAAAGGTCTTCGTCCGCTCGGGCATTCGCTTCGACTGGCTCATGCTCGACGCAACTTCGGGACAGGAAGCCCTGGCCGAGATCGTGGCGCACCACGTTTCGGGCCAGCTCAAGGTCGCGCCCGAGCACATTAGCGACAGGGTCCTCGACCTCATGGGAAAGCCGCGGCGAGGCATCTACGAGGAGTTCGCCAGAAGTTATGCGAAACTCAATCGGGATGCCGGGCTCAAGCAGTATCTCGTCCCCTATTTCATCTCCTCCCATCCCGGGGCCGGTCTCGTCGAGGCGATCGAACTCGCGGAATTCCTCCGCGATTCGGGCTTCGTGCCCGACCAGGTCCAGGACTTCTATCCCACGCCGGGAACCCACGCCACGGCTATCTACCGCACGGGAATCGACCCGCTGAGCGGCGAAAAGGTTCACGTCGCCCGCGGAGACCGGGAGCGCGCCATGCAGCGGGCCCTCCTCCAATTTCGCAAACCGGAAAATCGCGAGCTCGTGCGCGAGGCCCTTCGCCTCGCTGGGCGGACCGATCTCATCGGGCGCGGCCCCAGGTGCCTCGTGCAGTGAAAGGCGAGCGTCGCCCATACGGCCCCTGAGCTTTGACGAGCATCGATCATGGGTATATCCTCTCTCCATGAAAGTAGACATCGGCAATAGGTGGGTTTGGATCACGGGCGCCTCCTCGGGAATCGGCGCCGAACTCTCGAAGGAAGCCGCGAGGGCCGGCGCGCGCCTCCTCCTCTCCGGACGAAACACCGAGGCCCTCGCCGCCGTGGCCGGGGAGTGCGAAACGATCTCGCATGCGGCGGGAAGGGCGGGAGGACACGAAGTCCTGTCCTTCGACCTCCTCGATCGGGCGGAGCGGGCCGCCGCCGTGCAAAAGGCCCTCGCCATGTCGGGCGGCATAGCCCTCCTCGTGCTCAACGCGGGCATATCCCAGCGCAGCCGTTTCGAGGATCTCACGCCAGAGGCCTTCGACCGAATCATGGAACTCGATTTCAACGCTCCGGTGGACATCATCCGTCGGATGATCCCCTCTTGGGGTGGAGACAAGGCCGGAACCTCGGGCATCCTCGTCGTGTCGAGCCTGGCCGGCCTCATCGGAGCCCCGAGGCGAAGCGCCTACGCCGCGGCCAAGCACGCCTTGACCGGCTTTGCGTCGGTGCTCAGAGGCGAACTCATCGAGCGTCGCGTCGCCGTCACCACCGCCTTCCCGGCCTATGTCCGCACGGGCATCGGGCGGGCCGCGCTCGGATCCGACGGCAAGGCCCGCGGCATCGACGATCCCGACATCGAGGGAGGCGCCGATCCGGCCAAGGTCGCCGCTCGTTTGATGAAAGCCGCGCTGGCCGGCAAGGCGGAGATCCGCGCGGCCTTCACCTTCGAATCGCATTTCGCCCTTTTCACGGCGCGGCGTTTCCCGGGATTCTACGCGCGCTTGGCGGCGAGGCGAGGCAAGTCCATCGCGCGCAGGGAATCGGAAAAGCCGAGGCGATAGGTCCGGCTCCGGCCGACCTGTCCCTGGAGGGTAGATGAACGTCCAATTGTTAAGTTCAATCGCCGCGGAAGGTCTATCGACCCTCCTTCTCCTCCTCGTCTTCGTCATCGCGCGAAACGCCGACACGAGCCGGTTTTCCTCCTATTGGATCGGCGGATGGGCCTTGTATGAGCTGCGCATCGTCTTCGAATTCGCCGACGCCGCCTTTCCCGGCACACACGCCTTTCCCGCGCTGATGCTCGGCTTCGCGGGAGCGAGCGCGATCTACCTTCTCGCCGGCAGCCTGACCCTATCCAAGGGTAGGTCTTACAGGATCGAGGCCATCGCGGCCTCCCTCGTCATGGGCATCGGCGTCGCCGTCGGCACGATGGCGGGCACGCCCCGCGCGGACCTCACCCTCGCGGTCTTCTTCGTGCTCGGCCTGGTCCAGATCTATACGGGCGTCGTCTTCATCATGCTCCATCGAAGGCAGGGTTCCGTCGGCGCCCTCTTCGGCGGCATCGCGATGGCCGTCTGGGGTCTTCACAAATGGGACTATCCATTCCTGAGACCTCTCGATTGGTTCGCGCCGATCGGCTATCAGATGGGCGTCTTCTTCCAGACGGCGACGGGCGTGGCCGTCGCCGTCATGCTCTACGAACAGGCGCGGATCGCCTCGGAGCGCGAGTCGGGTCGCTACAGGAGCCTGTTCGACTCCCTCACCGATTGCGTCTACGTTTCCGACTTCAAGGACGGCGTGGCCGGCCGATTTCTCGAAGTCAACGATGTCGCTGTCGCGACCCTCGGCTACAGCCGCGAGGAATTCTCCCGGATGACGATCGCCGATCTCGATGTGGATGACACCGGGACGGATCGGGAGGCGGACATGGAAGCGCTTCGTCGAGGCGAGCGAAAAGTCTTCCGTCGCGTCCAGCGCACTAAGAACGGACGAGCCATACCCTTCGAGGTGAACACCAAGCGTTTCGAGCTCGACGGGCAGCCCGTGCTGGTCGGCATCGCGCGCAACATCGCCCTGCGAGAGATCGACGAGGGACGGCTCCGCGAAGCCCTCTCCCAAAAGGAACTTCTCCTCAGGGAGATCCACCATCGCGTGAAGAACAATCTCCAGATCGTCTCGAGCCTGCTGACGTTGCGAGAACCTTTGATGCGCGATCCCGCGGACGCCCAGTCGCTGGCCGGAATTCAGGCGAGGATCTCCTCGATGGCCCTCGTCCACGAGATGCTCTACCGCGATCCTTCCGTCGCGGCAGTCCCGATGGGGAGCTACCTGCGCGAGCTCGCCCGGGAAATCGTCTCGTCCTGGGCGATCGACTCGAAGGTCTCCCTCGATTTCCTCGTGGAAGATTTGGCCTATCCCATCGACCGGGCAATACCGGTAGGATTGATCGTTTCCGAACTCGCGATGAACGCCTGCAAGCACGCGTTCAAGGGCAGGGAGGGAGGGAACATCTCCCTGTCCCTTTCTCGCGAAGGGGCGACCGAGGTCCTCGTCGTCGGCGATGACGGCATAGGCATGCCCGCCTGCATCGAGGAGGACTGCCTCGGCCTCGAATTGGTGCGCGTCCTCGCGGGACAGCTCCGCGGAAGCGTCGAAAGGGACGAGGCGCCCGGCACGATCTGGCGCCTCGTGATGCCGCGGAGCTGAACGCGACAGGTCCCGCGCAGGATAGTCGCTACTGGATGGACTCCACGCGAATCATGTTCGTCGATCCGTGCTTCGCGAGGGGGAGACCCGCGACGATGACGACCCTTGTGCCTTTCGCGAGCTCCGTCGACCGGAGATGGTCGAGGATGAAGGACACGGCCTCGTCGAGGCGGTGATATTCGGCGGGCACGAAAACGGGCCAGACTCCCCAGTTCATCGAAAGCTGGTTGTAGACGACCCTGTCCCTCGTAAAGGCGAAGATCGGCATCCGCGGCCTGAGCCGAGAGAGCTGGCGGGCGGCGCCGCCCGTTTCGGTGAGCACGGCCAAGGCCCCGGCGCCGCACTGGTAGGCGGTCGAGAGCGCGTTGTACGACACGATCGCCTGGAGATCGCCGCTCCTGATGTCCTGGGGCAGGGTTTCGTGGAAGTGCTCGTAGTCGAACTCCGCCTCCACGGAACGGATGATCCTTCCCATGGTTTCCACCGTCTGGACCGGATAGCGGCCGATCGCCGTCTCGCCCGAGAGCATCACCGCGCTGGTCGAATCGAAGCAGGCGTTGGCCACGTCGCTCGCCTCGGCTCGGGTCGGCATGGGACTCTCGATCATCGACTCGAGCATCTGCGTGGCGGTGATCACCGGTTTGGCGGCGAGGAATCCGATCCTGATGAGGCGCTTCTGCGCCAGGGGCACGGTTTCCACCGAGACCTCGACGCCCATGTCGCCTCGGGCCACCATGATGCCGTCTGCGGCCTTGACGATGCCTTCTATGTTCGCGAGTCCCTTCGCGCTCTCGATCTTCGCAATTAAAAGGACCTGGGGATCGGCGCCGGAGGCCGTGCGCGAGCGTCCGACGAGACGCCGCACCTCCTCGATGTCGGTGGCCTCGCGCACGAAGGAGAGGGCTATGTATTCCACCTCCTTCTCGACCGCGAACACGATGTCGCGGACGTCCTTGTCGGAAAGGAAGGGGATCGGGTAGTCGACGCCGGGCAGCGTAAGGTGCGCCTTGGGCCTGAGGCTGCCGGGATTCCCGATCCTCACGCCTATCGAGCCCTTCTCGCGCGAGATCACCTCCCCGGCGAAGTAGCCGTCCATGAGGAGCACCCGCTGTCCGATCTCGCAAAGGCTGTCGATGCGCGGGAGATTGGTATAGACGCGGAAGGCTTCGGGTGAGACGAGGACTTCGATGCCCTCCGGACTGCGACTTTCGATCGTCAGGATCGTGCCGGCCTCGATCGCGATGGGAGCCGCGTAGCCGTACATGCGGATGGCCGGGCCCTTGATGTCGGCGAGGATGGCGGCCGGAAGCCCCAATTCCTCCCGCGCGGCGCGGATCGTGTCGATCGCGCCGGTGGCCTCGGGTCCGCTCTTATGGGAGAAGTTGAGACGGAACACGTTGACGCCCGCCTTGAGGAGGGCGCGCACCATTTCCGGGCTCTCGGTCGCCGGACCGAGGGTCGCGACGATCTTCGTGCGCTTGTCGAGGGAATCCATGGAAATCGCTCCTTGGGAAAGGTCCCGTCGGGAACCTTGCGCGCGACGGAGAATCTCCGGCGCGTCGCACCTGAGCTTTTTCCGCGCGCTTCGAGAGTCTAGCCCCTAAGGCCAGAGAGTGAAAAGCATCCCGCGGATCTTATTCGACGCTCTCGATCTCTTCCCTCGCCTTGGCGAGGACCTGCTTCCAGCGCGGTCCGATGCGACTCACCCGCGTCGCGAGCACATTCATTTCCTCGTAGCCCGCGGCGAAGGCGAGGCGGTGCAGGGCCTGCTCGAAATCGACCGCGCCGAGCGGCCCGACGCGGAGGGCGATGAAATTGGCCGCCTGGCGCAGGCCGTCCCTTCTACCTTCCCCCAGCGCCGCCTCGAGCGATTCGATGAGGGGCGGGAGTTCGCGCTCGGCTCGCGCGAGGGTGGCGACTCCCGCGGCCGGTCGCGTCGCCCAACGGCGCGAGTAGAAATCCGGCTGTTCTTCCTTCGCCGCGACGCTCGCCGCGACGGTTTCGAGGAGAAGATGGATATCGGCGGGCTTCGAGAAGACCTTGTCGAAATCGTTCGATGTCTTCAGGACCTCCTCGGCGCCGAAGGCCGTGAGGGCGAGGAGGGGGAGTTCACGGTCATAGCGATCGCCCTGATAGGTACGGATCTTCCGTGCCAGCTCGATGCCGCTCATGCCCGGCATTTGAATGTCGAGGATGGCCGCGTCGGCCTGGCTTTCCTCCAGCTTGCTGAGGGCTTCGGCCCCGCTGCCGGCGACATCGACACGGTGCCCGGCGTTGGAGAGAAGGATGGCCATGTAATCGCGGTTGATTTCGTTGTCGTCGACGACGAGGAGGCGATAGACCTGGCCCTTGAGGGAGGCCGGGCTCGTCTGGCCGAGGGCTTCGACCTCTCCCACGGGAACGAGAATGGTGAAACGCGAACCGGAACCGGGCTCGCTCGACAGTCGGATTTCGCCACCGAGGGCCCTGATGATGTTTCGCGCGAGGGATAGGCCGATGCCCGCTCCGCCCGCAGTCTTGGCGTATGGGGCGGTGAGCTGGACGAAGGGTGCGAAAATCCGCGCCTGGTCTGCTGCTTGGATTCCCGCTCCGGTATCGGCCACGGAAAGGACGAGATGGGGAACGTTGCCGCTCCGGGACTCGATTCCGGCCTCCACGAGGATGCCGCCCCTTTCGGTGAAATTGACCGCGTTCGAGAGTATCGCCGAGAAGGCCTGGGCCAACCTGTCCGGGTCGGAATACAGGACGGCGTCGTCGAGCTTGCCGACCTCGAAGGCGAGACCCTTTTCCGCCGCCTTGGCGGCCCAGGCTTGGGTCGTCTTCCGTACGAAAGAGCCGAGGGGAAAGGACAACATGCGCATCGACGGGGGGCTGCCCTCGAATCGCACGAAATCGAGAATGTCGCCGAGGAGCTCGAGAAGATTCTCAGCGTTGTTGATGATCGACTCGACGCGGCTTCCAACCTCGGGTTGCTCCATTCCGGCGAGCCGTGCCGCGGCGACGATGCTCGCGAGGGGACCCTTGAGTTCATGACCCATCGAGGCGAGGAAATCGCTCTTCGCCCTGTCTGCCCTCTCCGCCTCCTCCTTGGCCGTGCGAAGAAGGTCGGCCATGGCGCGGGTTTGGCTGATGTCCTCGCAGACGATGATCGTATGGCCGACATCGCCCGAGGGCTCCCGAACCGGCGACGCGTGCATGGCGATCCAGAGCCTTTCGCCCGAGCCCATGAGAAGCTCCATCTCCTCGCGGACATCGAATCCCTCGCGGACGAGGCCGGACATCTCCTCGAGACGCCGTCGCTCGAGGGCGAAGAAGGGGAGGAGCGTCGTTCCGATCACTTCGGTCGGTTCGCGAAGCACCATGCGGAGAAAGGCGGGATTGGCGTATTCGACGACGAAGTCGTCATCCGCGATGACGACGCCTGCCGCGAGTTGGTCGACGGCCTGATAGAGTTTGCGCAGCATGTCCTCGGACTTGCGCCTGAGGGTTATGTCGCGGATCACGCCCACCGTGCCGACGAAGGAGCTCTCCTTCGACCATTCGCCCGCCGCGGTCACCTCGCCGTAGGAAATGATCGACCCGATGAGGTCGTCGCCCTTTACGCTCTTTTTCTTCTTCAGCTTGAGTTCGAGATTCTCGGTCTTGCGGGAAACGGTACGCCGCTCGTTGAAGAGCTTGGGGCTGAAGGCGGGCCCGGTCTTGGTTCCGCGGAACCAGCCCAAGACCTTGTCGCGATCGACGGTCGCGGCTTCGTCGGCGTCGAGAAGCACCGAAAAATGCTGCCCCGCGAGTTCCGAGGGTTCCCAGCCAAGGAGGCGGATGGAATTGTTGACGAAGGTGAAGCAGCCCGACTCGTCGAGTTCATACACGATGTCGGGCAGGGCGTGGACGAGATCCTCGTAGCGTCGCTCCATGTGCCCGTAGGCGCCGGAAAAACGCCGCCAGAGTCCGGAGAGCACGCGGAAGTAGGAGGCGACTCCCTCTTCCCATCCTTCCCCTCCCCTGAGGATGCCGTCGAAGGCGCCGGAGCGGACGAAGCTCGCCGCCTTTTCCTCCCCGTCCGCCTCGACGAGCACGACGATGACATAGCTGCGAATGGAACGGTTGATCTCGAAACCTATGCTCTCCCACAGGTCCGCGTCGACGAGGACGAAATCCGCGCCCGTCGCCATGACTTCCACGTCGAGCCAGGTGACGGAGCGGAGAGGCGCAATTGCGTCTGCCTCTTCCCCCGCGATCGGACCGCGGACTTCCAGCCCTTCGCGGTGAAGGGCGGCGGCTATACGCTTGAACTCGTCCGGATCGATGAGATCGAGGAGAATAATGGTGCGATTCGTGTCGTTCACTTACTCTATTTTGGGCGGAATCGGAAAAAAGGCAAGACTCGCCCGCCAAGTTCCTCCCGGGCAGGGGAAATCACCCACCGCGCCCTCCCGATTTGACTCCGGAAGGTCGCCTTAGTCGACTTAGTCGACTTAGGCGCCTTAGTCGCCAGCATGGCGCCTCGGATGATTCCGGACCGGGAATCGACATGATCAGTGAATCATGCCGAAGCGGGTGAAGGGCCAGAGCCGGAATAGGGCGGTCCCTTCGATGAACTCCCTTTCGAGAGGGAAGGGATCGAGCATCGAGGGATAGGTCACAGGCACTGGATCGGCCGGATCGAGGGCCCGGGGCTTCTGGACGGCTTCCTTATAGCGAAAATCTAGCGAATTGTAACGGTTGTCGCCCATCGCGAAGTACTGAGTCGGGCCGAGATAGCCGTCCTTCGAGGGGAAGGCCGGGAAATTCCGGGAATCCCAGGCGCTCCTCAGATACCAATCGAGCTTGCGCGCCTCGTTCTCGAGGCCGGTCAACTTCACGTCTGAGCCGAAGGCTTCGATCGGCGCCGAGGCGGCGATGAGGGCCAGCACCCGCGCGCTCCGCGCCATCGCGTTTTCCTTGATTTCGAGCGAGAGCGCCCTGGCGGCGCGATCGTAGTCGTCGTCGGGGGCGATGGCCGCGGCGGTCAAGGCTCCCTTCGCATAGGCGCGGAAGGCCTCCCTCGAGGCGGGGTCCTTGGCGGCGGCGAGGGCGAGCGAAAAAACGTCGATGGAGGAACCGGCCGCCGCCCAGGGGTTGCCGCCCTTGGCGGCCAAGGCGATGGCCTCGTCCCGGGTCGCGACGACGTTGGCCGGCGCCTTCGTAAGTTGATGGGCTTCGAAATAGCCGAGGGCGCCAGGCCCGATCCGCGCGAGGGATGCCTCCGAAGAGGCTAGCTCCGCGGCGATCGACGCGGCCTCGGCCGCCGGATCCACCGCCTTGCGCTCCTCGTCCATCGAGGTGAGGAAGGCACGGGTCTGCTGATCTATCGGAATTACCTGGATCTTTTTCTTGAGGGCGTCGGATTCCTTCCAGAGATCCACATGGGCCCAGGGCTCGACGACCTTGCGCCAACCCGTATCGCCTTTGCGCCGGACATAAAGCTGGTCGTCCACCATCATGAGGCGATCGCCGGGCACTCCGGTGACGCGCTTCACGAGGGGATCGGCCTTGGGCGTTCCGTCGGGAAGGGTGGAGTCGAGATTCACCGTGGTGAATGTGATCATATAGACGAGTTGCGACACGTATTTCTTGAGGTCGACGCCGTGGTTCTCATCGTAGCGCGGGTTGGCGATGGTGATGACGTCGCCGCGCTGAGGCAGGCGCAGGAAGGGCAATCGCCATTCGGTGAGGGGAATGCGCGGCCCCGTCGCGAGCTTGAGCGTGAAGGGCCTGTCGCCGACGAGGAAGGCCGGCACCATCGATTCCGACGGCACGACGTAGAGCTGGAAGACGAAGATGTTGACGAGGAGAACGGCGATCGCCGCCCAGGCGAGGGCGTCGATCCATTCCAGGCCGGCGAGGAGTATGTTGCGCTTGTGCCTCTGGATCTGGCGTTCACGGGAGCGGCGCTTGCGGAGGGCTTTGTCCTTGATTTCATCGGCCTGAATTGCGCCGACGGCGGCCAGCGTCGCGGGTCTCGAGGCGAGCCAGAAAAGGAAGATTCCGAGGGCGGTGGCCACGAGGGTGACGATGAAAATGAAGGTGGCGTGGCCGGAGCTGATGAGTCCCGCTTTTTGCCAGGACACCCGCGGCAAGGCATGGAGAAAATAGAAAAGAGGGATCGAATAGCCGGTGAATTTCTTCCAGGCCAGCCAGAGGCCCTTCTTCCCATTTCGGTAAATGAAATGAGTAAAGACAAGATGCCCTGCCGCGATGGCGAGGGTCCCCACGAGGTACCCGAGCCAGAGGAGGTCTAGACGATAGAAGCCCGTCACGACGATCGAAAGGAGAAGGACCGCGACGAGGGCGAAGGCGGGAACCAAGGGTTTCCGCGCGATGGGATCGGGTTTATCCATAACGAGGCCGAGTATCTTCGGGCCGCGCCCTCCGCGTCAAGGCTGAAGCCGGAAGGCTTCGGGCGACTCAGAGCCGCTTGGAGAACACCCTGTAACGTTTGTAGATCCGCCCCCCGAAGCGCCCCGCGAGGATCGGCGTCTGCGGGTTATCCGCCGAGGTGAGCGAAAGATCGAGCCAGTCGAAAGCCCTGCCTCCTCCCTGCCCCCTGGCTTCGAGTCGCGAAAGCATTTCCTCGAAGAGGATGGCTGCCACTCCCCTCCCCCAATGATCCGGATGCACGAGCACGCTCTTGATCGTGGCCGACCTCCAGCGCCGATTAAAGGCGAAGGGAAGTCGAAGCCAGTCCCATGGCCGCCTGAGCCCGCCGAGATCGATCAGGGCCTCGTTGAGGTTGGGGATTGCCGGGAAAAAGCCGATGACATTTCCGTCTTTTTCCGCGAAAAGCACGAGTTCCGGATCGGCGAAGCGGCGGAAGGGCGAGAGGAGGGCGTCGACGCTCGAGCGTTCGTAGGGCACGAAGCCCTTGAGGTGCCGGAGCGCCACGTTGAGCAAGGAGCAGACCTCGTCCACCGCCTCTTCATAGCGCGAGGGGTCGAAGCCTCGCACGACGTAGCCGCCTCGTTTCCTGGCGATCGCCGCCACCCGGGCGAGACGCTCGCGATCGGGCACGGGCCTGTCGAGCCTGACCTCGAAGGCGAGATTGTCGTCGCGGGCCGGCTCGAAACCGAGGGCCTCCATGGTCGGCAAATAATAGGGGGGCGAATGGCCGCAGAGCAGGGCCGGCGGCCTATCCCTGCCCTCGACGAGAACTCCATAAGCGTTCTCATAATCGAAATTGAAAGGACCCCACATGTCGGAAAGCTCCCGCGAGCGTCCCCAGGCGGCTGCCGCATCGACGAGACCTGCCGCCGCCTCTCGATCCTCGAGATACTCGAAGAAGCCGAACATGCAGTGCCGGGTTCCCTCTCTCCGATTGGCGGTGACATCCTCCGCCGCCGCGATCGTGCCGACGAGCCGCCCGCCCCTCCACGCGCCGAAGAGGGCCGCGACGCCGCCCTTCGCGAAGAACTCGCCGCGTCGAGGATCGAGATCGCGCCTCCTGTCGGAAATGAGAGGCGCCACCCAGAGCGGGTCGTCGCGATAGACCGTCCAGGGGAATTTCTCGAAGGCCCTGAGCTCGCGCTTCCCGACGATCGGGCGGATTTCGAGGAGGGAGGCAGCCTCGCGCGACAGGGCGCGATGAACCGATACCATGGCGACAACGATAAGGGAGGAATTACGCGGGGTCAATGACGCCCGTTCTTCCCGAGGGACGTGGCTTGTCCTGCACCCGGCATCGGCGCTACTGTAAGGATCTCCATGACACAGCTCCTCACGCAATTTTTTATCATCCTGGCCGTCGCCTTCGTGGCCGGCACGGTCGGATCGCTTCTCGGCCTCGGCGGGGGTATCATCGTCATCCCGGCGCTCACCCTCTTCCTTCACGTCGATTTCCGCATCGCCGCCGGAGCGTCGATCGTCTCGATCATCGCGACCTCGAGCGGCTCGGCGGCAACCTACGTCAAGGATCGCCTCTCCAATATCCGCGTCGGTATGTTCCTCGAGATCCTTACGAGCGTCGGGGCGGTCTGCGGAGCCTTTCTGGCGGGGCTCGTCACCGGTTCGGCCCTCTACGTGGTCTTCGCCCTCGTGCTCATCTATTCGCTATACCCGATGGGAAAGAAGATAGCCCTCGAACTCGGCTGGAGGGTCCATCCCTTCGGCGAGCGCAAGGGCGGCGACGAGGGACCCGATCCCCTCGCCACAAAGCTCGGATTCTCCAGCTCCTATTACGATCCCGCGGTGAAGCGAGAGATAGCCTACGACCTCCATCACGTGCCCGCGGGCGCGGTGATCATGTACTTCGCGGGATTGGCTTCGGGACTGCTGGGCATCGGTTCCGGCGTCTTCAAGGTCGTGGCCCTCGACACGGCGATGGGCATGCCGATGAAGGCGTCGACGGCGACGAGCAACTTCATGATCGGCGTCACCGCGGCCGCCAGCGCCGGCATCTACTTCCTGCGCGGCGACATCGATCCCCTCATCGCCGCGCCGGTCGCCCTCGGCGTCCTCGCGGGCTCCTTCCTCGGAACCCGCCTCCTCGCCAAGCTCGCCGGCGTAAGCATCCGCATCATCTTCTTCGTCGTCCTCGCGATCATCGCAATTCAGATGATCCTGCGCGGGTTCGGCGTCTCATCCTGAAAGGACCAATCATGAAGAATAAGGGAAACCCGGCTCCTCGGCCCGTCGGCAAGGAGGGGAACGACGCTCCCGACGATCCCGCCCGGACCACGGAGCTCATGGTGAGCTTCGTGCTCCGCTCCGGCGTCATCATTAGCGCGGCAGTCATCGTCATCGGCTTGATGCTGTTGGTCTACCACGGGATGGCGGGACTTACGAGCGGAATCGCGACGGCCTTCGAATTCCCCCACACCTTCGGAGCCGTCTTCGCGGGCGTCGCGAAACTCGACCCCGTTTCCGTGATCTCCCTCGGCCTCCTCCTCATGATCATCACCCCCGTGACGCGGGTGGCGGTGTCCATCGTGGCCTTCGCCATGGAGAGGGACTGGCGCTATGTCGGTATCACGACCCTGGTCCTCCTGGTGCTGCTAGTGAGCTTCGCCCTCGGCAAGGCCGGTTCCTGAATCCACCACGTAGGTCGTGCCCTCCCGGGCCATCTCGACCACGAGGCCCGTCTTGTTCCCGACCTTGTTCTGGTAGAAGAGCTCGAGCTCCTGGAGTTCCGAATCGCCGCGATTCGGATCGTGGTGGAAGAGCAAAAGCCGCTTGACGTGCGCGCGGTGGCAGGCGTTGATGGCCGTCTCGTAGGACGAGTGGCCCCAGCCGATCTTGCTGCCGTTGTATTCCTTGGCCGTGTACTGCGCGTCATGGATGACGAGGTCGGCGCCCTGCATGAAGCGGAGGATCTTGGCGTTCTCCTCGGCCGCGGCGAGGTCGCCCTCCTTCGCCGCCTCGGCGTCGTATGACGGATCGGCGGGATCGGTGGGAAAGACGTTGCGGAAGGGCTCGTGGTCGTAGACCGTCACGATGCTCCGGCCCTTGTATTCGAAGCGGTAGCCGAGGCAGAGGATGGGATGGTTGAGGTACTTCGTCGTCAGGAACAGATCGTCGCCGAGGTCGTAGGTCGATTCCTTTATCTGCTCGTATTCGATCTTCGCGGCGAGTTCATCCTGGCGCACGGGCCAGTAGCGATACGAAAGCTGCGAACCGATGACGTTCTCGAGGGTCTCGTCCTCGTAGGTGATCGGCCCGCGGATGCGAAGTTTCGTCCCCGGCACGTAGATGGGCGTGAACATGGGGAATCCCATGATATGATCCCAATGCGTATGACTAATGAAAATATCCGCGGAGATGGGTCCCTTTTTCAGCTCCGTCCGCATCAGGCTGTCGCCCAGCTGTCGGATGCCCGAGCCCGCGTCGACGATCACGAGTCGGCCGTCCGCCCGGACCTCGAGGCATGAAGTGTTGCCGCCGAAAAGGACGGTCTCGGGACCCGGGGTGGGCATCGAGCCGCGATCGCCCCAAATCTTCAGGCTGAACATCGCACAACTCCTCGACCCGCCGCCATTCGCGGGCTATTTCGGCTGACGGAGGAAGACCTTCGCCTTTTCGATTTCCGCGTTCACCGGGCCCTCGAGGGCCTCAAGGAGGCCCTTTTGGATCCCGAGCCGCTCGAACACCTCGGGCGGGATCTTTTCGGGATAGAGATTGCCCGAAAAGCCGATGCCCTCGCGGCCGGCGAAATAGTTCGCCACGGCGACCGTGAGAAGGACCTCCCAATGCTCGTCCTCGTAATCCGCAAAGGCGTGGTGGAAGACGATCGCGTCGTTGATGGCTCCGGTGAGCTTCCAGGCATGGGCGACGGCCGCGCCGGCTATCGCGTGGTCGACGCCGAGCACCTTGCTTTCCGCGAGATGGAGGGGGATGCGATCGCGGTCGGCCGTGGACACGGCTCGCACGTAATCCTCCGCTAGGGCGTCGTTCATCGGGATCTTGCCGATGTCGTGGAGAAGACCCGCGGCGAAGTACTCCTCGAGGGACTTGGGATCGACGCCGCGCCGCTGGGCGATGAGCTTCGAGGTCACGCCGACGCAGAGGGAATGGCGCCAGAAGCCGTCCATGTTGATGGCGCTGAGGCCCTTCTTCGAGGAAAAGCGGTCGATGACGGCGGTCGAAAGGGCGAGGTTCTTCACGGTGTTGACGCCGAGCATGATGATCGCGCGCACGAGGCTCGTGACTTGGGTTCCGAGTCCGTAGTACGCGGAATTGATGAGCTTGAGCACCCGTCCCATGAGGACCGGGTCGAGGGAGATGACGCGATCGAGATCGATCGGGCTGGTCTTCGGATTGTTGCAGACCTCGAGCACCTTCGAGACGGTGACCGGGAGGCTGGCCATCGACCCCACATAGGTCTGGATGCGCTCGATATTGTCCTTAGCCATGGTACTTTTCCGCCTTCAGTATTTCGAGGAGACGCGCAAGCTTGGCCGATACGCGGATGCCGGCGATCTCGAGAGGCTTGCCCTCTTCGGAGAAGGTGAGGGGAACCGCATCCGGCGGCAGGGCCGGAGGCAGGTCGATGACCGGATCGGGCTCTCGCCTGTCGAGTTGGGATCGTCTGTCTTCGTTGCTTCGTCGATCGATGAGCATGCGCCGATCGGAATCGCCGGCGCGCCGTTCGCTTTCCGCCCGCCGCTCGGCCATTCGCCGGGTTGGCCTCTCCCGTCGCGGGTCGACCGGACGAGGAGGCGGAGGTATGTAGGGACGGGAGCGGGCTTCCTCGGCCTTCTCTCGGAGTCCTCGGGCCGGAGGAAAGGCCTCCACGAGGTCCTCCGGATGCGCCAGTTTATCGATCAGGCCCTCGAGCTTGTCCCGAACCCCGCTCGCTTCGAATTCCTCCCGTTTGTCGGGCGGAAGACCGCTGGAAAGGCCCTTGAGATACTCGAAAAGACGCCTCGATTTGTCCCCGAGCAGTTCGACGGGCCCCTGAATTGAATCGGAACCGGAAGGCATAGGCGCTGCGCCGGGATGATCGCCTGTGTCGGAGCTCTTGTCAGCGGCACCCTCATGCCCTTCCGGCCTCGCCTCGGATGGAGGCGGCTGCGTGGATCCGGATTCTTCTTCGGCCTCGGCTTCAATTTCGGTTTCGGTTTCGGTTTCGGTTTCAGCCGTCGCCTCTGGTTCTGCCCATATGTCCTCGTCGGATTCTTCCGAGAGGGGCGATTCCCCAGTCGATTTTCCCTCGGATTCCACAGCGTCCGCGGCTTCCGCGGCTTCGAGGTCCTCATCCCCTTGCGGCTCTGTCCCGGAAGGCGCCTCCATCTCATCAGCTTCTTCGGCACTATGATCGAATTCCGGCTCCTGCCCGAATTCCGGCTCAGACCCTGCCTCTGACTCGGGCCTGGACTCCGGTTCAGGTTCCGGTTGAGCCTCCGCTTCGGGCTGCGACAATTCTATTTCCTCGAAATCCTCCGGCTCATGGGATGGAGGCGGGTTCTTGGGAGGACGGCGAGGCGGGCTCGGCATCTGGACGATTATTGGAGGATATTCTTGAGGTGGGGCCGGCGGAGTCTGTTGCGGGGGCGGAGACTGCTGGGGAAGCGGAGTCTGGGGCGTAGACTGCTGAGGAAGGGGCGGCTGTTGTGGAAGAGGCTGCCGCGGCGGAGGATAGTGCGGCTCCGCCTGCTGCTGCGGGTTGTCTAGTTGCCGCGGACGAGGCTGATAAGGGGGAGCTTGTTCGCGAGCCGGCCCCTCATCGTGGGGAAAATCGCCGGGCATGCCGCCCTCGGCCCGTCCGCCCCCTCGATCCTCGCGCGGAGAATCGCGAGGCACCAAAGCATCGAGGCCGCGAGGTTCCGCTTCCTCCTCCTCGGCGTCGAAGCGAGGTTCCTCTTCTTCCTCGAAAAGGCTTTCCCCCACATTCTCGTCGCTTTCGTCGAGAAAGAGGAGTTCCTCCTCCTCGGGAACGGCGAGGGGGTCGATGGCGGCGGCGGAGACGAAGGGAGCGAGGTTCGGCATATCCTCCGGCGAGGCCGCGGCCTCGAGGACCTCAGGCTCGGGTGAACGGGCCTTCGACAGCGAATCCCGCAAAATCGCGATGTTCCTTTCCCAGGCCGGCTTCATGTCCGCGCCATAATGGCGAACCGCGTTTTCGTAGACGCCTATACCCGCGAGAAGCTGATCGACCGACAACGCGTCGCCGGGCTTCTGTCCTTGACGCGAGCCACGGAGGTTCACCAGTCGCTCGGCCGCGCCGACCGCCTTTTCCCTGTCGCCGAGGGCGTGCCAGACGGCCGAAAGTTCGAGCTGGACCTCCGGGTCGTTGGGCAGCTCGGCTTCGAGATCCAATAAGGCGGCCTTCGCCCCTTCCCAGTCGCCCTTCTTCTCGCGCACACGAGCTAGTTCGAGGCGGGCCGTCCTGTCCTCGGGTTTCTTCCTGAGATAACCGAGGAGCTCGGACTCCGCCTTGGCGAAGTCGCCGCGTTCCGACGCGACGCGGGCCAGGTCGACGCGGAACCCCACCTCATTGGGATCGAGGACGAGCATCTTTTCATAGATCTTCCAGGCGACGGTCGAATCGCCCATGCGTTCGAGAAGGGATGCGTAGGGCCGGAGGGCCTTGAGCTCATTGGGTTTGCGCTGGAGAAGCTGCTCGAGGGTGGCCCTCGCCTCGCTGTAGCGACCGAGGTTCTCGTAGAGGGCCGCGAGATGGACGCGGAGATCGTCGTTGTCGGGCATGAGGTCGACGAGTCGCACGATCTCCTGCAGCGCCGCGTCCCAGCGACCCGCCTTTTCGAGAACCTGTTCGATGTTGAGGGCGGCGCGGATGTAGCCGGGGTCGGCCTCGATGGCTTGGCGGAACCAGGCGAGAGCCTCCTCGACCCGGCCTTCCTCGGCATGAACGAGGCCCGTGTTGTTGCGCGCCTCGGCGTTTATAGGATCAATTGCGAGGACCTGGGAGAAGAGATCGAGGGCTCGCCGGTTCTTGCCCACATTGAGGAGGGAGAGGCCGTAGCGATTCATCGCCTCCACCCAGCCGGGACGCGAACGGACGGCCTGCTCGTATTCCTTGAGTGCCTCCTCGTGCTTGCCCATGGTGTCGAGGGTGTAGCCGAGGTTGTAATGGAAGGAGGGATAGTTGGGATCGACCTGGAGGCCCTTCCAATAGACCCTGACGGCCTTTTCGTTGTCGCCCATCGAGCGGTAGACGCCGCCGAGGTTATTGTAGGCGAAGGCGTGCTTGGGATCGAGCTCGATGGCCTTCGCGTAGGACATTTCCGCGGCCTTGAGATTGTTGGCCTGGCGATAGGCGTTGCCGAGGTTGAAAAGTATTTCGGCATTGGTAGGATCGAGATCGAGGCTGCGTTCCAATGCTCCGATGGCGTCGAGCACCTTCCCGAGTCGAAGATAGGTCACGCCGAGGTTGAGGAGGGCGCCCACGTTGGAAGGTTCGCGCGCGAGGATGCTCGTGAAGGCGCCGAGGGCGTCCTGCGTGCGGTTCGAGCGAAGGTAGACCTCGCCGAGGAGGGCGCGGGCCTCGCTGGACTCGGGCTTGTCCATGAGGTACTGGCGCGACAGCCTTTCGGCCTCCTCGAAATCGCGGAGTCTGATCGCGTTCCTCGCGCGATCGAGGAGCGATGTCGTCTTCGCCGGGGTCGAACTCATGGTGACGTCCTCGATGGCCGCGCCGCTACCTCGGTGGAGACCGAGCCGGCGCGCGCCGTGGGTGTTCCCCCCGCCGCCCGGGTCCCGGGGGTGTCATAGGAGGCGATCGCGAAGAAATAGAGCCTTCCGTTCGTCAGGCCCGTCAGAGTGAACGAAAGAGCGGCGCCGGCGTCGACGGGGCTGTCGCCCTCGACGGCGCCCTTCCCCATATACTCGCCGGGGTTGTCTCCGTAGTACACGAGGTAGCCGCCGAGATCGGCGACCGGCACCCGCGTCCATCGGAGCTCGATCGAACCGTCATGGGGGATGGCGATCAGTTTCGATGGGGGAGGCGGAGGCGGATCGGGTTCGAAGTGAAATGTCAGGGAGGAAAGGGCCGGCGTCAGTTTGCCCGTGCCGTCCGCATAAAGCTCGGCTCGCACCTGCGCGTAGCGCCCCCTGGCCGTTTCCGGCAGCGGCTCGCCGGGCCGGAGCGGAATCCAGGCCGGTCGATCGAGGCTCCAGGCCGCCGCCTCGTCGGCTATGCGGTAGGAAAGTTCGATCCCCGAAGTGCCGGGAATTTTCTCCTCGGCATCGACCGCGAGAAGCCTCGAATGGCCGTAACCGAGATCGACGATGGGACTGAGAACGAGGGCAGGGTCCCTCCCGTATGGATGTAACGAAGGCGAGGAAACGAAGGAGCGCTCTATTCTGAATTCGTCCAGCAAGCCCGAATAATCGGCGCCGATCGAAATAGGGCTCGCACCGCCGATCGCGGGGGTAAAGACCGTGCCGCCCTCGTGGCCTGTCGAGGTGACGTAGGCCATGTCCTCCGGTACGCCATTGACGAGATACTCGAGAAGCCCGGTGTCGGCGTCGAAGCGAATCAGGTGATGGGACCAGCTGCGGGGGATGAGGGGGCTCTTCGCGGTGAGGGTGATGTCGGTCGTCCTCGGGAAGGCGCCGACCCCGCGAAAGGCCCCGTCGGGGGCGGCGAAGAAGTTGTCGAAGGACCAGGACAACCTACCCGAGGAGACGAGACAGGATAGCTGCTGAGCCAGGGTGTCCGTGCCCGATTTCCGTATCGACTGCCACATGAGGATGACTTCCCCGTTTTCGGCGTCGGCGGGGTAGAGCCAAAACTCGATGGAGAAGTCGCGGAAGCGCGATCGGTCCGCGAATAGCGCCGCGCGCCCGGGCTCGAGCCTGAGTATCGAGGCTGGGCCGTTGAAATAGGCCGCTCCAGCTCCGAGACGGGGGGTGGCGGAATCGAGGGAGGGTCCCGAACTCCCCACCTTGGTCCAATGGCCCGTCGCGTCGCCCATGGCAGCGTCGTCGAAGGGGAGAAGGAGATCGGTGCCCGCATCAGCCTTGTAAAGATCGTGGGCGAGTACGTATTCGGGCTCTCCGCGATAGCCGATGCGAAGGGCGGCGCCATCGGCGACCCAGTCCCCGAAGGTCGGCGCGATGTCCTTGGCGACGATGGTCACGCCGGGGGCCGCCTCCCGGACGGAGGTCTGGCCCGGAGCGACGACAATACGCTCCTCGAGGGCTCGTGCCGGGATGGCGACGAGCAAGGCGAGCGAGAGACAGGCTGCGAAGCTTCGTCCCGTCCCATTTCCAAAAAGCTGCATTAGGCCGTACATTGAGTATCGTCCATAATGGCCGAGAATGAAGCGACGAGAAAGGGGGGAAGCGCTCGCAAGCCCCCCGAAGCCGGGAAAGGGCGGGGTCGGAAGGGGATTTCGACCGACGAAAAGCCTCCGGCGCAGGCAAAGCCATCGGTCCGCGACCGATCCCCCGCGCGCGAAAGGACCGCGCGTTTCCGGGCCCTGACCAAGGAGGCTCCGGAAAGCCCCGGTGTCTACCTGATGAAGGACGCCGATGGAGCCATCATCTACGTCGGCAAGGCCAAGGTCCTCCGTAATCGCCTTTCATCCTATTTCTCCGGCCGCAAGGACGTGAAGACCCGACACCTCGTCGCCCGGGTCGAATCCATCGAATGGATCATCGCGGCGAGCGAATACGACGCTCTCATCCTCGAAAACAACCTCATCAAGCAGCACACGCCCCGCTACAACATCAACCTGAAGGACGGCAAGACCTACCCGAGCGTGCGCGTGACCAACGAGGCCTTCCCCCGCGTCTTTCGCACCCGGCGCATCGTCGACGACGGCAGCCAGTACTTCGGCCCCTTCCCCAGCGCTGACACCATCGATACCTACCTCGAGATGATCAAGCGCCTCTTCCCCCTCCGGCGCTGCGTCGACCTCCGCAAGCACAAGGAAGCCTGCATGTATTGGCACATCGGCCGCTGCTCGGCGCCCTGCATAGGCAAAATCAGCGAGGAAGAGTACGCCGTCCACGTCGACGAGGTGCGCAAGCTCCTCTCAGGCGACACGGAGGCCCTCCTCGACTCGCTGCGCGAGAGGATGGCATCGGCCTCCCTGGGCCTCAAATTCGAGGAGGCCGCGCGTTTGCGCGACGCCATCCGGGCCATCGACGACTTCCGCGGAAGGGCCGGCACCGAGGACAAGGACCCCGAGGGGCGCGACTACATTGCCTGGGCCGCCGACGGCGAACTCGCGAGCTACATAGTCTTCCAGATGCGCCTCGGCAGGATGACGGGCCGCGACCTCTATCGGACCCGCGTCGCCTCGTCGGAATCCGAAGCCCTCGTCGATTTCCTGATGAGCTATTATGGTCCCGACCGCCAGCCGCCCGCGAAAATCTTCGTGCAGTCGAAGGGCGAGGCGGCCACCCTTGCCCCGGAGAGCGGGCCGGCTTCGGCCGCCGATTCCGCAGCCACAGACGAGATCGGCGACGAGCAAGGCGAGGACGACGAGGCGCGCGGCGACCTCGACCTCGTCAGGGCTTGGTTCGAGCGCCAGCTCGGCGCGACGACGTCGATACTGAGCCCGGGCGAAATCCCCGGAGAAAGGCGTCACGCCGCGACCATCGCCCTCGCCGCTCAAAACGCCCGCGAGGATCTCGCCAAGCGACGCCGCGAAATGGGCGACCCCGCGGCCCTCGCCGCCCTCAGGGAGGCCCTCGGCCTCGCCCGCACTCCCGAGCGCATCGAGGGCTTCGACATCGCCCAACTCTCGGGCAAGCACACGGTCTCGTCCCTCGTGTCCTTCCGAAACGGAATCCCCGACAAAAAGAACTACCGAATCTTCAAGATCAAGAGCCTCGAAGGGGCGATCGATGACTTCGCCTCGATCCGCGAGGCCGTCGCGCGACGTTATACGAAACTGGTCAACGAGGACGCCGAACTCCCCGACCTCGTCCTCGTCGACGGAGGCAAGGGACAGGTTTCCGCCGCCAAGGAAGTACTCGAGGCCCTCGGTCTCGACTGCGACCTCGCGGGACTCGCCAAGCGCGAGGAGGAGATCTGGCTGCCGGATCGCGCCGAGCCCGTCGTCCTGCCCCACGATTCGCCGGCCCTCCGCGTCCTCGTCGCCGTCCGCGACGAGACCCACCGTTTCGCGACGGGCCACAACCAGCGCCTCCGCGCGGCCGAGCTCAAGTTCGGCATCCTCGAATCCATCGAGGGCGTCGGTCCCGAGCGGGCGAAAAAGCTCCTGCGCGTCTTCGGCTCCCTCGATCTTCTCGGCAAGGCAAGCATCGAGGATATCGCGGAAGCGGGCAAGCTCGGAAAGCCCGTGGCAGAGCGCGTCAAGTCAGCCCTCGCGGCCCGCGAAAAGAGCCTCGGCTCGAGCGCAGCCCCTGCGGCTGTTGCCGATTCGATCCTCGCGGCCGAACCGGAACCGCCATGGACATCCGCCGAGGGAAAAGAGGCTCGCCCCTAGTGCAGGCCCCTCAACCCCTCACCTGACTCTAGCCCCGGGCCGCCCCGACGATGGCTCTGAACTCCTCGTCGCTAACGAGCCCCCGCTTCTCGTTGCCGATTCGCTTCACCTCGGCGAGCACGGTGGCGGAGAGAGCGTCGTCGAGTTCACCGAGACCAAGCTCCGCGAGCTTGTAGGTGACCGAGAGCTTGCCGCTCTTCTTGCCGAGCACCACCCTGCCCTGTTTTCCCAATAAAGAAGGATGAACCGCGAACATCGCGAGGGGATTCTCGACGACGAGGTTCACGCCGATGCCCGACTCCCTCGTGAAATTCTCCTCGCCGACCACGGGCTTGTTGCGCGCGATGCCGATGCCCGAGAAGCGCGCGACGAGTGCGGAGAGCTCCTTGAGGGCGCCAATGTCATAGCCCTTGCCCTCGTGGTAAAGGAGGCCGAGGGCCATGACGAGTTCCTCGAGCGCCGCGTTGCCCGTCCGCTCGCCGAGTCCGTTGACGCAGGAATGGACCACCTCGGCGCCCGCCCCGACAGCCGCGAGCTCGGTCGCGAGTGCTAGGCCGAAATCGTTGTGCGTATGGATCTCCACGGGAAGGCCCGTCGCCGCCTTGTATTTGCGTGTCAGCCAGGCGATGGCCTCGGGCGTCGCGCAGCCCATCGTGTCCACGATGCCTATCGAATCGGGGGGCGACTCGCGCATGATGCCGGCAAGGAGGGCGTCGAGGTCCTCTTCCCTCGCGCGGGTCGAGTCGTAAGGAAAGTAGACCGCGTAAAGCCCCTTCGAGCGCGCGTAGTTGATCACGGGCACGCTCTTCCGGAGAACGTCCTCCCAGGTCCATTTGAATTGGTGGAGGAGTTTCGGATAGCCGATGGGCACCTCGATGACGACGCCCTGGGCGCCGCAGGCGAGTGCCTGGTCGATGTCCTCGTTGAGGGCCCTGGCGAAGGTGAAGATCTTGGATTTCAAGCCGAGCGAGGAAATCTCGACGATCGCCTCGAAATCCTCCCGCGACACGGCGGGCATGCCCGCCTCGATCCTGTCGACCCCGACGGCGTCGAGGGCCTTCGCGATGGCCACCTTGTCGGATTTGCGGAAGACGACCCCGGGCGTCTGTTCGCCGTCGCGCAACGTAGCGTCGTGGATCTGGAGTCGGCGAGGCGGATTCCGCAGGCCGGCGACCTCGGGCTTCTCGTTATAGGGACTCACCCAATACTCACCATCTTTCTTGTAGCCCTCGTTCATGCGCCTATCCTCCCTTTCACGACAAATCCGATTTCCGATAGCGTTCCGCGATAGCGCCGATGTGCCGGCGCATCAGATCTCGGGCGGCAGCGACGTCCTGCCCTTCGATGGCCGCGATGATTCTCGATTGCGATTCGATGGTCTCGGCGCTGACGCCGGAAGGCGACACCGTGGTTTCGCGACTCTCCCGAAGAATGTCGCCGAGAGAGGCGAGCATCTTTTCGAGAACGGCATTCCTCGCCGCCTTCGCGATCAGGGCGTGGAGGCGGAGTTCGGCTTGGATACCCCCGCTCCGGTCCGAACCCGAGGCAGCAAGCTCGTCGAAGGTCGCCCTGAGTTCGGCGATGTCCTCGGCAGTGGCCCGTTCGGCCGCGAGAGCCGCGCATTCGGTCTCGATCGCGATTCGCGCCTCGAAGAGCTCGCGGAGTTTTTCCTTCTTGAGGAGGAGGGCGAAGGAGAGATGGAGGGTCACCGAGTCGGATACCCTGGAAGCGTCAAGCACCATTCCCGAACCGTGGTCGACGCGCAGCACCCCGAGCATGTCGAGAACGCGGATCGCCTCGCGCAGGGAGTTGCGCGAAATGCCCAACATCTCCGCGAGCTGCCGCTCGGCGGGCAGCCGGTCGCCCTCCTTGAGGTCATTGTTCTTTATCAAGTCATGAATTCTCCCGATGGCCAATTCGACCACCGAGCTCTTCTTTATCGTTTCGATGCCGGTCATCTGCGTGAATCCATGCCCGCCCTCCTGGTGACTGTCCCCAGCGCTCGTCAATTACTAAAGGCGACGAATCAAGTTGTCAAGTCATCCTACCACTTGCCAGTAAACTACCTCCTTGATCCATTTCAGAAGCGCAGCTCGGAGAAACGCCTTCCTTTACTGACCCTTCGTCAAATTAGCCGCGAACCACTTCCCTATCGCCACCATCCTGTTAGCGAGAATCGCCCGCTCGAGGCCTGCAGTCCCGGGGACGATAGGTGTTTTGGCGAGGGTCAAGCCATAGAGGAGGACGTCGTCGCCTGCCGGAATAATATAGAAGGCGGTGAGAAGCTCGCCGGGGCCGGCCAATTTCAACAGCAAGGACCGCATCGTCGACAGGTTATCGAGGGTTACGCGAAACCAGTGCGGCTTCGACTCGAAGCGAAGCTCGTAGTACACCTCCCCGACGAGGGCGTCCTTTCCATAGAGGATAAAGCTGGCCGACTCGGGTGCCATGGCGTTATCCGGATCGGGAAGACGCCGTTTCGAAGCGAGAGAAACGACCCGGTACGAGGCGAGAAGGAAATTTTCCTCCCCACCGAATAGCACCGATTTGGTCTTCAATCCCTCCATAGTCGAGAAGGCGGTGAAGGCGCGAAAGATGTCGAGGGCCCGGGCATCGGGGGACAGGGCGACGCGACTTCTCGGAAGCTTGATGAGTGTCCAGGTATCGGCGGCAAGGGTCCGGCGCATGGAGCCGGCCAGTTCGCGAAGGTCGGATTCGAAGGGGGAAGCCTTCCAGAGGGAAAGAGCGTCGAGGCTGCCGCCGACCTCGCTGAGCGCCTTGCCTGAGAGCAGAGACTGACGTGAAGAGGCGGGGAGATAGGAGAGGAAGTCGGAGGCGGTGTCGCCTACCTCCGCCGCGGGAAGGAGGATCGAGAAGAGAACGAGGAAGAACGCCGCATTCGTGTGGGTCCAATCCCACCTCTGCATGGCCGGGTGCCTTATGGCCGTCCGAACAGTTAGAAGAATTGCCTTCATCCTTGATCAGCGAATTGTCGAGAAATTTCATCGAACTTACCGAGCACGGACTTGAAGGCCTCGACTACTCGCGGATCGAAGTGTTCCGGGCGACTGCGCCCGTCCCCCTGGAGGATGATTTCGCAGGCCCGCTCGTGATCCATCGCCGGCTTATAGGAACGCTTGCTCCGGAGAGCGTCATATTGGTCGGCAAGACTAGCGATCCGACCGGCCAGGGGTATCTGCTCCCCCTTCCTCCCGGATGGATACCCCGAGCCGTCCCAGCGTTCATGATGCGAAAGGGCTATGTCATGCGCGATGGCGAGGCGAGGATGATCGCCGAGTATCTTCGCGCCGTGCATGGGATGTTGCCGCATGATCCCCATCTCTTCCGCCGTAAGGGGACCCGGTTTTCGCAGTATCTGGGGCGGCGTATGGATCTTGCCGACATCGTGCATGGGAGCCTGGGCGCGGATCCCCTCGACGATGGCCTGCGATTGGCCAAGCTGTGCCGCCAGGGTCGCCGCGTACTCGCCGACGCGCAGAATATGGTTGCCCGTGTCCTCGTCGTTGACCTCGGCCGCCCTCGCGAGGGCCCTGATCGTATAGAGGAATGCGTCCTCCGTCGCGCGCAGCTGCCCCGCGAGCGACCTTAGAAACATAATCTGCAACACCAGGTTGTGGACGACGGCCGCGTTATGATCGGTCGCCTCTTCGGGATATCCGACGGCGAGGACAGTGAGGTCGGCGTCGTGGAAATACACGAAATTCGGCGCGTTGATGCCGACCTCGTCCAGAGTGTTGGCGATCATTTTCCAGCGCGGCTCTTCGAGATCTCCGACATTGAGAAAGCCGATCGAAGGCAGCTCCCTGGGAAAGAATCCGTGGAGCAGGGAGCTCTCGAACTTCGTGCCGACGATCTCGTTCCCGGAACGCTGGTAGACCATGTTGCTCGTGCCCTCGGACCCGCGAAGCGAAATTATGATCCAACGCGGGGAATCGATGGATGAATCGTCGGAAATCAGGAGCTTCGATGTCAGACTGTCGACATGGGCGCCGAAGTCGAAACTCATGGGGTTGAAGTCTCCCACGATCCTCTCGCTGAAGGCCGTCAATTCCCTGATGCTCGCATAGGCCCCTTCGACGCGTCGATCGAGCCGCCGTACGCGAAGAAGCATTTCGATCCTCGCGATCACCTCGAACTTGTCGAAGGGCTTGGTGATGAAATCCTCGGCGCCTGCCTCGATGCCTCTTATCCTGTCTTCGCGCGAATCGAGGACGGTGATGAGGATGACGGGTATCTTGCGTCGGGCTTCGTCTGCCTTGAGCAATCGGCAGACGTCGAAGCCGCTCATCGACGGCAACATGACATCGAGAAGTATCAAATCGATCTTGTTCGAGGCGACCCGTTCCAAGGCTGCGGCGCCGTCCCCCGCCTCTATGATGCGATAGCCGAGGGGGACGAGGATGGCCGAGACAAGCGCGAGGTTCGCCTTCTCGTCATCCACGCAGAGAATCGTCGCGACGCTCACGGTCGACCTCCTTGAGGATCCCGATCTCATCGCCCATCATGCGACGCACGAGGGCTCTCACCTGACGGGTATCGATGGGTTTCGAAAGATATTCGTTTGCGCCAGCGTCCAGGGCTCTCTCCCTGTCGCCGGGCATGGCGAATGAGGTAAGTGCTATGATCAATATGCCGCTTGTCGAAGCTTGGGAACGCAGGGCCCGCATCGCGTCGTAGCCGTTCATCACGGGCATCTGAATGTCCATGATCACGAGATCCGGCATGGCCTCGCCCGCCAGCCTGAACCCCATTTCGCCGTCGCTGGCCTCGATGATCTCATAGCCGTCGATCGCGAGAATGTCGTGGAGGAGCACCCTGTTCACGGGATTGTCCTCGCATATCAGGATCTTTTTCGACATATTGTCTCCATAATTAGCTTATTGCGGTCGCGAGGCACTTCCCATCGCGGCGCCACCGCTTCCGTCGGCCGAAGGCGCGACGACGGGAAAGGCGATCGAGAATACCGACCCCTTGCCGAGTTCGCTGCGCGCCTGAATCCGACCGCCCAAGGATTCGACGAGTCGCTTCGAGAGGGCGAGGCCGAGGCCGGTTCCCTCGAAGCGCTTCTCCAAGGGCGCGTCGAGTTGGGCGAACTGCACGAAGAGCCTCCCCATGTCCTCTTCCTTGATGCCGATGCCGGTATCCGTAACCGACAGTTCGATGAAGCCCTCGTCCACCTTCGATCGCCGGGCTTCCAGGACCACTTCGCCTCCATCCGGAGTGAATTTGACGGCGTTCGAGAGGAGGTTGAAGAGAACTTGCTTGATCTTGCGCTCGTCCGAGACGATCTCGACGTCGGCCTCGGGCGAGAGGTTCATGGTAAGGGTGATGGAATGCCGCATCGCGCGTTCCCGAAGCATGGCGAGGGACAGATCGAGGGTTTGGCGCAGGCGAAAATGGGATACCGTGATGTCCATCTTTCCCGACTCGATCTTGGCGAGGTCGAGGATGTCGTTGATGAGCTCGAGGAGATGCTTGCCGCTCGTCGAAATGTAGGCGAGGTATTCACCTTGCTTTTCGTTCAACTCGCCGTACAGACGGTCTTCCAGGACCTCCGTAAAACCGATGATCGAATTGAGCGGCGTTCGCAATTCGTGCGACATGTTCGCGAGAAAGCTGCTCTTGAGCCTGTTCGCCTCCTCGGCTTCGCGCATGGCCACGACGAGGGCTTGGGTCCTCACCTCGATGGTCCTCTCGAGATTGGCGCGATGCTCCAAGAGTTCCCTTTCGGCGACCTCCCGTTCCAAGGAACGTTTCATCGTCTCCTCGGTCATGGCATTGAAGGCCTTCGTCAGATCCCCGATCTCGTCGTCGTGCTCCACCTCGATTCGATGTCCGAAATCGCCCCTCCCGACGACGGAAGTGCCCGTCCGCAGCTTCTCGATCGACCTGAGGATCCGCCTGATCAGGAGGATGCAGGTCACGAGGAAATAGACGACGAAAATCGCGATGACGCAGAAGACGAGAATCATGGCAACTTGGAGGAAGAAGTCCCGACGCTCGTGGATGAGACGGGATATCTGGAGGGCGTCCGACATGAGGCCAAGGCTTTGGATGGAAACCCGGCTCCACGCCAGACGGAGCATTTCGGGCTTTAGCGCCCCTTCGTCGTTCGGCTGTCGATACGTCGAGCCCGAGCCGAGGTCGGCGAAGACCTCGTCGAGGAGCTTCGCCTTGGCGAGGAGGTCGGCGCCGACCGCGGCTTCGCCGGCATTCTCGCCGTCGAGATTCCTGATATTGCCGAGGAGCTCGGCGTATTTGGACTCCCAACGCCGCAAATGCAGCTTCTCGGGGAAGATGAGGCAATCGGCCGTGAGGTACGCAAGATCGCTCGAGGACTGAACGATGGAGTTGGCCACCTCGACGCGATGCACCGCGTTCTTCAGGGATGCGACGATCGCCCAGGCCGAGGCGAACATCGCGACGACGAGCAGACCGAAGAGCAACTGGAACGTTCTTAGTTGGTTCTTTATGCGCATAGGTTTCCGATCACCGCATCATGTTCTGGCCCGCTGGATACGCTGCATCGAGACCTTGCCGGTAGATCGTCCGGACGAAATCGGGAAGGGAGGTCGCTTTCACGTCGCCGCCGTCGATCTTCCAGCGGGCTTCGTCCTCCATCGCGACCACGAGGGAATTGTCGAGGCTGAGATCGAACTGATGGCTTCCCCATACCGATTCCAGATAGGGAGCCTCGAGACCGAGGCGTTTCGCCACCACGGCCTTCGCCTCGTCCTGATGCCGGACGAGGAAATCCCTGGCCATCCGCAGGGATTTCAGGAAGCGCTGGACCACCGCGGCATTGCCGCCCAGCCACGTCGAGTTGCAGACCAAGAGACCGTAAACCAGTTGCTTGTTCTGCACGGGCCAGACACCTACCTTGTCCGCCATGGCATCCTCGATTCGGCCGACGTAGGGTTGCCAAGCGACCAGGGCGTCGATCCGCCCCGAAAGTAGAGCCGTTTCGAAATCGGCCGGCTTCGTATCGACGAGGTTGAGTTCCTTTGGCTGCATCCCGCTCAGCACGAGGAAGCGGTCGAGATAGAAAGCACTAATGGCGTTCTGGGTAACCCCGATCCTTTTTCCCTTGAGGTCCGCGAATCGGGCTATTCCACTGTCCTTTTTAAAGATGATGTAATCGTTCTCGAAACGATCGTTGATCGCGACAACCCGAAGGTCTCCGCCGGCCAATATCGCGCTCACCAGAGGGAATTCGGCGGTCTCCGCGACTTGAGCCTCGCCCTTGGCCAATGCGTCGAGCGAGGCCGCGCCCGTGTCGAGATCCTTGATGGTGACATCGAGTCTGTTGGCGGCAAAATAGCCCTTTTCCGCCGCGACGTAGATAAGCGCGTTTTGTTCGAGGGCGGGAGCGGCGACCCTCAGCGGCGTCAGAGTTCCTTCGGGACGGGGAGTACAGGAGAGAAGGACGATCGAAAGCGCCATGACACAGGCAGTTCGAAGGAAAACAAAAGATTTTCTCATGCTGCCTCCCGATTCACCGCAAACGAGGCGGGTGCAAGACGTCATGCCCGATAGATCCCGCCGCTCGCGAGCCCTACCGACAGACAAGGCAAAAGCAAAAAGACCTAACTTATTCCCAGCATTCAAATGTTAGTGCCGGCAAAAACGGAATGCAATAGAGCATTGGCCGCAAGCCTTGCCGCGGCCATTCCCCGGTTGCCTATTTCCGATGTCCCAAGCTAGCCTCTCGCCATGGATTTCAACGCCAGCCCCCTCGCCTATGTCTTCCTCGTCATCGCGGCCGCGGTGGCCGGCTTCGTCGACAGCATCGCCGGAGGCGGAGGCATCATCACCCTCCCCGCTCTCCTCGCAGTAGGCATGCCGCCCCACCTCGCCCTGGGCACCAACAAGCTCCAATCGAGTTTCGGCAGTCTCACCGCGACCCTCCGCTTCGGACTGGCCGGCCTCATCAAACCCCGCGATGTCATCCCGGGCGTGCTCGCCACCGCTGCGGGCGCGGCTCTCGGCGCCGTAGCCGTCGGAGCCCTCGACGCGAGCATCCTCAAGATCCTTATTCCGATCATGCTAGTCGCGATCGTCGCCTTCCTCCTCCTCAAGCCGCGCTTCGGCCTGGCCGAAGGCACGAAGCGGCTGCCCTGGGTCCCCTTCTGGATCGGCGGAGGCCTCGTCTTGGGTTTTTACGACGGCTTTTTCGGGCCCGGCACGGGCACCTTCTGGGCCATCGCCCTCGTCGGCCTCGCCGGCCTCGAGATGCGCGGAGCGACGGCCTACACGAAGGTCGCCAACTTCACGAGCAATATCGTGTCCCTCGGCGTCTTCGCCCTCGCGGGGGCCGTCATTCTCCCGATCGGCCTGGCGATGGGAGCGGCCGAAATCCTCGGCGCCTGGGCGGGCAGCCATCTCGTCCTCAAGCGAGGCGCGGGTCTCGTCCGCGGCGTCCTCATCGCGATGTCCTCGGCCATCGTCCTCTACATCGCCCTGAGATACTGGGTGTTGAAATAGCTTCGTGAATGCGAGACGGCGCCGCGAGCCCTTCGAAACCGGGCGCCGATCCTAGACCTTGAAGCGTCCGATCGATTCGTCCATCTTGCGGATGGTGGCCTTCGTGCTCTCGGCCATTTCGGAGACCCGTCCCGCGCTCGTCGCGATATCCTTCGCGCCCGCGGTGACGTCCTGCATGCTTTCGAGGATGTCAGCCGAATTTTCCCGCAGCCTCGCCATTTCGTCCAGGATGGCCTTGTCGCCTATATTCATCTCCCTCGCCCCGGAGCGCACCTCGGTCGTGATGTCGTTCATCGACTTCAATGCCTCGAGGATCTGCGCCGTGCCCGAGCGCTGCTCCGACATCGCCTGGAGCACCTCGCTGACGAGGAGGTCGGTCGCGCCGATGCGCGAGGCGACGAGATCGAAGGCCGCTTCGGAATCATGGGAGGAGGTGACGACCTCTTCGATCGCCTTGAGCACGGTGGTGAGTTCGGCGCCGATCGAGAGGGACTGCTCGGCCGTCGTCTCGGAAAGGCGCCGGATCTCGTCCGCCACGACGGCGAAGCCCTTGCCTGCCTCTCCCGCGTGGGCGGCTTCGATCGCCGCGTTGATGGCCAGGAGGTTCGTCTGGGAGGCTATCGCCGATATGGCGTCGTTGGCCTCGATGAGGGACTGGGATCTTTCGGCTATCCTGCTGATCTTGGCTCCGGCCTCGGCCTGCATCGTCTTGCCCGTCTCGGAGGCCTTCGAGAGCTCCGCGAACTGACCGCCCATCTTCTCGACCGACGTGGTGACCGCGCCGATGTTGGCTATCATCTCTTCGATCGAAGCCGAGGCCTGACCCACGCTCGCGGCCTGGCGTTCGATGAGACCCTCGAGATTCTTGATATTCGAGGCGATCTCCACGACCGCGCTGGAGGATTGGGCGACGCTCGCGGCCTCCAAGCGCGCCTCGCTCGAAGCCCGATCCACCCTGGTCGAAATCTGGACAATCGTCGCGGCCGTCGCGTCGACGCTCTTGCCGAGGGCTTCGCCGATGGTCGAGAGATCCCTTTGCGCTTCCTTGAGGTTGGCGACGATCTCTCGGAGCTTCTCCGCGAAGGTGTTGAAATTGGCGGCGAAGGAGCCGATCTCGTCGCGCGAGCCCTCGTCGAGGCGCTTGGCGAGGTCCCCGTCGCCCTTGGCGATCTCGGCGAGGGCCAGGTCGATCTTTTTAATGCGGCGTATCACGAGGCGATAGAGGGTGACCGAAAGGAGGAGGACGATGAGGAAGGAAACGGAGGCGGTCGCGAGAAACTGGGACCTGGCTTGCTTCGCGATCTTCGCCGCGAGGGCCTCCCTGACCTTGTCCGAGAAGACGAGGGCGACCTTGCCGATCTTCTCACCCTGGTACTCGAGGACTCGCTCGCGGAGGGGTCCGCTCGCGGCATCGGCGGCGTCACGGCTCTTCTTGGCGAGGCTCTTGCCCTTGTCGTCCAGCACCTCGATGGATGAAATCGATTCGTTCACGAGGAAGGAATCGAGGAGGCTGTCGATCATGCTCGAGTTGAATTCGTAGACGGGCTTAGCGAGAGCGAGCGACACGAGCTCGGTGTTGAGGCTGAGTTCTTGTTCGAAGTCGGCGGCCGCCTGCCCCTTCAACTCGGAAGATTGCAGCAGATAGAGGAGAATCACGAAGCCGAGGAAGGACAGTCCGAGGATGCCGCCCAGCTTGGGAAGCAGGCCCACTTGTTTCATCAGCAATCGGTCTCAGAGCTCTTTGGCCAATTTCGCGTAGCTGTCGTCGAAGCCCCACTTCGAGAAGAGCTTGGCGAGTTCGCCGGACTTGATCAGATCGGGAATCCGCTTGTCCCAAATGGCCTGAAGCTTCGAGCCCTTGTCGCTCTTGGCGAAACAGACGTAGAGCTTGATCCACTTGAGGGTCACGAGGGCGAAATCCTTCTCCGATATCCCCATCTCCTCGAGAGCGGGGACGATCGTCGACTTCGTTTCGATGTAATAGTCGATCCTCCCGGATTGGAGCATCTTGATGCCGCTCGCCCGGTCGGAGATCTCGGTCAGCTTCACGGGAACGCCCAGGTATTTATCGTAGCCGTAGTCGACGATCCACGCGACCTTCCTGTCCTTGAGGCTCGCCTCACCCTTGAACTGTCCCTTTTGAGCGGCAGGCATCATCACGGTCAGGTCGTCGTAGTCGATCGGGAATTTCGGATAGATCCCGTTCGCGACATCGCCCTGGTAATCCCCGACGTTCATGTCGACCTTGCCGTTTTCCACCATGTCGATGGAACGCGCGAAGGGCGTGATCTTGATGTCGAGCTTGGCCCCTTGGTTCGCGTAGACCAGCCTGATCACGTCGAAATAGAGACCCGTACCGTCCTTCTGCGTGCAATCGGCCCACTCGTCCGATGCGACGCTAATCGTCGACAGGTCCTGGGATGCGATAGCGACAGCCGCAAGAGCCGACATAAACAGGAAGAGCACTTTTTTCATCGCCGTTCCCCTTTTGTCCAAGGATCGGCTCCCTCCAGGCAACCCCATCGGAAGGGGCAGTCGGGAACCGGGCGCCATGGCCTCGGGGGCCGGGCGCTCCCAACCAGTCTAGCGTGGCGCATCTTCGATTGCGAACAAAAAATAACGGATGGAGTTGAGGAAGGCGTTGCCGCCGAAGGTTCCCAGAGTCAGGCGACGGTCACGAAGAAACGGTCGCTGCTTCCCCGGAGCGACGCCTCTTTCTCATGACGAAGAACATCGCTCCCGTAAAGGCGATTCCTATCCCTCCCGAAATCGCCATGCTCGTCCCCGGGCTCGATATTTCGGAGACACTGCCTGCCCAGAGTGAACCGATCGGCGTCACGCCGCCCAGGACCCAGGACCAGAGGCTCATCACGCGTCCCCGATAGTCGTCGGCGGAGGCGAGCTGTATGGTCGTGTTCATCGAGGTCGAGAGGGTGATCGTGAAAAAGCCCGCCAGGCCGAAGAGGAGGGCGGAAAGGACGTATGAGCGCTGGAGTCCGCAGAGGAGGATGGCCGCGCTCATGCCCGCCGCGCTCACCCAGATCCTTGCCTGGCTCGGCCCGCCCTTGCTCCTCGCCGCCTGGGTAAGGGCGGCGATCAGCGAACCGATTCCGAGCGAGGTCATCAGGAAGCCGTAGCCCGAGGCCGTCTGACCTAAGGAAATCTTCGCGAAGCTCGGGACAAATACGTTATAATTGATAACAAATGTCGAGAGAACCGACATGAGGAGGAGGGGGATCAGTATTTCCCTCCGCTTCCGCACGTGGGAGAGGCCCTCTCCGACGCTCGTGACCACCTCGCGGATAGATCCCACGGGCGAGGCTCCCACGCGGTTGGGGGTGTCGATCATGAGGAGGGCGCCGATGACCGCGAGGAAAGAAAGCGAATTGAGGAAGAAGCAGGGGGCGATGCCGAGGAGTTCGATGAGGAGGCCGCCCACCGCGGGCCCGAAGGTACGCGCCGTGTTGAAGGCTGCCGAGTTGAGCGACACCGCGTTCATCAGCACGTCGCGGCCGGCCAGCTCGATCACGTAGGCCTGGCGCGTCGGATTGTCCACGAGGGTGACCATGCCGAGGAGGAAGGCCAGCACGAGGATCATCCAGTACTGGGCGACGTGGGTCCACACGATGAGGGCGAGGGCGAGGGCGAGCACCGCGAGGACGCTCTGCGTAAAGATTATCGTCCTGCGTTTGGGGAAGCGGTCGATGAAGGGGCCGGCGAAGACGGAGAACAGCATCATCGGCAGAAACTGCATGGCGCTTACGGCGGCGAGCTTGCCCGCCGAGCCCGTCAGTTGGAGGACGAGCCAGTCCTGGCCGATGTTCTGCATCCAGGTGCCGATGAGCGAGACGATCTGACCGAGCCAGAAAAGACGGAAATTCCTTCGACCCAGGGCTGGAAAGTAGCGCCCGACAAGAGAAGAACCAGAAACTGGCATATGTAATATTCCTCGAATCGAGCATAGACCTTTCGGCGGGGAGGTGGAATGGGGGAAGACCGTTCGGGAAACCGGATCATCGACCGACCTTATCTTTCCGTTTAAGTTCGCAGCATCCCGGTTCCGGCTCGATTGACAGGCGATTGCCCGATGGGTAGTTTTGTCTTTCTACGCAAAGAAGCGCCCCGGCGCCTACGCCCAAGGAGAATGCCGAATGGTACGATTCAGTGGCTGCTATACCGCTATTGTCACCCCCTTCCACGAGAACCTCGAGGTCGATTACGAAGGCTTGAAAAGGCTCGTGGAATTCCAGCTCGACGGTGGCGTGGACGGCATTCTCGCCTGCGGCACCACCGGAGAGAGCCCGACCCTCGACTGGAGCGAGCACAACAAGGTCACCGAGCGCGTCTTCAAGTTTAGCCACGGCAGGGGGCAGACGATCGCGGGCACCGGCAGCAACAGCACGCAGGAGGCCATCGAAGGCACGGTCCATGCCGCCCACATGGGCATCACGGCCGTCCTTCTCGTCGATCCCTATTACAACGGTCCGAGCAGCCTCGAGATCCGCCGCGAGTACGTCGAACCCATCTCCACGGCCTTCCCGGACATCCAGATGATACCCTACATCATTCCGGGGAGGACCGGCGCCCAGCTCCTCCCACAGGATCTCGCCCAGCTCGCCGCCGACTGCCCCAACGTGCGGACGGTGAAGGAGGCGACCGGTGATTTCGACAACATGCGCCTCACCCGCAAATTCTGCGGCAAGGACTTCGATATCATGTCGGGCGACGACGACAAGACCCTCGCTATGATGACCGATCCGGCCATCAAGGCGAGCGGGGTCATCTCGGTGATGAGCAACATCGCGCCAAAGGCCGTGGGCGATCTCGCGCGCTTCGTCCTCGCCGGCAAGGTCGCCGAGGCGGAGAAGTTGAATGCCGCCCTCGCCCCCCTCTTCGCCGTCATCACAGTCAAGACCCAGGAGGAGACACCCTATGGGCCCGTCACCTGCCGCGCCCGCAATCCCCTCGCGACAAAGACCCTGATGAACGTCCTTGGCATGCCCTCCGGCCCCTGCAGACAGCCCCTCGGCAAGATGACCCGGGCCGGCCTCGAAGTCGTTCTCGAGGGAGCCCGAAAGGTCAATGAGGAACACCCGGAGATATTGAGGCCGATCGAGGAGCATTTCGGCGTCAAGCTGAACGACCGCCTCCGCGACGAAAAGGTTCTCGAAGGGCTCTATTACCGCTAAAAAAAGCCGCCTTCAAGGCGGCGCGACGTCGCTGTCGACCTCGGGTCGGCAGCGACATCAAGGAAGGGGCGGGAGTGCCGATGGACCTTGTCCGTTAGGACGCGTTATGCGATATGCCGCGCGTCGACGGCAGGGGTCTTTGTCGACTCCGTGATCGGACTGCCATCGGCGGCCGTTCCCCTTCCACACTTTCAAGTATAGACCGCCAGTATTTGTATTTCGAGAGTCGATTGCTAGGATACGGTTAAACGAGGGGAATCCTCATCCAGAACCGCGAGCCTTCGCCCTCCCAACTTTCGACGCCGGCCTCCCCCCCGTGAGCGAGGGCGATATGCTTGACGATCGCGAGACCGAGGCCGGTGCCCCCCAGTTCCCTGCTTCGCGCCTTGTCCACGGTGTAAAAGCGCTCGAAGAGACGGGGAATGTCCCGGGCGGGAATCCCCGGGCCGCGGTCGCGCACTTCGAGAAGGAGGGTCGGCCCCGCTTTCCCGCTGTCCCCCGCGCTTCCGGAATCCCCGCCCTTCACCATTCGTGCGTGAAGCTCGATCGACGAGCCTGCGGGGGTATATTTCACGGCGTTGTCGAGAAGATTGACGAGGGCCTGGACGACGAGACCACCGTGAACCTTCGCCCGCAGTCCGGCCTCGACCTCCCTTTCGATGGGCATATCCTTGGCCTCTGCCCTGGGCGCGACTGCGTCGACGGCCTCGTCCACAAGGGATGCCAGATCCTCCATTTTGAGCTCGAGCCCCGCCCCGGCCTCCTGTTCCAGCCGGGCGAGGGCGAGCAAGTCCGCGATAAGGTTTTCCATGCGAAGGGCATTGCGCCCGATGATGTCCACGAAGCGCTGGCTCTTTTCGGGATCGGCAAGAGCTCCCTCGGCGAGCGTCTCGGCGAAGCCCTTGATGACCTGGACAGGGGTGCGGAGCTCATGCGAGACGTTGGCGACGAAGTCGCGCCGGACCCGCTCGAGGCGGCGCACCTGGGTGATGTCGTCGAGCACGAGGACGAGTCCGCCTCCCGGCCCGGCGTTCCCCTCGCCTTCGACGCCCGAGAAGGGCGTGGCGAGGGCCCGAAACCATCGTTCCCCGCCCTTGCCGTAAAGCGCGAACTCACGTTCGAGGGGGGCGCCGCCTTCGCGGCAGTCGGAGGCCAGGGTGGCGAGTTCGACCGAGCGAGTCGCCTCGACGAGGGGCATGCCCCGACCGCCTCCCGTCTCCGAGAGCCCGAAAAGCCTCCGCGCGGCCCGATTGGCCGTCCGGAGGGCCAGCGAGGCATCGAGGGCGAGCACGGCCTCCGACATGCCGTCGAGAATCGCCGCCCTTTCCCTCCCCTCGAGTATCTCAGTCTTGTTGAAATTTTCGAGCTCGCCGACCATCGCGTCGAGGGCTCGCGCGAGGGCGCGGAGCTCGTCCGGTCCCGAAGCCAGGGCGGCGAGCCGAATCTCGTCGCGGGGAAGCGAAGCCGCTCCGACTGGCCCAGGCCCGATCCCTCCACCCGAGCTGCGACCGTAGGCGAGTGCCGCCTCCGAGAGGCGGCGCAGGGGCGAGGTGAGGCCCCGCGCGAAAAAGATCGCCGCGAGGACGGCCGAGAGTCCCGCACCCGCTATCATCAGTAATAGGAAGTTTCTTGCCGGCGCCAGCCTCGCGCGAAGGGTGGGAAGGTCGACGGCGATGCGGAGCACGCCCCTAATTCGCCCGTCGCGCGGATCGGAGAGGGCCTGGGCCGCATAGAAAAGTTCGCGCCCGAGGGTGGCGGAGGTCCTCCTCGCGATACCCGTCCCCCCCTCGAGGGCCATTCGCATCTCGGGCCGCTTCCCATGGTTTTCCATCGTGGCCGGCTCGGCCCGTGAGTCGGCCACGACGATGCCGTCGGTCCGCATCAGGGTCACCCTGAAGCCCGAAGCCGAATCCAGGCCCTTGGCCCAAGTCGAGACGGCCGCCCGCGGAGAATCAAACCAATTATCAACATCAGGCGGCAGGGCGGCGGCGAGGGCCCGAACGGAGGAGCCGAGGCTGGTCCCCATTATGTCGCCGTAAAAGCCGTCCATCGCCGCCAGGGCGACGAGGATGACGAAGAAGGTGAGCAGAATGACCGTAGGAACGAATGAGGCGACGCTGCGGCGGAGGATGCTTGCCACGGATCAGTCCCTGAAGCGGTAGCCGACCCCGCGCACCGTCTCGATCCACTCGCTGGCCGCGCCGAGTTTTTTCCGAAGCTGGAGCACCTGCACGTCCACCGAACGGTCCGTCACCGGATAGTCGTGCCCCTTCACGGAATCGATGATGCCGCCTCGGGAGAAGACGCGGCCGGGGCTGCCCATGAGGAGGGCGAGGATGGCGAACTCGGTGGCCGAAAGATCCACCCGCGAGCCCTCGCAGAGGAGTTCGTGCCTCTCGGTATCGATGACGAGGGGGCCGCGTTCGAGCTTGGTGTCGCCGCGGATCGACGCTTCGCGGCTTTCCGCGACTCGCCGGAGGGCCACGCGGATGCGGGCGGCGAGTATCTTGGGGCTGAAGGGCTTGATCACGTAGTCGTCGGCCCCGAGCTCGAGGCCCGTTATGACGTCCGAGTCCTCGCCGCGGGCTGTCGTCATGATAATTGGTATCTTCGCAGACTCGGGCCCCGACTTGACGCGCCTGAGCACCTCGAGCCCGTCGAGCCCCGGCAACATGATGTCGAGGACGATGCAGTCGGGTTTGTGCGAGGCGAGCATGGCAAGCCCCCGCTCGCCGTCCTCGGCCTCGAGGATGGTCCAGCCCTCCCGTTCGAAGGAGACGAGGAGGAGCTCCCGGATCTCGCTATCGTCCTCGATGACAAGAATGACCGCCTTCGCCATCGCGGGGGCCTAGCCGTTGAGTTCCACGTGCTCGCCCTCGACCATGAAGACGACGGCCTCGCAGATGTTCGTCATGTGGTCGCCGACGCGCTCGAGAAAGCCCGAGTTGGAAAGGAGCCTCGTGGCGCGATCGACCTGCTCGGGTCGCTCCCGGATGAGCTCTATGACATCCTTCACGACCTCCTTGTTGAGTCGGTCGATCTCCTCGTCCTTGGCGGCCACCTCGCGGGCCTTCGCCACGTCGTTGTTCAAATAGGCGTCGACGGCGCCTCGAATCATCTCGCAGCAGCGCTCCACCATCGCGTCGAGTTTTTCGACCTGCCTGAAAGCCGGCTCTTCCTTGAACTTGATGGCGAGCTTGGCGAGATGCATCGCGTGGTCGCCGGCCCTCTCGAGGTTATAGGTCACCTTGAAAACGGTCACGAGTTCCCGAAGGTCGTGGGCGACCGGCTGCTGGGTCGCGATCAGGGCCGCAGCCTGGTCCTCGATCTTGATCTGGAGGGCGTCGACGACGGCGTCGCCCGCCTTCGCGTCCCGGGCGAGCTCGACATCCCGGGTCTTGAGGGCCTCGATGGCCTTGCGGAAATTTTCCTCGACCTTCGTACCCATGGTCAGGATGTCGTGGTTGAGCCGTGTCAGCTCCTCGACGAAATGTATGCGAGTCTGCATGGTGCTCCCCGATCAGCCGAGACGGCCGGAAATGTAGTCTTCCGTGCGCTTGTCGGAAGGCGTCATGAATATCTGTCGCGTCGGCCCCGACTCGACGAGATGTCCGATGTGGCGTTCGTCGGCGAGGAAGAAGGCGGTGATGTCCGAGGCCCGGGCGGCCTGCTGCATGTTGTGGGTCACGAGGACGATAGTGTAGCGCGTCTTGAGCTCGAAGAGGAGGTCCTCTATCTTCATCGTCGCGGTGGGATCGAGGGCCGATGCCGGCTCGTCGAGAAGAAGGATCTCGGGCTCGATGGCAATCGCCCTGGCGATGCAGAGGCGCTGCTGCTGCCCTCCGGAAAGGGCCGTACCCGAATCGTGGAGCTTGTCCTTGACCTCGTCCCAGAGCGCCACGGCGCGCAGGGACTTTTCGACGACCTCGTCATACTCGTGCTTGGCTTTCCGCCGCATGTTGAGCCTGAGCCCGGTGATCACATTCTCGTAGATCGAGCGGGTCGGGAAGGGATTGGGCTTCTGGAAGACCATGCCTATGTTGCGCCTGACGCGCGTGGGATTGGCGTCGGGAGCGTAGATGTCCTGTCCGTCCACGAGGACTGAACCCGTGACGCTCGCCCCCCTGATCACCTCGTGCATGCGGTTGAGGCAGCGGATCATCGTTGACTTGCCGCAGCCCGAGGGGCCGATGATCGCGGTCACAACGCCGGGATTGATGTCGAAATCGATGCCCTCGAGTGCCTGATGGGTCCCGTAAAAGGCGCTCAGACCCCTGATCTGGATTCCTTTGCCGAGATCTTGCTCGACCCTTTGCTCGAGACCCCGGTCCTGGATCACGTCGGAGAGCGAGCGCATCATCCGACCATCGGAAGCCTCGGCTCCGGTGGCCTGGCCTTCATTGGGACTCATGTTTCCACCTTCGAGTAAAGAACTTCACGGCCCCGCTCAGGATGCCGACGAGACCGATGAGGACGAGGGTCGAAGCCCAAGCCTTGGCGTGCCAATCGTCGTAGGGGGAGACCGCGTAGGTATAGATTTGAAGCGGCATGGCCGCCATGGGTTTGCGCAGATCGAAGTTGAAGAAGGAATTGCCGAGGGCCGTGAGAAGGAGGGGGGCCGTCTCGCCCGCGGCCCTGGCCACCGACAGCATTATACCGGTGAGAATTCCCGGGAGAACCGTGGGAATTACGATGAATACGACGACCTTCCATTTTGGCGTCCCGAGGGCGAGGGCCGCCTCGCGGAGACTGTCGGGGACGAGCTTGAGGATCTCCTCGACGCCGCGGGCGATGATCGGAATCATGATGATCGCGAGGGCCAGCGACCCGGCGATGCCCGAGTAGCCGGTGAGATTGCGAACGACGAGGGCCCAGACGAAGACGCCGACGACGATCGAGGGCAGCTCGGCCAGGAGTTCGACGGCAAAGCGAACGAGCTCCGCGAAGCGCCCGCGGCCGAACTCCACGATGTAGATCGCCGTGCCCACGCCGAAGGGAATGGCGATGAGCGCCGCGAGAAGGAGCATCATGACCGTTCCCATGATGGCCTGGGCGATGCCGCCCCCGCTCTCCCCGTAGGGCTTGGGTATCTGGGTGAAGAAATCGGCGTTCAAGGAGCCGATGCCATTTACGACAACATGACCAACTATCACGAAAAGTATGGCCACCGAGGCGAAGGCGAGGATCGCCGTGATCGCGAGGCTGGCGGCTCCGACGGCCCGCCTCCGGAGGAATTTGCCGCCTTCGGGGTCCTTACGCATTGCTGGCCCCCGTCCTCTTGGTGAGCTGAGCTACGAGGAAGCGCGACGCGATATTGAAGACCGAGGCTACGAGGAGGAGGACGAGGCCCAGCTCGACGATGGCGCTGAAGTAGATCTCCGAGTCGGCCTCGGTGAACTGGTTGGCGATCGCGCTCGCGATCGTGTAGCCCGGCGTGAAGAGGGAAGCCCCGATCTTGGTCGAGCTGTTGCCGATGACCATCGTGACGGCCATGGTCTCGCCGATGGCCCTCGCGAGTCCGAGCATCGCCGCCCCGATGATGCCTCCGCGGGCATAGGGGAGGATGGCCTGCGACAGCACCTCCCAGCGCGTCGCCCCCAGGGCGAGCATGCCCTCCTTCTGGAGCCTGGGCACCTGGGCGATGATCTCGCGGGAGAGCGAGAGGATGGTGGGCAATATCATAATAGATAGGACGACACCACCGGTGAGGAGGTCCTGGCCGAAGGGGGGACCGGCGACCAGTGCCCCGAGAATGGGAATATTCCCCAGCATTTGCTGAAGAAAGGGTTCCACCGTACCGCGCATGAAGGGCACGAGGACGAAGAGACCCCAAATGCCGTAGGCGACGCTCGGGATGGCGACGAGAAGCTCGATGATGAAGGACACGGGCTTGCCGAGCCAGGAGGGGGCGTACTCGGAGACGAAGATCGCCGATCCGAGGGCGAGGGGAGTCGCGATGAGGAGGGCGAGAACCGAGGTCACGACGGTGCCGAAAATATAGGGCAGGGCGCCGAAGTTGAGGTGATTGATTTCGGTCTCCACCGGATTCCAGACCGAGCTCGACAGGAAGCCCAGACCGAATCGCTTTATGGAGGGCATCGAGTCCACCGCAAGGAGGACCACGAAACCGATGACGAGGAGTATGACGACCGACGACATGGCGGCGACAAAGGCCGCGAAGACCCGGTCACCCGGATCCGCGGCCCTTGCCGCACCATGTCGCGAAAAGACGCTGCGCGACATGATGCCTCTTTGAATCCTAAGTTTAGTAGTTCGCAAGGTCCTGGGGAAGTGCGGGCGCACCGTTGACGGTGATCGACTTGAGAAGGCCGGTCGCCTTCTTGATCGCGTCGACGGGAAGCGGCACGTAGAGGAGGCTCTCGGCATAGGCCTGGCCGTCATGGAGATTCCACCAGAGGAGGCGGGTAAGGGCAGTGGCCTTGGCAGGATCGCCCTGCTGCTGGTAGACGAGGATCCAGGTAAAGCCGGAGATGGGCCAGGCTTCGGGATTGGCGCTGTTGACCATCATCACGCGGAGGTCTTCGGGGAGGGTCACGCCGGAGGCAGCCATCGACACGGCCTTGGCGCTCGGTTCCATCCACTTGCCCGCGGCGTTCTTCACCTGCCCGACGGGAAGCTTGTTCTGGACCGCGTAGGCTTCCTCGACATAGCCGAGGGAGTACTGGGTCTGCTTGACGTTGCCGGCGACGCCCTCGTTGCCCTTGCCGCCGAGACCGACGGGCCACTGCACGGAGGTGCCGTAGCCGACCGACTTGGCCCACCTGTCGCTGACGACGGTCAGGTAGCTCGTCCAGATGTTCGTGGTGCCCGAACCGTCGGAGCGATGCACCACGACGATGTAGCGGTTGATCTTCGCGAGCTCGGGATTGTCGGCCACGAGCTTGGGATCGTTCCACTTGGTAATGTCGCCGAGATAGATGGCGGAGAGAGTTTCGGCCGTGAAGCGGAGGACCTTCTTCGACGTGGAGAGCCCGGGGACGTTGTAGGTGGGAACGACGGCGCCCATGGTCATCGGAAGGTGAAGAAGCTTGCCGCCCTTGGCCGCGGCGAGCTGATCGTCCTTCATCGGCGCGTCCGAGGCGCCGAAATCGACCGTCATGTCGTTGATACTCTTGATGCCGCCGCCCGAGCCGATGCCCTGGTAGTTGACCTGGACGCCGGTGAGCTTGGCATACTCGCTGAACCATTTGGTATAGAGAACGGCGGGGAAGGTAGCCCCGGCGCCGGTCAGGCTCTTCGCTTCGCCGGCAATTCCGCCCTTGATCAGACCCGCACCCGGCAGCTTTTGCGCGATTGCCGAGACGGCGACGAGGGCTACGAGACCCAGAATAACCGCAAGTTTCTTCATCTTCATCCTCCGGATGGAATACGTCCGTTCCCTCGGGAACCGCGGTTCCCAGTGAACAGGCTGGAGGATAGGGACGCGACATGAGGGCTTTGCGAATCGATTGTTAGAATGCTGTTAATGCGGCAAGGCGCATCACGGGTCCTTTTTTATCGAATGGCCCGCCCCTTCGCCCCTTGAGGCGGCGGGTATTATCAGCTATGAAGACAGGGTGAAAGCCGATACCGAAGTTCCGCCGGCCTCCTCACTTGCCCAAGGGCTCGTTTCGAGGGCTCAGGCTGCCTCCCCGACGCCGCCGCCCTTGCGCGCCTACCCCACGCGCCTCATCGTCGAAACGACCTCGCGCTGCAATCTCCAGTGCGCGATGTGCGTCAAGCAGAGCTCAGGCGCAGTCCCGACCGACGGGGATCTCGACGCCGGCACCTTCCAGGCACTGGCGCCGGCCTTTCCCCATCTCGAGTCCCTCGTCCTCAATGGCGTCGGTGAACCCCTCCTCCATCGATCACTCGAAGCCTTCATCCGAATCGCCCGCTCGGCGATGCCCCCGCATGGCAGCATCGGCTTCCAGACGAACGGCATTCTCCTCGACAGGCGCCGGGCCTTCGGTCTCCTCGAAGCGGGCCTCGATCGAGCCAGCGTCTCCGTCGACGCCCTCGACCCCAAGCTCCTCCGCGAGCTCAGGGCAGGCGACTCCCTCGAATCGGTCGAGCGGGCCTTCGCGTCCCTGCTTCACGCCAAGATCGAAGCCAATCGACCCGACTTCCGCATCGGCATGGAATTCGTCGCGATGCGCCCCAACCTCGCCCAGCTCCCCGCCCTCGTCGAATGGGCCGCGAGGCGAGGCATCTCCTTCATCCTCGTGAGCCACCTCTTCCCCTACGACAAGACATCCCTCCCCCTCGCCGCCTGGGACGCCAACCTCGACCTCGCCGTCGAGCTTCTCGTGAAATACAGGGAGAAGGGCCGGGCGGCCGGCGTCGACATAGGCTCCTATGGCCGGGTCTACATGAAATACGCCAAATCGAGCGAGGACGAGCGCATCGTCGGGCTCGTCGGCGACATGCACGCCGAAGCCATCGAGATGGGCATAACACTTAACATCGAGAAACTCCTCGCCGCCGACCTCGGCCTCTTCGAGGAGACCAAGCGGGCCTTCGCCGAGGCTCGTCGGATCGCCCTCCGCGAGGGCGTCGACATCAGCCTTCCCGAGGCGCTGCCGCGTCGGGTCCGTTCCTGCGACTTCGTGGAGTCCGGCGCCGCCTTCGTGTCCTGGGACGGGAAGGTCCACCCCTGCTATTTTCTCTGGCACCGATACGCCTGCTACATTGGCGGCATCGAGAAGCGCGTGGCGCCCAAGGTCTTCGGCAGACTGGCCGGGCCGGGCGGCGCCGGGCCGCTCGAGGCCGGTATCGCCGCCGGCCATGCCGAGCGCGACATCCTCGACATATGGAACGATCCAGCCTTCACGACCTTTCGGCGCAACGTAACCCGCTACGAATATCCCTATTGCTTCAATTGCAACCTCGCCCTCTGCGACTACGTTCAGCTCGAGGATTCGGAGCAGGACTGCCATATCAACGCCGAGCCCTGCGCCGCCTGCATGTGGTGCCTGGGCATATTCAACTGTATGACGTGAAAGAAGGCCATGGCTTTCCGACATCGATGAGGTGGCCTGGCCTGACCTTGCAGGTGTTGGCCCGAAAGGAGAGATCGATGCAGACCACCTACAAGGATCGCGAGATCGAGATCACCATCACCGATGTCGTCGACGACACCGAGTTCCTTTTCTCCTCCGAGGCAAGGACGACACCATCTTCATAACGTCCTGTAAGTACCGCTACTAAATCTTCTCAAACTCGCCGAAGACGCATACGTCCTACCACCTCCTTGCGCCTTAGCGAGCACAGCGAGCGTCAGGCGCAAGGAGGCCGCCTTCCCAGAACGGTCGCCGACGCGAATGCAGCAACCGTCTCAAGCGATACTCTGCACCCTACTCAAGGGGGCTACTGCCCCCCCGCCAAAACAAAGCACCCCAAGGATGGGCGCTTCGGATACAGGTTCAGAGAGGGTCTGACCCCGAGGGGGCATCGGAGGAATTCAGTAGTCTGCGTGGGTCGATTCAGTGGTTGCGGTGAGTGGTTTTCAGTCGTTCCGTAGTTCGGATTCAATGATACCGGACGAGAATTCGCGTAATCCCGGCCACGGGAACCACTATTTCCGCCTTCCGAAACCACTTGTCCCGCCCACCGGGACCACTTGTCCCGGCCAGGAAATTCAAGCTGGGCGGCGTCGGGTGAGCAGTCGAGCCGGGGATCCACGGCGCCGCCCGGAAAGGTAGGGCCTCGCAATCCTCCGTCGACGGCGACGCGATCGCGAGCCCCTCCTTTTTCGCTATTCCCGTTTCATCAATTTGCGAGATCGATTGCATCCTGGGGTACATACCAGTTCTCGCCGCCTGACAGGCCGGTGAAAAGTACGAGACCCGAGAGCTTCGTTTCCTTGCCGGTACACGACATCGCTTCGCGACGTCGTATGACCGGAGGATTAGGCGCAATACGGCCGGCTTCCGGCAACGGTCGCCGGCGAGAATGCGGCAACCGGCGTCGGCGATTCTCTCCACCCTAGCCAAGGGCTTTTAGGCCCGCGGCAGCCACTTCGACTTCACTCGCGGTCTTCTTGTGCACAGGCGAGCTGAGCGAGCTTGCGCGCAAGTCACGGGGTCGCGCATGTCCGAGCTGTACGCGAACGCGAAGCGTTCTCGAGGGCGCGGCACGGACGCCGCGTTTCTGAAAACAGGCCGCCCACCCCTCGGGGTGGGCGGGCGAGGATTGAGGGGCGAATTTAGGAAGGGTCTGACCCCAAGGGTGCATCAAAAAGTGCCGGCATCAGCAGCCCCGGCAATAATATATCATACGCTTGGAGAATGAGATAATTAATAATGCTCTTTCGTCTATCGGATGATTTTAAGCCGCCGCCTGATATTTTTATTGCGGGTCCACCTTTTTCCCAACCGTCTCCCATATCTGTATAATAATCAATGATTAATTGGCCAGACTTCCCCTTAATATCGAAGCGGGAATTTTGAGTGCCTTTGTAGTAGAGCAAGACTCTGCCGTTGGCATATTGTCTTGTGATACCATCTTTATAAAAGCCAAAGCCAGCCTCAACAAGGGTTCCGTCAGAGAGCTTCCTCAATGATAATTGATCCCCCTCGATATCGTACTTCCTTCGGGGAACACCCTCAGCTCCAGCCCTTCCTTTGCATCTCCTCCCTTACTGTACTTCAGTAAGTCATCACTCCAGGTAATATCAAGTTTTGATAGGACGTTCTCATGGTGTTTGATGCCGTCTTGGATTCCCGGAAATCACCTTGTGCCTTCCCGGATTTCGCCGTAGGGCAATCATGGGCACTTGAAGCGTGGTCCCTCTGCAGACATAGCCATCGATTGACGACTAAATGCCATGGGGCGCAAGGGAATGCCTTGGAATGATGTCCTCGGATTCAGTCACTGTCAGAGGGAAAAGGGGCGGCGAATGCCGGGAATCCCTGATGGCGTTTTCCGGAAACGTTGATGGCGAATTCCGGGAATTTTACACGGTTTAAAACACATGGGAAGGCGTGGTACTCGTCCTCGTCAAATGAAGAACCGAGTCTCCCTCAGTGATGTCTAGTTTGGATGGATACTCTAGTCGATCGAAAAGACTATCACTGATGTGGCGCTTCTGGGAATCGAGTGGAAAATCAGTGTAAGATTAGGGCATGAACTGGGAATCTGTTGAGGAATTTTATGCAGGCTTGCTCGGGGTAGAATCACCTTGGGAAGTTGAAGGTATTGAGCGGGATAGTCAGGTCCGGGAGGTCCATGTCCGGATCGTCTTCGCGGAAAGCGAGGCGGCCTGTCCGGTTTGTGGGAAAGCATCATCGATCCATGACCGAGCGACGCGGAAGTGGCGACACCTTTATACTCGGCTCAAGCATGGAGAGGGTCCCCCTCTGCGTGTGGTCCGCCCGTCGTCCGGCCCGACTGCCAAGAAAGTCCGGATGGCGGGCGTCTTTGTGTCCTGACGAAAAATTCGTCAAGTACCTTTTCTCGTTTCAGTATTGTGCTATGATACGACATATGTCAAGACCCTCGTGTATACTTACTTCATGCCGCGCGTACCCAAGCAGGTCCTTCCGCCGCTCAACCTATCCGACGAATCCGTCGGACAGC
>DATKVC010000014.1:0-49205 GCA_035530275.1 Rectinemataceae bacterium | reverse complement strand
GATCTCTCCTCGCTCCGCCTCCTCGGCTCGGTGGGAGAGCCCATCAACCCCGAGGCCTGGCGCTGGTATCATCGCGTCATCGGCAAGGGGAAATGCCCAATTATGGATACCTGGTGGCAGACCGAGACGGGCATGTTCATGATTACGCCGGTGCCGACGATGCCCCTCAAGCCGGGATCGGGCACGAGGCCCTTCTTCGGCCAGCAGGCCGACATCTACGACGAGGAAGGACATCCGGTCAAGGACAACGAGGAGGGTTTCCTCGTGCTCAAGCGACCCTGGCCGGCGATGATGCGTACTATTTATAACGATCCCGACCGCTACGTAAAGCAGTACTGGAGCAAGTATCCGGGCGTCTATCTCACCGGAGACTCGGCCAAACGCGACGAGGACGGCTATTTTTGGATCATCGGCCGCGTCGACGACGTCATCAAGGTGTCGGGCTACCGCCTCGGCACGGCGGAAATCGAATCGGCCCTCGTCAGCCATGCTGCCGTCGCCGAAGCCGCTGTCATCGGCCTACCCCACGAGGTGAAGGGGCAGTCCATCCACGCCTACGTTCTGCTCCGTCATGGCATCCAGGCTTCGCCCGCACTCGCGGACGAGCTCAAGGCCCACGTGGGAACGGAGATGGGTCCGATCGCCAAACCGGAGGAAATCAGCTTCGTCGAGGCCCTGCCTAAGACGAGGTCGGGCAAGATCATGCGCCGCGTACTCAAGGCGCGGGCACAGGGGCTGAACGAGGGGGACATCTCGACTCTCGAGGAATGAGCGAAATCGCCTACGGCCTCGGCCGGGGCGACTTCCTCCTTGCGATCGCGAAGGGCGCCCAGAGGAGGGCGAAGATGGCGATCGCGAGGATCTCGAGGCCTATGACATACCGCGGCGCGGGACCGAATATGGCGGCTAGGGCATCGACAGGGCTGCCTTCAGGGGGCGGGTAGCTTAGGATAAAGTAATTGCCTGGGTCGTGGGGCGGCAGCATCGCAATGAGGCGATTGAGTGCCGCGACAGGGAGAAGGGCGAGGTTCGTTATAGCCAGGACCCTACCGAATGCCTTTATGTCGATCCGGCCCGGATGCTCGGCGACCAGGGCCGCGGCCGATACGATGATGAGGCCATGCGATATGAAGAAGGAGAAATAGCGGAAGTCGGGAAAACCGACCGCCCCGAGATCGGGGGAAAGGAGGGCTTGGCTCGCTCCCCCTATTCCCCAGAACCAGACGATTTCGACGAGTCTTTTCCTGAGCGGGCCCTCTTTCAGGAGGAAGGCGAAGGGTATTGCGATGATTGTCAGGCCGCACATCTGGACGATCAAGGCCGTCGCGGCCGACCAACCGCCCTGGGCGAACCATTGGGGCTGGTAGATGAATTCATTGAGCCAGAGCAGGACCGAAACCTTCCAGGCAAGCCTGGGCGGAATTCCTCCCTTCTTTCGAACCAGGAAGGCGGCGCTTATAGCAACAATTAGTATAATGACGACGGGAATCCAGTGATCGGAGCCGAATGTCTTGAAGGCGGCGGATCGTCCGACTTCGCCGACGTTTATCCGCCGCCCAAGACTCCTCGTTTCGGCTCCGCTCGCCGAGGTCGCGATGGCGACGATCTTCCACTCGCCATCTAGGGGGAACTCGATGCGGCCGCGCCAACGCGACAGCTCGAGGAGGACCTTGCCACGGTCTCGCACGACCACGCGATCAACCGTGGCTGTCGCGCTCTTTCCCTCCGGTCCTTCCGCCTCGACGCGGATCGAGGCGAGGGCGGCAGGGCCCGGTTCGAACCAAGCGTCGCCGGCGACCTCCGCCACGCGACCGACTTTCGCCTCGTCCGCAGGGCTCGCGATCCTTGCGCCTTCGGGCTTCGTGAGGGCGAGCGATAGGCCGATATCCATCGCGATGAAGCCGAAGAGTCCGACGGCGAGAAAGAGACCGCGAGCCCGGCGCTTCGCGCCTTCTCCTTTGTCCCGCTCCATTCCTCAGCTTCCTTCCGGAATTTCCGGCGCCAAACAAGCGCCGAGGCCTCCGCGCCTCAGTTCTTGTCCAGTTCCGCGAGCAATTCGTCGCCGTAGCGTTCGAGCTTGCGGACCCCCATGCCGAAAATTTCGGCCAGAGCCGCCCTGTCGCCGGGGCGGACGAGGGCGATTTCTCGGAGGGTACGATCCGGAAAGATCACATAGGGCGGGACCTTAGCCTCGTCGGCCTTCTTCTTGCGCCAGCGGCGAAGGTCTTCGAAGAGTTCGCGCGCCCTTCCCTCGAGTCCCTCGGCCCCGCCCGTGGCCGCTGCGAGGGCCTGGGGCGAATCCTTCTTGAGAAGGCGCGACTTGGACGATCGCTTTGCGGAGGATCCTCCGAGGGGCGAGGTCAAGGCTCCAGTCATGAAGGCTCCCTTCGTCTTGAAGAAGGCGAAGGCGCGGTCCGTGGCGCGCAGGGTGCGGAATTGTGGCAATTGTTCGAGATAGCCCGCCGTTTCGAGGCGTCGCGCCAATTCCATCCATTCGCCTCGGGACAGATCCTTACCAATACCGAAGGTCGTGAGCTTCGTGTGGCCGAAACGCAGCACATTCTCCGTTTCCTCGCCGCGGAGGACGTCGGCGACATGCCCGGAACCGAAGCCGCCGTAGCCGAATGGAGCCGGCTCGCCCTCGTCTCGTCTGACTCCGCCCAGGCGCACCACGCAGGATAGGAGCTTGAGAGCCTCGGTGCCGAGATCGACGAGGCCCGCGGGTCCGCGTTTGCAGACATCGCAGGGAAGCCCTCCCGCGGCGGCGCAATCTGCCTTGTCGGTTTCGCCGAAGTGGCTGAGTATCGAATTGCGTCGGCATACCGACGATTCCGCATAACGCACCATCGCCCAGACCCTCTCGCGCTCGAGGGCAGAGCGTTCCTGCTCTCCTACCGTTTCATCGCCGCCGAAAGACCCCTCCCTCGGATTGTCGATGAGCCGCAATATCTTGGTCGCGTCGCCATGCGAATAGAAGAGGATGCAGTCGGCGGGAAGCCCGTCGCGACCGGCCCTTCCTATTTCCTGATAGTAAGACTCGAGGTTCTTGGGGAGATCGAGATGGGCGACCCACCTGACGTCGGGCTTGTCGACGCCCATGCCGAAGGCGACAGTCGCGGCGATGACGCGGATGTCGTCGCGGATGAAGGCCTCCTGGTTGCGTTCGCGGACCTCCGGCGCGAGGCCCGCGTGGTAGGGGAGGGCGGATATGCCCCCCGCCGAGAGGGCCGCGGCCGTGTCTTCGGCCGCCGCTCGCGACATGCGATACACGATGCCGGCGGCCTCCGGCCTTTCGCGGGCGAAGGCGAGGAGTTCGGCCACGGCGTTTTTCTTCGGCCTGACCTCGATGCGGAGGTTGGGGCGGTCGAAGCTCGCGACGAAAATTCCGGGCTCCCTGAGCCTGAGGCTTTCGACGATGTCTTCCCTGACCAGGCCTGAGGCTGTTGCCGTGACGGCGAGGACGGGTGCGTCGGGGTAGCGTGCCGAAACCTCGGCGATCCGTCGGTAGTCCGGTCGGAATTCATGACCCCAGTGCGAAATGCAGTGGGCCTCGTCGACCGCGATGAGGGAAGGAGGCCTCGATTCCAGGAGCTCGAGCATCCGCGGGGAGGAAAGGGACTCGGGAGCGACATAGAGGAGACGAGCCTTTCCGCTGGCGACATCCGATGCGCCCATCTTCCACGCCGAGGCGTCAAGGCTCGAATTGAGGGCGATCGCGGGAATGCCGGCCTCCCTTAGGCCCGCGAGCTGGTCTTTCATCAAGGCGATCAGAGGCGAGACGACGAGGACGGGCCCGCAGTCCGCGTTCGCGATCGCGGGGATCTGGTAGGTGAGACTCTTGCCGCCGCCGGTGGGAAGGACGGCGAGGACATCGCGGCCCGCGAGCAAGGCTTCGACTATCTCGCGCTGAAAAGGCCGCCACGTCGCGAAACCGAAGACTTCGCGCAGTGCCTGATCGGCTCGATCCATTGCGCTCGCGCCAAGTTCAGTGCCGCGAATCGTGTCTTCGGCGAAAAGGCTTCGATCTTCATGCTGCGCCATGGGAGGATAGTGGCGGAGGGGAGTTTCGTGGGCAAGTGGGGTGGGGGTGCCCACCGAGAGTCATTCATCGAGCCCAGAGCTCGCCGAAAGGCCCGCGCATCCGATTCAGACTTCCCTCCCCTTGACCCTCGGCACCGCTTGTCGCTACCTTCCCTTCTACTACGAAACCGAACTATTCGGAACGGAAGCAGAAGTGAAGGAATTAGAACTTGTCGAGCTTCTCGGATCATTGCAGCGCCGGGTGATGCGGAAACTCTCCGGGCAGCTCGAGACCGTCGGCCTTTCGATGAGCGAGGGAGTCGTCCTCTGGCGGCTCCACAAGCTGGGGGCTTGCAGGGTATCGGAGATCGCGATCCAGAGCGGGTTGCCGCCGAGCACCCTGACGGGCCTCCTCGACAGGCTCGTGGCGGGCGGCTGGGTCGAGAGGGAAGCGGATCCCGACGACCGCCGCGCCGTGGTGATGCGCGGCACCCCGAAACTCGATGAGTTCTCCAAGACCTCCATGCGGTCGGTGGCCCGCGAGCTGGAACGCGGTTTCCGCGGACTTCCGAAGGACCTGATCGCCCGGCTCGTCGGCGATCTCCGGCTCGTGCTGGATTGTCTCGAAAACGAGGAAGGCTCGAAGAAATGAGCGATACAACTACTGACTACGACTCGGCCGCCGACCCGGAGCCTGTCGTCCTCCCCGAGGCCGCAAGACCGGGCGACGTCGACACCCAGGGGCACATGCGCCATTGGCTGGCACCCGTGCTGGTGGCCCTGATCGGCGCCTTCATGTCGATACTCGATACGAGCATCGTCAATGTGGCTATACCGACGATCATGAACGTCTTCAACGCGGCCACGAGCGATGTCCAATGGGTTTCCACCATCTACCTTCTCGCCCAGGGCGTGGTCGTGCCTCTCTCGGGCTGGCTCGGCGATCGATTCGGCTTCAAGCGTCTCTACATGGTGTCGCTCGTCGGATTCGTCATCGGCTCCCTCCTCTGCGGATTGTCGTGGGATCTCAATTCCCTCATAATTGCGCGCGTCATCCAGGCCATCGGCGGCGGCATGATCATGCCGACGATGATGTCCATGATCTACCGCATCGTCCCCAGGGAGAAGATCGGCACGGGCATGGCGATATTCGGGCTCGCCCTGATGGTGGGCCCGGCGATCGGCCCGACTCTCGGGGGCTACATAGTCGAGTTCGTCGACTGGCGCTGGATCTTCACCATCAACCTCCCCATCGGCATCATCGGCGTCCTCCTCGCCTGGATGGTCCTGCCCGAATTCCAGTCCAAACATCCCGGCAAGCTCGACATCGGCGGCGCGGTGACGGCCGCGGCGACCCTCTTCAGCCTCCTCCTCGCCCTCTCGAAGGGGCAGGAATGGGGCTGGACCGACGAGAAGACGGTGCTTCTCTTCGCGATCAGCTTTTTCGGCCTCATTCTCTTCATATATACGCAACTCACCTCGAGCAATCCCCTCCTCGACCTTAGGGTCTTCAAGTACCGCTCCTTCCTGGTCTCCAACGTGCTCGTCGTAATTACGACCATCGGTCTCTACGCCGGAATGTTCTTCATTCCCCTCTTCCTCCAGAGCATCAGGGGAATGGGGGCGATGGAGACCGGATTCCTGATGATGCCCGGAGCCCTCGCATCAGGAGCGATGATGGCGATCGTCGGCAGACTCTACGACAAGCTCGGCCCGAGGCCCCTCGTCATCGCGGGCATCCTCGGCTTGTCGGTCCTCACCTACACCTTGCACAACATCAACTTGGTGACGGCGACGAGCACCATCATGATATGGAACCTGCTACGCGGCGGCGTGATGGCCTTCGCGAACATGCCCGCCCAGACCGCGGCCCTCGTCGACGTGCCCGTCGAGCTCATTGGTCGGGCCTCGTCCATCTCGAACATCATAAGAAGCGTCGCGGGGTCCTTCGGCATCGCCTGGCTCACCTCGGTTCTCACGTCCCGCCAGGCCTTCCACGCCGCCCGCCTCTCCTGGAGCGTCACCGCCTCGGATCCGACCGTGACGTCGGCCCTCCAATCCCTCGGCGGCGCCTTCGGTGGCGGGGCGACTGGACAGGCCGGCGCCCTAGCGACCGTCAGCGGCCTCATCGCCCAGCAGTCCTTCGTGGGCGGCATCGACGATGTGTTCATCGTGGCGGCCGGCATATCGCTGATCGCTTTCATTCCCGCATTCTTCCTCAAGCGCGGCACGGGGGCTTCAGGCCCCGGCCGCACGGCAATGTCCGAATAAGGAGACTGTATAATGGAAACTACTGACAAGAACGGTCAGAGCCAGTCCGCCAAGCCCGCGCAGGCGTCTGCAGCAGCTCGATCGCCTGCCGCTCCAAAAAACGCCGCAGGGTCGCGCCGAAAGGTTATCCTGAGCGTGCTCGGCGTGACTGTCGTCGCGCTTCTTGCCATCGTCGGTTACTATTGGTACGAAGGCACGAAGTACGTGAAGACGGACGATGCCCGCGTCGCTTCCAACGTCGTATCGGTGACGCCCGAAATCCCGGGCAAGCTCCTCGAATGGAACGTGAAGGAAGGGGACACGGTCGTCGCCGGCGATGTGCTCGGTCGCCAGGATCTCGGCTCGGCCTTGACCTCGGGCGCCCTCAATCCCCAGGGCCTCGGGGCTGTGGCGGGAGTCTTCGCCGAAAAGGCCGCCATCCGTGCGCCCATTTCGGGGCAGGTCATCCGCTCGACGGCCGTCGTCGGCCAAATGGCGGCTCCCGGGGTTTCCCTCGCTATCATTGGCGACACCGAAGGTCTCTACATTTCTGCCAATATAAAAGAAGGCAGCATTGCGAGGGTGAAGGTCGGTCAAAGGGTCGATCTCTCCATCGACGCCTTCCCCGGTCGCCAATTCCTCGGGAGGGTGGATTCCCTCGGGCGCGCCACTTCCTCGACATTCTCGCTCCTCCCCTCGACGGGCGGCGGCGGCAATTTCACGAAGGTCGTCCAAGTCATACCCATCAAGATCGCCATCATGGACCAAGGCGACGCGAGGCTGATGATCGGCATGAACGCGACCATCCGCATCCATCTCGAGGACTGATACGAAGGAGCATTCCGTGAAGCAATATACGAACGCGGCCTTGGCCGCATGTGCGATGGCCGTCTTGGCAGGAGCGGCGCTTCTCGTCGGATGCCAGGCGAAAAGCGATTCGATCAAGCCCTTCGTGAAGATCGCTACCGCGACGCAGGGACAGGTGGTCAAGGTGCAGGAGCTCTCGGGCGTCCTGGTGCCGGAGAAGAGCCTCAATATCTTCGGGAAACTTTCGGGCATCGCGAACACGGTGACCGTCGACGTCGGCGACCATGTGCGCGACGGCCAGCTTCTCGTGCAGATCGACACCAAAGAACTTAATGCCCAGCTCGAGGTGGCGGAGGCCGCGGGCACGACGGTCAAAGACCAGGCCTCGCAGGCCAAGATCGGCATCGAGAGCGCGCGCCTCAATCTCGACATGGCCCAAAAGAATTACGATCGCATGAGCGCACTTTTCAAGGAGAAGGCCGTCACCCAGAGCGCCCTCGACGACGCGAGCTCGAGGCTCGATCTCGCGAAGGCCTCCTTCGACAATGCGAACAAGCAGTACTCCAACGTTTCCGGCGCCGGCGTCGCCCAGGCCGAGGCCCAGGCCAATCTCATCCGCGTGCAGATTTCCAACTCCACGATCCGAAGCCCGATTTCCGGCACCGTGGTGAGCCGCAATATCAACACCGGCGAGCTTGCCGCGCCGGGAATGCCGCTGATGTCGATCGCCGACACCGATCATCTCAAATTCCAGGGGAACGCTTCGCAGGACGAGATCGTCCTCCTCAAGGTGGGCGATTCCGTGACCCTCACCGTCGATGGCCTCTCAGGTCTCCGCTACGAGGGCAAGATCACCCAGATCGGGCCCATAGCCGCCGCGACCGGCCAGTACTTCCCCCTTACCGTTTCGATCGTGAAAGACGGCAAGCTCCTCGCCGGCATGACGGCCAAGGCCATGCTGACCCTGACCAGTCCTCAGGGCGTCATCGTTCCGCCGGCCGCGGTGGCCTCCGAAGGCGGCAAGACCTATGTGTATGTGATCGGCCCTGACGGCAAGGCCTCGAAACGCGTGGTCGAGCTCGGCATAGCGAGCGCCGACGCCGTCCTCGTGGTCTCAGGAGTCGAGGCCGGTGAGACCGTGGCCGTCTCCGGCCTCGGCATGCTGGCGGACGGCATGGAGGTGAGCAAGTGAGACTTCCGTATCGGGATCTCTCCCCGATGTCGGCGGCGAGGAAGGCGGGCCTCGCGCTCGCGTTAGGCGCACTCGTCGCAGTACCCATGATCGCGGATGTCGGGCCTAAGTCCCTCTCCATCGACGAGGCCGTCACCGAGGGGCTCGCGAGCGACCCGGGGATACGCTCGAGCAGTTACGATGCGATCGCTGCCCGTGCCCGCTCCATCGACGCTCTCTTTCGCATGATGCCCTCTGTCGCGGCTTCTGGTGGCGTCATGGCCAACTCGACTGGATCTTTAGCTTCGCTAGGGCCCATCATGGGCGACCTAGTCGGTGAGGACTACAATCTGGCCGGGGTTTCTGGAGCGCCTAGTCAATTAACCAAAATGGCCACCGACCTCAGCAACTTCACGAAGCCGAGCAATTCCATGGATTTCCGAGTGGATTTCCAGTACCCGATATTCGCTGGCATGAGGCTCTTGCAGGCGGCCGAAATCGCCAAACTAGGCGCGCTCGGCAAGGAAACGGGACTTGAACTGGCGAAACGTGCGATGACCTTCGAGATCGAGCGGGCCTATTGGGAAGCGACGAGGGCCACCGCAAGCGTCGAGACCTTGGCCAAGGCCCTCGAGCTCGAAGGGGTTCTCCGAGACGAGATGAAGAGCATGGCCGATCAGGGCATGGTGACCGATGCGGACCTCCTCGGCGAACAGGCGCGGTACGACGCCGCGGCCCTCGCCCTCGACGATGCGAAGTCGGGACAGGCCATGGCCTTCATGGGCCTCGCCTCCCTCGTCGGCGACACGAATGCGAGCACAGCTCCCGATCCGGACGGCTACGCACTCGTTACGAAGCCGGGAAGCAGATCCTGGTCCGATCCCGGCAGCGACTCGACGGCGCTGATCGCGTCCGCCCTCGCCGCTCGACCCGAGACTCGGCTCGCCGGCATCGGCCTCGAAGTGGAGAGGCACGCCAAGGCCGCGGCCAACGGCGATCTCATGCCGACCGTAATCCTCGTGGGAAGTGTGTCAAATGCGAATGCCGATATAGCTTCCGGCCGCGTCACCGATACTTGGTCAAGTACCTGGAATGTGGGCGTCCGCGTCCGCTACGACCTTGGCAGCCTGCCCGGCGCCCTTGTCCGCGAAAAGGCCGCCGCCGCTGATATCGAAAAGGCGAAGGCCGATCTCGAGCGCGCCCGGAACGGCATTGCCTTGGATGTGCGCAAGTGCCTGCTCAGCCTGTCGAGAACGCGCAATTCACTCGATTTGACAAAGGGAATGGTCGCCCAATCCGAGGAAAATCTGCGGGTGACACAGGCCAAATTCGACAATGGCATCGCCAAGCGCTCCGATCTTCTCCAGGCCCAGATCGCCGTCCTGAGGGCCAATTTCGCCGTGGAGAACAAGAGCATCGACCTCGAAATTGCCGAGGCCGATCTCGATCGTGCACTCGCGAGGCAGAGTCTGCCCTGAGACGCTTTTATATTCTGTTTTGTCCGGACTGATCGACTGAGGGTCAGGCTGGGATCGGGAGCCGCCTTCGGGCGGCTCTCGCCATATTCGCGCTTTCCTGCTGCGCCCGCATCCAAGCTAGTGTATCCTTGCCCCAGGCCCGCGTCGGGGAGAGCCCCGACCGGTTTACCGGCCATCTCGAGGGTAGGGGGCAGCATGAAGACGAGCGATTTTTCCTGGAAGGGCGAAGACGGCGTTTCCATCGTGGCGGTGGAGTGGCTACCCGACACGGAGCCATGGGCCGTCATGACACTGGTACATGGACTCGGCGAGCATTTCAGGCGATACGCCTACATGGCCGCCTGGTATGCCGATCGGGGCATCGCGACCCTCTCCTTCGATCTGCCGGGCCACGGGAAGAGCGGCGGCCCTCGCGGCCATACTTCTTACGCCGCAGTGGCGAAGGAGATCGACCACCTCGTCGGAGAGGCGCGCACGCGTTTTCCGGGCCTTCCCGTCATCCTCTACGGCCATAGCCTCGGCGGAGCCCTTTCTCTCAATTGGCTCCTCGAGCGACAGCCCGAGATAGCCCTCGCCGTGATCGGCAGCCCGGGCCTGGTGCCCGCGGTGCCCGTACCTCCGGCCAAGATGGCCCTCGCGCGCCTCATGGCCAAGATCGCCCCGGCCTTCACCCTTTCCAACGGCCTCGACGCATCGGGACTCGCGCGCGATCCCGCGATCCAGGAAGCCTATCTTTCCGATCCCCTCATGCACGACAAGATCTCCGCCCGCCTCGGCCTCGATCTCATCGAGCGAGGGCAGTTCATCATCGAGAATGCGAAGAAGATCACTCTGCCCCTCCTCCTCCTCCAGGGCGCGGCCGATCGCCTCGTCGATCCCGCGGCCACCGCGCGCTTCGCGGCAGCGGCCGGCCCGAACGTCGAGTTCCGACGCTTCGATGGCTGGTACCACGAGCTGCACAACGAGCCGGAAAAAGACGAGCTCTACCGGCAGGTCCTGGACTGGATCGAAGGTCGACTGAAACGGCATTGAGGATCGAGGCTGCGGGCCGATGAAAGGGGAGGCGATGGATTCGACGCCGGAGCGGCTGCCCTTGGGCAAGCTCGTGATTTTCGCGCTGGGCCAGTTGGGCTGGTCCCTGGCCTCCTACGGGGTCAGCAACCTGATAATGTATTTCTACATGCCGCCCGAAACGGCCAGCGCGACGAGGATCTTCCCACCCTTCATCTTCGAAGGCACGGTGCTTGGCATCCTGACCATCATAGGTATCATCAATTTCGGTTCGCGTTTCTTCGACGCGGTCACGAATCCGATCCTCGCCTCCTGGTCCGACCGCTCGAGGGCCCGCATCGGGCGGCGACGTTTCTTCATGGCGATCAGCGCGGTGCCTTTCTCCGTATTTTCTGTCCTCGTATTCCTCCCCCTCAGGCATTTTCGCGAGAACCCCGGTCTCGCGGCGAGCTGGCTCAATATCGGCTGGCTCAGCCTCACCATCCTCGTGTTCTATTTCTTTTTCGTGATGTACACCGCCTCGTACAACGCCCTCATCAGCGAGCTCGGACACAACCCGAAGGAGCGCCTCCACATCAGCGCGGTCATAGCGGTCACCTGGTCCCTCGGTTTCGCCGTGGGCAACTTCGTCTACGATTTCCAGACTCTCTTCGAACATTCCGGCATCGATTCGACCTCGGCCTTCCAGATCGTCGAGGCCATCTTCGCGGTCATCTCGATGCTGCTGATGCTGCTCCCCGTCTTTTTCCTCGACGAGCGGCGTTACGCCGCCTACGCGGTGTCGGACGAGAGCACCTGGCAGGCCCTCAAGTCCTCGCTCGGCAACAGGAACTTCGCGATCTTTCTCGGCAGCGAACTCCTCTACAATGTGTGCCAGACCATCATCCAGATGGGGATCGTCTACTACGTGGTCACCCTCCTCGGGCTCGAGAAGGAGGTGACCTCATTCCTCATGATGTTGATGTTCGGGCTCTCCTTCGCCTTCTACCCCCTCATCACCGGTGCCGCGTCGCGCTGGGAGAAGAAGCGCGTCCTCATCTGGGGCTTCGGGCTGCTCTCCCTTCTCTTCGTGCTCTTCTCCTTCATGGGAGTCCTGCCCCTGCCCGGGATGGCCTACGCCATCGCGACGGTCGCCGTCGCCGCGATCCCAATAGCGATATTCACAATTGTTCCCAATGCCGTGGTCGCCGACATAGCGGAGGCCGACGGCATCGAGACGGGAAACTACAAGGCGGGCATGTACTTCGGCGTCCGATCCTTCGAGACGAACCTCGGCATCTCGATAGCCAACATCCTGTTTCCGTCCCTCCTCGCGATGGGCATGACGGTGGCGCATCCCATAGGCATCCGGATGAGCGCCATCGTGTCCGTGGCCATCTGCCTCGCCGCGATGGGGCTCTTCTTCCTCTACGACGAAAAGAAGGTCTTGAAGACCCTGGCGAAAAAGGAGAGCCTTTCCGCGCTGGAGCTCGAGTCCATCGCCGGCGCGAAGGGGGGCTGAAAAGTGTCGCTGCTGCTCGTGATCCTCGTCTTCGTCCTTCTCGTGGCTCTCAACGCCTTCTTCGTCTTCGCCGAATTCGCGAGCGTCAGGATTCGAAGCTCCCAGATCGAGGAGATGCTCGAGAAGGGCGTTGGTCGCGCGAAGATCGCCGCCCATATCCACGCCCATCTCGACGAGTATCTTTCCGTATGCCAGGTGGGCATCACCTTCGCCTCGGTGGCCCTCGGTTTCGTGGGAGAGCTTGTCGCGAGCAAGCTCATCGCCCCGCTCTTCGGCGGAGCGCAGGCGGGCTTTGGCGCGCATGTCGTCGCGACAACGATGTCGGTCGTCTTCGTGAGTTTCGTCCACATCCTCGTGGGCGAGCAGGTTCCGAAGCTGATCGCGATCCGCGACGCTCGCAGGGCACTGCTGTTCACCGTGCGTCCGCTCAAGGTATTTCACGCGATCTTCATCCTCCCCCTGTGGCTCCTCAATCTGTCGGCCAGGGCGATCCTCCGTCTGCTCGGCCTCGGCGCGATGCCCGAAACCGAAGAGGTCTCCGAGGATGAACTTCGAATTCTCCTCGAGCGAGGCCAAGGTTCGGGACTGATGAGTTTCCGCCGACTCCTCTTCATGGAAAACATCTTCGACCTCGGTGAGATGCACGTCCGCGACGCGATGCGAGCCAGGGAGGAGGCAGTCACCCTCGCGCCCGGCATGGGTTGCGCCGAAATCGAGGCGGTCATCGGCCGCCGCCGCTACTCTCGCTTTCCCGTCGTCGTGGAAGGGGCGGACAGGCCATTGGGCTATGTCCATGTGAAGGATCTCGGTCCGCAGCTGCCCCCCGGCGCGCCAACCCCCGATCTCGTGGCTTTGGCGCGCCCCGCCCTCACGGCCCCCGAGACCATGCTTCTCGAACATCTCCTGTCCACGATGCAGACGAAGCGCACCCAGTTCGCCATCGTCGAGCGAGAAGGAAGGTGGACGGGCTTCATCACGATGGAGGACATCCTCGAGGAAATCGTGGGCATGATCGGCGACGAGTTCGAGGAGGACCCGCCCATCCTCCTCGCGGAGGCTCTCACCGCGAACCGGATAGTCCTTGGAGTGCGGGGGCTGACCCTCGTCGGCGCCGTTCGGGAGGGGTTGTCCAGGATGCGGCCTGCCGACCTGCCCGCTCCCCCCGAGGCGATTCTCAGGGCCGTGGCCGAGCGTGAACGCCTGGCCAGCACCTACATGGGCGACGGCATCGCGATGCCCCATGCCCGTCTCCGCGAGGTGACTGGACCTTCGCTCCTCCTTCTCCGGAGCGAGGAAGGCATACGCATCGAAGGTTCGAGTGAGTCGGCGCGTTTCCTCTTCGTCCTCATCACGCCGCAAGCGCAGCCGCGAGTGCACCAGAAGCTCCTTCAGCGCGTCGCCGAACTCCTCGAGAGCAGCGAGTATGTGTCCGAGCGCCTCGCCCGGGCCACGACTCCCGCCGAGGTCTACGAGATCGTCGTCACCGGCGAACAGGCCGCCATCGACTGAGGACCGTCACCGAGGGGATCCGCCTGCGTCGGCCTCGACGAAGGCGAGGGCCTTCCGCAGCTTAGGCGCGACGACGGCGCGGCAATAGCCGTAATTGGGATTTTTCGCGAAATAGTCCTGGTGATAGTCTTCGGCGGGCCAGAACTCCCCGAGGGGCGCGAGCTCGGTGACGATGGGCGCGGAAAAGTTGGCGGCAGCCTTCGCGACGGCCTTTTCTGCGGCCGCCCTTTGCGCCTCGTCGGCGTACAACACGATGGAGCGATACTGGGTGCCGACGTCGGCGCCCTGTCTGTCCAGGGTCGTGGGATCGTGCACGACGAAAAAAAGTTCGAATAGGCGATCGAGACCGACAGATTCGGGGTCGTAGTCGATTCGAACGACCTCGGCATGGCCCGTCCCGCCCGTGCAAACCTCTTCATAACTAGGTCTTTTAGCCCTGCCGCCCGCGTAGCCCGAGACCACCGAAATCACCCCGGGAAGGACCTTGAAGGCCGCTTCGAGGCACCAGAAACAGCCGCCGCCGAGCACGAGGAAGGGTTTTGTCGTCGTCATGGGGACAAGATACTCAGGCGAGGGCGGGGACGGCCAGAGCGGCCCTGCCGGGCGAGGGCAGGGGAAGCTCGAGGATGTCGGTGCAAAGCCTTTCGATCTCGCTCCGCGAATGGCTGACGAGTATGGCCGTGACACCGCTCTCGCGCCGGATGCGGCTGAGTTCCTCTCCCAGGGATGAGCGGAGTTCCTCGTCGAGGGCGGAGAGGGGCTCGTCGAGGAGGAGGAGGCGCGGCTTGCGGCCCAGGGCTCGGGCGAGGGCAGTCCGCTGTTTCTGGCCCCCCGAGAGCTCGCGCGGAAAGTGGCGGGCCCATTCGGTGAGGCGGGTCAGTTCGAGCAGCTCCTCGGTGCGTCGCCTGTCGCCCGTGGCGTACTGCACGTTCCCGAAGACCGTGAGGTGCGGAAAGAGGGCGTAGTCCTGGAAGACGAAGCCGACGGAGCGGCTGCGGGGCGGGGCGAAGATGCGCTTGCGCGAATCGTACCAGGTTTCGTCGCCGACGCGCACGAAACCCACCTCGGGTCTGCACAATCCGGCGATGGAGCGGAGGAGGGTGGTCTTGCCGCTCCCCGAGGGGCCGCGGACGCCGAGGAAGCCGCCCTCGGCGAATGAGGCGGACGCGTCCAGTTCGAATACCCTGTCGCAGGCGACGAGGCGCTTACGGATCGAAAAGGAGGGCATTCAGCGCCTCCCCACCCTGCGCTGCGCGAGGTTGAGGGCGAGAACGCCCGCGTAGCTCGCGCAGACGAGGATTATCGCGTAGACCTGGGCGCCTGCGAAATCGAGGCTCTCCACCCGCTCGTAGACGGCTATCGAAACGACCTTGGTGACTCCCGGAATGCTCCCCCCGATCATCAGCACTACCCCGAATTCGCCCAAGGTGTGCGCGAAGGTGTTGACGACGCCGGAGAATATCGCCGGCTTCATGTTGGGGATCGCGATGCGAAACAGGGTCTCGAGCCTGCCCTTGCCCAGGGTGGCGGAGGCGTCGAGGAGGTGGGAGGGGATGGCGAGGATGCCCGTCTTGAGGGCGCCGAGCATGAAGGGGAGGGAGGAAACGCAACTACCTATGACGATCGCCGGGAAGGAGAAGGCGAGGCGGATGCCGAAGGTCGAAAGGAAGAAGGCACCCAGCGGCCCCTTCGGCGACAGGAGGAGGAGGAGATAGAACCCCAGGACCGTCGGCGAAAGCACGAGCGGGAGGGAACCGAGCGATTCTATCCAGATGGTCCAGGGCCGGGTCGAGCGGGCGAAGATCCAGGCTGCCGGGAAGCAGAGCACGAAGAGGATCGCCGTGACCCAGAGCCCGAGTTCGATCGAGACGCGGAAGGGAATGGGGTCGAAATTCATGGAACTTCGTAACCCGCGTCGGAGAATATCTTGCGAGCTTCGGGGGATTGAAGGAACTCGACGAAGGCGCGGACCCCTGGCTGCGAGGCGGCCTCTTTCATCACCACGAAGCCCTGGTCGATGGGGCTGTACAACGAAGGATCGACGGAGAGCCAGTACACGCCCTCCTTGTCGAAGGGCCGCAGCTCCTTGGTGAACAGGGCCGATTTGTTGACGAAACCCGCGTCGGCTCCAGTCAGCGTGTATTGAAGGGTCTGGGTGATGTTCTGACCCGTGACGAATTTGGTCTCGACCCTTTCGAGAAGCCCCTTGGCCGAAAGAGCCTCTCGCGCGGCCTTGCCATAGGGAGCTGTCTCCGGGTTGGCGATGGCGATTTTCGTGATCTCGGGGTCAGCGAGGAGAGCCAAGCCCTTCGAGAAATCGAGCCTTCTCGTGCTGAGGAGGATGAGACTTCCGCGCGCATAGACCTTGACCGGACCGACGGCGGCGCCGGCGTCGACGAGCTTCTGCGCGAAGGAGATGTCTGCGGAGAGGAAGACCTGGGCCGGCGAGCCGTTGAGAAGCTGGGCGACGAGCGTTCCCGATGCGCCGAAGAGGAATTCGAGCTTCGTTCCGCCCGATGCCTGGGCGAAGGCTGCCTCGAGCCGCGGACCGACGGCCGAGATATTAGCAGCCGCGGCGACCACGACCTTCTCTTGGGCCGATAGGGAAAGGGCGGCAGAGCATGCGAGCGCCAAGGCGAGTGATCCGATCTTCATCGTTCTTCCTGTTAATTGGTGGATTTTTGTCGGCTGGTCGTTGCGGGAGTCGGGGCCATCTCAGGCAAGGCCCGGCCCTTCGCGCAGCACCGGGGGCAAAGGCCGTAGACGAGGTACTGTTTGCCCGCTACCTCCGCGCCGGCGGGTACGCGAACATGGGGCAGTTTCTGTTCCGAAAGGCAGCTCATGGCGCCGCATTCGAGGCAGAGGAAGTGGGGGTGCCTCCCCGGGCAGCCCTTGCGACCGACGGGATTGGCTACATAACGGAGGATACCGTCGAGGCCCTGAATGCCATGGAGGAGACCCGAGGCCTTGAGCGCCTTGAGCGAGCGGAAAACGGTGACGCGGTCGAGCTCGGGCAGCAAACCGGCCAGTTCAGGGTGCGAGAGCGAGCGTCCCGCGGAGAGTATTGCCGCGAGGACCTGGGCCCTGGCCTTGGTGGATCGGATGCCGGCTCCGTCGATGAGGTCTTCAGCCCGCGTTTCGAACTGCATGGGAGCATTGTACACGAGGCGCGGGCAAATGCAATCGGGTTGCAATACATCAAGAAAGTAAACATCAGGTTAAACCATGTCTTCGAACGAAACCTTCGACCTGGCCGTTTGTATCCTATGCGAAGACGGCCCGGGAGGGCCGATTGGAGGTTGTTGATGAAGAGAATCACGGTATTGGCTTTGGCGCTTCTCACGCCGGTCGTCATGTTCGCTCAGGTTCCGCCCGACAGGGGAGCCCTCGCCCTCAAGCGGATGGGCATGAGCGACGATCAGGTGACGAAGATCAGCGCCATCGTGAAAACCGCCGAGACGAAGGTGAAGGACGACAAGATCCATATCAGCCTCGTCAAGGCGCAGATCAAGGACGCGATCATGCCTTCGACTGCCGCCCTGGATATGGCCGCTATCGACAAGCTTGTGGATCAGGAAGCCCAGCTCCGCGGCGACATGGAAAAGACGATTTTGTCTGCGGAAGTGGACCTTATCAAGATCATGGGAAGGGACGATTTCGAATTGTATTTCCGCATGATCCGCGCGGAACTCGGCATGGGGAGCCCGAAGTCCATGCAAAATCTCCGAGGGATGCAGATGTGGGCCCGCTTCCATGGGAGCATGATGCCGGGGGCGGCGACCTACGCCTGGCGCAACGGCGCCCAGCCCCCCGCGGGCCAAGGCGGGCAGAAACCGGCGCCTTCAGGATCTTCCAACTAGTTACAATGAGTCGAGGAATTGGCGCGATTTGCGTCGCCTCAGAATTGGAACCATAAGATGGGGGGGCGCAAGCGTCCCCCCATCGTTTTTAGGATTTCGCGGCGAGTTCGACGGCCTGCTTGATCGCGCGCTTCGCGTCGAGTTCGGCGGCCACGTCGGCCCCACCGATTACATGGAAGGGAAGGCCGCTCGCCTCGAGCCCGGAAAGGAGCTCCCGCTGCGACTCCTGGCCGGCGCAGATCACGACGGTGTCGACGGGTAGGGTCTTCGCCTCGCCCTTGTGGAGAATGTGGAATCCCTCGTCGTCGATCTTCTCGTAACTGACCGAACCCATCATGACGACCTTGCGGTCCTTGAGGCTCGCGCGATGGATCCAGCCCGTGGTCTTGCCGAGGCGGGCGCCGGGCTTTCCCTCGCTGCGCTGGAGGAGCCAGATGCTCCGAACAGGCTTCCCCGTCGATCGTGCGACACCCATGACTCCGCCTCGTGCCTCCACCTTCATATCGATGCCCCAAAATCGCGCGAAGCCCTCGGAGTCCGGCGCCTCGGCCGGCGCCTTTTCGGCGAGGAACTCGGCGATGTCGAAGCCTATGCCTCCCGCGCCGACGATGGCCACGGAGGCACCAGCCTCCACCTTTCCTCGAAGTATGTCCTGGTAGGAGCACACGCGGACCTTGCCGCTCGAGGGGATGGTCACGTCGCGAGGGACGACGCCGGTTGAGAGAACGACGGAGTCGAAGCCTCCGGCCGTCAGTTCGGCGATCGTCGCGCGGGCGCCGAGTCTCAGTTCGACGCCGAGGACCTCGAGTCGACGGGAGAAATAGCGGAGGGTCTCGTTGAATTCCTCTTTGCCCGGCACGCGGCGCGCGAGATTGAACTGGCCGCCGATTTCCCTCTCGGCCTCGAAGACGACGATATCGTGGCCGCGCTCCGCGGCGGCGACCGCGTAGGCGAGGCCCGCAGGTCCGGCTCCGACGACGGCGATATGTTTCTTCACCGCGACGCGCGGGAGGGTGAGTTCCGTCTCGCGGCAGGCGCGCGGATTGACGAGGCAGGAGCAGCGCTTGCCGGAGAAAATCTGATCGAGGCAGGCCTGGTTGCAGGCGATGCAGGTGTTGATCTCGTCGGCCTTTCCGGCCGCGGCCTTGGCGACGAATTCGGGATCGGCGAGGAAGGGGCGGGCCATCGACACCATGTCGGCCGCTCCGCTCGCCAGGATGCCTTCGGCAACCTCGGGCGTATTGATCCTGTTCGTGGCGACCACGGGCACGGTGAGCGCCTCGCGCATGCGTCGCGTTACCTCGACGAAGGCGGCCCGCGGGACCATGGTGGCGATGGTGGGCACCCGCGCCTCGTGCCAGCCGATGCCGGTGTTGACGATGCTGGCGCCGGCCTTCTCGACCGCCTTGCCTAGTTGGACGATTTCATCCCAATTGCTGCCGTCATCGACGAGGTCGAGCATCGAGAGCCGGTAGATGATGATGAAATCGGGCCCGACGGCTTCCCTGACTCGGCGCACGATCTCGACGGGGAAGCGCATGCGGTTCTCGTAGCTTCCGCCCCAGGCGTCGCTCCGCTTGTTGGTTCTCGCCGCGATGAATTCGTTGATCAGATAGCCCTCGGAGCCCATGATTTCCACGCCGTCGTACCCTGCCTTTTTCGCAAGACGGGCGCATCGGGCGTAGGCCCCTATCGTCCGCTCGACGCCGCCCGAGCTGAGGGCCCGGGGCGTGAAGGGCGTTATGGGGGATCGGAGTCGCGACGGGGCGACGGACAGGGGGAGATAGGCGTAGCGCCCCGCGTGGAGTATCTGGAGGGCGATCTTGCCGCCTTCGCGATGGACGGCCTCGGTCGTTCGCCTGTGGGGGCCGAGCTGCCAGGGAAAGGCGAGCCAGGCCGAGACCGGGTTGACCCGGCCGGCGAAATTCGGGGCGACTCCGCCGGTGACGATCAGGCCGGCGCCGCCTCGGGCCCGCTCCGCGAAAAAGGCCGCCATGGCTGCCCCGCCGTCGTGCCCCTCCTCGAGGCCGGTGTGCATGGAGCCCATGAGGACTCGGTTGCGAAGTGTGGTGAAACCGAGGTCGAGGGGTTCGAGTAGATGGGGATAGGTCGTATTCATCGTGGCGCCATACTATCCCGGATTTTTGCGATGGGCCAGCGGAAGAATTCGACAGAGGCAGGGGCGGAGCCCGATCCGTCCTGAGCTCGGATAGCCGAGGTTTCTTGACTTTCCCGACGCTTCGTTCTAACTTAACTTAACATTGTGTTTCTACCTATCGAAACTATTTCACAGGAGTCCGTTATGTCCCTTTCGTTTCGATTAGCTGCGATGGCCGCGGCAGGTTTGGCCATACCCTTCGCGTCTTCAGCCCTCAGTCCCGATTCGCCCGAATGGCAGGCGCCCCTCGTCGCGGCCGCCGCCCGGCAAGGCGCGGGAACCGATCGGGCCTTGTTCGCCGCCGGATGCTTCTGGAGTCTACAATCCGCCTTCGATGGCGCCTATGGGGTAATCTCCACCGAGTCGGGCTACGCCGCCGGGATGGGGAAGTCCCCCAACTATCGCAATTATGCGGAAATGGGCTATGTGGAATCGGTCTTCGTCACCTTCGACCCCAGCCGCGTGAGCTATGCCGAACTCCTCGATCTCTGGTTCCACCATAGCGATCCGACCGACTCGGGGGGCGCCTTCGTGGACAGGGGACCCCAATACAGGCCCATCCTCTTCTGGTACGACGCCGCGCAGAAATCCGCCATCGACGAGGCCCTGGCGCGCTATGCGAAGGCCAAGACCTTCGGGGCCCCCCTCGCCGTGGCCGTCATGAAGGCCCCGGACTTCTGGCCCGCCGAGAATTACCACCAACACTTCGCTTCGAAGAATCCCGAATCCTACGCCGATTACCGCTCCCATTCCGGACGTGATGAATTCTTCGCGAGGATCTGGGGCAAGGAGTCGGCGGCCGACCCCGGCCTCCCTCCCTCGGCCAAGGGCGGAAATTGGATTCGCCCGACCGACGCCCAACTCCGGAAGAGCCTCACGAGGGAGCAATACCTCGTGACGAGGGGAGACGGCACGGAGCCGGCCTTCGACAACGCCTATTGGGACAATCACGCTGCCGGGATCTACGTCGACATCGTTTCGGGCGAGCCCCTCTTCAGCTCCAAGGACAAGTTCGATTCCGGCACGGGATGGCCTTCCTTCACCCGAGCATTGGTTCCCGCGAATATCGAGCTGCAGACCGACTCGAGTCTAGGTACAACGCGAACTGAGGTTCGAAGCCGTTTCGCCGATTCGCACCTGGGGCATCTCTTCGACGACGGACCCCTTCCTACGGGCCTTCGCTATTGCATGGATTCCGCGGCCCTCCGCTTCGTGCCCAAGGATAGGATGGCGGCCGAGGGCTACGGGGCCTTTCTCAGGTATCTCGACTGAGGACGGACGCTAGCGCCTTCGTGATAAAATGAAGCCCTCCGGAAAGGATCCGGAGGGAGGAAGGCGTGATGGGAATTCCCTCGACGGTCCTGGAACTCGCGGCCTATTGCCGCCGCGAGGGAATCTCCCGACTTCGCGTCGTCGCCGACGAGAACACCTGGGCGGCCTTCGGCGAGGCGGTCGCGACGGGTCTGCGAAGTTCAGGCTTAGCGGCGACCGAGACGATCTTCCCGAAGGGCGTGGAGGCTGACGAAAAGGCCCTGGGCTTTCTTCTCTCCGAAGAATCGGAGGAACCCGCGGCCCTCGCCGCCGTCGGTTCAGGGACAATCACGGACATCGCGCGTTTCTATGCCTCGCGGATGCGCCTGCCCTTCTTCAGCCTTCCCACCGCGGCCTCTGTCGATGCCTACGCCTCCTCTGTCGCCGCGATGAGCCTCGGCGGAGCCAAGAGGACGGTGAATGCGATCCCGCCGCGGGCCATCTTCGTCGATACGGAAGTGCTTCGCGCCGCCCCTCCGGCGATGACAGCCGCCGGCTTCGCCGACACCATCTGCAAGTTCGGCGCCCTCGCCGATTGGAGGCTCGGGGCCCTTGTCTGGGGCGAAGCCTACGACGAGCCCATCGCCTCTCGCTCGAAGGCCGCCGCGGAGAGCTGCGCCGCAGCCGCAGACCTCGTCGGCAGGCGCGAGCTGCGGGGTATCGAGATTCTCATCGAGGCTCTCCTCGAGTCGGGCAGGGCCATGAGTCTCGCCGGACATTCGCGCTCGGCCTCAGGCGCCGAGCATCATCTGTCGCATTATTGGGAGATGGCCCTCTCCCGAGAAGGCCTACCTCCCCTCCTTCATGGTTTGAAAGTGGGTGTCGCGACCGTCATGATGGCCGAACTATGGGAGAGAATCGGCACGATATCCGCGGCCGAGGCGACAAAGAGGCTGGACGGCTTCGGATCGGCGGGCATCGAGGCTATCGCGTCGGACGAGGGAACCCTGCTCCGCGAATTCGGCAAGGCCGGCCCGGCGATAATCGCGACGCAGAGGCGCTTCCTCGGGCTCGACGCCGCGGGGCTGGCGGCGTTAAAAGAATCGATACTTCATAATTGGTACGATATTCGCGGCATCGCCGCCTCGGTCCCGGGGAGTGCGGAGACGATCGAGCTACTCGAAAGGGCTGGCTGCCCGACGCGGCCGATCGAACTCGGCCTCGATCGGCGTCTCGTCGAGGGGGCCTGGCGATTCGGCCACTGTCTCCGCGACCGCTTTACGGTGCGAAGGCTCGCGGCCTTCCTCGGGGTCGACGCCATCCCGGAGCGGGCTCTCGGCCCGGATCCGGGATGAGGCGCCGGCTCAGGCCAGGATCGACTCGCGAGAAGTCACCGGCGTCACCGCGGCTGCGATAACGGCTTCCCCGAGGGCTCTGGCCCTCGGCAGCTGCTCGGACGCATAGGCGCGGACGATTTCCGCCTTGCGGGGCAGCCTTCGCGCGTCGCGGAGGAGGAGCCAGCTGTTGACGACGAGGGCCGCCATGCCGACGAGGTCGGTGCCGAAATAGTCGATGGTCTCGCGGTCGCGGTTCTTGAGCGAGTCGCAGGCGCGGCCGAAGAGTTCCGTGGCTTCGACGAGGGGCTTCCTGACGTCGTCGAGTGCGGGCTCGTAGTCGAGGGCCTTCCACTCGTCGAAGAGGACATCGAGTCCGCGCCCGAGGGTCTTGCCGAGGGCGGCCACGACCTGGAGCTGGCTCGTGCCTTCATAAATATTGGTGATTCGCACATCGCGATAGTGGCGCTCGACGTTGAACTCGCGCATGTAGCCGACCCCGCCATGGACCTGGAGGGCTTCGTAGCAGACGCGGTTGCCCATTTCGGTCGAGTAGAACTTGCTGAGCGGGGTGAGGATGTCGGCCAGGTTCGATGCGCGCTTCTTCTTGGCGATCAGGGCGGGTTCGGCCGCCTTGCCCTCCTTCTCGAAGAGCTCCTGCTGGTACTCCGCGGCCTTGAGGATGTCGACGTGGACGCTCGTCTCGAAGACGAGGGCGCGCGCTGCCTCGAGCTCGCATTTCATCGACACGAGCATCCGCGACAAAGCGGGCAGGCGGTCGATGGTCGAGCCGAACTGGGCGCGCTCGCCGGCGTAGCGCAGCGCTTCCCGGTACGCGGCCTCGGCTATCCCGATGGCCTGGGCGGCCACCGCGAGGCGGGCGCCGTTCATCAGGGCCATCGCGCAGCGCATGAGGCCGAAGCGGCGCTTGCCCACGAGGATGGCGGGGGTGTCGGTATACTGCAGCTCGCAGGTCGGCGAAGAATGGATGCCGAGCTTGTGCTCGATGCGGCGGATTTTCACCGTCTTGTCGCGCTCGACGAGGAACATCGACAGGCCGCGAGCGTCCTTTGAACCCTCCTCGCTTCGCGCGAGGACGAGGTGGATGTGGGCGTTGCCGTTCGTGATGAAGCGCTTGACGCCGTTAATCTTCCACGTGCCCGTGGCCTCGTCGAGGATCGCCTTGGTCTGGACCGATCCGAGGTCGGAACCCGCATCGGGCTCGGTGAGGACCATGGCGCCGAAAACCTCGCCGCGCGAAAAGCGGGGTAGGATGCGGGCCTTGGTCTCCTCGTCGGCGAACTCATTTATAGTTGAAGCTATTTCCTGGAGGCCGAAGATCGTCATGAGGCCGCCCTCGGCCCGCGACACCATCTCGACCATGGCGGTGTAGACGGTCTCCGGGAGATTGAGGCCGCCGTACTCCCAGGGCAGCATCGCGCCGAGGATCTCCGACTTGCGGAAGGCCTCGACGGCCGCCTGGGTGGCGTCGGCGTACTTCACCTCGCCGGCATTGAAGGTGGCGCCCTCTTCGTCGGCCTCTGCGGAGCGGGGCGCGATCACGGTCGCGCAGATGTCGCCGAGGATGTCGAGCACGAGGCCCCAGTTGTCCTTCGCGTCGGCGTAGCTTCGTGGCGCGTTGCGGTATTTCGCGGCCGTCGTGTAGCCGCGTTCCTTGATGGATACGACCTCGGAAAGCTCGGCCTCCTCCATCCTGAAGCGGAGATCGGGGTTGTCCAGCCAAAAATTATCTGTCATGTCCTTTTCTCCTCTTCCTATTTGGCCTTGTCTCGGAGGGCCTCGACCAGCAAGGGAACGACCTCGGCGAGGTCGCCGACGATGCGGTAGTCGGCGATCTGGAAGATGGGTGCGTCGGGGTCGGTGTTGATGGCGATGATCTTGTTCGACTCTTCCATGCCGGCGCGATGCTGGATTGCGCCCGAGATGCCCGCCGCGATATAGAGGCGGGGGCGAACCGTCACGCCGGTCTGGCCGACCTGGTGATCGTGGTGCACCAGGCCCGCGTCGACCGCCGCGCGCGAAGCGCCGAGCTCGCCCGCGAGGACCTGGGCCAACTCCCTGAGGAGGTCGAACTCGGCGGGTCCGGCGACGCCGGCTCCCCCAGCGACGACGACGGTCGAATCCTTGAGCCTCACCGTTGACTCGCGCTTCTCCCTCGAAATGACCTTGAGCGCGAGATCGGAGGACTCGAAGCGCGGCTTGACGCGTTCGACTCTGCCCTTGCGGGAGGGATCTGCCGCCGCCTTTTTCATCACGCCTTCGCGCACCGAGGCCATCTGGGGCCTTCCCTTGGGATTGACGATGGTGGCGATGAGATTGCCGCCGAAGGCCGGCCTGATCTGGAGGAGGAGGTCCTTGTAGACCTTCGCCTCTTTCTTGGACTCGTAGTCGCCTATCTGGAGATCGGTGCAGTCTGCGGTGAGGCCAGTCTTCAAGGTGCTGGCGACGCGGGGCGCGAGATCGCGTCCGGCCGCCGTCGCCCCGAAAAGGACTATGTAGGGCTTTCTCTCCTCGATGAGGCCGGCGACGACCCGCGCGTAGGGGAGGGTGCGGTAGGGTTCGAGTTCCCCGTCTTCCGCGACCATGACGAGATCGGCGCCCTGGGCGACGAGGCTTTGCGCGAGCCCATCGACCTGCGAGCCGCAGAGTATGGCGTGGAGCTCGGAGCCGAGCCTGTCGGCCAGCTCGCGGCCCTTACCCAAAAGTTCGAGACTGACGTCGGCGATGGCGCCCTCGTCCTGCTCGACGAAGACCCAGACATTTCTTGTGTCGCTCATCCTGTCCTACCCTACGATATATTCGCGCACGAGTTCGTCGACGAGACTCGCGATGCCCTCGCGCGTCGGCGGCACGTCCTTGCTCTCATTTCCCTCGAGCACGACGAAATTGACCTTGTAGACCTGGGTCGGCGAACCCGCGAGCCCGAGGCGTTCGGGTTCGGCGCCGATGTCGGCGGCGGACCAGACCGGGATGCGGAGCTTCCGCTCGGCGAGCCAGGCGTCGAGGGCTTCCTCGCTGCCGAACTCGGGCCATTTCGCGAGCAATGCCTTGTATTCCATGGAGGTGGCGGCGAGCTTGTATTCGATGCGCCTGCGCACCGACGCTGGCCGAGGCGCGTTGGCCGATCCCACGACCGTGAGGAGGCAGGGGAGGCTGCATTCCACCGTTTCGGTGCCGCGATCGATCGCGCGGCGAACCGTGATTTTGCGGCCGCCGATGCCGAGGATGTCTTCCGCCCAGGTGATCTGCGGTATGCCCAGCTTCTCGGCAGTCTGCGGTCCCACCTGGGCCGTGTCTCCGTCGATGGCCTGGCGTCCGGCGAAGACGAGGTCGACTTCGCCGATCTTCTTCACGGCCTGGGCGAGGGCGTAGGATGTGGCGAGGGTATCGGCGCCCGCGAAGCGCTTGTCTGAAAGGAGGACCGCCTCGTCGGCTCCGCGGAAGAGGGACTCGCGGAGAATGGCCGCCGCGGCCGGAGGGCCCATCGTGAGCACCGTGACCGTGCCGCCCTCGGCGTCGCGGAGGGCGAGGGCCATTTCGAGGGCGTTGAGATCGTCGGGGTTGAAAATGGCGGGGAGGGCGCCGCGATCTATCGTGCCCTCCTCTGTCATGACTTTCCCGCTGATATTGTGGGTATCGGGAACCTGCTTGATCAGCACGACCGACCTGTACGGCATCGGCACCTCCAAGATTGCATTCGGAAAACCCAATCGCAGTCGAGTCGCAACTAATGGAAGAAATGCGCGTTTCCGACCGTGCTTGGGGCGAGGCAGTACTTTAACATTTTTCACGATTATGTCAATATGACCGACACTCGTCCCGGGGCCTTCTTGCCGGACGATCGATCCACAGAAACAAATACGAAATCGCCGACCCTTCCCAACCTCAAGCGACGATCATCGACACGCTCGCGAATATCCTCACAATTGTAGGACAAAATCCGACAAGATGGGCGTTTCTCTCTCAACGATGGAATATTCATGCCTATCAGGATAAAAAAAGCTGGCGCCATCGCCACGATCGTTGCATAATGCCCGCGCGCGATCGTAAGGGAGCTCCGCTCGCCTTTTTTCGACGCGAATGCCCAATCATTATAGCGGAGGATTTTCGATGCTTACGATCATCGGTCTTTTCGTGATCCTGCTCCTCGTCTTGAGCCTGCCCTTTCTCGTCAAACAGGTCGAGGAAAATCTCGAGATATTCCTGTTCGTCATGGGCGTCCTTGCCGTCACTGTGACCGCGCAATGGAGCTGGGCCCTCGTCGAGGAGGGGCTCCTGGAGCCCATCAAGATAGCCTTCGCCGTCCTCGTCGCGGGCTTCCTCTTCACCTTCGCGCGTTCGCATGTGAAGCGAGCCGTGGACGCGGTGACGGGTCTCGTCGGCGTTCGCGTCTTCGCCTTCCTCGTCATCGTCCTCCTCGGCCTCCTTTCGAGCGCGATCACCGCCATCATCGCGGCCCTTGTTCTCGTCGAGATCATCGCGAGCCTTTCGCTCGACAGGAAGGCCGAAGTCAGGCTTGTGGTCATCGCCTGCTTCGCCGTCGGCATGGGGGCGGCCCTGACCCCGATCGGGGAGCCCTTGTCGACGATCGCCATAGGCAAGCTCAAGGGAGAGCCCTATCATGCGGGCTTCTGGTTCCTCTTCGACAAGCTTTGGCTCTATGTGATCCCCGCCGTCCTGGCCTTCGGAGTCTTAGGCGCCATCATGGTTTCGAAAGGCGAACAGAAGGGCGAAGGTCTCACCGAGGATAGGGCCGAGAATTGGAAAGACGTCATCATTAGGACGATCAAGACCTACGCCTTCGTCATGGCCCTCGTCTTCCTCGGCACGGGTTTCAAGCCCATCATCGACCAGTACGTGTCCCACATTCCTGCCGAGGGCATTTACTGGATCAATACGATTTCCGCCGTCCTCGATAACGCGACCCTCACCGCGGCGGAAGTGGGGCCGACGATGAGTATCCAGCAGATCGTCTCGGCGATTCTTGGTCTGATCATCGCGGGCGGCATGCTCATCCCCGGCAACATCCCCAATATCATCTCCGCGGGCAAACTCAAGATCCGCTCGGGCGAATGGGCGAGGCTCGGGGTTCCCATCGGATTCGCGGCAATGGCCATCTATTTCGTCATTCTCCTCATTACGGGTATGTGATCGAAGATGGACGGTGGGAGCGGCGATGCGATGAGTGATCACGCAAGGATCGAATGGTCGACCGGTCTGCGCGGCGATGCCCTCGCCATTTTCAAGGCGGGGCTGGATCGCGCAGATCCCCTCCTTCTCATCGGACGCTGCCTCTCCATCGACGGCGACCAGCTCCTCGTCAAGACCGGCGAGGAAGAGCGAGGCTGGGACCTCTCCCGTTTTCGCAAGATCCTCCTCGTCGGTTATGGGAAGGCCAGCGCCCGCATGGCCTTAGCGGTTGAATCCCTCCTCGGCGAGCGGATCGATTCGGGCCTCGTGGTGACGAAGAAGGGCCACGGGGAAGGCCTCGTCAGGTCAAGACTCTTCGAGGCGGCCCATCCCATTCCCGACGCCTCGAGCGCCGAGGCCGGAAGGCTCATGCTCGAGCTCGCCGAAACCGCGGACGAAGGCACCCTCGTCATCAACTGCGTATCGGGAGGGGGTTCGGCCCTCCTCTGCGCCCCCGGTTTCGGCCTGTCGCTCGAGGACAAGCGCGCGATCAGTTCCCTGCTCCTCGCCTCGGGGGCGCCGATCGCCGCGATCAATTGTGTGCGAAAGCATCTCTCCCTCGTGAAGGGAGGGCGACTGGCTCGCGCCTTCCATCCGGCCACTTCGATCAACCTCATCCTCTCCGACGTGATGGGCGACGATCTCGCCTCGATAGCCTCGGGGCCGACGGTCCCCGATCCCACTACCTGGGCCGATGCCGTGGAGATACTCCGCGAGTATTCGATTCTCGAGCGTCTCGAGCCGAGGACGCGCGAGGTCCTCGAAAAGGGTCTCGCGGGCGGGCTCGACGAAACCCCGAAGGCAGGCGATCCTGCCTTCGATCCTTGCCATAATATTTTAGTAGGTACGAATTACCTCTCCCTACTTTCCGCGAAGGAGCGGGCCGAGTCCTTAGGCTATTCGACGCTCCTCCTCTCGAGCAGGCTCGAGGGCGAGGCGCGGGAGCTCGCGAAGGTCTTCGTGGCCGTAGCCGCCGACATCCGCGCCCATGGCCTGCCGATGAAGGGGCCCGCCTGCGTGCTGGCCGGGGGCGAGAGCACGGTGACCCTTCGCGGAAAGGGCCGGGGCGGAAGAAATCAGGAGATGGTCCTCGCCTTTCTCGACGCGGCGGAGGCGACGGGTCTGGATCTCGAAGGGGTCGCGTTTCTGTCCGGTGCGACCGACGGCGACGACGGGCCTACCGACGCCGCTGGAGGCGTGGCGGACAAGGCAGCTCTCGAGGCTTGCCGCGCCTCCTCCCTCGATGTCAAGGCCGCCCTCGCCGACAATAATTCGTATCAACTGTTAAAAAATGCCGGAGCCCTCCTGGTCACGGGCGCAACCAACACGAATGTATGCGACATCCAGGTCTTGCTTGTCGAGCCGCTCTGAGAGCAGGCGCCGGGCATCGGTTCGGCGGCCTTCGCCTCAGCGGCCTTCACCGAGGGGTATCGTCCTATCTGCGAGGTTTCCCTCGGTGTCGAAGGTCGGCTCCTCGGGTTCGCCGCATGCCTCGAGTCCGGGGAAATAGCCTCGAAGGACCTCGGCGTAATAAGCCTCCGATAGCATGATGAACTCGATATGGAGGCTGTTCGCGATGCGGACGACCCTGGGCTTGTCCGGATCGACGCCGTTCAGCGTGCGCAGGCAGGCCTGGATGGCCTCTTTGTCATTGGCGAGGACGAGGGGAATCATGGCCGAGGTGATGATGGTGCTCGTGAGGCAGTTGGGGTACATGGTCTCGCTGTCCAGTTTGTCGTAAAGGCGTCGGGTGATCGCGCTCGCGAGGCCCACACCGAGGCCGTTGCCTCCTGAGCTTTCCGCGAGGTCGAGCATGCAGCTGCGCTGAACTTCGAGGCCGCCAGAGGCGAACTCTGTCGAGAAGGTTCCGGTGATATTCGGATCGACGCCGGTGCCGCTGTATTTCTTCCCGATCTCGTCCACGACAAGGACATCGGCCTTGCCCACGATGATGCGGGGCATATGGGCGAAGGCCTTCCTGAGAAGGGTCGGCTCCCTCTCGAGAATATGCTCCTTGGCAACGGCCTCGAGGATGCAGGTTTCGTCGTAGGCGTTCTCGATCGAGGCGAGGGCGAAGAGAATGGGTGTCTTCTGGAGGACGACGGCGGCGTTGGCGACGAGGTTCTCGGCCATTTTGCCCATACCGTCGGCATGGACGCTTTCCGCCCCTTCGCGCTTCCCGAGACCGACCACCATCATCTTGCAGATGCCGCTTTCATAGGGGCCCCTGAAGGCGTTGTGCGGTTTGATCCTGCACGAGACGATGATGCCGTCCGATTCATAGGCATTGCGATCAATATAGACGGGCTTGCCGAGCCAGGAATGGCCGAGGCTGACCGTCTCCATGCTCGACCTGATGGGGCAGCCCATCGTCTCCTCGCTGATTCCGTAGCCGGCCAGGATGGCCCTCTGTCCCTCCGCCGTGGCCCCGCCATGGCTGCCCATCGAGGGCACGATGAAGGGGAGGCCGCCCCGCGATTTCACGAAATCCGCGATGGCCTTGGTGATCGAATCGATATTGGCGATGCCGCGGCTTCCCGCCGTTATCGCGATCTTCATGCCTGGGGCAATGCGCTCGGCGATCGCCTCGTCGGAGAGGCGGGATGCGACGGTGGATGCTATCTCGGCCGCGGCGATTCGGGGCCGAGGGAAGGATTGGCGGGCGCGAAACATCCTGGGAATGGGGACGTCGGCGAGGAGCTCCGATACTCTACCGCCGTGGGTGATGGTCATGAGAAGTCCTTTCAGAGGCAAGCGCGAGTCCGACCTCCCTCGTGGCTATGAGGTCGCAGTCGATTCCGAGGGGGCTTTGAATGAGGACCTGGCCCGAGGCGACAGGAGCCTCCACCTTCATCCTCTTAATTACATCCATGAGTTCGAAGATTCGCGCCTTCGGGATGACGCGCGTCAGACGCACGCCGATCGCTTCATGCCGCGAAGATCCGCGCGGCGGCTTCGGAGAGCTCGCGAGCCTCTTGGATGCTGCCCACCACCGATTGCACCATGAGACCCGTTGGCGACAAATTCTTGGCGACGAGCTTGAAGTCCTCCTGGTCGAGGGGGCCGCGCAGGAAGATGCGCCTCCCGTCTTCCTGTATGCGCCTCAGAAAGGGGATGAGCTCGGGCATGCCCATTTCTCCGACGTCCCGGTTGATCTGGTAGACGCCGATCTCGCGGATCGAAAGGAAGTCCTCCAGGATGAAAAGGGAGGAACTATGAAGGTGAAGGAGGCTGTAGGGGAAGGCACGGGCTATCTTCCTGTCGCTCTCGAGCACTATTTCCCGATAGAGGTCGGGAGAAAAGACGGCGGTCGCGTCCTCCTGCATGCGAACGAGAGGACCGGGAGCCCACATCGAATAGGCTTCGATGAAATGGCCGCCGTGAAATGCCTCCGTCGTTGCGTGGTGCTCCCGCGTCAGGCGAATCAAGAGCTCCGCGAGCCTCTGGCCGAGGGCCTTCAGCTCCTCCGGATTCTCGATGAGGTCGATGATGGCCTCGGTATGGCCGCGGAGGGCCCCGGTCATGTCCGTGATTCCCCGCAATATGGGCAGTCCCACCGGGTAATGTCCACTGGCTTCCTCGGTGAGGACGCGCACGAAGTCGAGGTAGGTCGAGAACCAAGGCGCGCTCGTGTCGGGCGATGTCGAAAGCTCTTCCCAACTCGCCTTTCGCTCCTCGGCCCAAACTGTCTGGCCTGAGCGCTGGAGACGGCAACCGAGAATGCCTTCCATCCACGGTATGGCCTGGATGGGACAAACTCCCTTGATGAAATCATCCTCTACCTCGAGGGATCGTTCGAGGAAGGCTGCATAGTCGTGAAGGCTCCGGCGCGCGTCCAGGTTGGATGGTTCTATAAAGCCCTTTTCCTCGATGTTCCTTAGGTCGGTATAGCGCTGGAAGGGAAACCAGCCTCCGACATCGAAGCCGACCATGGGCCGGCTGATCGATTTCAGATCCCAGAACTCTCTGTACCGCGCGAGCTTCTCTTCCACGTCGATCATGCGTTGTTCCTTTTCTATGGGCATAGCGGGTCAGGGGCGCTTTCCCGCTTCGAAACCTTCGACTGTCCAGGAAGCGACTCTCTCGCTCAGGCTCAGGCCGAGTCCTGCGCGCGTGGGCACCACCATCCGACCTCCGCGAATTTCGAGGCGCTCATTGAAGAGGGGCTCGAGCCATTCGAAGTGCTCGACCCAGCCTTCCTCAGGATAGGCGGCCGCAAGATGGATGTGTATCTCCATCACGAAGTGGGGGGCCAACCTGAGCCGGGACTCCTCCGCGAGGGTCGCGAGTTTGAGGAAGGGGGTGATTCCGCCGATTCGGGGCGCATCGGGCATGAGGATGTCGGCCGATTTCGCCTCGATCAACTTCCGATGCTCCGCCACGCTCGTGAGCATCTCCCCCGTCCCGACGGGAGTGTCGAGGGCGGCGGCGAGCGCGGCGTGGCCCTCCGCGTCGTAGGCGTCGAGGGGCTCCTCTATCCATTCCAATTGGTACTGTTCGAGGGCCCGCCCCATCCGCAGCGCCCTCCTGCGATCCCATTGCTGGTTCGCGTCGACCATTATCGGAACGGAATCTCCGAGATGACTGCGGAGGGCCTCGACGCGCCTGAGATCGAGTGCCCCGTCGGGCTGACCCACCTTCAGCTTGATACCGCCCATGCCCCGCGCGAGGGAACGGTCGGCTCCTTCGAGCACTTCCTCGATCGGCGCCTGGAGATAGCCGCCGGAAGTGTTGTAGCAAGGCACCGATTCGCGATACGAGCCGAGGAGCTTCGAAAGGGGGAGATGAGCCCGCCTGGCCTTGAGATCCCAAAGGGCTATGTCGAGGGCGGCGATGGCTTGGAGGGCGATGCCGCTTCTGCCCACCGAGGCGCCGCGCCAGACGAGTTTGCTCCAGAGGCGGGCGATGTCGTTCGCGTCCTCCCCGATGAGTTCGGGCGCGAGTTCGCGGGCATGGGCGTACTGGGCCGGCCCTCCGCTCCTCAGGGCATAGCTGAAGCCGAGCCCCGATCCACCCTCGGCGTCGGCGATCTCGGCAAAGAGGATCCAGACCCCCTCGAGGGGTTTCTGTCTGCCGGTCAGGACCTTTGCGTCGCTCACCGCCTTGGCCAGGGGCATGTAGACCGAGGAGAGGCCGATCCAGGCGATGGGATTCGAGGCTTGCGATCCGGCAGGGTTCATCCTGTCTCCTTTACCTTGCGGGGGGCCTCCATGACGGAGGTCCCCCGGAATGGCTATTTTTTGACTTCTTCCTTGGTCGTCTTGGCGTTGAGAATGAGATCCTTATAATTGAAATAAGTGGCTTGCTGGGCGTTCATGTATTTGATGGCCTCGGCGGGGGCTATGTAGACCGGATCTACCATGAACTTGTTGAGCTCGGCCTTGAGGGCCGGGTCGGCCGCTACCTTGGCGAGGGCTGCGTCGAACTTGTTGATGACGGCCTGGGGCGTTCCCTTCGGGAAGAGATAATAGAAGAACTTCGGGAAGGAAATGTTGACGCCCTGCTCCTTGAAGGTCGCGACCTCGGGAATGAGGGGATTGCGGGCGTCGGATTCGACGCCGATGACGCGGAACTTGTTTGAGGTCACGTAGTCCTTGATGATGCCGTAGGAGATGCCGATCGCGTCGACCTGGCGACCGAGGAGGGCGACGATTTTCTGGGCCGCGGCTCCTACGTCGACGATGTTGAACTGGACTCCGGTCTCGGCCTGGAAGGCGAGGATCTGGAGGTGGGTGAAACCGCCGGTCTCCGTGGCGAATTTGATCTTGCCGGGATTGGCCTTGGCGGCCTTGATCAGGTCCTGGAGGTTCTTGTAGGGAGAGGAGGCGCTGACGACGAATATGTTCGTGTTGTCCATGACGGCGATGCCGGCGTTCTCGAAGTCGCTGAAGCCGTAGTCGACGAGGCCCATCATCTGGTTGAGGAACATCGAGGGGTGATAGAAGAGGGCCGTATAGCCGTCGGGGGCCGAGTCCTTGACCTTGCGGCTGCCGAGTGTGCCGCCGCCGCCGTTCACGTTGACGACGACGATGGGCTGGCCGAGTTCCTTTTCGAGATACTTGCCTACGATGCGGCAATTGACGTCGGTGTCGCCACCCGCACCGGCGGGAACGACGACCTGGATGGCCTTGTCGGGATAGGCCTGGGCGCCGAGTCCGGTGAGGGCGATCGCGCCGAGCGCGAGGGCGACGAGTTTCTTGCTGAATCCTTTCATTCGAATCCTCCGATTCCGTTTCTTGATGCGTCGCCCAGGGCGGCGCCGAAATACAACTAAATAGTATTAAACTGCATCACGCCCCTGCGGCGACCTCCTTCTTCTTGTCCCTGATGTGGCTCAGGCCGGTTAGCACGATCATGAGGACCGTGGCGAGGAGGAAGACGTCGGTGATGGGGCGGGTGAAGAACTGGAGGAAGTCGCCGTTGGTCATCTGGAGACCGCGGCGGAAATTGGTCTCGGCCATGGGTCCGAGGATGATGCCCAGGATGATGGGCGAGGTGGGAAACTTGAGCTTCTGGAGGACGTAGCCGAGGACGCCGAAGAAGAGGACGACCCAAACGTCGAAGACGCGGTTGTTGAGACCGAAGGCCCCGACCGCGCAGAGGGCGAAGATGATGGGGAGGAGGATGTATTTCGGCACGGACAGGAGTCGGGCGAAAATCCTGATCCCGAAGAATTCCATGGCAAGCATGACGAAGTTGGCGATGAGCAGAGCTATGAAGATGCCGTAGACCACCGGTCCGTTCTGAATGAAAAGGAGGGGGCCTGGCTGGAGCCCGTGGATCATGAGGCCGCCGAGGATCATGGCCGTCACCGTGTCGCCGGGGATGCCGAGGGTGAGGAGGGGGACGATGGCGCCGCCGATCGTCGAACAGCTCGCCGTTTCGGAGGCGACGACTCCGTCGATGATACCGGTGCCGAATTTCTCCGGATGCTTGGATTGGCTCTTGGCCACCCCGTAGGAGACGATGTTCGAGGTTCCTGCCCCGATGCCCGGAAGGATGCCGATGCCGATACCGATGAGGGCGGATCGAATCATGTTCCAGGTCTGCCCGACGAACTCCTTCATGCTGAACCCGAGGCCCTTCATCTTGAAGCTCATCAGGACTTCCGATTTCTTGAGCTCGACGTCCTTCTCTGCCACGTTGAGGATTTCGGCGACGGCGAAGAGGCCGATGAGGGCGGGCAGGATGTCGAAGCCGCCGTCGAGTTCGTGGAAGCCGAAGGTGAAGCGTGGGATCGCGTCGATCGGAGCCGTACCGACGAAGGCGAGGGCCATTCCGAGGAGGCCCACCGCGATACCCTTCGCGAGCTGCTTGCCCGCGAGGGTTCCGACCATCGTAAGCGAGAAGAGGGCCAGGGCGAAATATTCCGAAGGCCAGAATTGGAGGGCGAAATCGGCCAGCGGCGGTGCGATGAAGACGAGGGCGGCGATCGAGAAGAGGGTGCCGAGGAAGGAGTAGAAGACGCCGACGCCGAGAGCCTTGCCGGCTTCTCCCCGTGCCGCAAGCGGATGGCCGTCCCAGCAGGTCGCCACCGAGGCCGGTGTACCCGGTATATTTATGAGGATCGCCGAGATGAGTCCGCCCGAGGTGCCGCCGACGTAGAGGCCCATGAGGAGGCTCATCGCCACGGTGGGGGGCATGCCGAAGGTGAGGGGAATGCAGAGGGCGACCGCCATTGTGGTGGTCAGGCCGGGGATGCAGCCGAAGATGATTCCGATAAAGACGCCGAGCACGATCATCAGCACGCTGTGCAAGGTGAAGGCCGCCTGGAATCCGGCCGCGAACATTTCGAGCATCGCTTTCCTCCCTTATCCCAAAATGCCCGCGGGGAGCATGAGTTGAAACACCTCGACGAAGGTGTAGTACACGACCACCGAAGTGACGATGGAGATGATCCCGAATACGAGGAAGTTGCGCCTGTCGTTGGGCACGAGGAGGAGCATTTGGATGAAGAGGTAGAGTGCCGTTGAGATGAGGAATCCGATGGAGGGCAAGAAGGTCGCGTAGGCGGCCATGAGGACGAAGGTGGCGAAGACGGCCCACATGCGGGGCTTTCCGTCCTTCTCGACCTTTTGGTCAGGCCCCCTCGCTTGCTTGATCCCGCCAACGAAGATCACGAGGCCGAGAATCATGAAGAGGATGGCGACGATGGCGGGAAAGAAACCCGAGCCGAAGCGCGAGACGTCGAGGGACTTGATGTGGGTCGACGCGCTGATGAGGGCGACGCCCAGGGCGATCACTCCGAGTCCCGAGGCGATATCCCAATATTTCCTGTTCATGGCCGCTTCCTCGCTTCGCACTGCGCGAGTTTCTCATAGTACTGAACGAGTCCCGAATGATCGTTCCCGGATTTGCCATCGACCTTGAGGGCCTGCATCATCTCCATCACCTGGCTCGTGAGGGGGAGGGGAACGCCGACTTCGTGACCCGTCTCGAGGGCGTTGGCCAGATCCTTTATATGGAGGTCGATGCGGAAGCCGGGCTTGAAGTTGCCCGCCATGATCATGGGGGCCTTGGCTTCCATCACGGTGCTGCCAGCGAGGCCTCCCCTGATGGCCTTGAACACGGTGTCTGGATCGAGGCCCGCCTTCGAGGCGAGGACGAAAGCCTCGGAGATAGCCGCTATGTTGAGCGCCACGACTATCTGGTTGGCGAGCTTGGTCGTGTTGCCCGCGCCTATGTCCCCGCAGAGGACGGCCGAGGAGCCCATGCTTTGGAGGATGGGCAGGCAACGCTCGAAGACTTCCTTCTTGCCGCCGACCATGATCGAGAGCGTTCCCTCGATGGCCTTGGGCTCGCCCCCGCTCACCGGCGCGTCGAGCATTTCGACGCCCTTCTTCGCGAGCTCCGCGGCGACTTCCTTGGCCGCGAGGGGGGCGATGGAGCTCATGTCGACGAGAACCTTGCCTGGGGTCAGACCCTCGATAGCCCCGCCCTCGCCGAGGACGGCCGCCTTCACGTGGGGCGAGTTGGGCAACATGGTGATCACAAGCTCGCTCGCCATGGCCGCATCCTTCGCGCTCGTGGCTGCCTTGGCGCCGGAGGACAGGAGCTCGTCCATGGCTCCGCTCGCTCGATCGTATACCGTCAACTCATGCCCGGCCTTGATGAGATTCTTCGCCATGGGTTTCCCCATAATCCCCAGTCCTATGAATCCGATCTTCATGTTGTTTCCTCCTAATTGCATCCGCCGCGCGGCTTCTTGGGCCTGAATGCCCGCGATGGCATATCTTCGAACCTCGCCGCTAGCGCGCGAGGCAGGGTTTTTTGTTGTCGAACTTCCATCCGGAGATCAGGTACTGCATTGCCACGGCGTCATCGCGCGAGCCCAGGCCATGTTCGAGATAGAGGCGATGAGCCTTTTCGATGCGCTCCATATCGGCCTCGACGCCGAGGCCTGGCTTTGCCGGCAGCCTGATCTTGCCTTCCTCGATCTTGAGGGGTTCCTTGGTGAGGCGCTCTTCTCCCTCCTGCCAGATCCAGTGCGTATCGAGCGCCGTGATCGCGCCCGGGGCGGCCGCGCCGACCTGGGTGAACATCGCGAGGGAGATGTCGAAGTGATTGTTGGAGTGCGATCCCCAGGTGAGACCCCACTCGTTGCAGAGTTGGGCCACGCGGATCGAACCCTGCATGGTCCAGAAGTGGGGATCGGCCAGGGGGATGTCCACCGACTGCAGTATCATGGAATGACCCAATTGGCGCCAATCGGTGGCTATCATGTTGGTGGCCGTGGGCAGGCCCGTCGCCTGTCTGAACTCGGCCATGATCTCCCGCCCCGAATAGCCGGCTTCGGCGCCGCAGGGATCCTCGCAGTAGGCGAGAATGTTTCCCTTGCCCCTGCAGAGCCCGACGGCCTCGGCGAGGGACCAGGCCCCGTTGGGGTCGATGGTGATGCGCGAGTCGGGGAAGCGGCGCGCGAGGGCCTCGACCGCCTTCATTTCCTCGGACCCCGACAAGACCCCGCCCTTGAGCTTGAAGTCCTTGAAGCCGTAGCGGGCCTGGGCGGCCTCGGCGAGTCGCACGACGGAGTCGGGCGTAAGGGCTTCCTCCCTCCTCCGCTTCTCCCATGCATCGCCGGACGACGGTGTCGGAAGGTAGGCCAGGTCGGTCTTCTTTCGGTCGCCGATGAAGAAGAGATAGCCGAGCATGGGCACGGCCTCGCGCTGGACCCCCGTGCCGAGGAGGGAGGCTATGGAGACCCCGAGATGCTGGCCGAGGAGATCGAGGAGGGCCGATTCGATGGCGGTGACGGCGTGGATGGCGATGCGGAGATCGAAGGTCTGGAGTCCCCTGCCGCCCGAGTCTCGATCGGCGAATTGACGCCGCGCCGCGTTGAGCGTGTCGTTGTAGGCGCCGATCGAGCTGCCGACCACGAGGGTCTTCGCGTCTTCGAGGGTCAGGCGTATCTTTTCGCCACCCGGGACCTCGCCGAGCCCCGTATGCCCGGCCTCGTCCTTGATGAGAACGATGTTGCGAGTGAAGTAGGGACTATGGGCCCCGCTCAGGTTAAGGAGCATGCTGTCGTGGCCGGCGACGGGTATGACCTCCATCTCGGTCACCCTCGGAGAGCTGCCGCTCGATACCGGGCCTGATTTTCTCTGATTATCAGAACTTGCCACAGTTGTTTCCTTTCTCCTATTTGAGGAGGCCCATCTCGACGAGGACCTTGCGGAGCTTGGCGCGCTCTTCGACGGTCATCGGACCGACGGGATTCATGCAGGGGCCCGCCTCGATGCCGAGCATCTCGAGGGATTCCTTGATTACGGCAGGGAAGGTTCCGATGTTGAAGGCGATCCTGAGAGGGGCGAGGTTGTACTGAGCCTCGAGGGCTCCTTCCATGTCGCCTGCCTTGTACTTGTTGTAGATATCGGCGCAGATGCGCGGGGCGACGTTGGCGCAAGAGGCGATGGAACCCGTCGCCCCGTAGCAGAGGGCGCCGAAAATCAGGGTGTCGCGACCCATGAGCACGGAGAACTTCTTGCCCTTCGTGAGTCGTATGAACTCTCCCGTGACCGTTAGATCGCCGCAGGAATCCTTGATGCCGATGATATTCGGCGTATCGGCGAGTTTGGCGACCGTGGCCGGAGAGAGGGAGACTCCGGTCTTCGGAGGATTGTTGTACATGATTACGGGAAGGGAGGTGCTTGCCGCGATGGTCTGGAAATGTTCGATGAGCTGGTCTTGACTCGGCGAAACGAACATGGGTGTTAGGACTGACACGGCGTCGACCTTGCACTCCTCGGCGATATGGGTGAGTGCGACCGTCTCGCGGGTGGTGATGCCCGCGGTTCCGGCATAAACCGGAACCCTGCCGGCCGTCTGGTCCATCGTGACCTGGAATATCTCGCGTTTCTCCTCCGGCGTGAGGCCGTAGAATTCCCCCGCGGCGCCGACGACGAAGAGGCCGTGGGAGCCGCCCTCTATGAGGAAGTCGATGAGCTTGCGCATGGCCTTTTCGTTGAACTTGCCCTCGGCGTCGAGGGGGGTGATCACCGCCGGGATGATCCCCTCCGGCTTGAAATCCTCGGCTCTGTTCGGTCGATTCACGTGCTGTTCCTTCCTCTCGTGGAGATTATAATAGTTGGTCCCAATTTATGTCACTGGCGCAGGATTGAAGAGACAGAGGTCGTTATGGATGCCCCAGCGTTGGGCCCAGGTGGTCTTCTTGCCGCTCGCGACCTCGAGGATCATCCGGAATATCTCCCAGCCGACCTCCTCGATGCTCGACTCGCCCGAGGCTATCCTTCCGGCGTTTACATCGATGAGGTCGGGCCACTGCTCGGCCAGCGAGTTGCGCGTCCCTACCTTCATGACGGGAATCATCTCGAGGCCGTAGGGAGTCCCTCTTCCCGTCGTGAATACCTGGAGCTGGATGCCCGAAGCCATCTGGAGGGTGCCGCAGATGAAGTCGCTGGCCGGGGTTGCGGCGAAGATGAGGCCCTTCCTGTCCGCGCGCTCGCCGGGGCCGAGTACCCCGTCGATCCTGCCCGTGCCCGATTTCACGACCGAACCGAGGGCTTTTTCGACGATGTTGGCGAGCCCGCCCCTCTTGTTGCCCGGGCTCGTGTTGGAGCTGCGGTTGACGCCGCCCTTGGCCAGGTACTCGTCGTACCAGCGCATCTCGCGGACCAGGGCAGCCCCTACCTCCGCGTCGGCGGCGCGGGCCGTGAGGAGGTGGATGGCGTCGCGCACCTCGGTGACCTCGGAGAAGAGCACCGTGGCTCCCGCGCGGACCAGGAGGTCGGTGGCGAAGCCCACTGCCGGATTGGCGGTGACCCCCGAAAGGGCGTCGCTGCCCCCGCATTGAGTCCCTATCACGAGCTCGGAGACGGGGCAGGTTTGGCGCCGCCGCCTATCGAGAATCTTGAGATGCCCTTCTGCCCGCTCCATGATAGAGCGGAGCATTTCGCCGTAGCCCTTGTGCTCCTGCAGCGTCACGATGTCGGCCGCGCCGCCTCCCGAGAAGGCGTGGCTCCTCTCCGCAAGGCGCTCGGGAGCGAGCTTTTCGCAGCCGAGGCCGACGATCATGGTCTCGCCGCCGAGGTTGGGGTGGCGGGCGAGATTCTGGAGGGTTCGAATGGGGATTCGCGCCTCGGCCGCGTCTATCGCGATGCCGCAGCCGTAGTTGTGCTTGAGGGCCACGACGCCGTCGACATGGGGGTACTTCGGCAGGAGTTCGGCCCTGATGCGTTCCAGCGCCTTGTCGACGACGCCGGCCACGCACTGGACGCTCTCCGAGATGCCGAGGAGATTCAGGGTGCCGACGCTTCCGTCGGGGTTGCGGTAGCCCTCGAAGGTATAGCCCTCCAGGGCGGGTCCACGGGACGGAATGCGCGTGGCGATCGGCAAGGAGTCGAGTTCGGGGGCCACGGGCAGAGCGACGAGGGATTCCTCGACCCAGGAGCCGCGGACAATGCGCGAGCGGGCGAGGCCGATGGTCTCGCCGTAGCGGAGTATCGGGCTCCCTTCCTCGATGTCGCATAACGCGACCTTGTGGCCCTCGGGCACCTTCTCGAGAAAATCGAGGCTTTCACCTCCGTCCAGACGAGCCCTCGTTCCGGCCGGCAGGCCTCCCGAGTTCCCGACGACTGCCACATTGTCGGAGGGATCGACCCGAATGAGAATGGGAATCCCTTTTCCAGGGTGATCGGCGGCGGCAGGACTGGTCGGACTCATGCTTCCGCTCCTCAACCCAGCATGGAAGCGCGCTTGGGGTCGTACTTCCAGTTAGGTATGAGATATCTCATGGCGACGGCGTCGTCGCGCGCCCCGAGACCAACCTTCTTATATAGATCGTTGGCGGCCGCGAGACTGTCCTCGTCGATCTCGATGCCGAGCCCCGGCTTTTTCGGCAGCTCCACCAAACCACCCTTGATCCTGAAGGGTTCCTTCGTGAGGGCCTCGCGTCCCTCCTGCCAGATCCAGTGCGTGTCGATGGCCGTGGTCCTGCCGGGTGCGGCCGCCGCCACGTGGGTGAACATGGCCAGCGAAACGTCGAAATGATTGTTCGAATGAGAGCCCCAGGTCAGGCCCCAGTCCTTGCAGAGCTGGGCCACGCGCACCGAGCCCTGCATGGTCCAGAAGTGGGGGTCGGCGAGGGGGATATCGACGGCATGGAGTTGGCAGGAATGAGCCAATTGGCGCCAATCGGTGGCGATCATGTTGGTGGCTGTGCGCATGCCCGTGGCCCGTTTGAACTCGGCCATGATCTCCCGGCCCGAAAAGCCTGCCTCGGCCCCGCAGGGATCCTCGGCGTAGGCCATGATGTTCGACCGGCCCTTGCAGAGACCCACGGCCTCCTCGAGGGACCAGGCGCCGTTGGGATCGAGGGTGATGCGCGCTCCGGGAAAGCGCTTCGCGAGGGCGGCGACCGCCTCCATTTCCTCGGCGCCGGCCATGACGCCGCCCTTGAGTTTAAAATCCTCGAAGCCGTAGAGTTCATGCGCCGCCTCGGCGAGGCGCAGGATGGATTCGGGCGTCAGGGCTTCCTCGTCCCTGATCCGGTACCACTCGCTGCCACCCTTCGCTCCCCCGAGGTAAGGGAGGTCGGTCCTGAGGCGGTCACCGATGTAGAAGAGGTAACCGAGCATGCGCACCGAAGTCCTCTGCACTCCGTCGCCGAGAAGGGCTGCGACGGGCAGATCGAGGAATTGGCCGAAGAGATCGAGCATGGCCGCCTCGACGGCGGTGAGGACATTGTCCGCCCTGAGGTTGATTTCGTGGGGTTGCTTGAGGACCCGCGCCTCGGCCTCGCTCGTCACCTCATGGACGACGTTCCGCGGGCCTTCCTCGCGTCCTCCCATCAGCATCGAGCGAAGCACTTCGAGGACGGCATTCACCTCGCCGATCGAGCGACCTACGACATGTGGAATCGCCCTTTCGAGATTGAGGCGAATTCCCTCGCCGCCCGGGACCTCGCCGAGGCCGACGCGGCCCGAAGAATCCTTAAGTAGTACGATATTTCTCGTGAAGAAGGGGGAGTGAGCGCCGCAGAGATTGAGGAGCATCGAATCGTGTCCGGCGACGGGGACTACCCTCATTTCGGTTACGCGGGGCGCGCCCTTTGTGACCTCGATCATGCCTTCCTCGCTCCCGCCGACTCTCTCCTCGCTCGAATGCGCTGCATGCCTGCCTGGGTGTGGAGGACGGCGACCTTCTCGGCGTCCGCCTCGTTTTGGGTTTCGATCGCCTTGAAGACGACCCTGTGGCTCTCCCAGGACTCCCTGCAGACCTCCGAGGTGAAGTTCTCGCGGCGATAGGAGCGCAGCATTCCCTGGATGGCCTCGAGGAGGAAGACGACCAGGGGATTGCGGCTGATCCGCGCGAGGAGGACGTGGAATTGCTCGTCGGCGTCGATGAAGGCCGCTATATCCTCGAAGGAAGCCTCCTGTTTCGCGAGGTTGAGACCGAGCTCGTAGAGATCGTTGTCGGTCCTGTACTTGATGGCGTTGATGAAGACTTCGCGGTCGAGGAGGGCCTTGACCGCGTAGAGGTTGATGGTGTCCTCCTGCTTGCCCAGCATCCCGAGGCGGAAGAAGAGGACGAAAAGATTGTCGAGCTCGCCCGGCGAGATCTGCTTCACGAAGGAGCCCGCCCGCGGATGCATGTCGATGACGCCGAGGGCCGCCAGGGTGATGAGACCCGTCCTCACCTGGCTCGCGTTGCTGTCGTAAAGGGAGGCAAGCTCGCGGATTGATGGGAGCTTCGTGCCGACCGGAAGATTGTTGTCGACGATGTATTGGATGAGTTGCAGGGCTATCGTGTTCGTCAACATTTCGCGCTTTTCACCTTTTCAAGTGCCTGATTACCAGTGATAATCACTGATCGCCAGAGTCTAGACCCGTTCTCTGGAGCCGTCAACGAAAAAATCGGCCTCCAAGATATGGACTTAAAACGTTATGGGAAATATAGTTATAGTCTTGTACATGAGGGTAGGTTTCTGAAAACGCTGTTCCGCTTCGCCGTCGTCATCCTCGTGGCCATCCAGCTCTTTGGCCCCTTTTTCCCATTCCCGAGTCAGATTCCCCTCTTCGTCTCGGCCCTCGTCATCTTCGTCGCGGGCTTTCCCCTGATGAGCCGCGGCTTCCGTGTCGCGGCCCTGCTTTTCCTTATCCTTGCCTTCTCGCTTCTGGGCTTTTCAAGGCAGCCCTTCGCCACATGGGTAGCCGCCACGAACTCGATGACCAACATCATCGCCATCGTCGCGGTGATGCAGACCTTCTCGATGCCCATCCGCCTCGGCACCTACGATTCTGCCATCCGCGCCTGGGTCGAGGGGCGATTCAAGAGCCTCCGATCCCTCTTCGCCTTTACGACCCTCGTGACCCATCTCCTCACGAGCTTCCTCAATCTGGGCTCGGTACCCGTCGTCGTCTCCCTCTTCGGCAAGGCCCTCGGTCGTCGCGTCGAGAACTACGAGCGCTTCATTTCCTCGGCCGCGACCCGGGGCTATGTCCTCGCAGCCCTCTGGTCGCCCGGAGCGGTCAACCTCTTCCTCGTCGTGCAGGCCACGGGACTTTCCTGGTCTCGCGTATTCTTGCCCGGTTTTTTCCTGGCCATCATCGGCATGGGCCTATCGAGCCTCTTCGAGTTCGGCAAGGGCGGTGTCCACGAGTCGAAGGAAGTCGGCTCGGAGACCCCGTCAAAAGGCCTCGCGCAATCAGCCCGTGCCTTCCACGTTTTCTTCGTGGCCCTGGCCTTCGTTCTCCTGATGCTCCTCTTCGAGCTCCTCGACATCGGCGCCCCGGGCTCCCGCATGATCCTGGCCGGGGCTAGCATCTCGCTCGTCTGGCTCCTCAGCCTCGCGGGCCGTCCGGGTCTCGCCGTGGAACTCCGGGCCTACTGGCGCGAGGGCCTTCTCAAGACCGCCGACATAGGCCCCTTTTTCGTGGCCATGGGCCTCTTCTCGGGCGCCCTCGAGCATTCGGGGGCAATGGATAGGGCCGCCCCCTTCCTCGAGGCGGCGGCGAGCGCCCTCGGCGGCGGCTCGGTAGTCCTCGTCGGCCTCCTCATCGTCGCGGGCTCCCTGATCGGCCTTCACCCCTTCATCACAATTGTGCTTTTCGGCAAGATCCTCGCCCACTCCGACCTGCCAGTGCCGCCCCTCACCGTGGCCATGGGCCTGGCCGTCGGCGGGGCGGCAGCCTATATGGTGACACCCTTCGCCGGCGTCATCATGACCCTTTCGAAGCTGATCGGAGCCCGCGCCTTCGATGTAGCTTTCCGCTGGAACTGGCGCTTCGGCATTCTTTTTTTCGGGACGGGAATGGCCTTCGCCTTCCTCTGGGGCGGCTTCTTCGGCTGAATTAGCCGTTTCGCCACCCCCGCCCGGCGCCTCGTCTTTCGCGCTTCCTGTCAGGCGCCCGGGCTTCGCAGCGGAGCCTTGCCGTAGACCAACCTCCCGACTCCGAGCGCGAGGAGTATCCCCGCGATCTCGTCGGCAATGTAGTGCTGTTTGACGAAGAGGGTCGAAAGTATCGTGCCGACCGCGACGAGGATGGCGACGATCGCGATGACAAGCCTGAGGGTTCCCGGCTTCGTCTTCCAAAAGCGGAACCAGGCAAAGGCGATGATGGTCGACACGGCGGCATGGAGGCTCGGGAAGCAGTCGAAGGAAGGATCTTTCGCGAAATAGGCGTTCATCGCCGCTGCGAATTGATTCCCGACGAGGGGGTGGGCGGCAATCTGCGCGCGATACAAATCGGTCGTCACCGGAAAGACGAGATAGACGAGGTCGGCGACGACATTGATTATTACGAGGGACCACGCGAGGGAATAGCCATGCTTATAGCTGAAAACCGCGAAGAAGACCATCGTTATTTCGGTGGCCCAGAAGAAGAGGTAGAGATAGAAGATCGCCCACTCGGGTCTGTAGGGGATGAGATCGTCGAGGGCCGTGTTCAGATGGAAGCCGCTTGCGTACATCGTGCCTGTCCAATCGTAGACGATAGTATTGAGAACCACGTAGAACAAGACGCCCATCAGAAAGAGATTGACGACGATGTAGGTGAGCCCCTCGCCGAGTTTCGAATTCGTTCCCTTGAAGAAAATCCTGTCCACCGAGTCCTGTAGCCGATCGATCATGCGCACCTTTCCCTCCCCGGGCCGCTCCCCGTAGCTTCCGATTATGTCGACGAACGACATTTCTGCAAGTCGTCGCGCGGCATGGGGAGGCGACGGCTGCCGTCCACCCCCTCCCTCGCGCGTCAGGAAGCGTTCTTCATGCCGAAGGGCTGCCCCGTCGATTCGAGGACCGAAAGCCAGAGCTGGGAGACGAGGTCGATCTTCTTTCGCTTCAGGGTGGCCAGGAGCATGGGGATATGGATGAATTGACCATTCAGGTAGCCGACGATCAGTCCCGTGCGGCCCGACATGCCGGCATGCACGGCCATCTGCGCCAGTTGCGAACAGAATATGGAGTCGTTCGGCGTCGGCGCCCGGCTCCGGATCGTGTAGCTCGGGTCGATATATTTGATAGAATTAGGCAGTTTTTTCGCCGCCAGATGCTCGCCGATTCTTTCCTTCAGGAAGAGCCCGATGTCCCCCAGCTTGACGTTGCCCGAGGCGTCCTTTCGCACCTTGCCGGGATCGGCGACGTAGCGCTGCCCCGCTCCCTCCGCGACGACGACCAGTGCGTGCCCGCGGCGGCGCAGCCTCCGCTCGAGGTGTTCCAGAAAGCCGTTCGAGCCCTCGAGATCGAAATCGAGTTCCGGAATGAGGCAGAAATTTACCTCGTTGGTGGCTAGCGTTGCATTGGCGGCGATGAATCCCGACTCGCGCCCCATGACCTTGACGATGCCGATTCCGTTGATCGAGGCCGTCGCCTCGGTGTGGGCGGCGTAGAGGGAATTGCAGGCCTCGGTGAAGGCCGTCTCCATGCCGAAGGACTTGTCGATGAAGCCGATGTCGTTGTCGATCGTCTTCGGTATGCCGACCACCGAGATCCTGAGTCCGCGCCTGTCGATTTCCTGAATGAGCTCAAGTGCTCCTCTCTGGGTGCCGTCGCCGCCGATAGTATAGAGAACGTTGATCTTGAGTTCGACGAGGCGGTCGACCATCTTCTCGGCGGGTTGGGCGCCACGGGAGGAACCGAGGATCGTGCCTCCCGTGTTGTGAATCCCCTCGATGACGTCGGGGGTGAGGAGCTGGACCTCGTAGCCCAGGTCCTTGTTGAGCCCAGCGTAGCCATAGCGAATGCCGTAGGTGCGCTTGTTGCCGTAGCGGTAATAATTCATGACGACGATGCCTCGGATCACGGAATTGAGGCCGGGGCAGAGCCCGCCGCAGGTCATGACTGCCGAGACCGTTTCGCCGGGTTCATGGAGAAGCCTGGAACGGGGACCACCCTTCTCGAAATACGGAACCTCTTTGCCCTCCCTCTCGAGCCTGCCGATCAAGGTCCTGTCGACGATCGCGTAGACCCCCTCGTCTTCGGGGATGAAGTAATCTCCCTCGCCCGGAACGTTGAAGGGGGAATCGTAGGTTCCCTCCCCGAGCTTTCGGATGGACAGATCGTGCTTCAGCAGATCCTCGAGATTCTCTTCCTGCGACTGACTTTGATGCATGGCGAGCCTCCTACCGCGACGATGGCTTCGGAGCGAATTCGATAATAATAGGATGATGGATACACGGACAAAACGCAATGTCTGCTCGTTTGGACGCACCACGAGGGCAGGTAGGCGACTCCGACTATAAAAGAAGGCTTCGCTCATTTATAGCGAGACGTTGGAGCTCAATAATAGTGCGACCACGGTGATCGCCGCCGACAAGAGCGAAGCTCCCGACCCGACCCGTCATCGGAAATAATAAAATATTAATTGACCTCGATTCGCGGATCATCGGGATGGCAAGCCGAACGATCGCGCGATCTTCCCCGGAAGATCAAAGTATCACTTATCATTTGCCAAAGTAATTATGCGATACTTTGATTTTCATTTGACATGCCGGAGAAGTAGGTACATTATCCTGCCTCGACGCGGAGATGGAAAACGCGACGATCGATCGCGCGTGATATCGAAGGCGCCTTTTGTGATTGTTGTATTACGTAGTATCTAGCCCGATATGGCGCCCCATGGGGCTTGTCCTGGCGAGGGGCGGGGCCAATTCGTCGATCCGAGGTTAAGACACAATTGTGGATGACCCGTATGGGGAGTCCTGAATGCGTCAAGATTGGAGGATTGCATGGCTGAACACAAAGTCGCAGACCCGGGTCCCTTGGGTCTGGCAGGATTCGCGATGACGACCTTCTGTCTGAGTTCCGCCAACGCGGGACTATGGGGAGGGGGCGGCGCCGCGGCGGCTCTGTCCCTCGCCGTCTTCTATGGCGGCATCGCCCAGGTCCTCGCAGGCATGTGGGAATTCGTCCGTAAAAACACCTTCGGTGCCCTGGCTTTCACTTCCTACGGATCCTTCTGGCTTTCGCTGTGGTACCTCATCGGCAACGGCAAGGCCTTCGGCGCGACGCCGGATACGACCGGCATCTTCCTCCTGGCTTGGACCATATTCACAATTTATATGACTATCGCCGCCTTGCGCACCAATCTAGCGCTCATCCTCGTCTTCGTATTTCTGTCCATCACCTTCATCTTCCTCACCATAGGCGCCTGGGGTTCGGGAAATCCAAGTTGGACGGTTCTCGGAGGTTGGACAGGGCTGGCGACCGCCGCCCTCGCCTGGTACACCTCCCTCGCCGGAGTGGCTAACGAAACCTATGGGAAGGTGATCTTCCCCGTCGGGCCGCGGGCCTGAGGTTCCATCAACCGGCTGCCGCGGGCGATGAACCCGTGGCAGTCCATCGAAACTGATCGACCGCGGCAAATGCTGACGCCATGCCTGGCTCGGCAGCCGATGAAGCAAAGGAGCAGGAAATGGGTGAGACCGCTGCCAACGGCGGCAATGGCGATTTGTACAACCCTTCCGAGGAAGTGAAAGCCCAAGCATACATCAAGGATTGGAAAGACCTGGCGGCCTCGGCCGACCGCGACTTCGTCGGCTTCTGGGAGGAGCGCGCCAAGGAGTTCATCGACTGGCAGGCGCCCTGGACCAAGGTCCTCGACGACAGCGAAAAACCCTTCTTCAAATGGTTCGTCGGCGCCAAGACCAATATCGTTTACAATGCCATCGATCGCCATCTCAAGGGAGCCCGCCGAAACAAACTCGCCCTCATCTGGGAAGGCGAGAAGGGCGATGTTCATACCTATTCCTATCACGCCCTCAATCGCGAGGTGAGCAAGTTCGCCAGCGTCCTCAAGGCCCTCGGCGTGCGCAAGGGCGACCGCGTCACCATCTACATGGGGCGGGTGCCGGAACTCCCGATCGCGATGCTCGCCGTGGCCAAGATCGGGGCCGTCCACTCCGTCGTCTACGGAGGATTCTCGACCGAGGCCCTCCACGGCCGCCTCGAGGATTCGGAGTCGCGCGTCCTCGTCACCTGCGACGGGGCCTTCCTCAACGGCAAGATCGTCGAATTGAAGAAGATAGCCGATGAGGCCCTCAAGCGGGCGGCCGTCGTGGAGCATGTCGTGGTCGTCAAACGGACGGGGCAGGATGTGGCGATGGAGACGGGCCGCGACATGTGGTGGCACGATCTCATGGGACTTCCCATCGCCGACCCCAAGTGCCCCACGGAGATCCTCGACGCCGAGGATCCACTCTACATGCTTTACACCTCGGGCACGACGGGCAAGCCTAAGGCCATCATCCACACCCACGGGGGCTACCAGGTCGGCATCGCCACCACACTCAAGTACGTCTTCGACCTTCGCGACGACGATCGCTGGTGGTGCGCCGCCGATCCCGGCTGGGTGACGGGCCACTCCTACATCGTCTACGGGCCCCTCATCCTCGGGGCGACGAGCTTCATGTACGAGGGGGCACCGACCTTCCCCTATCCCGACCGATGGTGGCACTTGATAGAGAAATATGGCATCAACGTGTTTTACACCGCGCCGACGGCCATTCGCGGCTTGATGCGCTGGGGCGAGTCCTGGCCCAATCGCCGCGATCTCTCCTCGCTCCGCCTCCTCGGCTCGGTGGGAGAGCCCATCAACCCCGAGGCCTGGCGCTGGTATCATCGCGTCATCGGCAAGGGGAAATGCCCAATTATGGATACCTGGTGGCAGACCGAGACGGGCATGTTCATG